>DASZGH010000001.1:0-2211 GCA_035938935.1 Solirubrobacteraceae bacterium
ACGATATATAACGCCGAAGGTGTGACGATTGCTCATAACACTTTCAAGGAAGCGGCGTGGCACTATATTCAGGGTGGCAGCCAGGGTCCAGAAGGCGTGGATGTGGAACACAACCTGTTCGAAGGGCATATCCTCATGAACTGCTCGCACCTGAACTTGTGGCAGATCTGGGGTGGTGGCGAAAACGATACGTTCAAGGATAACGTTGCGCTTGGCGAAAACGGTCAGCAGGCCGCGACCGATGGCGTTATCTTCGAGAACGGCGCGGGGTCGGTGGAATGCAACGTGAAGATGAAGAACAGCGTGATCGAAGGCAACCTGTTCGTCAACGCCGCCACCAGCTACGAGCTCCAGATCTACACCACCGAAGGCGCGACGATCAAGAACAACACCGTCGTCGGGTCCGAGTGGGGCACCGCCCTGCTCACCGAACACTGCGGAGCCGGCAGCAACTACACGATGACGCACAACATCGACGTCGAAGACAAAGGCACCGGCAACGACTTCAACTTCGGCGCATGCACCGGGACCTGTGTCTTTGACTACAACGTCTCCCAAGACAAAAGCGCAAACTCCGCACACTCGGTGACCAGCTGGGCGCCAAAATGGCTCACCACCAGCTGGAGCACCCTAACCGAACCCAAGCCAACCGGCTACTACATACCCACCGGCCTAACAATCGAAGCCGGCTACGCAGGAGCTGCAGCAGGCGTCGGCTCCGCGGCGCCGGGGTGAGGCGTGACCGCCGTCAGCGGCGGAGTCCCGAACGGCGGATCGCCGCGGCCGGCGAGCGCCCCGAGCGCGCGCTTAGCGCCCTCGCGACGAGCGGCAGCCTCCGAGCCAGTCGCCAGGGCGCCAGCGTAGCGTACGAGATGACGAAGAGCGAGCGCCGAGAGATACATGTGACGGCCCAACAGAGGGAGATGCTTGTGCGCATACTGCTTGCGGGTGTAGGCGTCCTGAGCGACCATGCGCGGCCGAATCCCGCCCTTGCCCGCGTGGTGGATGATCGTCATCTGCGGCTGGTGACTGACTCGCCAGCCGGCGCGCTTGATACGCAGGCACAGATCGGGCTCCTCGGAGTAGATGAAGAAGCGCTCGTCGAGCAGCCCGGCGCTGAGCAGCGCCTCGCGCCGCGCGAGCATGAACGATCCCGAGGTCCAGTCGCAGTCGGTCTGGCGCTCGTACACCGGCCAATCGAGCATGCGCTCGCCCGACCAGCCGGGACGGATCGGCCAGCGCTCCGAGAAGAGAGCCTCGCCGAGCGCCCGGCCGAAGCTCGGGAATCGGCGTATGGTGGGCCACAGGCTGCCGTCGGCGGTCACCTGTCGAACACCGGCCAAGCCGATCGTCGGCGCCGCGTCGAGCAGCCCCACCAGCTCGCCGAAGCTCCCCTTCACTATCTCCGTATCCGGGTTGAGCAGCAGCACGTAGCGCCCGCGCGCATGTTCGATGCCGCGGTTGTTGCCGTACGCAAAGCCGCGGTTGGGCGAGGTGACGACGCGTGCCTGGGGGAAGCTGGACTCGACCAGCTCGCGCGTGCCGTCGGTAGAGGAGTTGTCGACCACGATCACGTCGAGCGTCGCGTCGCCGGCTCGGTCAAAGACAGTCGTCAAGCAGCGCTCGAGCCAGTGCGCCTCGTTGGTCGAGACGACAACTATCGTCAGGTCGGCAAGATCGTCCATGTCTCTGCCAAGCGCGTCGATGCGCGGATCTCAGCGCGCCAGGCCGCGAGCCGCAAGCTCGCGGGTGGCGTCGTCGACGCGATCGACCGCCTCCTGATCCACGAGCCATTCGAGCAGCCCTCGCATGCCCTCCTCGAGCGTCGTGGTGGCCTCGAAGCCGAGCAGCTCACGGGCACGGCTCGGGTCGGCGACGCAGTGACGGATATCTCCAGCCCGGTACTGGCCGTTGCGGACTGGCTCGATGCTCGTCTCCAGGCCTGCGGCCAGCGCCTGCGCGATCTGCACGACCGTCGTCGGACGCCCGGTGCCGAGGTTGATCGCCTGCCCGGTCGCGCTTTCGGACTGAAGCGCGAGCATGATCGCGCTCACGATGTCGCTCACGTGGATGAAGTCGCGCGACTGCTCGCCGTCCTCGAAGATCACCGGAGGGCGCCCGTTGAGAAGTCTCGAGGCGAATATCGCGGCCACCCCTGTGTAGGGATTGGACAGCGCCTGACCGGGGCCATAGACGTTGAAGAATCGCAGC
>DASZGH010000002.1:0-1534 GCA_035938935.1 Solirubrobacteraceae bacterium
GAGATCAAGTCGCGATGCGATGTCCCGGTGATCATCATCACTGGTGATCGACGCGACGAGATCGATCGGGTAGTCGGGCTGGAACTGGGCGCCGACGACTATGTTACCAAGCCGTTCAGCCTTCGGGAACTTCTGGCGCGCGTCCGCGCCGTGCTGCGACGCCGGGACGCCGGACGTGCCGCGCCGCAGCGGGGTTCGGATCGCGGCCGGTGCAAGTTCGGTGGTTGGCAGCTCGATCGGCGCACGCGGCGTTTGACCGACCCCCACGGAGCTCCCATCGCGCTGACGAAGGGCGAATATGCTCTGCTGACCGCCTTCCTCGACGCACCCCAGCGGCCCCTCAGCCGCGAGCACCTGCTGCAGGCGACCCGCGTGCATGAGGATGTCTTCGACCGCAGCATCGACGTGCAGATCCTACGATTGCGGCGCAGGCTGGAGAGCGATCCGAGCGCACCAAGCATCATTCGAACCGAGCGCGGAGTTGGCTACGTGTTTGCTCTTCCGGTCGAGCCGCTCTGATGTCCTGCCCTACAACCGTCACTCACAGGCAGGACTGCCGGCGCTGACCAACCGAGACAGGCGCAAAAGATGAATGTAGGCACCCGCAAAACGCTCGTGTCGTTCGCTCTCATGCTCCTTGCGCGCACCGCTGGCGCCGAGGGTAGCGGCGCGCCGCCTTGGCAAGAGAGCTTCACCGCGCGCCTGGGGGCACTCGCCCTTCTCCAGACCTTGAACGCCGAGCTTCTGAGCCACGACAGCCGCTGCACTGACCCTAGACCGCTGGTGTGCCGCCCACCGGTTGGCCTCGCCGGCGCACATCGTCGCCGAGCGCGTCGACGGCGCCTCCCAGGCGGCGACGGACGAGCAGCGTCAGCTTTTCGGCGTCAGCGCGACGGAGCCGGTCCGCTACCGCAGAGTGCGCCTCTTCTGCAGCGACCACGTTCTCTCGGAAGCGGGTAAGTGGTACGTACCCGCTCGGGTGACGCCGGAAATGAACCGGGTGCTCGACACAACCGACACGGCCCTCGGCCGGACAGCGCCTCGTCAGGTGGCACCCAGCTGCTGCTCGGATGACGCTGCCGAGGATCGATCGGACTCATCTCAGACGACGCAAGGCGTTGCTATTCGGTGAGGAACTGGAAGTTCGAATCCATCTCCCTCCAGTGGAGAGTCTTGTGCGAACCGCTGTTCGCCGCTGCGCGCTGTTCCGGTCCGAGGGCAAGACCCGCGGCGCTCCTCGCCGCGGACGGAGATAGGCCGCTGATCAACTTAGTGGGCGCAATTCTGGGTTCTCGAGAGAGAGGCGCTCGGTCCACCCCGCCGCGCGGGCGAATTCATCGAAGAACGCGATGTCGTAGGCGCGTTCCGGCGACTGGCGCACCATTTCGTCGATCTTATGAGCATCCGCCCCGACGAGAATGCGCCAGCGATCGGCCTTGACGCCGTCGAGGATGATCGTCGCGGCCTGTGCCGCGCTGGTCAGCGCTTCGTCGCGAAAACGCCGCTCGAGCTCCACCACGAAGTTACGCAACTG
>DASZGH010000003.1:0-3169 GCA_035938935.1 Solirubrobacteraceae bacterium
GATCGTCGAGGTGACGTGGGAGATCGGCCGCGACGGATCGATCGTCGGGTTCTACGTGCGACCACAGCGGTGAGGACGCCCGACGGCGGTCTGCTCGTCCCGGGCACGCTGGTCCGCTGTTGACTCGAGAAATCCCTCCCTCGTATGGTTTGCCATATGAGGACGACGCTGATCATCGATGACTGAACTCCATGCTTGAATTGCCGTGATCGGTCAAACGGTCGGACGGTACCGCATCGTCGAACGCCTGGGTGAAGGCGGCATGGGTGTGGTGTTCCGTGCCGAGGACCCGCGACTCGAGCGCGACGTGGCGCTCAAGGTGCTGAAGCAGGACGCGCTCTTCGACGAGCCTTCGAAGCGGCGGCTGCGACTCGAAGCACGCGCCCTGTCGCGACTCCTCCATCCCAACATCGCGACGCTGTTCGATTTCGACTCCGACCGGGGAGTCGACTTCCTGGTGCTCGAGTTCGTGCCGGGCGAATCGCTGGCCCGCATGCTCGCCAACGGCCCGCTCCCCGAGACCCGGGCGCGCGCCATCGCACTCGATGTCACCGCGGCTCTCGAGTCGGCGCACGAGCAGGGCATCGTCCATCGCGACCTGAAGCCCGGGAACATCGTCATCACGCCGCGCGGGCGCGCCAAGGTGCTCGACTTCGGCCTCGCCCGTTTCATGCCCGGACCCGAGGCGCTCACGCGGTCGGCCGCCATCAGCGGCGCCTCCGCCCTGGTCGGCACCCCGCCCTACATGTCCCCCGAGCAAGTGCGAGACGGCCACGTGGACGCCCGCTCCGATCTCTACGCGCTGGGCGCGCTGCTCTTCGAGATGACGACGGGGAGGCGCCCGTTCACGGGCAACGACCTGCTCTCGCTTCTCTACCAGATCGCGCACGAGCCCGCGCCTCTCTTGCGCGCCCTGCGCCCGGGCCTCTCGGCCGAGCTCGAGGCGGTCGTGGCGCGATGCCTCGAGAAGGCGCCGCCGCGCCGCTTTTCCGACGCGGCAGCCCTGCTTCGCGCGCTGCGCGGCGACTCCTCGGACGACCCTCGAGAAGCACCGACCCGGTCCGCCTTGCCCGCGGCGGCGGCGCGCCTCGAGCCCGGACCGGCAACGACCATCCGGTCGCTGGTCGTGCTGCCGTTCGAGAATCGCTCGGGCGACCCGGCCCAGGAGTTCTTCTCCGACGGGATGACCGACGCGCTGATCGCCGACCTCGCACAGATCGCCGCGCTGCGGGTCATCTCCCGCACTTCGGCGATGCGCTACAAGGGCACCCACCCGGCGCTGTCCCAGATCGCGCGCGAGCTGGGCGTGGATGGCGTGGTCGAGGGCTCGGTACTGCGGGTTGGTGACCGGGTGCGCATCACGGTGCAGCTGGTGGACGTCGCGAGCGACCGGAGCCTGTGGGCGCAGAGCTACGAGCGCAGTCTCAGCGACATCCTCGCGCTCCAGAGCGAGGTGGCGCACGCCATCGCCGACGAGATCCGCATCCAGGTCACGCCCGAGGAGCGAGCCCGCCTGCGGCCGAAAGGAGCAGTCAATCCCGCGGCGCACGTGGCCTATCTCCAGGGACTCTTCCTGTGGAACCGATACACCACCGAATCGGTCCAGGAAGCGATCCTGCGTTACCAGGAGGCGCTCGCGTTCGATCCCAACTACGCGGTGGCCTACGCTGGGCTCGCCAACAGCTACATCATGCTCGCGAACCACCACGTCCTGCCGCCGCGCGAAGGCTACTCCCTGGGGCGCAGGGCGGCCGAGCGTGGGCTGGCGCTCGACGACTCCCTGTCCGAGCTTCACACGTCCCTCGGCTGGATCCATCGCCTCTTCGACTGGGATTGGCCGGGCGCCGAGCGCGAGTGCCTGAGGGCTGTCGAGCTCAATCCAGGCCATGCCTTCGGGCGTAGCCGATACGCGCTGCTGCTGTCGGGGCTGGGCCGCCACGAGGAGGCCATCGCCGAGGCCCAGCGGGCGCACGAGCTGGATCCGCTCGACCTCCTCACCCACACGGTGGTGGGCGACACCCTGTTCTTTGCGCGCCGCTTCGATCGCTCCGTCGCGTCCTACCGCAAGGGCCTCGAGCTGGACCCGACCTTCGGCGCGGCGCACACCGATCTCGCGCGCTCGCTGGAGCACGTCGGACGGACCGACGAAGCGGTCGAGGAGTTCGTACGCGGGACTGCCGGCCCCGATGGCCGGCCGCGTCCTTCGACCGGTCTCGCGATCCTCTATGCGCGCGCGGGGCGGCAGGACGATGCCCGCGCCACGATGGAAGCGCTGTTCGCGCTGGCGCAGAGACAGTACGTCTCGCCCTTCGGAATCGCCTCTTACTACGCGGTCACCGGCGACAATGACCGCGCCCTCGACTGGCTGGAAAGGGCCTACGCCGAGCGCGATGGAACGCTGGTGTGGCTCAAGGTGCACCCGCGGCTCGATGGGCTGCGAGGCGAGTCGCGGTTCCGCGATCTTCTCGCGCGAATGCGGCTCGATTCCTGAGCCGGATATCAAACGGTGGCAGACGGTCAGCGCCGACCTACTCGTCGCCTCCGCTGCCGTTCTGGCGCTGGCTCCGTACCGCGTCGGAGGCGTCGACCCGGCCGTTGCTGAAGAGCTCCCGCGGGTTCAGCTGATGGGCGGTGTCGGCCAGCACGTGCTTGACGTGTCCGGGGTTGGTGTCGCCTCCCTCGCGGACGCTGTCGACCAGGGCGGCGACCGCGGCGACGATCGGCGAGGCGAAGCTGGTGCCGGCGCCGATGAGGTAGAAGTTCTCGCCGCCGCACAAGGCGCTCGAGCAGGCGCCAAGGACCAGCGACTGCAGGCTCGGGTTGATCGGGCAGCCGGGGAGAGGCCCCACCGGGTCAGGCAGGTCGCCGCCCGGCGCGCCCACCCAGGTGACCTCGCCGAAGTTGGAGTAGCTGGCCAGCTGCTGGTTGATGGTGGTGGCGTAGATGCCGATGCCGCCCTTCGACTGCCCCGGGACATCGATGTTCGGGCTACCCTCGCCCAGCTGAGCGCCGTTGTTCCCGGCGGCCGAGACGACGAGCTTGCCGCGGTTCTTGGCGAAGGTGACCGCGCGGTCCATGGCATCGATCAAGCTGTCGTTGCCGGCCTTCGGGAAGTATGCCCCCAGGCTCATGTTGATCACGTCCACGTCCTCGAGACCCGCCGCGTAGT
>DASZGH010000004.1:0-2002 GCA_035938935.1 Solirubrobacteraceae bacterium
CGCAAGGAGAGGCCGTACGGAACCTTCACGAGCTACGTCGCATTTGACCGCACCGACCCCAAGCAGCTCGTTGGTGCGCTCGAGAAGACGCAGCCCGACGTCCTGCTCGACCTCGCGTGCTATCAGCCGCAGCAGATCGAGGCGGTCGCGCGCAGCTTCAAGGGCGAGCGATACGTCTTCATCTCGACCGGTGTCTACCCCGACCTGCACGGCAGGCCCGCGCGCGAGGACGATTTCGAACCACTCGCGGGCGAGCCGCCGCTCGAAGGCGACCCTCCCGAGGCGCTCGAATACCGCGAGGGCAAGCGCTGGTGTGAGACGCTGCTGACGCGCCAGGGTGACTTCCCGTGGACCGTCATTCGCCCACCCGCGATTTTCGGGCCCGCCGACCCCACTCTTCGCATCGCCGCGTACATCCAGCGCGTGGCCGACGAGGGACCGGTGCTGGTGCCCGAGGAGACCTACGACTGGCAGGCGGGCCTTGCGTGGGTCAAAGACGTCGGTTTTGCATGCGCCCTCGCCTGTGACCCCCGCAAGCCGACGACACACCAGGCCTACAACGTGGCGTTCGACGGCAAAAGCCTGCGCGACCTGATCGAGGGCATCGCCCGCGCTCTCGGCCTCCCCGCACGAATCCATCCGATTCCGTTCGACCAGATGCCCGACGGCGCGAGTCCTTACGGGCCCGACCCGCGGCGCGGCGCGGGTTATGTGATTGACAAGGCGCGGAGCGAGCTCGGCTTCGAACCCTCGGCGTTGGAGGACGCGCTGGCCGAGACGCTCGCGTGGTACCGCGTCGCGAAGCCGAGCCATCCGGGGTACGCGAACCGCGGAAAGGAGCTGGTGATTGGCGGACCCGGTTGAGACCCTCGCCGACCGGCTGAGGTGGCAGGCCAGGGGCTGCGCTGCGCTGGACTCCCCGTTCTACGCCCGGCTGCTCGACTCGGCGACCGCCGACCTGGAAGCGGGCGGGCCGGTGTGGGACGTGCTCAGCGGTTTCGAGGTGGAGGACCGCGGATCCGCCATCGCCCTGCGGCTGCTGGCGCCCCTCCACCGCAAAGTCCTCGCGGGCGAGCTGCCGGAGCTGGGCCGCCACTACCCGTCGACCGGCGGCGATGGCGATGCGACCGCCGCATGGCCGCGGTTCCGAGAGTTCCTGGAAAGCAATTCCGCGTGGATGCGAAGAGAGCTCGAGCGGCCGTGCCAGACCAACGAGGTGGGTCGCAGCGCTGCGCTCCTTGGCGGGTTTCTCGAGGTCTCGCATCGCACGCGCAAGCCGCTTCGCATCCTGGAGCTCGGCGCGAGCGCTGGCCTGAACCTGCGCTGGGACCGCTACTACTACCTGTCGCCCGGCGGAGCGTGGGGAGACGACTCGTCGCCGGTGCACTTCGCGCATTCCTTCGAAGTCCCGCCGCCGCTCGATCGCTCGGCACACGTGGTCGAGCGCAAGGCATGCGACCTGAATCCCATCGACCCCACATCGGCGGAGGGCGCGCTCATTCTCCGCTCCTTCGTCTGGGCCGACCAGCTCGCCCGCCTCAGCCTGCTCGACGGCGCGATCGAGGTGGCGGCGCAGATGCCGGTGGATGTGGAACAGATCGGCGCCGCCGACTTCCTGGAGAGGGAGCTGGCGACAACGCGGGAAGATGTAGCGACGGTCGTCTACCACTCGGTGTTCATGCAGTACGTGACGCGGCCGGAAAGAGAACGAATCGCCACCGCGATCGCGGGCGCGGGGGTCTTCTACCTGCGGATGGAGCCGGCCTACCCGCTATTCGAGGTCCGCCTCGACGACCAGCTGCTGGGCACTTGCTGGGCACACGGGACGGGCGTGCGCTGGAACGTAGACTCGACACCACTGAGATGATCCGGCGGCTCGCGCCCTACGCGGTGGCGATCGCGGCCGCGGTCGGGATCACGGCGGTCATCGGTGTCGTGGCTCCCGCCGCCAGGCCGTCCGCGCTCTCGTCGCTCTACTTGCTCCTGGTGCTGTGGCTGGCGG
>DASZGH010000005.1:0-3619 GCA_035938935.1 Solirubrobacteraceae bacterium
GAACGGCAGGGACAGACCGCCGCCGCCAACATCCTCGGCCGCCGCGAGCGCTTCGACGCTGCGCCGTTCTTCTGGAGCCAGCACTACGACGTGCAGATCTCCTACGTTGGACACGCCCCGCGCAAAGACGTCGAGGTGCGGCTCGCGGGCTCGCTCGCCGGGCGCGACGCCGCGGTCACCTTCAGCGCCGGCGGCCGCGTGCGCGCCGTCGCCACCGTCTTCCGCGACCGGCTGAGCCTCGAGGCCGAGCTCGCCCTCGAGCGCGGCGACCAGCCGGCGCTCGCCGCGCTGGCGGAGATCGCCGCGATGCCGGAGCGTTCTCCCAAGCCCGGGGAGTAGGCGGCCGGTGATCGCCTCTGAGGCGGAGCCGAGAGGAGAAAAGGTGGAAGCTTGCTGTAGCTCTCGTGCAGCGTTGTGCTACTGGCTCGTGGTGTCGCTCATCGCGTGGAGTGCGCTGAGCCTCGTGGGGACCGCTTGGCGTCCTCTCCATGCACCTTCAGCGGCGGCGTGCCTTCTCGCGATGGGCATCGGCTGCCTCGCGAACTGGCTCAGGTATCGCTCTTATCACTGTGTAATCACTGCCCCGCTATTTCTAATTGCTGGCGCCGTTTTCCTGCTGTCGGACGTGCGCATGTTCCACGTCGACACGCGCTGGGTCTGGCCAGCCGTTCTCATCGGAACCAGCGTCGCATTGCTGTTGGAATGGCGGTATGCGAAGCGTGCCGCGTCGTAGAGGCGATTCCCCACATGGAGGGCACGCCGATGCGCGGATGGGAATCCATGCGCCGGTTGCAAGCCTAGTCGGATGACGCTGATCCTCGAGGTGGTGACCTTCGCCACGCTGGCCGTCGCGATCCTGAGCGGTTGCGGATTGCTCTGGCGTCCGCTCCTGCCCTGGCGAGCCCGCCCCTTCCTCCCTCTTCTCGCGCCGTTCCTCGGGCTGGCTCTGATCGCCGGCAGCGCGCGGGCGCTCGGCGCTGCGGGGCTGCCGCTCGCTCGCATTGTCTGGCCGATCGTGGCGGTCGGGGGAGCGGGATGGACTGTCGCACTCTGGGGCCGCCGGCGTCGGCCGCCACCCGAGTTGCTCGCGGTCCTGGGTCTGTGCGTGCTGGCCTTCGGGCTGGCGATCTCACCGCTCGTGATGGTTGGCTACCTGACGACCGTCGGGGCCACCATCGACGCGGTCACCACAGCCAAGCTTGCAGAACTGTTGCCGAACGCACACCCCGGTCTGGGCGATATTGCGATCGGTATGGCGCATACCGGCGAGCTCTATCTTGTTGGCCTCCTCGAGTTGCTAACCGGTCATCGCAGCGGCGAGCTCTTGACCCTGGTGATGGCGGTCTTCTTTGCCCTCACGCCCGCAGCGGCCTTCGTCTGGGCTCGCCTCGGGCTGCGACTGCGACCACCGGCGGCGCTGTTGGCGGCCGGGCTCACGGCGATCAGCAACCTTTTGCTGTGGGCGGTCTTCGACAACTTCCTCGCTCAGGTGGTCGCCACCAGTCTGTTCCCCTTGGTGCTCACCTTCGGTATTGAGGGATCGCGTCGCCGCGACTGGCCGAGCGCGGCGACCTGTGGACTCCTGGTCGCCGCCTCGGTCTCTACCTATCCGGTGTACGCGGCATACGCCGT
The DNA here is from genome assembly GCA_035938935.1 of Solirubrobacteraceae bacterium. Taxonomy (GTDB): domain Bacteria; phylum Actinomycetota; class Thermoleophilia; order Solirubrobacterales; family Solirubrobacteraceae; genus Palsa-744. Next base: position 1,633 of record DASZGH010000005.1, read on the forward strand.
GGGGAGCGTTGCGGTCGGCTGGTTGGTGACCCGGGTGCGGCAGCCTCGCCGGTCGCACGCGTTGCGCCCAGCGGTGTGGTGGATCGTAGTCGGCTTGAGCGCCGGCGCTTCCAATGGCATCGCCGTTGTTCGCGCGTGGGGTTACCTGAGACACCTCGCCTCGCTGGCGGCGCCGGGTGGGATCGAGACGGTCGGTCTCGGCGATCTGCTGGTGTTCCCGTCGTTGTACGAGATCGTCGGGCTGGACAGTCACCTGGCGTCGGCACTCGATCTCCGACTGTGGAACTTCCCGCGCGGTTCGGTGAGCGTGCTCGCGGCCTTCGCGGCGGCGGCTCTGCTGTACGGAGTCCTCAAGCTGCCACTCCGCTCGCGGCTCCCCGGGGCGGCTCTCTTCGTGGTCATCGTGTGCTTCGCGGCATATCAGCGCTTCGGCGTCAATCGGCCACATGGCTTTCCCTACGGTTGGTTCAAGACGGTTTCACTGGTGGCGCTCGAAGCCGTCGTCTTGCTCGCTGCTGGACTCGTGGCCATCTGGCAGTGGCCGCGGCTCCGCGCCGTCTGCGCGCTCGCGACCTGCGCCATCGTTGTCCTCAACCTGATCAACAGCGCGTGGACCGTTGGCTACACGGTTCAACACACGGCGCTGACGCACGAGCTCCTGGAGTTGGCGCAGGCCTCGGCAGCAAGGCCTGCCGGGGCGAGGGTCTTCGCCGACGTGCGCCCGGGGCTCGAGCGTGAGTGGATCCAGTACATGTGGAAGGATCGCGGCACCCTGTATTTTCCGGACACCGTGGCGCCCGGTCGCCGGCCGTTCCTCTTCTGGGGGCTCATCGACAAGCAATTGGAACCGCGGCGGACCTCGGAAGAGCCCTGGCACGACGCCGCGCGCTCCGTCGTCGTCTGGCAGAACCGTCGCTTCGCGCTGCGCCAACGCCGAGACGCGATGCTGGCGAGCATGACGCTCGAGCGGCCTCTCCTGCGGTCCGGAGAGCGCCTCGACATTGAGGTGGCAGCAGCGCGGCAGGTTCTGGTTACCAACCTGGGAGGGGTGCGCACGGAGGCCGAGCTCGGTCCCGGGCAGCCCCTTCACGTCCAGGTCGCACTGTTCGCACTCGCCGGTGCGGCGCCGCGTCTCGCCGTCAACGGGAACCTCCTCACTCTCGCGCCCGGCGGGTGGTTACTCGACGACGAGCTCGACTGTCACCCACAACCGCTGGGGACGAACATCGTCAACCTCGGCGGTACCGCGGTCTTGGTGAGCGAGATCAGGGTCTTGAGAGCGAGCGCTGCCCGCGGTTGCCTCGAGTCGGTACCGATCTCGAACGGTCTCCTGTATGTGACGCAGAGTCTAGCGTTGCCGCGCGTCCGCTATGCGGCGCTCTTCTGGGCGCCGCGAGACGCCCCCCCCGGCCGAAGCTATCTCCTCGGGATCCACGTCAGCGACGTCGTTGCCAACCGCCCGCTGGGTGTTTGGTCTCTCCCCCTTGACGCTCAGCCGGCCCAACAGACGGGCAGCCTGGAGATCGATCTCGGCAACGGTAAGTCTGCCGCCACCCGCGACGGGCGGCCGGTGGCGGTTGAGGTGAACGCCCTCCACCTGGGCCGCGGGGAGCTCGCTCTGGTGAATGGCTTCCGGCTGGAAAGCGCCGTCTGGCAGCTGGATCCACTGGCGCAGCTCTCCGTGGACGCCCTGCTGTGGTTCCAGCGCACTGAGGAGGGAGCGGTCCGCGCCACCTCCATCAGCTCGCACTCGCCGCTGACGGTGATTCCCGGCGTCGCCAGGCTCGAGAGGTAGACTCGTCACTCACTTCCGTCGTAGGATGGACAGCGAGTCCACTTGCTCAACCAATTCAAAGCGCGCGTCATGCCGGACGTGCTTTTCGAAGTAAGCGACTGAACCCATCGCCGCTACGGCTGGATTGTGCCGAGGTACGCGCGAATCGTGCAGAGCAACCACCCCACCCGGCATGATGCGACCTGACCAGTT
>DASZGH010000006.1:0-3471 GCA_035938935.1 Solirubrobacteraceae bacterium
GGGCTCGCCACGCTGCCCGCCACGCTCGTGATGTTCGCGCTCTCGCGGCGGGCCGGCATGCTCGCCGACCGGTACGGGCCGCGCGCGTTCATGGGCGCCGGCCCGCTTGTCGCGGCCGGCGGGCTCCTGCTGCTGAAGGGCATGCCCACCCACGTGGACTACGTGTCCGACGTGCTGCCGGGAGTGCTGCTGTTTTCTGTGGGCCTGGCGCTCACGGTCGCGCCGCTCACGGCCGCGGTGCTCGCCGGCTCCGAGGAAGAGGCGGGCATTGCGTCGGGAGTCAACAACGCGGTCGCACGTGTGGCCGGGCTGCTGGGAACGGCGGGCATTGGCGCCGTGGTGGCGGGTTCCTTCAGCTCGCAGCTGACCTCGCGCCTGTCGAGCGTTTCACTTGGCCCAAACGCACGGGCCGTGGTGGCGCAGGCCAAACGGCTGCCGCTGGGCCGTCCGGATGTCCACGGGCTTGACCCACCGCAGGCGAGCGCGATCGCGCACGCCGCCGAAGCCGCCTCGTTGCACGCCTTCCACCTCAGCCTCACGATCGCCGCGGTGCTCGTCGCCGGCGGGGGGGTCGTGGGCTTTGTCGGCGTGCGCAACCGCCGCATCGACGTGGCCGCGCGCGACTGCGCCGGCGGCCAGCTGGTCGGAGCAAGCAGCGAGCTCGCGCACGTCTCGGCCAGCGCCGCCACCCGTCCCCCGGCGGCAAAGGCAAGCGGCTCACCCGCCTGAGGGCGCTGCAGCCTGTCAGCCGACCGGTTCTCGAGCGTAAGCGAGCATCGCCTCGACGATCGGGGCAAGGCGCCTCCCGCGCTCGGTCAGCCGGTACTCCACCGTGGGCGGGCTCGACGGGATCACCGTGCGCTTCACCAGCTCCGCCGCCTCCAGGTCGCGCAGGCGCTCGGAGAGCATCCGCGGCGATATCCCAGCCACCGCGTCGGCGAACTCGTTGAAGCGAAGCGCCCCCGAGAGCGCGGCGTAGATGATCGACAGCTGCCAGCGCCGCTCCAGGAGGTCCGCCATCTGGCGGACCTCCTGGGGCACCGGGTCACACTTACGAGAGATGCGCGACATCGCGAGCCGGCTCCAGTGCGCGGTCGAGCGCCTCCTGCACGGTCATCACCGGGTGGAAGGTCATCTGCTCGCGGACCTCCTCGGGGATCTCGTCCAGATCGCCTCTGTTGCGCTCCGGCAGGATCACGTCGGTCAGACCCGCGGCATGCGCGGCCAGAGCCTTCTGCTTGAGGCCTCCGATCGGAAGCACGCGGCCCTGCAACGTGACCTCACCGGTCATGCCCACGGTGTGCTTTACCGGGCGCCCGGACAGCAGCGACGCCAGTGCCGTGGTCATCGCCACGCCCGCGCTCGGACCGTCCTTGGGGATTGCGCCGGCGGGCACGTGGACGTGGAATTCACGACTCTCGAACGCGCTCTCCTCGATTCCGATCTCCTCGGCGTGACCTCGAACGTAAGACAGCGCGATCCGCGCCGACTCCTTCATCACGTCGCCGAGCTGCCCCGTCAGCACCAATCCGTTTCCGGACGAGCCGCCGGACTTCATCGCGGTTGCCTCGATGAACAACACGTCGCCGCCGGACCCGGTCACGGCCAGGCCGGTTGCAACGCCCGGCGTCGCCGTCCGCGCGGCGGACTCCTGGAAGAACTTCTGGCGACCCAGCGCATCGCGCACGGCCTCCAGGTCGATGTTCACAGGCGTGTCGATTACCGTCGCCGCAGGCGTGGCAGCCTTCTTGGACTTGGCGCCCTTGGCCGACTTCTTCTCGGCGGTGGCGTCCGCGCCCTCGGCAGCCGCCGAGTCGGGCGTCTCGCTCGCGGCTTGTGGCTCGTCCTGCGCCTGACCCGCGGCGATTTTCGTCGCGGTCTTTCGCAGGATCGTGCCCAGCTCGCGCTCGAGGTTGCGGACACCGGCCTCGCGCGTGTAGTCGGAGATCACGGTCCGCAGCACGTCGTCTGAGATCGAGACCTCGTCCTCGCGCAGGCCGTTGCGGTCGCGCTGACGCGGCCACAGATAGCCCTTTGCGATCGCGAGCTTCTCCTCGGAGGTGTAGCCGTCGAAGCGGATTACCTCCATGCGGTCGAGCAGCGGCCCCGGGATCGTGTCTGCGACATTCGCCGTCGCCAGGAACATCACCTGGGAGAGGTCCAGCTCGACGTCGAGGTAGTGGTCGCGGAACGAGTGGTTCTGCGCGGGGTCCAGCACCTCCAGCAGAGCCGCCGACGGGTCGCCGCGCCAGTCGGCGCCGACCTTGTCGACCTCGTCCAGCAGGATCACCGGGTTCATCGTGCCCGCGTCGCGCAGCGCCCTTACGAGTCGCCCGGGAAGGGCCCCGATGTAGGTGCGCCGGTGGCCGCGGATCTCGGCCTCGTCGCGCACGCCTCCCAGCGACATGCGCACGAACTCGCGCCCGGTGGCGCGCGCGATCGACTCGCCGATCGAGGTCTTGCCCGTTCCGGGCGGCCCGATCAGCGTCAGGATCGCACCCGACTTGGGGTCGGCCTCGATGCCGCGCTCGGCGCGCAGCTTGCGCACGGCCAGGTACTCGGTGACGCGGTCCTTGACGTCTTGCAGGCCGGCGTGGTCGGCGTCTAGCACTTCACGCGCGCCCACCGGGTCGAGGTGCTCCTCGGAGCGCTTTGACCACGGCACCGCTATGAGCCAGTCCAGGTAGGTGCGAATCATGCTCGACTCGCCCGTCTGCTCGCCCATGCGCTCGAGCCGTCCCAGCTCCTTGAGCGCCTGCTCTGAGACGTCTTGGGGCATCCCGGCCTCTTCGATCTTGGCGCGGTACTCCTCGACTACCGACCCCTCATCGTCGCCGAGCTCCTTGCGGATCGAGTCCATCTGCTTGCGCAGGAAGTACTCGCGCTGCTGCTTCTCGGCGCCCTCCTGGACGTCGTCGCGGATGCGCTTGCGAATCTGCAGCTCGGCCAGGCTCTCGCGCTGCAGCTTGACCGCGAGCTCGAGCCGGTCGGTCACGTCGAGCGTGCGCAGCAGCTCGACCTTCTGCTCGTAAGAGAGGTTGGGGGAGTAGCCGGCCGAGTCGGCCAGCGCGCCGGGCTCGGCGATCGCGCGCAAAAACGCCGCGATGCGCCCGTCGTCTCCGCGCAGCTCGAGGATCTCCTCGACCGTCGCGCGATACTCGCGCTCCAGCTGGCGCGTGCGCCCGTCCACGGGGACGTCGTCGGGACGCTCGTCGACCTCGACCCGCAGCTCTCCGCTGGGGCCGGTCTGCGCGGCGCCGATCAGAGCACGGTGCTCGCCCGAGATGGCCACGGCGTGACCGCCGCCGGGCAGGCGAATGCGCTCGGATACCTCCGCGACCGTGCCGACCTCGAGAAACTCGTTGTCGTGGCGGGGCACGAGCACGACGCGCTCGTCGTCGCCCACGTCGACCGTGAGCGTGATCCCCATGTTCGGGAACACAACCGTGTCGTCTAGGGGGATCAGCCGCA
>DASZGH010000007.1:0-22261 GCA_035938935.1 Solirubrobacteraceae bacterium
CGATCAGTTCGGGCAGCCCATAGAAGGAGATCCGCAGGCTCGAGCCCTACTCGTCACCGAGGGCTCCTCCCAGGACAAGTTGCGCGCTATCGAGGGCAATGACTATCTGGCCCACGCCCTGGATCGCCTACGTGAGTGCGAGCTACCCATGATCGTCTTCGGAAGCAGCTTGAGCGAGCAAGATCGGCATCTTGCGGATGCGCTCAACGAGCATCCCCAGCGTCCGATAGCCGTTTCGATGCGACCTGGCCTGAAGCGTGATCTTGCCATCCGACAGGCGGACATCTATGGCCGCCTCGCAACCGAAAGCCTGATGTTTTTCAACGCCACTACGCATCCACTCGGACAATCACGCATCGCGGCGTGCCGCGACTAGACTTCGAGTACCGTCCGCAGATCGCTCTACCCTCGTACTGCTATCCAAAGTTCTCAAGAGGATGTCCAGATGATTGGCAAGAGATATGTACAGCCAAGTAAGAACGATGGCGGCTGGGAGATCGTGAAGGAGGGCCATCGCCGCGCTACCGCCCACGCCGCTACGCAGAAGCAGGCAGTCGCTCAGGCGCGGTCGCTGGCTCGCCGAGAGGGCGGGGGCGAGGTTCGCATCAGGGACCGGACCGGAAAGATCGCCGACACGGTTGTCGTACGAAGTCCAGCACGCGCTAGCTCCAGCCACTAGTCGTCCTCTATGTCCCGATAGCTGCGCATCGCTAGTCAATTGACGAGCGGTCAGTTGCTGGGCGGATCGCCTCCGCCGCCCGAGCTCGTGCTTGTCGACCGCTCGGCTCCATAAGAAGCTGTACCAAGGCCTCGAGTTGGGCATCTTGGTTTGCAACGTGTCCCGAACTCTCCGTCGCCGTGACTTTTCGTATGTTCTCGGCTCTATGAAGCCAAAAACGAGTGAGCGACCGGACATAGGTGTTTCGCGCTTGTGCGAACCCAAGCGCTCCCTTGAGCGCCGACGGAGAGTGCGCGGGCGCCTATCAGGCTACGAGCAGCGCAGTCGCCCACGCGACGGCATCGGACGCCGTTGACAAGGCGGCATCACGATCAAGAGGCTCCAGCATCTCGTAACGCAGTTGTGCCGCCCACGGTGTCAGCCAGCGCGCCTGCTCAATCGAGTCTGGAACGGCAACATCGTTGTCGGTGGCGATGTCCACCAACTCACGGAGATCGTGAGAGCGGGGGAAATCGACGTCGGTCAGCACGAGTGCGACCTTCAAGGCCTTCTCGACAGCCTGCTGGGCGTGAAATCCGACGACATCGTCGCGCATATCCTCCGCGGTCATAAGCACACGGCACGCGCCGAGGTCGCTCGTTGCGTGTTCAAGCAGCAACTCTGCGTACTCGCGCTGCTCAGGAGTCGGAACGGGCAACGATCCGACCCTCCCGGAGGGCGTGATGGACCATCGTCCCGCGAACCTTCGCCCGCCGCTCCGCGAGAGCCTCATCCATCACGATCACATCGACCGGCCAGCCGATCCGGCCTACCGCATCACGCAGGCGAACCGCCTCGGCGACTCTATTCTCGACGTCGCGCTCGATGACCAAGAAGTCCAGATCGCTGTCGCGTGTGAGCTCGCCACGCACTGCCGACCCGAATAGGATCACCCGGGCAGGAGATCCAGCGGCCTCCGCGAGGCGCCGTCCAGCCAGCTCGATCAACTCTTGTGTTGTCACGACCAGGACAGCCTACTGACGGCCGCGGGAAACATCCGCTCGTGCCTGGCTCTGTGCTTGTTCGTAATACTGTCGCTCATCCTCAGAGTTCTGCGGGAATACCTCAAGGCCGCCTGACGCGGCAAGCGCGTGACTGTCCCAACCACCCTCACATACGAAGTCACCGGCCGGATCGCCCGTATCACCCTCAATCGCCCGGAGCGGGGCAACGGCATCACGCGCCAGCTCGTGAGCGAGCTCGAGCAGTGCGTCGAGCAGGCCGACCTCGATCCCGCTGTGCACGTGATCCTGCTGGCCGGCGCCGGCAAGGGCTTCTGCGGCGGCTACGACCTGGTCGAGAGCGCCGAGGGCCGGGGGAGCCTCAGCGAGGAGGACTCGAAATCCTCGCCCTCGGCCTCCCCGTACCAGCCCGACTCGCCTCCCGTGGCCTCGCCTCCCACGGGCTCGCCGCTGGACCCAGCGACGATGGCCGCCAACCACGATCCCACCAAAACGTGGGACCCGATGACCGACCACGCGATGATGAGCCGCAACGTCCGCTCGTTCATGTCGCTGTTTCACTGCGGCAAGCCGGTGGTGTGCAGGGTGCACGGCTTCTGCGTGGCGGGCGGCACTGACATGGCGCTGTGCTCGGACCTGCTCGTGATAGCGGCCGACGCCAAGATCGGCTACCCGCCCGCGCGCGTGTGGGGGTCGCCGACGACGGCGATGTGGGCCTACCGGCTCGGGCCGCAGCGAGCGAAGCGACTGCTGTTCACCGGCGACTCGCTGTCAGGCGCCGAGGCGCTGGAGTGGGGCCTCGCGATCGAGGCACCGCCCTCCGAGCAGCTCGACGAGCGCACCGAGATCCTGCTGGGGCGGATCGCGCGGATGCCGGTCAACCAGCTGCGGATGATGAAGCTGCTCGTCAACCAGGCGCTCTACGCCCAGGGCCTGCACGCCACCCAGGCGCTTGGCACGCTGCTGGACGGCGTCGCGCGTCACACGCCAGAGGGGTACGCCTTCCAGCAGCAGGCGATGCACGAGGGCTTTCGCGAGACCGTGCGCGAGCGCGACGAGCCCTTCGGCGACGCCGGCCCTTCGACCTTCAAGGGGTAGCGCGAGGGTACGAACGAAGCCCTTACCGCCTCGCCAGCGCCACCCTCGCCGCACGCCCGCCCAAATATCGATTGTTAGGCTCGCTTGCCTCAGCGAATTTCCGCATTTTGCCCTCATTTTTGCGCTACGCTAACCAAGCCTGCGTATCCCTCCGGCGGGCGGCGACTCAAGGACCGGGAAAGGCCTGAGACGTGAGCGGTGTTAGCAGTTCCAGCGTGATCGGTGCACTCACGGCCGTACGCGGCCCGTTCGTTTCGTCTACGCGCAGGTGGACGGCGGAGCGCGCCTGATGGACCAGACCGCTCGCGGCGTGCTCGACATCGCGCGCAGCGTGCTCGGCGAGCTTGACGTCGACCTGGTTCTCAACCGCGTGCTCGATTCCGCGCGAGAGCTGACGGGCGCGCGCTACGCCGCCCTCGGCGTGCTCTCGGACTCGCGCACCGAGCTCGAACGCTTCCTGACGCTCGGCATTGACGAGGCAGAGCGCGAGGCGATCGGCTCGTTGCCACGCGGGCGCGGCGTGCTCGGCGAGCTGATCGCCCACCCCCACGCGCTGCGACTTACCGACATCAGCCACCACCCCCGCTCCTATGGCTTTCCGCACGGGCACCCGCCGATGAAGAGCTTCCTCGGCGTGCCGATCCTGATCGACGGCACGCCGTTCGGCAATCTCTATCTGACCGAGAAGCAGCACGGCGAGCAGTTCAGCGAGGCCGACGAGGAGGCCGTGACGATGCTCGCCGAGCTGGCCGGCTACGCGATCGATCACGCCCGCCGCTACACGGGCGCTAGCCAGGATCGCGACGAGCTGCAGCGCACCGTCGCCGCCCTGAACGCAACTACCCAGATCGCCCGTGCCGTCGGCGCCGAGACCGACCTCGACGTGATCCTCGAGCTTGTGGCCAAGCGTGGCCGCGCGCTGGTCGACGCCCGCCTGCTAGCGATCGAGCTCGTGCGCCAAGGCCGGCTGGTGATAGCCGCCGGCGCCGGCGAGCTACCGCCGGGGCTGCTCGGGCAGAAGGTGCCGCTGGGCGACTCGGTGGCAAGCACGGCGCTGCGCACGCGGCGCTCGCAACGCCTCGAGGAACCGCTGACGCGCGCGCGTTTCGACGAACACGGGCTCGGCACGCTGGGGGTGCAAGCCCAGGGCGGGCTGATCGTGCCGCTCGTCTTCCAGAACCACTCCTATGGGGTGCTGATCGCGATCGACCGCCTCAACGACGGGCCTGAGTTCACGGTCGACGACGAGCGTCTGCTCGAGGCGTTCGCGGCCAGCGCCGCTACGGCCGTGGCCACGGCGCAGTCGGTGGCCTCCGAGCGCCGCCGCCAGCGCCTGGCGGCCGCCGAGTCCGAACGCCAGCGCTGGGCGCGCGAGCTGCACGACGACACGCTGCAGAGCCTCAGCGCTCTGCGCGTCGGCCTGTCCACCGCCAAGCGCTCCGGCAAGCACGAGACACTCGAGCAGGCCGTCGCGAGCGCCATCGACCATCTCGAGGAAGGCATCACCAATCTGCGCGCGCTGATCACCGACCTGCGACCGGCCTCGCTTGACGAACTCGGCGCCGCGGCCGCGATCCAGGCGCTGTGCGAACGGGCCGAGCGCCAGGGACTCGACGTCGACGTGAGTATCGACCTCGCCCACGAGCAGGGTCGCGAGCGTGAGCGGCACATCCCAGAGATCGAGACGGCCATGTACCGGATCGTGCAGGAGGCGCTGACCAACGCCGCCAAGCATGGACGTGCCAAGCGCGCCGTGGTGGAGGTCCACGAGGACGGGGCCGAGGTCTCCCTGAGCGTGCGCGACGACGGCTCGGGCTTTGACCCCTCCGAGCACAGCGACGGCTTCGGGCTGGTCGGCATGAACGAGCGCGTGCAGCTGCTCGAAGGGACGCTCGAGATCGATTCGGCCCCGGGTGCGGGGACGACGGTGCGGGCGCGGTTCCCGGTTCAGCGCCGCTCCGAGAGCATCGCCGAGGCACTCTCGGCCACCTCTCCGCAATAACCCACGACAGCCTCCCGGGCAAGCCACGTGCTGTTGTCCTGCGTCAGCCTCAGCCGAAGAAGACTTCGGCGGTCTCGAACAGACCGGGGTCGAGCAGCTTCGGCTCGACCAGTGCGTCGCGGAGGTCACCCTCGACGATGTCCGGTCCTTTCAGGGCCACCATCTTGCCGAAGTCGCCCGCCGCCGCGGCGTCCATCGCCGCAACGCCGAAGCGGGTGGCCAGCACGCGGTCATACGCAGTCGGGGTGCCACCGCGCTGGACGTGACCGAGGATCGTGGCGCGCGCCTCATAACCGGTGAGCGACTCGATGTGGTGCTCCAGCTCGACGCCGATGCCGCCGAGGCGGGCGTGGCCGAACTGGTCGCTCGAACGCTCGCCGCCGAGAGTCATCGCGCTCTCCTGCGCTGGAGTCGCGCCCTCGGAGACGACGACGATCGAGAACGTGATGCCCGCTTCGTGGCGGCGGCGCAGGCGCGCACACACCTGCTCTATGTCAAACGGGCGCTCGGGCACGAGGATCGCGTCGGCGCCACCGGCGATGCCGGCGTAGGTGGCGATCCAACCGGCGTGACGGCCCATCACCTCGACGACCATCACTCTGTTGTGCGACTCGGCCGTCGTGTGCAGGCGGTCGATCGCGTCAGTGGCGATCTGCACGGCCGTCTGGAAGCCGAAGGTGAAGTCGGTGGCGCCGATGTCGTTGTCGATCGTCTTGGGCACCCCGACGATCGGCAAGCCCTGCTCGTGCAGGCGCAGGGCCACCCCGAGCGTGTCCTCGCCGCCGATCGGCAGCAGGACATCCAAGCGCTCGCGCTCGAAGCTCGCACGGATCGCCTCCAGCGCGCCGGCGCGCCCATCGAAGGGATTGGTGCGCGAAGTGCCGAGGATCGTCCCACCACGCGGCAGGATGCCGGCGGTGCTCGCGCGCGTCAGCTCGGTCGTGTTGCCCTCCAACACGCCCGCCCAGCCGTGGCGAAAGCCGACGAAGCTGCTGGCCGCGTCGAGCTGCAGGCCGCGGCGCACAACCGCGCGGATCACCGCGTTCAGGCCGGGGCAGTCACCGCCGCCGGTGAGCACTCCGACCCTCACCGTGACTCGATGCGCTCCAGGTGGGGGCCGAGGTACTTGCCGACGATCTTGCGTGGCGGCGACCACAATGGCTGGTCGGACCTCGATGCCCGTCTCTCGGCGAGCAGCTCCACGCCGAGCCCGTGCACCAGCTGCGCGATCGGGTAGCGCTCGGCGACGCCGTAGGCGAACGGCTCGCGCACGCGCAGCGGGCGATAGACGAACTCGGGCTCGGGCGCGAGCAGCTGGATGCAGACGCGCTCACCCGCCAGATCGCGCAGCGCCAACACCGCCTCCAGGCCGGCGACGCCAGCGCCGGCAACGAGCACTCTGAACGGAGCGGCGCCTGGTGACATGGCCCGAGCATATGCAAGCGGGGCGGATCGGTAAGCCGCGTAAGCCCGCGACTATCTGCAGAGAACTACTGAGCGGCAACCCTGTGCGGAACCATCGGGTGGGGTCGTGCCACATATGGCGCATTTCCACGCTTCAGAGAAGCGGATTTCTACGGACGCGGCGGCGTGCGGGCGGCCGTAGGGTTCGCCACAACCGGAAGGGGGCGGCGCAGGTGGCGCGGCGCAGATGGCGAATACGATCCAAGCAGCGCCGCGCGGCCGCCGACAGCGGCAAGCGACAGCGGCAACAAGGAGGCTGAACAGTGGCGAGCGCGATGGCAGCGGCCTTCAACCTGAACGAACCGGCGCATGTCGTGCACTGGCATTTCTTCCAGATGTCGGTGTCGAACATCGTCGTGATCGTGGCGATGCTGGTCGTGTTCGCACTGGCGATCCTGATCCCGTTCCCGGGCGCCGAGCGCCGGCAGACCGCGCGCACCCTAAAGGGCACAGGCGAACAAGGACCCCGCCCTCCCGGGCCCCCTCCCGGCCCACGTAGCGCAATCCTCGACACGCCGGCGCCGGCGCGCATCGAAAACGAGCCATGAGCGTCGCCGCGAGACCCAAACGCTCCTGGACCGTTCGCACGCGCGAAGCGGCCGTGGCGGCGCTGCCGCCCGAGAAGCTGCTCCCCGACGGCCAGCCGACGTACGTCGACTCTTGGATCTACGTGTTCGGCGTGGCGACGCTCGCCGCCCTGATCGTGATCGTCGGCTCGGGGATGATCCTCGCGCTGAAGGGACCCGCGTGGTGGCACGACACCGGCGTCGGGCACTTCTTCAACTCGATCCACCTGTGGGCGGTGGAGCTGTTCTTCTTCACGATGGTGGTCCACCTGTGGGGCAAGTACTGGATGGCCGCCTGGCGCGGGGGACGCGCGCGCGTGTGGATCACCGGCGCTGTCACCTTCCTCGTGGCGATCCCGGCGGCGCTCACCGGGTACGTCTCCCAGCAGAACTTCGACGCGCAGTGGATCTCGACCCAGGCCAAGGACGCGATGAACGCGATCGGGGCCGGGGCGTTCTTCAACGTCACCAACTTCGGGCAGATGTACAGCTGGCACATCCTGCTGTTCCCCGTCGCCGTCGTGGCGCTCGTCGCGGGGCACGTGCTGCTCGTGCGCCGCCACGGCGTCGTGCCGCCGTTCGAGCTGGCTGAGCGATCCGAGCCGGCCGCCTCGCCCGACGAACCGGCGAGCGGTACCGCGGGGACGGCTGCGTGAAGCGCTACACCGACAGAACGCGCGAATGGAAAGGCCCCTACGCGCACTACGACCTCGTCAAGGAGCTGTGCATAGCCCTCGGTGCGATGACGCTGCTGGCGGTGGTGCTGACGATCCTCTTCTCCACACCCGACGACAAGCCGAGCACGATCGCGCAGTGGTCGACGGCGATGCCCGCCGACTTCACGAGCACCGCCGTCAGCGAGCTGGACGGCACCAGCGGCACGGCCGAATACGGCCCGCCCTACAACAACGCGGCCGAAGGGCAGCACGCGGCGTTCCTCAAACCACAGGAATGGCTCGGCGTCAGCCATCCCATCAATACGCCCGACGCCTACGTGTTCGAACCGCTGCAGAGCATCCCGGGCGACCCGGCGGTCAAGAGCGCGATCGCAACCTACAAGGCGGCGCCGGCCAAGCAGCAGAAGCAATGGGCCGAAGCGTATGCAAAGGCCCTTGAAAAAGCGAGGGTCGAAGCCAACGGGACGCTGAAGGTCCCACCGGGCGAATACGGACCGGTGCCGGTGATGATGAACGCCTTGCTCGGCCTCGCTCAGACGGGGAGCCTCGAAGGCAACCTGCTGCGCAGCAGCCAGTTCTTCCAAACCGATTACACCAAGCCGCTGCTCTTGATGGCCGACGGCAAACTGCTCGAAGAACGCGCCGAAGGCCAGCACCTGCTGGGCGACCAGTGGGGGATGATGAACGAGACCGGCTCCTACCCCGGTCAGTCGTGGCTGTGGCTGTACACGTTCTGGTACCAGATCGAACCCTTCAAGGAATCTGAAAACGCGGACATCCTGGTCGTGCTCGTGATGACGGTCCTGAGCCTCGCATTCGTGCTGATCCCGTTCATCCCGGGCGTGCGCTCGATCCCGCGCTGGATCCCGGTGCACCGGCTGATCTGGCGCGAGCACTACCGCGCGACGAGCGCCGGGTAGGACCCGGCCCGTCGCGAGGGGACTCTCCTCGGAGCCGCAGCCACGACTGATCCAGTCGATCAGCTGTACCCATTTCCGTCGATCAGCCGAGGGTATTTCCGTCGATCAGCCAGTCAGCTTTGCGGACGATTCCGTGCTTTTCCGCGGCAGATATGCGCCTTTGTCCGCTGCCAGAGCGCCCAGCGCGCGTCTAACGTCTGACCGTGATTCCGTTTTTCCGCCTAGTCTCTGTGCCAGACCCCGAGCCAAACGCAAACGCGGCCCCCGGTCCGATCCGGATCGTCCTAGCCGACGACCACGCCGCGATGCGCCAGAGCCTGCGGGTACTGCTTGACAGCGAGGCCGACATCGACGTGATCGCCGAGACCGACAGCCTGACCTCGGTGATGGGACACGTCCGCGCGCGGCACCCCGACGTGCTCGTGCTCGACCTGGGCATGCCCGACCAGGGCTCGGGGGTCGAGTCGCTGGGACGGCTGAGCAAGGAGCTGCGCGACACCAGCATCGTCGTGCTGACGATGAACGACGACCCATCGTTTGCCCGCCGCGCGCTCGACAACGGCGCTGTCGGCCTGGTGCTCAAGGAGATGGCCGACTCCGATCTGCCCGCAGCCGTGCGCAGGGCCTGGCGCGGCGAGCGCTACATGAGCCCGCTGATCGCCGCCAGGCTCGGCGAGGCTGACGGCAGCACCCGCGACCGGCTCACCCCGCGCGAGCGCGAGGTGCTGCGCCTGATCGCGCTCGGCCACACCAGCGTGGAGATCGCCGAGAAGCTCGGGCTCTCGCCGCGCACGATCGAGACGCACCGCGCGCGCATCCATCGCAAGCTCGGGCTGGGCACGCGCGCCCAGCTGGTTCGCTACGCGCTCCAGCACGAGCTCCTGAAACCTTAAGGAGAGACGGCCGCCGAGGCTACCCGCCGGCGATCAGCTTGGCGGCTCGCTTCAGAAGCGGGGCCGCCTGCTTGACCAGGCGAGCAGCGCTGTAGGCGCCCGCAGGCACGCTCACCTCGATCGCGAACGTGTGCCCGCCGCGCGAACCCGGAACGAGCACGGCCAGCGAGCGCGCTCCCGCCAGCTGCTCTTCGTCGCTGAGCACCGCGTCGCTTGCGCCGATCCGCTCGATCGTGGCCGCCAGCTTGCGCCGGTCGAGGATCGCCTTCGGGCCCTGCGGCTCGAGCTTGACTTCGGCTAGCAGCTGCTCGCGCTCCGAGCTGGACAGACTGGCGAGCAGCACCTTGCCGAGCGCGGTGCAGTAGGCCGGCACGGCGGCCCCGGACTCCAGGCAGCGGTCGATCGCGAACTGGCCGCGGCGATGGCCGAAGTACCTGTATACGTACACGACGCGCGCGCCCGAGAGCACACCCATCGAGACGGTGTGGCCGAGCTCGTCGCGCAACTCCTGCAGCACAGCGCCCGCGCCCGCGTCGGCGCGGATCATCTCGATCGCCACGCGACCGACGTTGGCGGCGCGCGCGGCCAGCCGGTACTTGCGTTTGCTGTCCTGCTCGAGATAGCCGAGCGCCACCAGCGTCATCGCGTAGCGGTGAGTCGTCGAGCGGCTGATTTCGACTATGTCGGCCAGGTCGGCTATGCCGAGCGCCTGGTACTCACTCGAATAGCACTGCATGATCGCCGCCCCGTATTCCAGCGAGCGCGATCGGCGCGGATCGGCCGAGTCCTCGATCCGCGGCTTCGACGGCCGCGGCTTCTGCGGCCGCTCTGCCGCGGCGCTGCGCTTGGGCGGCAGGCGGCGCTTTGCCCCGGGCCTGCTCTCGTGTTCGTCGTCCATGCTCGCCAACCCCCGGCTCGGAGTACAAACGTCTGTTGGCGAAAACACTACACGTTCAGGCGGCACCAGCCCTTGTGACGATCGCGGCGACAAGCTGCTCGAACGTCAGCCCGGCCGCCTCGGCGGCCGCGGTGACTATGCCCGTCTCGGTCAGGCCGGGGATCGTGTTGATCTCGAGCACCTGCGGCTCGCCCAGCTCATCGAGGATCAGATCGACGCGGGCGAAGTCGCGACAGCCCATCAGGCGGTAGCTGGCCAGCGCCACCGACTCGACGCGCTCGCGCACCGCCGGCTCCACGTCGGCGGGGGACTCCATCCGCAGCTGTCCGATCGTGTAGTGCGCTTCGTAGCTGTAGAAGCTCTCGGGCGTGAACAGCTCGACGATCGGCAGCGCCCGCGGGCCACCGTCGCGATCGACGATCGTGACCGCAAGCTCGCGACCGACGATACGGCGCTCGACCAGGACGCGGTCGCCGTAGCCGAAGGCACCGAGGATCGCGCTCGGCAGCTGCTCGGCGGAGTGCACGAACTTGATCCCAATCGCCGAGCCCTGCGCGACCGGCTTGACGACGACCGGCAGCTCCAGCTCGGCCAGCAGGCGCGGGAACGTGCGCGCGCCGCCCAGCTCGCGAAAGGCCGTCTCGTTGAAGCTGTGGAAGGCCGGAGTCGGGATGCCGTGCAGGCGCAGCATCCGCTTGAACAGCATCTTGTCCATGCACAGCGCGCTTGCCAACGGGTCCGAGCCGGTGTAGGGGACGCCGAGGGTCTCGAGCAGGTCTTGCAGCGTGCCGTCCTCGCCGCCGCGGCCGTGCATCGCGACGAACACGAAGTCCGGCTGCTGCTCGATCACGCGCGCGACGAAGTCGCCATCGGCGTCGAGCGCCTGCACCGAGTGGCCGAGTGCGCGCAGCGCGCGCTCCACGCGCCGGCCGCTGCGCAGCGAGATCTCGCGCTCCAGCGAGCGGCCGCCCATGGCGACGATCGCGCCGCCGGAGCTCATCCGCGCGCTCCGGTCAGCGCCGAGACGTAGAGGCGGCGGCACGAAGGAGCGGGGCTCATCTCTTCTCCCCGACCTTGGCGCCTCCGGCGCGCAGCGCGAGCAGGTTGGTGTCGAACACGGTCGTCGTACGCTGCTTGTCGCGGTGATCGGCCAGCGCCAGATCGAGCAGCTCGTCCATCAGATCGACGAAGGGGAGGCCGGACGGCTCCCACAGGTAGAAGGAGAAAGAGCCGGGGATCGTGTTCAGCTCGTTGATCCAGACGCGCTCCTGCGCGTCGATCAGGAAGTCCACGCGCGCGACGCCGGCGCAGCCGAAGGCGGCGAAGGCCGCACACGCCAGCTCGCGCACGCGCTCGGCCAGCCGATCGCCGATCGGAGCCGGGATCAGACGCTGCGCGGACTTCATGCCCTCGGCCTTGCCCGAGCGCATGTACTTGTCCTCGAAGGAGAGCAGCCCGCCGCTGGCCAGCGGCTGCTCGCAGACAGACGCGCGAGGGGGCTCGCCGGGGCGGCCGATCACCGCGCAGTTGACCTCGATCCCGCCCTGCGCCGCCGGTTCGATGAGGCACACGCGATCCAGCTCGAAGGCAAGCTCGAGCGCCTCGACCAACTCGGCGTCGTCCTCGCAGCGCGAGACGCCGACGCTGGAGCCCAGCGAGGCGGGCTTGACGTAGAGGGGGAGGTGCAGCGCCGCGCGCGCCCGCACCAGGCAAGCGTCGCGGCTGGCGTCCCAGTCGGCGCGGCGCAGCGCGACGTGCGCGAGCGCGGGCAGACCCGCCTGGGCAAGCACCGCCTTGGTCAGGACCTTGTCCATCGTCGCCGCCGCCGCGCCGACCGGCGGGCCGACGTAGGGCAGCTGGGCCAGCTCCATGGCGCCCTGCAGGCAGCCGTCCTCGCCCTGGGTGCCGTGGGTGGCGAGCACGACGGCGTCCAGATCGATCGGCTCCGGCGCGCGTCGACCGCGTAGCAGCGATCCGCCCCCAGCCGCGAGCAGCAGGCGGGCGCTGTGCAGGTCGAACGTGATCTCCTCGGCGTTGGGGTCGCTGCCATCCTGCTGGTAGACGGCGAGGTCCTTCAGCGCCTCGCCGCTGTACCAGCGGCCGCTGCGCGCAATGTAGATCGGCACCGGCGCGTGGCGCTCGGACAGCGCAGCCACGGCCTGCAGGCCGGTGATGATCGAGACGTCGTGCTCGACCGAGCGACCGCCGAAGGCGACGCCCACCCTTAGTCCCGCTGCTGGCATAGCGCCGTAGCTTATGCCGCGTACGTGTCGGGCAGGTCGTTCTCGAACAGCACGACGTCCCCGGCGCGCGTGAGGCCGGCCAGCAAGGCAGTCGCCTCGGCGATGTCGCGCACGACGTGTACGCCGGCGGCGTCCATGCCGGCCTGGGCGAGGCCCTCGCGGATCGGGGCCGCGCGTTCGGGGCCGACCAGGATCGCGATGTCGCAGGCGGCCGCGGCCTGCTCGCCGAAAGCGCGGTTGAGCTCAGGCTCGAGCTCACCCAGCTCGACCATGCCCGGCGTGACCAGCAGGCGGCGCCCGGCCGGGTGCTCGCGCAGGACCTCCAGCGCCGCGCGGGCGCCGTCGGGGTTGGAGTTGTAGGCGTCATCGATCACGACCACCCCGGCGGCAGGATTGTGGATCGGCTGCAGCCGGTGCGCCGGCGCGGTCACGCTCTCGAGCCCGGCGGCGATCCGCTCGGGGGCGATCCCGAGCGCGCGGCCGACCGCCGCGGCGGCGAGCAGGTTGGCCACGTTGTGGCGCCCGAGCAGACCCGCCGAGATGGAGATCGGCTCGCTGGCGGGGCCGTCGAGCAGCAGCTCGAAGCGGGTGCGGCCCTCGGCCAGTCGCACGTCCCGCGCGAGCACCTGGGCGCGCTCACTCTCGATCCCGAACAAAGTCACCGGCACGTGCGCGCGGGCGGCCAGCTCCACGCAGCGGGGGTCGTCCGCGTTGGTTACGAGCTCTCCGCCCGGCGGCAGCGCGTCGAGCAGCTCGCCCTTGGCCGCCGCAATCGCCTCGATCGATCCCAGGCGCTCGAGGTGCATCGGTCCGATCGCCGTGATCACGCCGACCGTCGGGTGCACCAGCTCGCACAGCTCGGCGACGTCGCCGCGGCGGAACATGCCCATCTCGACAACGAACGCCTCGTGCTCGTCGCGCAGTTGCTCGTTGATCGTGCGCACGACCCCGAGCAGCGAGTTGTAGCTCTCGGGCGTCACCAGCGTATGGCGGTCCTGCTCCAGCACGGCACCCGTGCAGAACTTCGTCGTCGTCTTGCCGTAGCTGCCGGTGATTCCGACCACGGTCGGGTCGATCCGGCGCAGGGTCCGCCGCGCGCGGGTGACATAACGGTCGTTGATCGCGTCCTGTACGGGGCGCAGCGCGAGGTTGGCCACCAGCAGCGTCTCCGGCGCACCGGCGAGCAGCAGCAGCGCGAGCGCCAGCACGACCGCCAGGCTCGCGGTCGTGGGGCCCGCCAGGGCAATCGCCACGCCCGCGAGCGTCAGCAGCGCGGGCGGCAGCAGCGCCAGCGCGAGCAGGCGCTTGGCGCGGCCGGTGAAGACGAGCGGCTTGACCGCCTCGCGCCGCCATTCGGCCACGCCGAGCGCGGCCAGCGGCGTGGCGAGCAGCAACAGGGCACCGCAGACCCAGCCCGAACCGGCGGTCTGGGCCGCGATCGCGCCGGCGAACAGGGCCGTCGCCGCTGCCAGCTCGCGCGGCTGCCAGCGCTCGCCGCGGCGGCGCAGCCACAGGCGCAGGCGCGCGTTCTCGTAGTGCTCCAGCTGGAGCAGGTGCAGCAGCCGGTGCTGGCGCCCGGCCAGCCGTGCGACCAGCGCCAGCAACGCCAGCACGAGCGTGGCTCCTTGGAAAGCGCTCATGTCGCGACGAAGTGCGAGACGATCCGCGCGAAGCGCGCAGGCTGGTCCAGGTAGCTGTAGTGGCCGGCGCCCTGCAGCACGACCAGGCCGGCGTCGGGGATCAGGCGCTCCATCTCCTGCGCCATCGCCACCGGCGTGTCGGTGTCATCTGCCCCCCACACGAGCAGGGTCGGCGCGGCGATCCGCGGCATGTACGGGCGCAGGTCGGCGTTGACGAGCTTGACCAGCGTGGGGCGCAGCTCGCCGGCGGCGGCGTAGTCGGCCGAGGCCGCCCGGCCCACCAGCGCTTCGCGCAGGCGCTCGCCGGGCGCGCCGAGGTGGCGGGCGGCGCGCTTGCCTAGCTTGGCCATCGCCACTCGCCGGTACCAGCGAAACGTGCGCTTCGGCCGGACGCCGGCAGCGTCGACCAGCACCAGCTTGGCGACGCGCTCCGGTTCGGTGGCGGCCATCCGGATCGCGATCCGGCCGCCGTTTGAGTGGCCGACGATCGTCGCCTGCTCGAGGCCGACGGCATCCATGTAGGCGGCGACGAACGCCTGGTACTCAGGCACACCCCACGGCTCCGGTGGCAGCGCGCTCTGGCCAAAGCCGGGCAGGTCGAGCGCGTGAACGCGCGCGACCGGGGCCAGGCCGGCGACGATCGGATAGGCCGCCTCGATCGACGCGCCCCAGCCGTGCAGGACGAGCACCGCCCGCGGACCCTCGCCGCGAATGAGGTGGCGGGTGCGCAGACCGAGGATCTCGGTGAGCTCGGTGTCGAGTGTCGCGGGCACGGACTAACGGTATTGGCTGCGCTCCTCGGCGGCTGCTGCGCCTGCACGAGCGCGGCCGTGTAGGCTTTGCGGCGGAGGGATCAGATTGGGGAAGAGATCGACACACCTCGCAACGCTCTGCCTGGCGGCCGTCGCGCTGGCGCTGCCGGGCGTCGCCTCGGCGCTGCCGGAAGTGAGCGTCAAAGCGAAGATCGTGCCGGTCCCGATCGACGCCAGCAAGCCCTCCAGCCCCGGCTACCCGCACACGGGCAACCTGCTCGGGGCGCCCGCGGCGCTTGAAGCGACGCTTGAAATCAAAGGCAGCGAATACTTCGGCGGCCCCTCGCCCGTCACGCACGTGACCGTGGACCTACCCGCCGGCACGAAGCTGCACCCGCAGGGCTTTGCGACCTGCTCGATGACGGTGCTGGAAAGCCACGAAGTGCAAAAGTGCCCGAAGCGCTCCTACGCCGGCCCGCCGGGCGAAGTACTCGGGGTAGTCAGCTTCGGCAGCTCGCGCGTGCACGAGAAAGGCACGCTGCAGGCCTTCTTCGCGCCTGGCGGCAAGCTCGCGTTCTTCACCGAAGGCCGCGAACCAGCGCTGGTCGAAGTGCTGGCCTTCGCCGGCATCTCCACGGCGCCGCCGCCATTCGGCCCGCGCTTCTCCGCCGAAGTGCCACTGGTGGCGACCGTGCCAGAAGCGCCATACGCGTCGGTGCTGATGATCAAAAGCAAGCTCGGCGCCGCCTTCAAGCAGGGCAAAAAGCTCGTCTCCTACGGCACGGTCCCGAAGAAATGCCCAAAGGGGGGCTTCAAAGGCCGCGTCGAATTGACGTTCTTCAGCGGCGAAACGGTCACGGTGGAGCCGACCGTGCCGTGCCCGAAGCACTAGCCGCGACCGCGTAGCTGGCGCGACGGCGTGCCGCGCCGGGGCACATTGCCGCGGGCAGACTGCGGATAACCACCGATGCCCTCGCGCCGGGCGCGGCATACCGTGGCAGACAGATCTCTGCGGCGCAATCGGGCGCCGCCGGTAGAAAGGACTGGCGATGATCCTCGCAACCAGCTACCCGTTTCTCGAAGTGTTCTGGACGATGCTGATCTTCTTCGCGTTCGTCGTCTGGCTCTGGATCCTGATCACCGTGTTCGCGGATCTCTTCCGCCGTCACGACACCTCCGGCTTCGTCAAGGTGCTGTGGATCATCTTCATCATCGTGCTGCCCTATCTCGGCGTCTTCATCTACCTGATCGTCGAGCACAAGGGCATGACCGAGCGCGCCGTCAAACAGCAGACCGAAGCCAAGGCGCAGTTCGACCAGTACGTGCAGTCGGTGGCCACGCCGAGCGACCCGACCGAGCAGATCGCCAAAGCCAAGCAGATGCTCGACAGCGGCGCGATCACCCAGACCGAGTTCGAGCAGATCAAGCGCAAGGCGCTGGCGGGGACTGCCTGAGAGGCTTGTCGCGCATCCTCGAATCGAGGGTGCGCGACACCTGTTGTTGCTGCGCACCAAGCGCAGGCACGGCGATCACGGATCACAACAAGATCGACGGTTAGAGCCGACGGGGAGACTCGAACTCCCGACCCCTTCATTACGAGTGAAGTGCTCTACCAGCTGAGCTACGTCGGCGGGCTTCGGATGCTAGCGACGCGGGTGAGACATCGCGGGCGCGCTACCAACCGCGGCTCATCTCATCTCCCCAGCTGCGGACGATTTACTAGCCACATGGCGTGTCCTGGATCCATTTGGCTATGATAATATCCAAAGCAAATGGACGTCTCTCAGCCCTACACCGCGATCTGCCCCACGCTCGATAGCGAGGTTCTTGCAGTCCTCGCTGGCACAACTCGACCGCTGACCGGGCGGGAGGTCGCTCGTCTGACCGGGCGAACCTCTCACCGAGGCGTGGCGGAGGTTCTCACGCGGCTTGTGGAGCATGGGCTCGTACAGCGCCAGGAGGCAGGGCGCGCCCTGCTGTTCACGTTGAACCGCGAGCACTTGGCTGCCCCCGCTGTCGAGGTCCTGGCTGGCATGCGGGCTGAGCTGATCCGTCGCATCCGTGATCTGGTGAGTGCTTGGAAGATGGAGGCGACCCACGTTTCGATCTTTGGGTCGACGGCGCGCGGTGACGGTGGCACTCAGAGCGACATCGACCTGTTCGTTGTCCGGCCAGACGCTGTATCCGACGATGATCCCCAGTGGCGGAAGCAGCTTGACGACCTTGCGGAGAGCATCGAACGATGGACAGGGAATCGAGCGAGCATCGCCGAGACGGCCGGAAGCGAGATCGAGCGCCTCCTCAAGCAGGATCGGTCGATCGTCGCGGAGTTGCGCACAGATGCGATCAGCGTCAGCGGCGCGGACATTTCGGCGCTACTGGACAGCGAATGACGGCGAGAGCGGCGACACGAACGCAGGCTTGCTCTGAACAAGAGGCCAAGACACGACTGGCTCATGCCCGCAAGTTTCTCGAGGTTGCCGAGCTGGTGGCGAACCAAGGTGACGACTTGGAATACAGCAGCGCGGCGGCCGCGTTGGCTGTGCTTGCAGGTATCGCGGCATCTGACGCGGCATGCTGCAAGGCGCTCGGGCGTCGCTCGCGAGGCCAAGACCATCGGGCCGCGCTCGAACTGGTCGAGCAGGTCGAGCCTGGCGGCGGAAACGCGAGTAAGGCCCTTCGCCGACTGTTGACCCTCAAGGACGAGGCTCATTACGGCTTGTTCGATGTCAGCGGCGCCGACCTCAAGACGGCGCTCCGTCAGGCAAGAACGCTTGTTGACTTCGGCGCCGGGGTGCTGAACCGCTAGCCAAGCTCCGCCAGAACCTGCAGCAGCGACTCCCCGTGCCGCTCGCAGAACGCCGGCCCGATGCCCTTGACCTCGATCAGCTCGTCCACGCTCGCCGGGCGCGCGCGCAGGATGCCTTCCAGCGCGGCGTTGCCCGCCACCGTGAAGGCGGGCTTGCCTTCGCTGCGGCCCAGGCGCCATATCTTCAGCCGCTCGAAGTCGCCCTCGTCGACCGGATGCAGCGGCGTCTGCGGGACTTCGCGATCGGCCCCTGCAGACGCCTGCGCGCTAGATCGGCGCACGCGCGCGCGCCCGGCGCCGGGCAGCGGGGCGCGCGAGGCTTCGACCAGATCCGGATCGGGCTCGCACACGTCGCAGCAGCGCACCCGCGGCGCGCAGGCCTCGTGGTCGCCGAAGTGATCGAGGATCTGGCGGCGGCGGCAGCTCATGCCGCTTGCGATGAACGTCTCGATCGCCCGGTAGGCCTCCCACCCGCGGTTCTTGGCGGCTTTGATCGCCTGCGCCGCCGTGCGCGGCGAGCCCCTGCCGGTCAACTCGACGCGCAGCCGCCCACCGCTGCCCGGCTGGAGCACTGCCGCGCCCGCGCGCTCGGCGATCGAGAGCAACACGCGCCCGCGCTCGTCTATCTCGCCGTGGCCGAGCTCGACCGTCTCACCGTCGGCGCCCCCGCTGCGCAGCCGCGCCACGTAGGCGCGGACATCTTGCACGGTGATGTCGCGCCCGGTATTGAACTTGATCAGTCGGCCCAGGTCGTAGCGGGCGGCGAGCAGCAGCGCCCGCGCCGGCAGGCCGTCGCGCCCGCCCCTGCCGGCCTCCTGGTAGTAGGCCTCGAGGCTCGTCGGCAGCGCCCAGTGCGCGACCGTGCGCACGTCGGCCTTGTCGACGCCCATGCCGAACGCGTTGGTGGCGACGACGACCTCGGCCTCCCCGCCCATGAAGGCGCTCTGGGCCGCTTGGCGCTCGCCTCCGCTCATGCCGGCGTGGTAGGCGACCGCCGCCATCCCTTCGCCTCGCAGCAGCTCGCACACCTCCTCGGTGTCCTTGCGCGTGCCGCAGTAGACGATCGCCGGACGCGCGTCCTGCCCGCCGAGCGCGTGCAGCAGCGTCGCTCGCTTGCGGGCGACTGCTCCCTTGCCTTCGAGGCTGACGACGTCGAAGGTCAGGTTGGGACGATCGAAGCCCGAGCGCACGGTGACCGGCTCGCGCAGCCCCAGCCGGGCGGCGATCTCCTCGGCCACGCGCGGCGTCGCCGTGGCCGTCGCCGCCATCACGGCGGGGCGGTCGCCCGCCTGTCCCCCGTCCGAACCTGCCCGCCCGCCCGTACCCGGACGGGTGAGCGCCTCGATCGCCGCGTGCAAGCGCAGGTAGTCGGGGCGAAAGTCGTGGCCCCACTCGGCCACGCAGTGGGCCTCGTCGACGACGAACAGCACGACGCGACGTGTACCGAGAGCCTCGCGAAACCGCTGCGAGGCAAAGCGCTCGGGCGCGGCCAGCGCGAGCGCAACCCCTCCCGATTCGATCGCTTCCAGAGCGCGCGCGTTGTGCCCATCCGCCTGCCCGGACGCGAGCATCGCGGCGCCGACCCCGGCCTGCTCCAGCCGCGCGTGCTGGTCTGACATCAGCGCGATCAGCGGGCTGACGACGACGACCAGCGGGCGCGCGGGGTCTGCCTGCGCTGCCAGCGCCGGCAGCTGGTAGCACAGCGACTTGCCACCGCCAGTGGGCATCACCACCAGGCTGTCGCGCCCATCCAGCGCGGCTTGCACGGCCTCGCGCTGGCCGGGCCGAAACGCCTGCAGCCCGAAGCGCGCGAGCAGTCGCTCGGGCGTCGCGCCCGCCGCGTTGAGATCCTGTTCGATCACCGCAGGGAAGCTACCTCGCGGTGCGGGCGTTACTCGCGCTGGTTGTTTGGATCTGCGGCCTACTTACCGCTCTGCCGCGCCCATCGCGCATCGACGAGCGCCCGCTGCGGGGCCTCGTGCCTACCCGCCGCGATCAGCGCGCGCGCCACACGACCCGCGCCCCGGCCGACGGGACGAGCGTGATCGCACGGCGGCGGTTGTACTCGCCGCGCCGGCGCCTGCGGCCGCGGTTGGGTAGCTCGGGCGTCAGCTCGGCCAGCGCGGTGCGCAGGATCAGCTTCATCTCGAGCGTCGCAAACGACGCCCCGATGCAGCGGCGGATGCCGCCGCCGAAGGGGATCCAGGAGAACGTCTCCGGCGCGCTGCCCAGGAAGCGCTCCGGGCGAAACTCGGTGGGAGCGTCGTACACACGCGGGTTGCGGTTGGTCAGGTAGATCGACGGCACCACCCGCGCCCCGGCCGGCAGCACCCGATCGCCGACCGCCAGCGGCTCTTGCAGGCGCCGCACGACCAGCGGCACGACCGGGCGCACCCGCAGCGTCTCGGTGATGACCGCCTGCATGTACTCATCGCTCTCGCCGGCGTCGATCTCGGCCACGAGCCGCGCCAGCTTGTCGGGATGGCGCACCAGCCGCTCGATAGCCCACGCCACCGCGGTCGCGGTCGTCTCATGGCCGGCCAAGAGCAGCGTCACGAGCTCGTCGCGCAGCTCGCCGTCGCTCATCGCCTGCCCGTCCTCGTCGTGGGCGAGCATCAGCAGCGAGAGGATGTCGGCGCGCTGCGCCAGGTCGCTCTGCTGGCGGCGACGGGCTATCTCCTCGTAGATGACGACATCGAGGTGATCGAGCGCGCGCCCGATCGTACCGGTCGGCCGCGCGCCGACGGGACGGCGCAGCGCGAACAGCAGCAGCGCCGGCAGCTGCGCCGGACCGAGCAGGCCCGCGATCGCTGCGCGCAGACGCTCCATCCGCTCAGCCTCGACACCGAACACGGCGCGCAGGATCACCTCCAGCGTGATCGCGCGCGTGCGCTCGTCCAAGCGCATCGGCCTGCCGATCGGCCACTCGCGCATGCTGCGTTGCGTGGCCTGCACGATCACGTCCTCATACTCGCGCATGCGCTCGCCGTGAAAGGGAGGCAGCAGCAGTTTGCGCTGGCGCATGTGCTCGGGCCCGATCAGCGTGATCACCGAGCTGGGCCCCATCACGGGCGCGATCGGCGAGTCCCCTGCCGCCGAGGGCGCAACCTCCGGGGGCGCGGTGAACACCACCTTGACCGCGTCCGGGTCGCTGAGCATCACGAGTTTGCGGCCGCTCGGCCCGAACGTGAGCGTGAACGCCTCGCCGTAGCGGCGCGCGCAGCGGTCGAGCACCCACGTCGGCGCGACCGACCACACGAGCGTCGTCAGCATCGGCGGCAGTCGCGGACCGGGCGGCAGCGCGCCGGAGGGCGGCTCTGCGAAGATCGGCTGCGGCTGTGCGACGGCGGTTGCCACGCGTGAAGCGTAGCGGCCCGGCCGCCCCGGGTCCGGCGATCCTGGCCCGGCCGCCTGGGTCCGACCGCGACGCTCGGCCGGTCCTCCAGCGCAGCGGTCAGCGCCGCGCCTAATCCTTCAGCGCCGCGACGATCCGCTCGCGCGCGCCCTGCACCTGCTCGGCCGACAGTCGCTCGGCGTGCTTGTCCAGATACCCGAGCAGCATCCGCGCCGGCATCACGCGCACGCCGCGCCGGCGCGATAGCGGCTTGTCCACCCACGCCCGGCTGAAGACCAGCAGCGGCTCGACGCGATCTCCCGTGATGCGTTCGATCGTCTCGCGCTCCTGCTGGGCCTGGCGCAGCACGCCGCCGTGGATCGCGCGCACCTTGATCGGGCCGGGGTGGCTCTTGGTCTCGACCGTGAACAGCCCGCCGGGACCGCAGACGATGTGGTCGACGTTGCCGTGTCCGAAGCTGGCGTCGTGGATCACGCTCCAGCCGTGCTCGCCCAGCTGTTCGAGCAGCCCGCCGACGTGCTCCTCGCCGGCGGCGCCGCGATCGCGCCGCTCGACGAGCGGGACGACGTAGCGCAGCACGACGAACATGCTCGCAAGCAGAGCCAGCTCGGAGCCGACGAACAGGGCGCTGTGCAGCCCGAACGCTCGCCCGAGCGCGGTCGTCACGACCGCGAGCACACCGAGCGCGACCAGCGTGCGCAGGCGCAGGCGCAGCACGGTGGCGCGCGCGTGCTGGCCGGGGTTGCGCTTGGCCGGATCGGCCTCGCGAAGCACGCCCAGAGTATGTCCGTCGACGATCGCCATGCACCTCTGGCATCGACCGGCAAGTAGGCGCATCTTTAGCTTCGGCCAGCCGCGACCGAGTCGGCGCCGGTTGGGACAGACCGGCGCGGAAGACCAGCTCGAGACCTACATTTGGCCGACTGTTCGAGTGGCTGTCAAGAGTGTCATCCGGGCTTTGCGGAAAAATGTGGAACGTGTGGTCATCGCCCTAAAGCCGCGGCAGGCGGGGGTCGAAGGCATGACCAGAGCACGAAGCTCACCGCCTGTTTCACGCCACCACACCATGTCCACGGCAAAGCCCACAGCGCCCGTTTCGCCCGTCCCTTCGGACATCGTCCTGCTGCTGCGCGCGGACGCCGAGCAGTGCTGGCTGCACCGCGAGGTAATCCCCGTGCTGCGGCAGGTGGAGACGCACGAGCGGCTCCTCGACGAGGAGGTGGGCGCGGCGCTCGCCTATCTGGAGGCGATGTGGAACGAGGCG
>DASZGH010000008.1:0-1701 GCA_035938935.1 Solirubrobacteraceae bacterium
CAGCACGTTCGCCACCTCGCCGCGTTCCGACGAGCGGAACGCGAAAACGCTGGACAGGCAGTTGGTCACCTGCTCGTTGAGCAGGTCGCCCGCGTTCTGTG
Organism: Solirubrobacteraceae bacterium; assembly: GCA_035938935.1. Classification (GTDB taxonomy): domain Bacteria; phylum Actinomycetota; class Thermoleophilia; order Solirubrobacterales; family Solirubrobacteraceae; genus Palsa-744. The sequence goes on from DASZGH010000008.1 coordinate 102, forward strand.
AGATCAGGACCAGCGCCGTGTTCCGCGACCGGCCCATGCGGGAGACCTCGGGAACCAGCTTGGCGCCCTCGGGGGTGGACGTGATCGCCCACGCCTCGTCGAGGAAGATCGCCTTCGGCGTGGTGCGCTCGACGCTGTTCATCAGCCGGCGGGCGAACTGGGAGACCAGGTACAGCAGCGCGACGGACAACCGCTGCTCGTAGGAGTAGTCGTCGCGGCCCGTCGTGGTGTCCGGCAGGGTGAGCCCGCCGAGCGTGAATACGGTCGTCCAGCCCTCTGCGTCGATCTGCTGCCCGCCTGAGGGCGCGAAGCAGAGCCTGGCCAGCCGCATCTCGGAGATCGAGCGCATCACCGCGCCCAGGTTCTTCCACGCGGGGTTGTCGGACTCCTCTAGGTGGCGCACCACCTTGCCGAGGCTCGGCCGCTGGCCGCCGGCCACGGCGCCGACCGCCTGGATCATCGCGCTCTCCCGCTCCTCGCTCATCCGGGGCAGCAGCAGGCGCAGCGTCTCCGTCGCCATCGTGCGCTTTTCCGCGAGGTCGTCGCCGAACGAGAACGGGTCGAGCAGCCCCGCCGCCGCCGAGCCGAGCGGCAGCACCCGGGCCTTGCGCCCGGACTTCGAGAGGAACTCGATGAGCGGCTCGGCGTCGCCCTTCGGGTCGATGACCGCGATCGTCGAGCCACGCAGCGCGAGCTGGTAGATGAGCAGCATCGCCAGCGTGGTCTTGCCACCGCCGGGCTCGCCGGTGATGGCGACGGCCGTCGGCCTGTTCCGCGCCGCCGCGACCATTGGGTCGAAGTGCACCACCGAGCGCGCCCTGCCCAGGGTCTCGCCGATATACGGCCCGATCCAGCCGACGCCGTCGGCGATCCGGTCGCCGAGTTCGACGGTCGCCGTGGGCATGCCGCCGGCGATCGTGTACAGCGGCTGGCGCTGCACGTAAGAGCTGAGCCTGATCCGCTCCCCCGGCAGCGACTCGGTGAGTAGCGAGAACTGGTCGCCGGTGGAGTTGACCAGGTCGATGCCGATGTCGCGGTAGTGCTCGGTGACGGCCTCTACCCGGCGCAGGCATAGGTCGCGGGTCGGCGCGGTGATGATCAGCCGGTGCCAGCCGTAGACGAACGGCAGCCGCTCCTTGGTGATGCCGTGCTCGAGCATCCGCGCGGCCGCGATCTGCTCGGCGAGCGCGATCGGCGCCTCCGCGCCGGCCTCCCTGATGTGCGTGTCCATGTCGCGGGCGTGCGCCAGCCGCCGGCCCACGTCCTTGCTCGCCTTGGCCGGCGAGATCAGGCGCATCCGGGAGCTGACCTCGACGGGGAACGGCAGCGAGTCCGCGTGGTGCAGCCACGGTTCGCCGTCAGGGAAGCTCATGAGGTCGGGGAACCTGGAGAACGACATAAACGCCGCGTACGACTCTCCCTCGACGTGCTCAAGCCGCAGCAGCGTCCGGCCGTTGTGCACCTGGCCCTCGTACAGCTGCTCGACCTCGCCGGGCCCCCACCTCCTGCGCCGCGCCGCGGACGGCGGCGGGTCGTTGAGCGACCCCATCAGCGTGTGCCGTACCAGCCACGCCACCTCCCGGGAGGTGGCGTGGCGCGC
>DASZGH010000009.1:0-5185 GCA_035938935.1 Solirubrobacteraceae bacterium
TTCTACGCGGTTTCGACCGGGGCTCAGGAATCGCGCCGAACAACTGGGACACGACGTCTGATGTGTGGCCCGAGCTCCAGTCCGACTTTAACGCGCATCCACCCGCGCTCATCGTCGACACGGCGTCAGCCGGCTGGAGCGACTTTTCCATGTACCCGATGCGCGACTATCCCGTGCTGGCGAACCTGGTGGACAGCAGCTACCACGCGGTGGCCACGGTCGACGGTGTCGTGATCTACGCGCCCAATACCCCGTGAACAACCGGCGGAACCCGAACCGGCAGCGGTGGCACCGTCACATGGACCGGCAGCGGTGGCAGATTGACGTTGACCGGCAGCGTCACCGTCGGAACGGCAACGGTCGGCGGCGCAACGTTGACGTCCGGGACGCTTGGCGCCGTCGCGTTGGCAGATTGGACGACGCTGTCGGTCGCATGACGACCTGATCGAACTTGCCGCGGCAACACCTCGTCAGCCTGTCCCGACACGACGACCGGGACGCTCGCCTGCTCGATGTGCGCGCGCGGAGCCGGCGAGGACGGGTGCGCGGTGAGCACCGCTCCCGCGGTGGCTGTGACGATGAGCAGAGTCCCTACCCTGACCCACGGCTGGACGCTCGTCCCCATGGACAGGTGCGCCTGGCTCAACCAGCGCCCACCCAGGAACATCGCGAGCGCGTAGATCGCCCTGCGGCCGGCGCTCCGGCCGCGCTCCACCTGCTCGCTTATGCGGGCGATCGCCTGGCGCAAGCCTCGTTCCACGCTGCCGAGCGTGATTCCCAGGCCCTGGGCGATCTCGCGGTTCGACAGGTCGCTGAAATACGCGAGCTTGATCAGCTGCCGCTGGCGCGGGGGCAGCGAGCCGACCGCCTCGGCGACGGCCTGGCGCACCATCGCGCCGGAAAATCCCCTCCAGCTGCCGTGTGGATCGCCGGTGTCGCTCATCCCCTCGACGAGCATTCGCTTGAGGCCCTTGTGAGCACCCCGCACGCGCCGCCGGTAGATCGGGCCGCGCCTGATGCCGGTCATGAGCCAGGAACGCCAGGATTCGCTGGCGGCTGAAGGAAACCCGTGGTTTTCGCCTGTGGGCGCGGAAATCGACATCCCAATACCCCGCTACACCCAGAACTCCCAGGGGTCCCAAACGACCCGAAGAAACTTTACTGGTGAGCGGGTGGCTGGGGTCGCTTGATCTCCAGGATCGACGGCTCGCCGGCGATGATCGAGAGAAGCCGCTCGAAAACGCCTGGCGCCTGGTCAACGTCGGGCGCTTCCGCGAGGCGGACGTAGGCCGATGCGCCGTCAGGGAACACGAAGGTCGGCGTGCCGAACACGCCGTGCTCGCTTCGCGCATAAACGTGATCGCGGCGCAGCGCGTCAAGGTTCGTGGGATCGGCGAGATCTTTGCGGAACCGCGCGAGGTCAAGCCCGGCGTCGACCGCAACTCGCTCGACAACCACCACGTCGTCGATGTTCAGCCGGTCGCGATGCCGCGCCTCGAGCAGCGGCATATGGAGCTGATCGAAGGCATCCTGCCGCCGGGCGGCTTCCGCCGCTCGGAAGGCCAGCCTACCGCTCACGTGTTGAGACTCTGGCGCGTTCCAGGCTGTCCACGCGTCATCCTTGGAGTTCACCTGGGCCAGCGAGAAGTACCGCCAGGTGACCTCACACCTGAAGGCCGATGACCGGCCCACGTTCTGGAGCAAGACCGATGCGCGGTAGACGAACGGGCAGAAATAGTCGTAGAAGACCTCGAACCGGATGACCTCAGGGTCTGCCACGCTCCACCGTTCAACGCGCCTGGTCCTCACGGATATTCCCGACAGCTGGGCCTGGATCCGTACCGACCTGCTGATCCGCATAGTGCCATTCGCGCTTGCGTTCGCGATCGCCTATGAGGTCATCCCGCAGCGCCGCGCGCTCGGCTTCAGCGCGGGATCTTTTGGGCTCCAGCTTCTATTCGCCGCGGTGGCGGCGCCATTGATGTTCGCCGCCGCGGCCTGGATCCAGCTGTGGCTGACCCGCAGACGCGGGGCGCTGAGCGTGCCGGCGAACCCTGCGGACGCCTGGTTCCAGGCCGGCTTCTACGTGGTGAACGGGCCGGTCGAGGAAGCCTTCTTTCGGGGCCTGATGCAGGGCGGACTCGGCCTTCTCTGGGGAGCGCCTGCCGGCTTTGCCATCGCCACCGTCACGTACGTCCTGTATCACCGGCTCGGCCGCTGGCCGTGGCCCGACACGTTCGCCACCGCGCTCGTCGGCGTGCCGCTTGGACTCGCGTTCTGGCTCCTGCCGGGCCCAACGTCGCTGCTGGGCGTCTCGATCGCACACATTGCGGCGACCTGCGGATTCCTCGGACCTGGCCCGTACCTGTTGAAAAGGCTGAACCTGGTCTAGGCGTTTGCTGAACCTCGACGATCAGCAGCGCCGCACCCTGGTCTGGGCCGGTCTGGCCGTCGTGCTGACGGCATTCGACGGCTCGGTGCTGGTCCTGGCCCTGCCGGCGATCGCATCCGATTTCCACGCGCACACTCCGGCGCTGTCCAATCTCGGGTCCGTGCTTGCCATCGGCGCGCTGGGTGCCCTCCCGCTCGCGGCGCTGGCGGATCGCTTCGGTCGCAGGAGGCTCATCGCCGTCGGGGTGGCAGGCTTCTCGATCGCCAATTTCGCCAGCGGACTCGCGCCTTCGCTCGAAGCGCTGGCGCTGCTCAGGCTGGTGGCCGTCTGCTTCGAGACACTTGTGGGAGGCGTCGCCACAGCTCTCATCGTCGAAGAGGCTCCTCCGGCGCGGCGGGGCCAGGCCGTCAGCGTGCTGGCGCTGCTCGGTGGCCTGGGCACCGGCATCACGGTGATCAGCTACCCGCTGGTCGCGCCGCACTGGCGGTGGTTGTTCCTCGCCGGGGGAATCGGCTGTGTTTTCTCGCCGTTGATCTGGTTCAGGCTTCCGGAAGGCAGGACGTGGTTGGGCGCCCATGTGAGCGGTTCGGCGCTGCGGCTTTTGCTGCAGCCGGCCTGGCGCCGAAGGGTCCTCGTGATCGCTGCGATGACCGCGCTGCTTGCCGTCCTGTTCGAGCCCGCGGGTCTCTTGTTCACCGTCTACGCCACCGACTCCTTGCACCTTGTTCCCGCGGCGATCAGCGTCCTGATCGTGGTCTCGGCAATCGCGGGCGCGGCATCGTACCTGCTGGGCGGATACCTGACCGACCGGTATGGCCGGCGCGGACCCGCGATCGTGCTCACGATCGCAGCCGCGATCTCGACCAGTCTCAGCTTTGCCACGGCGACCGTTGGCTTTTACGTTGGCAACGTCCTGTGGAGCGCGTTCGCGAGCGCCTCCACGCCAGTCTTCGGAGCATGGACGGCTGAGCTGTTTCCGACGCGAGCGCGCGCGACCGCGGAGCTGACGGCATCGGTGGCCGCAGCCGCCGGCAGTATCGCCGGCCTGCAGGCTGTGGGCTTCCTGGCCCCGTCGTCTGGATTGGGTCGCGCGATCGAGCTCTGTGGAGTGGCGGCGATCGCGGGCGCTCTGCTGCTCTTCCTTTTGCCTGAGACGAAGCAGACGCCACTTCCTGATTAGAGTTCGGAGCAGTGGATCACGCACGGGCGGTGGTCGTGGGTGGCGGCATCACCGGCGCGAGTGTCGCATACCACCTTGCGAAGGCGGGTTGGCGCGACACGATCCTGGTCGAGAAGGACGAGCTGACCAGCGGGTCGACCTGTCACGCGGCGGGCCTGGTGACGCAGTTCAACCCTTCGCCGACGATGATGCGCTTCCGCCGCTACAGCATCGAGCTGTACCAGGAGCTCGGCGTCTTCGAGCAGGTCGGCGGGCTGCGCTTTGCATCGAGCGAGGAACAGCTGAAGGAGCTTCAGCGGGGCGTGAGCCGCGCCCGCGGGATCGGCCTCGACGTCGAGCTCGTCTCCGCCGGCGAGGCGGCACGCCTGATGCCGGCGATCACCAAGCGTTCGCTGTTCGGCGCGGTCTGGGTGCCGAGTGACGGCCACCTCGACCCGCACACCGCAACGTTCGCGCTGGCAGCGGCGGCGCGGGAGCTGGGCGCAAAAGTCCTGACGCAGCACCGCGTCATCGGGATCCAGCTGGGCGCCGGCGGCGAGGTGAAAGCGATCGAGACAAACGCCGGCAGAATCGAGGCCGACGTGCTCGTCATCGCGGGCGGTATCTGGGCGCCGCAGGTTGCGGCTATGGCCGGCGCCTCCATCGTCTCGACGCCAGTCGACCACCAGCACGCCGCGCTGCTCGCGGTGCCCGGCCACGAGCTCCCTCACGACATGCCGTGCTTTCGCGACCCGGACAACCTCGTGTACGGAAAGTCAGAGGCTGGAGGCGTCGTCCTCGGCGGATACGAGGCCGACCCGGTCGCGCGCTGGATCGACGGCGTGCCCTGGAACCACGCGGGGACCTCACTGCCGCCCGACCAGGCGAGATTCGAGCCCCTCCTGGCGGGCGCCGCCCGGCGCTTCCCATTCATGGGCGAGGCCGGCATCGTCAAGCTTGTGTGCCACCCGGACGCGATGACGCCAGACGCCAACCCGCTCGTCGGTCCCGTTCCCGGCGTCAGGGGCCTGTACCTGGCGGCGGGTCTATCCCTCAACGGTTTTGGAGGCGCCGGCGGTATCGGACGTTCGCTTGCCGAGCTGATCACGACGGGGGAGACGGAGCTCGACCTTTATCCCTACCGACCGTGGCGATTTGGTCCCGTGCACCGCGACCACCGCTACGCGGCCGAGCTGGCGCGCGAGGCGTACCGCTACTACTACTACTTGCGCTATCCGTTCGACTCTGACGAGTGGGGCCGGCCGCGCCGCACAAGCGCACTGCATGAGCGCATGCAAGACGAGGGCGCCGTATTCGGCGCCAAGCATGGGTGGGAGCGGGCCGAGTATCTCGAGCCCGGCCACGCCTGGAGGCGTGCCGGCGCCGACCAGCGCCGCTTCAGCTGGACGAAGCCCCCGTATTTCGAGGTGCTGGCTGAAGAGCACCGCGCGTTCCGCGAGCGGGTCGGAATCATCGACATGACGTCGTTTGGAAAGATCGACGTGCGTGGCCCAGGCGCCGCGGCGCTGCTCGAGCGAGTGGCCGGTAACAGGATCGACAGACCGCCGGGCACCGTGGTCTACACCCAGCTGCTCGCGAGCAACGGCGGGATCGCCGCCGACGTCACCGTGACC
>DASZGH010000010.1:0-33267 GCA_035938935.1 Solirubrobacteraceae bacterium
GATCATCGACCGGCTGGACGCTGTCAGCCTCGATGACCTGGGGGAGCTCGCCGGCGAGCTGTTCGCCTGCGAGCGACTGTCGGTCGCAGGGGTCGGCACCGAGGAGTCGCTGTTCGAGCAGTCGTTGCAGTCGCTGGAGGCGGTGGCGTCGTGAAGGTGCTCGTGGTGCTGTGCGCGAGGAGCGTGCCGGCGTGATCCGAGTGGCGGTCGCCGGCGCCTGCGGGCGGATGGGGCAGACGGTCTGCGCCGCGGTTGAGGGCGCTTCTGACATGGAGCTGGTCGGGCGCGCCGACCCGCTGCTCGAGAGCACCCTGGAACAGGTGCTCTCCCAGGCGCAGCCCGATGTCGTCGTGGACTTCACCCGTCCCGACACGGCGGTCGAGAACGCGCTTGCCTGCGTGCGCGCGGGGGTGCATGTCGTGATCGGCACTACCGGCTTTGACTTGGATGCGCTCGCCGCGCGGGCGGACGTGCTCGCGGCGCAGGCGGGGGACGGGGCCAACATCCTGATCGCGCCCAACTTCGCGATCGGCGCTGTCCTGATGATGCGCTTCGCCGCCGAGGCCGCCAAGCACATGGCCAAGGCCGAGATCGTCGAGCTCCATCACGACGGCAAGCTCGACGCTCCGAGCGGAACGGCGGCGCGCACCGCCCGGCTGATGGCCGAGGCCACGGGCGAGGAAGAGCCGCCGATCCACTCGGTGCGCCTACCCGGGATCGTCGCCAACCAGGAGGTGATCCTCGGCGACGTCGGACAGACGCTCACGATTCGCCACGACACGACCGGGCGCGAGTCGTTCATGCCTGGCGTGCTGCTCGCGATCCGCAAGGTGGGGGGGCTTCGCAGATCGCCGACTGTGGGGCTGGAGCATCTGCTCTAATGCAGCCGATGAGCCTTCAGCTGGGCACGATCCTGACCGCAATCGTCACGCCCTTCGACGACCAGGGCAGGGTCGACGAGCAGTCGTTCGTCGCGCTGATGGCGCACCTGGTCGAGCACGGCTCAGACGGTTTCGTCGTGTGCGGCACGACCGGCGAGGCGGCGACGCTCACAGATGACGAACACCTTGGGCTGATCGGGCTGGCCGTGCGCGAGCGCCCGACGCTAGCGAGCGGGCGGTCAGCGACGATCGTCGGCGGCACGGGCTCCAACGACACCAGCCACGCCGTCCATCTCACCGAGATCGCCACCGAGCTTGGCGTGGACGCCACGCTCAGTGTCACGCCCTACTACAACAAGCCGAGCCCGCGGGGGATCGTCCGCCACTACGAAGAGGTCGCCAAGGCCACCGACAGGCCGATCCTGCTCTACAACATCCCCGGCCGCACGGTCGTCAACATCGGGCCCGAGCTGCTGGCACGCCTGGCGCAGATCGAGCACATCGAGGGGGTCAAGCAGGCCAACGCCGAGGAGCTGCAGCTGATCGACGGTCTCGACCTGTACGCGGGCGACGATTCCAGCTTCGCCCGCACGCTCGATATCGGCGGCGCCGGTGGGATCGCCGTGGCCAGCCACATCGTCGGAGATGAGATGCGGCGGATGGTCGACGAGCCCGAGCATCGCGCCGAGACCGACGCTTCGCTTCAGGACGTCTATCGCACGCTGTTCATGACGGCCAGCCCGACCTGCACGAAGGCGGCGCTGAATATGCTTGGCCACAACGTCGGCGGGCTGCGGCTGCCGCTGATCGAGGCCGACGAGCATGAGCTGGCGGAGGTCAGGTCGATGCTCGTGCGTCACGGCCTGCTCGCCGAGGACACAGCGGCAGCGGGCGCCGCGCACACCGCGGCAAGCGGCCGGACCAGCCACCTGTGAGTGCACTGCGCGTCCTGCCCCTCGGCGGGCTCGGCGAGATCGGCAAGAACATGACTGTCGTCGAGCACGACGGTCGGATCGTCGTCGTCGACGTCGGACTGCGCTTCCCGACGCCGGAGATGGTGGGCATCGACCTGGTGCTGCCCGACTTCTCCTACCTGCGCGAGCGAGCGCGCGACATCGAGGCGATCGTGATCACGCACGGGCACGAGGATCACCTCGGCGCGCTGCCGTGGGTGCTGCGCGAGCTGGGCCACGACGCTCCGCCGGTGTACGGCGGGCCGTTGACGATGGCGATGGCGCGCTCCAAGCTCGAAGAGCACAAGCTGCGCGACGTGCACTGCGAGGACGTCGCGATCGGCGAGATGCTCGAGCTGGGGCCGTTCTCGCTGGAGATGATCCACATGACCCACTCGATCCCCGACTCCTCGGCGGTGGCGCTCGGGACCGAGCTGGGGACGGTGCTGATCACCGGCGACTACAAGTTCGACCAGACCCCCGTCGACGGGCCGCCCGCCGACGTCTCGCGGCTGGCAGAACTGGGACGCGAGGGGGTGCTGCTGCTGTGCGGGGACTCGACCAACGTCGACCGGCCCGGCTTCTCACCCTCGGAGTCGGTCGTCGGGCCGCACCTGGAGGAGTGCTTCGCGCGCTGTGAGGGGCGGATCGTCGTCACCAGCTTCGCCTCGAACATCCACCGCGTCCAGCAGGTGATCGACGCCGCCGCCGCACTCGACCGCAAGGTCTCGCTGGTGGGGCGCTCGATGCGCAAGAACGTTGGCATCGGCCGCACGCTCGGGCACGTCGACGTGCCCGAGGGCATCCTCGTCGGCACGCGCGAGATCGAAGACTTCCCCGACGAGCGGATCGTGATCATCTCCACCGGCTCGCAGGGCGAGCCGCTCTCGGCGCTGCGCCGGATGGCCTACCGCGACCACCCGCAAGTGAAGTTGCGCCACGGCGACACGGTCGTCTTCTCCGCGACCCCGGTCCCGGGGAACGAGCGCGCGGTCAATGAGACGATCGACCGCCTCTACCACATCGGCTGCGACGTGATCACCGCCCGCGACGCGCCAGTGCACGCCTCCGGGCACGGCTACGCCGAGGAGGTCAAGCTAATGCTCAACCTCGTCAAACCGCGCTACGTGATGCCCTTCCATGGCGACTTCAAGCGCCTGCGCCTGCACGCCCAGCTGGCCGAGGCGGTGGGGATCGCCTCCGAGGACGTGTTCCAGGGCGAGAACGGGCTGCCGCTCGACATCGACGGCAAGCGCGCGCGCTTCAAAGAGCACGAGCAGTCGGGGATGGTGTTCGTCGACGGCGTCGAGATCGGCGACGTTGCCGACGTCGCCCTGCGCGATCGGCGCATGCTCTCAGCCGACGGCATCTTCGTCGTCGTGGTCACGATCGCCGAGCAGGACGGCCGCTCGGTCGCCGACCCCGAGGTGATCTTCCGGGGGGTGCCGTTCCCCGACGAGGCCGGCCAGCTCACCGAGGAGATCCGCGCCACCGTCGAATCGACCGTGCTGCGCGCCGCCGGCGAGGAGATCCGCGAGGTCGACCTGCTCCAGCAGATGCTTCACGACGATCTGGCGGAGCTGGTCTACGATCGCCTACGCCGCCGCCCGATGGTGTTGCCGGTCGTCGTCGAGGTCTGAGCCGCCGGCGTCCACGGCGGGCAGCGTGACCACAAAGCGCGTGCCAGGACGTCGCGCTCCGGGGTGGGTCTGCTGGACCGTGACGCTGCCGCCATGGGACTCGGCCACCGCGCGCACGATCGCCAACCCCAGCCCAAACGAGCCGCCGCGGTCACCCGCGCCGCGCACGAAGCGCTCGAACAGGGTCCCGGCCAGCCGCTCGGGCACACCCGGGCCGTCGTCCTCGACGATTAGGTATGCCTCGCCAGCGGGCAGGCGTGCGCGACCGTCCGCGGTCACGCCCGTGCTTACCCGAATCTCAGTGCCCGGCGGCGTGTGGCGTAGGGCGTTCTCGATCAGGTTGAGCGCCAGTCGGTGCAGCTCGTCGCGCGAGGCCTCCACCACGACCGGTTGAGCGTCGATCGAGATCTCGTGCTCGCCGCTGACCGGGCCAAGCTCGGCGGCGGACTCGATCACGACCTGCGCCAGGTCGCAGCGCTCGCGGCGCACGATCCGCCCCACGTCGCTGCGCGCGAGCAGCAGCAGGTCTGCCACCAGACGGCGCATCCGCCGCGAGGAGCGCAGGGCCGAGCGGGCCGCGTCGGCCTCATCGCCTTGCAGCGACTCGGACAGCAGCTCGAGATTGGCCAGCACGCTCGTCAGCGGCGTGCGCAGCTCGTGCGAGGCGTCGGCGACGAACTGACGCTGGCGCGCGAGTGTCTGCTCGGTCTCGGCGTGAGCGGCGTCGAGCTCTCTGAGCATGCCTCCGAGCGTGTGCGCCAGCTCCGCCACCTCGTCGTCGGCCTGCGGCTCGGGTATGTGCAGGGAGGGGTCGCGCGTGCGGGCGATCTGCTCGGCCGTGCTCGTGAGCTGCGCGATCGGCGCCATCGCGCGGCGTGCGATCGCGATTCCCGACAGCAGCGCGAGGACCGTGCCGGCGAGCACGCCCAGCACCAGCAACAGCTCGACACGGGCGATCGTGGCGTCCAGATCGGACAGGCGCCGCCCGTACTGCACGATCACCGCACCGTCGACGGGAGCACCGAGCGTCACCGGACGGGCGTAGACGCGGTAGCCGCGGACGTCGGCTTCGCTGGAGAGCCCGAGGTTGGGCGCGCCCGTCGTGGCGGCGAGCACGTTGCCGGACACGCTCATAATCCTGACCACGGAGTCCTCGGACCCAGCGAAGCTGTCGAGGTTGGGAGGGTTGATGACCTTCAGCTTGAGGCCTTCGATGTAGCCGCCGCTGACTTCAACCCGCAACAGCCCGGCGAGATTATCGGCCGAGACGGCAACTTCGCGGTTGAAGTTGGTGCGGATGCGGTGCACCGTCAGCGACCCCACAACCAGCGCGAACCCGCACAGGATCGTGAACGTCAGCAGCGCCGAGACCGCCGCCAGGCGCCAGCGGATCGGCAGCCCGTCGAACAGCGCCGAGGCCTTCCCCAGCTGCCGCCCAGCCCACTCGCGCACTACGCGCGGGAGCACGATCGGCTCCTGCGGCGTCGGTGGCCGCGCGCTTGGCTGCTCGGGCTCGCGCTGGGACACGATCCGCCCCTCAGGCCCGAAGCACGTAGCCCGCGCCTCGGATCGTGTGCAGCAGGCGCGGCTCGCCTTCCGCCTCCAGCTTGCGGCGCAGGTTGGAGACGAACACCTCGATCGTGTTGGTGGTGGAGAACGGGTCGTATCCCCACACCTCGTCGAGCAGGCGCTGGCGCGAGATGACGATGCGCTCGTTGCGCATCAGGTACTCGAGCAGCTCGAACTCGCGCTGGGTCAGCTCGATCGAGCGCTCGCCGCGCGATATCTCGTGCGTGTCGACGTTCAGCGACAGATCGCCCACCTTCAGCGGGGCGGAGCCGCGCGGCGGGCGGCGGCGCAGCAGAGCGCGCATCCGCGCGAGCAGCTCCTGGCGCTCGAACGGCTTGACCAGGTAGTCGTCGGCGCCGGCGTCGAGTCCCTCCACCCGCGAGTCGAGCGCATCGCGGGCGGTCAGGATCAGGATCGGCACGTCGTCGTCGTCGCGCAGGCGCTTGGCTACATCGATGCCGTCGAGGCCGGGCAGGCCGAGGTCTAGGATGACCAGATCGGGCGCGAAGCCGCGTCCGTGCTCGATCGCGGCGTTGCCGTCGCCAGCGACCCTGACCTCATAGCCCTCCATCCGCAGCGAGCGCTGCAGCGCCTGGGCGATGTCCTCGTCGTCCTCGACCACGAGGACGCGCGGTGCACGCGTGAAATCACTCATCTCAACTGATGTATGTAGCTGTACGCACTAAACGCATGGTAAGGCGCGCCCGCCGCTACCACGGAGAGCTTGGAGCGCCGCCAGGCAGGTGCGCGGCGGCGCGCGTCGAAGTGTCGCCTGATGTCCGCCACTCGCAGGAACCCCAAGCGCCAGCCCGCCCGTAAGCACTCAACGCGGACACCGACACGCGCGCGCGGCCGCGGGAAGGGGAGGGGGCGCGGCTCAGCCGGCCTGCTCGACCGCCTGCCGCGCTGGCCCGCACTCGATCAGAACCAGCGCGACGTACTCGGACTCGCTCTCGCGGCCGTCGGTGTGTTCATGGGCTTTGTCATCTACGGCGGCTGGAACGGAGGTCGCGTCGGTCACGGCCTGGATGTCGCCGTTGGCTGGTGCGTGGGCGAAGCGCGTGTACTGGCGCCGATCGCCCTTGTCGCCGGCGGCGCGGCACTGCTGCTCGCTCAGGTGCTGCCGGCGCGCCGCCCGCTTCGCGCCGGCGCTATCTGCCTGTTTGCCGCCGTGACGCTCGCCCTTGCCGCCGGCACCCTCGGCGTCAGCGACGGCACGCCCGACGGCGCCTCCTCGGGGCAGTGGCGCTCGGCCTTCCTGCAGAACCACGGCGGGATCGCCGGGCAAGGGCTGTATTGGGTCGCCCACCGGATGGTGCAGACCGTCGGTGTGGACATCCTCGTCGTGTTCTTGGCTCTGGTCGGCGCGATCCTGCTCAGCGGCGCCTCGCTCGCGGCGGTGCTCAAGGCGACCGGCAGCGGACTGGTGGACACCAGCCGCATCCTGCGCACGCGGGCGCAGCAGCTCGAGCGCGCTACGCGCGAGCGTTCTGCGCATGCCGTGATTCCTCCAGACCCAGCCCCCGAGGAGTTGATCGTCCGTGCCACCCACGTCGAGGCGCCCTCGCGCGACGGTGATCTGTTCACGCCGTGGGAAGCCGAAGACGCGAACGCGCGCGTGGCAGAGCAGCCTGAGGACTCCGTTGACGAGCCCAAGGACACGATCGAGGACGAGCCACAAGAGGAGCAGGTAGCCGGCATCGCGCAAGTCGACGGCGATGCTGGCCGATCTTCGATCGGTACACCGCAGGGACGCCTGCGCGACGTAGTCACCGACGATCCGAACTTCGCCTGGGAGCTGCCGGCGTCCGACCGGATACTGACTCGCTCCACGGCCGAGCAGGCCCGCCCCGACACCGCCGGACAGGAGCGCACCGCCACGAGCCTGGTCGAGGCGCTCGGACATTTCGGCGTGCAGGCCAAGGTGATCGGCACCGTCGCCGGGCCGCACATCACACGCTACGAGCTGCGTCTGGCGCCAGGTACGAAGGTTGGCAAGGTGGCGCAGCTCAAGGACGATCTCGCCTACGCCCTTGCGGCCACCGACATTCGCATCCTCGCTCCGATACCCGGCAAGCAGGCAGTCGGGGTCGAGGTGCCCAACAGCAAGCGGCGGATGGTGCGGCTGGGCGACGTCTTCCAGGAGCCGCCGAAGGACTGGTCGCCGCTGACCGTCTGGCTGGGCAAGGACGTCGCCGGCAAGGCGATCGGCGCCGACTTGGCGAAGATGCCGCACCTGCTGGTCGCCGGCACCACCGGAGCCGGTAAGTCCGGGGCGATCAACGCGATGCTCTGCTCGGTCCTGCTGCGCGCCACGCCGCACGAGCTGCGGCTGGTACTGGTCGACCCCAAGCAGGTGGAGCTCAACCACTACGAGTCGATCCCGCACCTGCTCACACCGGTGATCACGAGCCCGCGCATGGCCGCCAACGCGCTGCAGAACCTCGTCCGCGAGATGGAGCAGCGCTACGGGATCATGTCGCTGTCGCGCACGCGCTCGTTGATCGAGCTGAACAAGGCTCGCTGCCAGCGCGACGAAGCGCCGCTTCCCTACATCCTGTGCGTGATCGACGAGCTCGCGGACCTGATGATGGTCGCGCCCGCCGACGTCGAGGACTCGATCATCCGCCTGGCCCAGAAGGCGCGTGCCGTCGGTATCCACCTCGTGCTGGCCACGCAGTCTCCGCGCGTGGACGTGATCACGGGGATGATCAAGGCCAACGTCCCCTCGCGAATCGCCTTCTCGGTCTCCTCTCAGACTGATTCGCGCGTCATTCTCGACCAGAACGGCGCCGAGTCGCTGCTGGGCCAGGGCGACATGCTGTTCAGCCCCGTCGGTTCGTCTCGACTGCAGCGCATCCAGGGCGCCTACATCGACGAGTCGCAGATCGCCAAGCTGACCGACCTGTGGCGCAGGCAGGGAGAGCCCGAGCTGCGCGAGGAGCTGCTCGAGGAAGTGGAGCCAGCCGAGCCGGAGAAGGGCTCAGACGACGAGTTCGATCCCGACGAGGATCCTCTGCTGGGCGACGCGATCAGGCTGGTAGCGGAAATGCAGACCGCCTCCACCTCGATGCTGCAGCGCCGCCTTCGTCTCGGCTACACCCGCGCCGGCCGTCTGATCGACATGCTCGAGCGCCGCGGCGTGATCTCCGGCTACGAGGGCTCAAAGCCCCGGCAGGTCCTGATCTCCGAGAGCGAGCTGCCACGCGTGCTGGACGAAACGGGGATGCGAGCCAAAGGCGAGTGTCACCCGGCTTCGTCGTCGCTGGGGGAGGGCGGCGGCGCCGAAGCCACCAGCAAGACGACTGTTCCCGGTTGATTTGGCCTCCAGGCAGGGCAATCGCTCCTGCACGTAACACGTTTGTGCGCCACAGTCACTAGCCTGTCTCGCTGACATGGCCGAAATCGGAGCGACCCTGCGTGAGACGCGCATGCGTGCCCGCGTCGACGTGTCCGAGATCGAGGCGCAGACGAAGATCCGCGCCAAGTACCTGCGGGCGCTTGAGAACGAAGAGTGGGACCTGCTGCCCGGACCAACGTTCGTACGCAGCTTCCTACGCACCTACGCCCAGGCGCTCGGGCTCGACGATAAGGCGCTGGTCGACGAATACCGGCGGGTATACGAGCAGCCCAGCGAGATCGAGCACCAGCCGCCGGTAATGGCAAGCCAGGCCGGGCGCGTCCGCTCGGCGAGGATCACTCGCGGGCCCTCCCGCGGCTACGCGATCGCGGTGGGCGCGATCGTGCTGCTGATCGTGCTGCTGGTGGTGGGACTGCTGTCTGAGAAAAAAGGCGGCTCCTCACCGCAACTGAGCAGCAAGAGCGCTGGTGGGACGCGACACGCTCATCGCTCGAGCCCGCACCACAGCACTAACAGCGCCGGCCAGACAGCGAATGCCAGCACCCGTGTCGCGCTCTCGCTGAAGCCCTCCGCGCCGGTGTGGGTCTGCCTGATCGGCGACGGCATGCGCAAGGCGATCCCCGGCGTGACGCTGGAACCCTCCTACACCCCTGTCACCTATCACGCGACCCGCTTCACGCTGACGCTCGGCAACGACGCCGTGACGATGTACGTGAACGGGAAGGCCGAGACGGTCCCAACGACCTCGAGCGCGATCGGCTACTCGATTACGAGCAGCGGCCGGCGCCTGCTGGCGTCGAGCCAGCGGCCGACCTGCGAAAAATGAACCCTCCTCACCGGCGCGCCCGCGCGGGCATCGTGGTCACCGGTACCGAGGTGCTGAACGGCCGCGTGCGCGACCGCAACGGGCCGTGGCTGTCGGAGCGCCTGTTCGAGCAGGGAGTCGACTTGGCACACATCCTGATCGTCGGCGATCGCCCGGCGGATATGGAGGCGGCGCTTGGCTTCATGGCCTCCGAGGGCATGGACGTGGTGATGACCAGCGGCGGCCTCGGTCCGACCGCCGACGATCTGACAGCCGCGGTGGTAGGGCGCTTCCAGGGGCGCGAGCTGGTGCTCGACGAGCCGCTGGAGGGACGGATCGCCGAGATCCTGGCGCCGCTGGCTGCTCGCTACCCCAACCTCGATCGCGAGGCGATCGCCGAGGGCAACCGCAAGCAGGCGACGATTCCGCAGGGGGCCACCGTGCTCGAGCCGGTCGGCACGGCTCCCGGCCTGGTGGTGGCGCCGGCTGAGGGTCGCCGCGGCCCCACCGTGGTGGTGCTTCCAGGGCCTCCGCGCGAGCTTCAGCCGATGTGGCGCCAGGCAATCTCCACGCGGGCGTGGCGCGACGCGGTGGCGGCAGCGCGCGACTACCGCCAGCGGATGCTGCGCCTGTTCGGCATCCCCGAGTCGGAGATCGCCGAGACGCTGCGCGAGGCCGAGCGCGGCGGTGTGGGCCTGGACGCGCTCGAGATAACGACCTGCCTGCGCGGCGGCGAGATCGAGATCGTCACGCGCTACGAGCCCGACGCCCAGGACGCCTACGACGCGTTTGCGGCAATCGTCGCCGAGCGCCACGCCGACACGCTCTACTCCCAGGACGGCACGACCGTGGACGACCAGGTCGCCGCGCTGTTGCGAGGCCAGACACTCGGCGACGGGGGCGCCACCGGGCGCGAGACGATCGACGGCGGCGCTGCCGCGAGCAAGCCGGTCGGCGCTGCCGGGAGGCGGACGATTGCTGTCGCGGAGTCGTGCACGGGCGGCCTGCTCGCCGCGCGGCTGACCAACCCGCCCGGCGCCTCCGAGTACGTGCTGGGAGGGATCGTCGCCTATTCCAACGACGCGAAGGTCGAGCAAGTGGGCGTGTCGGCGGAGTCGATCGAGCGTCACGGCGCCGTCTCCGAGCTCCTCGCGCGCGAGCTGGCCGCCGGCGCGCGCTCGAAGCTGGCGGCCGACGTGGGAGTGGGGTTGACGGGAATCGCCGGCCCGAGCGGCGGCTCTGAGGAGAAGCCCGTCGGCCTGGTATGGCTGAGCGTGCAGGGACCCGAGGGTGCGGCCCTGACCCGCTCGGTGCGCCTGCCCGGCGGGCGCGCGGACGTGCGCGAGCGCGCGGTCACAGTGGCAATGCACATGATCCGGCGCCTGCTGCAGGGGGAGAGCGACGGCGCCAGAGCCGAGAAGCGGGAGGGCGCCGGCCCGCTGCTGCGATGAGGCGACGCGCCCCAAGCGCCGTCGAGCCAGCGAGATGAGCGGACGCGCCCCAAGCGCCCGACTGTTCGTGGCGGTCGATCCGCCCGAGCAGGTGGCACTGGAGCTGGCCACGTGGGCACGCTTGGCCGCGCGGGAGACACGGTCGGGTGCGCGCGCGGGACAGCAGCCGCTGCGCGTGCTCGATCCCGAGCTGCTGCACGTGACCGTCTGCTTCCTCGGCAACCGCGCGGTCGATGAGATACCGACGCTGGCCGAGCAGCTGGCGGCATGCAAGCGCCCGCCGGTGCAGCTGTCGATCGGCGCGCCGCTGTGGCTGCCACCACGCCGCCCGCGCGCACTGGCGGTCGAGCTGCACGACGAGGGCGGCGCGCTGGCGGGCATACAGACGGAGGTCGCGGCCAGACTGGAGTGGGCCGGCCGCGACGCTCAGCCGCACGAACAGGCGCCGCCACGGAGCGGCGCACGCGGCGGGCCACGGCGCTTTCACCCGCACATCACGGTCGCCCGCATGCGCCACGACGCGGGACGGCGCCGGCGCGCCGGCGCCTCCGTCGGCGACGGGTGCGGCGAGCGCACCCTGCCGCCGACGCCGGCGCTGTCGCTCGCGCCGGCCGAGCTGGTGCTCTACCGCTCGTGGCTCTCGCCCGAGGGAGCCAGCTACGAAGCGCTCAGCGCGTTTGCGCTCGGCTGAGCCGCGGGCCAGCTCAGGCCGCGCGGGTGTCGGCGTCCGGCACAGCCGCCACCGCCGGCGCGACCTCACCCTGGTGCAGCGGCGTCACCTTGTCGGGACCGAGCCCGAGCGCCGCGTAGATCTTGCGCTCGATCTCCTTGGCGATCTCCGGGTGCTCGTCGAGATAGGCCTTGGCGTTGCCGCGCCCCTGCCCGAGCCGCTCGTTGCCGTAGGAGATGAACGAGCCGGACTTGGTCACGACGCTGTGCTCGATCCCGAGGTCGATCAGACAGCCGGAGGTCGATACCCCCTTGCCGAAGTCGATGTCGAACTCGGCTTGGCGGAAGGGCGCAGCGAGCTTGTTCTTGACGACCTTCACGCGCACCCTGTTGCCGACCGCCTCGGTGCCGTCCTTGAGCGTCTCGATGCGACGGATGTCAAGCCGCTGAGAGGCGTAGAACTTCAGCGCCCGCCCGCCCGGCTGGGTCTCCGGAGAGCCGAACATCACGCCTACCTTTTCGCGGATCTGGTTGGTGAGGATGCACAGCGTGTTGGTGCGGTTGAGGTTGCCGGCGATCTTGCGCATCGCCTGGGACATCATCCGTGCCTGGGCGCCAACGGTCTGGTCGCCCATCTGGCCCTCCAGCTCGACGCGGGGGGTCAGCGCGGCGACCGAGTCGATCGCTACCACGTCCACGGCGCCGGAGCGCACGAGCATGTCGGCGATCTCGAGCGCCTGCTCGCCGTAGTCGGGCTGGGAGACCAGCAGCTCGTCGATGTCCACGCCGATCTCCTTGGCGTAGAGGGGATCCATGGCATGCTCGGCGTCGATGAACGCGCAGACGCCGCCGAGCTTTTGCGCTTCGGCCAGCACGTGGTAGATCAGCGTCGTCTTGCCCGAGGACTCGGGGCCGAAAACCTCGACGATGCGGCCCTTGGGCACGCCGCCGATGCCGAGCGCCAGATCCAGCGACAGCGCGCCGGTGGGGATCGCGTCGACGCGCACCTGGGCGCCCTCGTCGCCCATGCGCATGACAGAGCCCTTGCCGAACTCGCGCTCGATCTGGCCGAGCGCCCCCTGCAGGGCGGCGTCGCGCGCCTTGGCAGCCTTCTCCTCGTCGGTGACGGGCATCGTCTTGCTCCTCTGGGTCGTGATGGGATTGAAAAGGTAGCTCTCGCTGCGGACGGAATGCGAACACATGTTCGCCATCGGCGGAGAGTACCCTTCATCCCGGATGAAGCGCTACCACGTGACAACGTTCGGCTGCCAGATGAACGAGCACGACTCCGAGCGCATGAAGGGCATGCTCGAGTCGCTCGGCTACGCCGAGGCGAGCGAGCGGACGCAGGCGGACCTGATCCTGTTCAACACCTGCTCGATCCGCGAGAGCGCCGACAGCCGCTTCATCGCCCACCTCGGCGAGGCCAAGCGCCTGAAGCGCGAACAGCCGGACAGGGTGGTCGGAGTGGGGGGGTGCTGGGCGCAGTCGGTCAAGGAGGAGGTGTTCGAGCGCTTCCCGTTCGTGGACGTCGCCTTCGGGCCAGGCCAGACGCACAAGCTCGCCGAGTTCCTGACCAGCGACTCGCTCAGCGCGCAAGGCTACTTCGAGTTCGAGGGCTTCACGGGGCACCTGCCGGCCAAGCGGGCGCGCGAGTTCCAGGGCTGGGTGCAGATCAGCGTTGGCTGCAACTGCCGCTGCTCCTACTGCATCGTGCCGAGCACGCGCGGCCGCGAGGTCTCCCGGCCGCTGGAGGAGTTGGCGGCCGAGGTGGAGTCGATGGCGGCGGAGGGCGTCAGCGAGGTGACGCTGCTCGGGCAGAACGTCAACTCCTATGGGCGCGACTTGAGAGTGGGCGGCAAGCCGGAGACGTTTGCCAACCTGCTGGGGCGGCTCGATGCGATCGAGGGGATCGAGCGGATCCGCTACACCAGCCCGCATCCCAAGGACATGCGCGAGGACGTGATCCGCGCGCACGCCGAGCTCGAGAGCCTGTGCGAGCACGTCCACCTGCCGCTGCAGTCCGGGTCCAGTCGCATACTCAAGGCGATGCGGCGCACCTACGACCGCGAGCGCTACCTCGACCGCGTCGCGCTGATCCGCGAGCACGTGCCCGACATCGCCCTGACGACAGACATCATCGTCGGCTTCCCCGGCGAGAGCGAGCACGACTTCGAGCAGACGCTCGAGGTGGCAGAGCAGGTCGGATACGACGGCGCCTTCACGTTCATCTTCTCGCCGCGGCGCGACACCGAGGCGGCTCGGATGACCGACGAATTCGTGTCGCACCCCGTCAAGGTGGAGAGGATGCAACGACTGGTGGAGGTCGTCCAGCGCCGCGCGCACGAACGCGCCCAGCGCTTCGTCGGCCGCACGTTGGAGGTGCTCGTCGAAGGCCCCTCGCGCACCGATCCCGACCGGCTGCGCGGACGCACCCGCCACAACAAGGTCGTTAACTTCACCGGGCTGGCACAGCCGGGCGAGCTGGCGCAGGTAGAGATCGCGACAGCCAGCAGCCAGACGCTCTCCGGCCAGGAGAGCCTGCTGGACCGGGCGACACTCGCTTGCCGAAGCCGGTAGACACTAGCGAGCGCTCGACGCGACCAAACCGTCGATCAGGTCCACCGCCTGTTTTGCGCCCATGAAGGGGGTGAGGATCATGTACGCCGCGAGCGGCAACAATTGTGGCAACTCGGCCTCGCGGCCGTGGCGAACGTAGAAGGCGCAGAGTTCCAAGACCGCGCCGGCGATCGCCTCCGCGTACATGCGCGGCAGGTCAGCGGACTCCGGGCGATACCGGTACCCCTCTTCGAGGAAGATGTTGAACGCGAGCACGTACTCGTCGACGCGCTCGGCGTCTGTGGGGCCGAGGGAGTAGGTCTCGATGAAGTCAAAATGCGCCAACACCGGCTGGTCGATCACCCAGGCCGTCGTCGTCCGCAGCGAGTCCCAGATCCGCTCGGGCCAGGGCTTCGGCGAGGTGAAGAAAGCGCCCGCGCTGGCCGCGACCATCTGCTCGAAGATGAACCGCTGCGTTTGTAGGAAGGCGTCCTGCTTGTCTTTGAAGCTCGCGTAGAACGCCTCGCGGGAGACGCCTGCCACGCTGGCGATGTCCGCGACTGTGACGGCCTGATAGCCATTGGCGCAGACCGCCGCCGCCGTCGCGTAGAGGATCCGCTCGCGGCGCACCGACCGAACCTCCTGCGCGGAGAGGCGGTGACGTCCACGCGGCAGCGGCTGCGGCGGCGAGGGCCTGACGGGACGCTCGAGGATCAGATCGAGATCGCTCGCGGCGCTGGTCATCTCGCGCCATCGCATCTGCGCGGCGGGAACGGCGTAGCACTCGAGCCAGCCGGGCAGCGCCTCGATCGCGGCCTCCGACGCACCGCCGGCTCGGCGCATCGAGATGCCCAGCAGCCGTACCGCGCCCCCGAGCACAAGCCGCGTCGGTATGTCCGCCAGGTCGTCCTGGTCGGAGCGCTCCGCGAGCGAGCGCTCGACGATGCCCTCCAGGGCCAACATCAGCTCGTCGCGGGCATCGAGCGCCCGCGGCCCGGCGATCATCGCTTCGTGGGTAAGCAGATGAAAGCCATGCGGCTCGCGCGCGCAGAACGCGATTACGGACCCGAGCGCCGCTTGCAGGGCCCGCTCTGGCCGCTCCGCTGAGACGGCCTGCGCGACCTCAGCCCGCAGCGCGGCGGAGAGCTCGCTTTGCGCCGCCAGAAAACAGCATTCCTTGTTGCGGAAATTTTCGTAGAAGCTGCTGCGCGACAGCCGCGAGACGGCCGTTATCTCAGAGACCGTCGTGGCCGCGTACCCGATCCGCGAGACGCACTCCACCATCGCGGCCGTCAATCGCCCCCTCGGCGAGTCAGGCGCCGAGTCCACGGGCAGCGTCGCGCCTGTCCCAGCTATTTCCTTTGCGATCGCTATCGACATCGCCATTGACGATACAGCCGACACGCGATCCAGGCGAGACAAGACAAAGACAGGCGGGAGCCGCCGGGTGCACAATCGCGACCGATCGGAAAAAAAATCGCGGAGCAGGGCCACAGCGTGTCTGGCCGAACCGGCGTGGGCATTCCGGCCCCAACCGGCGGGCGGACTCCGCAAGGGCCCCGTCCGATCACGGTTTTGGCCGACCGTCAACCGAGACCGTTTGCGTACAGAAACTTGTCTGCGGACGTGGTACACAAGCCGTGGTCATTTTGACAAAGGGTTGGGCGAAAGATGGAGGATGAGCGTGAGCGGGGACAACACACGTCAGCTATGGGGGAGCAGCCTCATGAGGATCTCGTTCGCCGGCGCAAAGGCGTGCGCATTGACGCTGGCGTGCGCACTGCTTGCGTCGACGAGCGCCATCGCCGCCCCCAGCATGAGCTTTGAAAGCGCGAGTCTGCGCGCAAGCAACAGCGACACCTCGCCGGACATGGCAGCCGGAGGGCATCCGTTCGCGCTGACGACTGCCTTCAAGCTGGTGACGACTCTCACATCGGAAGGGCGCCTCGTGGCGCAGGGAGGCGACCCCGCCGACGTCCAAGCACAGCTGCCGCCGGGCGTGGCGCTCGATCCCTCGGTCGTACCGGCGTGCGACTCCGAAGAATTCGCCACCTATAACAGCGGCACGGGCGAAGACGGCTGTCACGACGCTTCAGCGGTGGGCGTCGCCGAAATCGAAAACGTCAAGCCGGCGACGTTGGCCGAACGGGTAACGACGCGATACCCGATCTATCGCTTGGTGCCGGCCGCCGGCACTCCCGCGCTGTTCGGGTTCATGACGGCGGCGGGAGCCGTCTATCTGACCCCGTCGATCCGTACCGCAAGCGACTATGGGTTGACGGTGGCAATGACCGGTATCCCTCAGAGTGTTCACCTGCTGGGTAGCGCGGTGACGCTCTGGGGGGCGCCGGCCGACAGCGCGCACGACAGCGAACGCGGGCACTGCGTGAAGAGTCACGCCAGCTGCTCGGCCGGCGTCGCTGCCAAGGCCCTGCTGACGCTTCCCACCCAGTGCTCGGTGGCGCCGGACGCGCTGCTCTCGACGGACTCCTGGCAGGAACGTGGCACGTTTGCCGCGATCGCGCACATTGCGCTCTCCGAATCGAGCGCGCCGCTACAGGACTGTGAAGCGCTCGCCTTCTCACCGACCGTCAGCGTCGCAGCCGACAGCGAAGCAGCCAGCGCGCCGAGTGCCCTGACGATCGATCTCGGCCTGCCGGCGGCCGAAGACCCATCGACGCCGGCGGGTTCTCAGATTGACGACTACCTGGTCAGGCTGCCGAGCGCCATCAAGCTGAATCTGGCGCGCGTCAACGGTCTTGCGTCGTGTCCCCTGCACGGGGCCGAAGGCATCAACCTCGGCTCCTCCGAACCAGCACACTGCCCAACGGCCTCGAGGATCGGCACGGTGCGCCTCGCGACGCCGCTGTCCTCCGAAGACCTCGAAGGCGGCATCTACGCCGCGGAACAGGGCAACCTGCCGAGCGGCGGCAGCAACCCGTTCGGCACGCTGCTAGCGCTGTACCTGGTGGCCGAAGGAGCGGGCGTGGTGGTGAAGCTGCCAGCCGAAATGGTGACCGACCCGCAGACGGGGCAGCTGATGCTCCACTTGGGCCCGGATCCGATCACCGGCCAGGCGACTCTGCCGCAGCTCTCCTTCACCGATATCAAGATCGAACTGGAAGGCGGCGCGCGGGCGGCGATCGTCACCCCGCCCGACTGCGGCGACTACACCGCCACGAGCAGCCTGACGCCGTCGAGCGGCACGTCCCCGGCGGTCGTGGCGAGCGACCTTCACTTCACGCAGCAGTGCGCCAAACCGTTCTCGCCGTCGTTTGCTGCGGCCACCTCGACGCGGAAGGCAAACGGGTTCACGCAGCTCGCCGTGACGTTGACCCGCGCCGACAGCGAACAGGAACTCAGGGATCTCTCGGCGACGTTGCCCGAGGGCATGCTGGCGGTATTGGGCGGCGTCGAACTGTGCCCCGAACCCCAGGCATCGCTTGGCACGTGCGGAGCAGCCAGCCTGATCGGGCATGTCACGGCCACGCTGGGGGTCGGAGCGGAACCGGTCGAACTGACCGGAGGGCGCGCCTACTTCACCGCGCCCTATGGCGGCGGACCGTTCGGGATGTCGCTGGTGCTGCCGGCAACCAGCGGGCAGTTCAACCTGGGGCCCGGCGGCCGGCCGGTCGTTCTCCGCGCGGCGATCCACGTCAACTCGCGCACGGGGAATGTCACGATCTCCACCGACGCTGAAGGGGCTCACGCGATCCCCAACCTACTGCAGGGACTCGCTCCCGAGGTAAAGGCGCTGAAGGTCGTGATCGACCGGCCCGAATTCATGTTCAATCCGAGCGGCTGCCAATCGCAGCAGTTCACCGGTACGGCGGCCAGCGTGCAGGGTGCGACCGCCGGGCTGGCGGTCCCGTACTCATCGGCGGAATGCTCAGCGCTGCCCTTCGGGCCCAAACTCACCGCCTCGGTGGTGGGCAAGCCATCGCGGACAAACGGGATCGGCTTCTACGTGAAGATAGTCGAGGGGTACAAGTGGGAGTCGAACGCTCACTTCGTCAAGGTCGAACTGCCCAAACAGCTTCCCTCCCGGGCCACCACGCTGCAGAAGGCCTGCAAGGTGGCGATCTTCGAAGCCAACCCCGCGCAGTGCGCCGCCGGCTCGGTGATCGGCACGGTCTCAGCTGTTACATCGTCGCTGCCGGTTCGGATCAACGGACCCGTCTATCTCGTGGGACACGGGGGCGCCAAGTTTCCCGAAGTGGTGATGGTGCTGCAGGGGTACGGCGTCACGATCTACGTATACGGCGAAACGTTCATCTCCAAAGCGGGGATAACGAGCACCACGTTCGAAAACGTTCCCGACGCGCCGATCCCCCTGTTTGAAATGCACCTGCCGGCAGGGCCCGGTTCGATACTCAGCGCGAACGGCGATCTGTGCGCGAGCCAGTTGCACATTCCCACTGAGCTCGTCGCCTACAACGGCCTTACCGTCAAGGAAAGCCCGCGTATCGCCGTGCCGGGCTGCCGACCGCGGCTGACGGTGGTCAGGCACAAGCTCTCCGGCGGTCGGTTGAGGGTCGTGCTTCGGGTTCCCTCGGCGGGCAGGCTGCTGGCGTCCGGCAGGGGCATACGCCGGGCAACGCGAGCGATTGCGCGAGCCGGCACCGTCCAGCTGAATCTCAGAGTGACCGCACACGGCACGCGACGAGCTCACAAGCTACGGGTCAAGCTCACGTTCGCGCCAAAGCACGGATCGCGACTGACGACGCAGCTCACGGTCCTCGTGCGCTGAGGCGCGGACGCTAGCGCTTGCCGCGCTGGCCGTCGGCCAGCTGGTGGGCGATGCGATCGCCGCCGGTCTTGCGAGTGACGGTCGCGGCCAGCTCGGGGGCTATGCCCGAGAAGGCCGAGCCCAGGCGCAGGGTGAGGGGGGCCACGTCCACCTCGCCGCGGTTTCGCTCGATCGCCTCGACTGTGGCCTTGGCGACGTCCTCGGGGCTGCGCGTGCCGACGCCGCGCGGCAGCTCCACCTGCGCCTCGGCGAACATGCCCGCTTCGCGGATGAAGCCGGGGAAGACAGCGGAGACGCCGACGCCGGTGTCGTGCAACTCGGCGCGCATCGCCATCGCGAAGCCGCGCAAGCCGAACTTGGTGGCGTTGTAGATCGAGCTTCCCGCCGTGCCCGTCTTGCCCGACAGCGAAGACATGAACAGCAGGTGGCCACGGCCGCGCTCGCGCATCCGCGGCGCCAGCTCGTGCGCCATCACGATCGGCGCGAGCAGGTTTACGTCCAGCGCACGGTCGATCTGCTGAACGCTGAAGGAGTCCAGCATGCCACTCGCCGGCAGCGCGGCGTTGGCGACGAGGATGTCGACGTCGCCGGCCTCGGCCAGCAGCCGCTGCACCTCGGCGGGCTCGCTCAGGTCGACTGCCAGCGCGCGCGCCGAGAGCTCGGAGGCGAGCGGCTCCAGCACGTCCAGCCGCCGGCCGGTCAGAATCAGGTCGGCCCCCTTGGTCGAGAGCGCCCGCGCGATCGCCTGACCGAGGCCGCCGGTGGCGCCGGTGAGCAGGACCTTGGAGCCGGAGATCTCCATCGCTGTGGGAGCCTACCGACAATGAGCGAGCCACCGCGGCTGATCGCACTGTTCGGTCCCACCGGCGTCGGCAAGACGGCCGTCGCAATCGAGCTGGCGCGGCTGCTGCGCGCGCGCGACGAGCGGCCGGTCGCGATCTCCGCCGACGCGCTGCAGGTCTACGAAGGCCTCGAGACCCTCACGGGCGTTGCCGACGCGGGCCAGCAGGCCGAGCTCGAGCACCGGCTGATCTCGTTCCTGCCGATCGACGCCAGCTTCAGCGCCGGGCACTACGCCGAACTGGCCCACGCCGAGATCGACGCGGCGCTCGCCGAAGGCCGACGTCCGATCGTCGTCGGCGGCACCGGTCTGTACCTGCGCGCGGCGCTGGCCGACCTCGACTTCGAGCCGGCGCCGCCCGATGGCCCCAACCAGCTGTGGACGCGGGACGTGCGCCGCCCGACGCTGTTGATCGGGCTGGTGATGGAGCGTGACGCGCTGTACCGCCAGATCGACGCGAGGGTGGAGGAGATGTTGCGTGCCGGCGTCGCTGAGGAGGTTCGTCGCGCACATGCCATGGGCGCGGGGAGGGCCGCGCGAATGGCGTTGGGGTTCGAGCAGCTGCTCAGCGGTGACGTCGAGGCGATGAAGCGGCGCACTCGCAACTATGCGCGCCGGCAGCTGACGTGGATGCGCAAGCTCGTGCTCGACGATCTGATCGACCTGACCGATCGCACGGCGGCCGACGCCGCCGTGGAGGTCGTGGAAGTGCTCGACCGGGCGAACACGACGTAATGGCGACGCTCGATCCGGGCCGACACGAGGTCGCGACTAGACTGCCGCCGGCATGAGATTTGAGAAGTGGCAGGCGCTCGGCAACGACTATCTGATCGTCGAGAAGCGCGAGCTTTCCTTCGAGCTGACGGGCGCGCGCGTACGCAAGCTGTGCGCGGGGCACTTCGGCGTGTTCGCCGACGGCGTGCTGATGCTGGAACCGAGCGAGGATCCGGGGATCGTCGCGAACCTTCGCATCTACAACCCCGACGGCTCGGAGGCCGAGCTATCGGGCAACGGGGCGCGCGAGGCGATCATGTACCTGCGCCGGCGCGGCTGGAGCGATCGCGACCAGTTCGCGATCCACACCGCCGCCGGGGAGATACGGCCGACGATCACCGGGCCGGACACCTGCCGCGTGGACATGGGCCGCGCCTCGCTCACCTCCAAGGACTATCCGGGCGGACCCGGCGACGGGCGCGGCGAGCTGAGCGCCGACGGGCGGCAGTGGAGCTTCCAGCACGTCTGCATCGGCAACCCGCAGTGCGCTATCCGCGTCCCCGACCTGGCCACGCTGCAGGCGCTCGACCTGCCAGTGATCGGCCCCGGCATCGAGGCGCACGAGCTGTTCCCCAACCGCACGAACGTGTCGTGGTACACGGAGCTGACGCCCCCGGCCGAGGCCGCCACCGCCGGCGCCGGGCGGATCAGGGCGCGGATCTTCGAGCGCGGGGTGGGGGAGACGCTCTCCTCGGGCACCGGGGCGAGCGGCGCGGCGATCGCCTACCGCCTGGGCGGCGGGGCGGGCGGGGCCTCAACAGTGCAGGTGCTGCTCGACGGAGGGGAGCTCGACGTGGAGATCCACGACGACCTGCGCGTGAACCTGACAGGCTGGGCGCGCCCCGTGTTCGAGGGCGCGCTCAGCGAGGACTTCCTGAAGGAGCTGCATGACACGACCGAGTGAGCGCCTGAGCCGGATCCCGCCGTACCTGTTCGCGGAGCTGGAGCGCAAGATCGCCGCCAAGAAGGCGGCCGGGGTGGACGTGATCAGCCTCGGCATCGGCGACCCGGACCGCCCGACGCCGCCGCTGATCGTGGAGGCGATGCAGGAGGCCGTCACCGAGCCCGAGACCCACCAATATCCGAGCAACCGCGGGCGCCCGGACTTCCGGCAGGCGCTTAGCGACTTCTACGCGCGGCGCTTCGACGTGACGATCGACCCCGAGACCGAGGTCATTCCCGCGATCGGCGCCAAGGAGGCGATCTTCAACCTCAATCTCGCTTTCCTGGACCCGGGGGACGTCGCGCTGGCCTCAGACCCCGGCTACCCGGTGTACACGGGCGGCCCGCTGCTCGCGGGCGCCGAGCCGGTCGTGATGCCGCTCCTTCCAGACCTCGGCTTCGTGCCCGACCTCGACGCGATTGATGCGGACACCGCTCGGCGCGCGAAGCTGATGTACCTCAACTACCCCAACAACCCGACCGGCGCGGTCGTGCCCGACGGCTTCTTCGAGCGCGCGATCGAGTTCGCCCGCGAGCACGACATCCTGATCGTGCACGACAACGCCTACAGCGAGACCACCTACGACGGCTACCGCGCGCCCTCGTTCCTGGCCACGCCCGGTGCGCGCGAGGTCGGGATCGAGGTGTTCTCGCTGTCCAAGGGCTACAACATGACCGGCTGGCGCTGCGCCGCCGTACTGGGCAACGCTGAGGCGATCAACAACTACTGGCGCCTGAAGACGAACATCGACTCGGGTCTGTTCGACGCGGTGCAGCTCGCCGGCGTAGCTGCCCTCTCGCCCGACTGCGACGGCGAGGTCGCCTCGATGAACGAGCTGTACCGGCGCCGCCGCGACATGGTCTGCGACGCGCTGGCCAAGGCGGGAGTGCACGTCAAACGCCCGAAGGGCACGATCTACGTGTGGGCGCCGATCCCCGAGGGCTTTGCCAGCTCGGCGGCCTACTGCGAGCACGTGCTCGAGCGCACCGGCGTGGTCATCTCGCCGGGTGGGGCGTACGGCCCCAGCGGCGAGGGCTGGTTTCGGATCTCGCTGACGACGCCCGACGATCGCCTCGCCGAGGCGGTACAGCGGCTAGCGTCTCTGGGCGACTGACGCACCGCCGCCTACAGGCATGCGCTGGATTCGTCCGGGGGGCGTCCCTACACTGGGAGGTGGATGATCCAACCAACCCGGCGCGCCAAGCAGCGCGCCTTCTGCATCGGCTCCCTGCCCGAGGGCGAGAGCCTGGACGAGCTGCGCGAGTTGCTGCTCACAGCCGGCGTCGAAGTCGTCGGCGAGATGGTCCAGCGCCGCGACGCGCCGCACCCCAACACGTACTTGGGGCCCGGCAAGGTGAGCGAGGCCAAGGCCGCCGCCAAAGCCTGCGACGCCAACGTGATCGCCTGCGACGACGAGCTGAGCGCGCGCCAGGAGCGAAACCTGGAGGAGACGATCGGCATCCCCGTCGTGGATCGCACGACCGTGATCCTCGACATCTTCGCCACCCACGCCTCCAGCGCCGAGGGCAAGCTGCAGGTCGAGCTGGCCCAGCTCGAGTACAACCTCGCGCGTATGCGCGGCCTGTGGACACACCTCGAGCGCCTCGGCGGCGGCATCGGCACGAGGGGCCCGGGTGAGACACAGATCGAGACCGACCGGCGCCTGGCGCGCAACCGCATCGCCACCCTGCGGCGTCGCCTCGAGCAAGTCAGGGGCACCCGCTCGGTCATGCGCGCCGAGCGCGAGCGCGCCGCCCTGCCGAGCATCGCGCTGGCCGGCTACACCAACGCAGGCAAGAGCACGCTGCTGAACGCGATGACCGGCGCCGAGGTCCCGGTGCGCGACCGCCTCTTCCACACGCTCGACCCGAGCACGCGCATGCTGCGCATCGACGGCCGCCCGCACCTGCTGACCGACACGGTCGGCTTCATCCGCAAGCTCCCGCACCAACTCGTGGACGCGTTCGGCGCCACCCTGGAGGAGACGCTCCGCGCGGACCTGCTCCTGCACGTGATCGACGCCTCCGCCGACGAGCACGATCGCGACGCCATGCGACTGGCCGTCGAGCAGGTGCTCGATGAGATCGGAGCGGGGGAGAGGCCGAGGGTGCTCGTCCTGAACAAGGCCGACCTGCTCGACGCCGATCAGCGGGAGGAGCTGCGTCTGCGCCATCCCGACGCGCTGCTCGTCAGTGGCGCCAGCGGCGAGGGACTCGCCGAACTCGAGCAGCGAATCGAGCGCGAGCTGCGCCACACCCTGCGCCCGATGGAGCTGCTCGTCCCCTATACCCAGGGCGGAAGCCTCGCCGAGCTGCACGACATCGCGGGTGACCTGCGCCGCCAGGACACGCCAGAGGGCGTGCGCGTGCGCGCCCTGGTCCCGGCGCGCCTGGCCGAGCGCTTCGCGCGGTTTGCGGTAACACAGGCCGACCTGGCGGGTCGCCCGGCCTAGCACGGCCTGCGACCTGCTCGCACGTAGGGGCGACGCTCAGCGCTCGTCGCCGCTGCCGGACAGCACGCCACGCTGCTGGCGCGAGAGCAGCTTCTCCAGGTTCTGCTCAGCGATCTCGTTCAGATCCAGACCCAGCTCGGTGGCGATCTGCGCGACATACCAGAGCACGTCGCCCAGCTCCTTTGACATCGCGGCCTTGCGCTCGTCGTTGACCGAGCCGCCGTCGTCGCGGATCGCCTTCTTGGCGTGTCCCGCGACCTCGCCGGCCTCGCTCGTCAGGCCGAGCGTCGGATAGGCAAGCCAGGCCTCACGGGGATACTCGGCCGTTCGACGCGAAAGGCGCTGATACTCGGACAGGTCCATGGTGGTGATCCTACGCCGCGATGCCGGCGGCCCGCCTGGCGCTGCGGTGTGCCTGCTGCTCCAGCTCGTCGTCGAGCGGCGCCAGCTCGCCAACGCCGATCCCGAGCGCCGTGGCGATCAGCCAGTCGGCGAACCAGGCGTTCTTCGGGAGAAGAGGGCCGTGCAGGTACGTGCCGATCACGTTGCCGGCGCGTGCGCCCTCGTAGCCCGAGCGGCCGTCGTTGCCGTGGCCTTTGAGCACGCGGCCCAGCGGCGTGGCGGACGGCTCTAGGTACGTGCGTCCGCCGTGGTTCTCAAAGCCCGCGAGCACGCGTGGGCCGTCGACCCCAGGATCGTCCAGCGCGAGGTCAATCGCGACATTGCCGATCAAGCGCGCGCCAGGCTCTCTTACGGTGCGAGCAGGCAACAATCCGACACCCGTCAGGGTGTCGCCATCCAAGACATAGGACGTCCCGAGCAGCTGATACCCCCCACAGACACCGAGCACGACCGCGCCACGTCGCGCCGCCTCGTGCAGCGCTTCGTGCTTGTGCTCGTGCAGGTCCTCGGCGCACAGGCGCTGGTCGCGGTCCTGGCCGCCGCCGATGTAGTAAAAGTCGTGACCGGCGCCGTCGAGCTCCTCGCCGAGCGAGCTGCCGCATAGCTCGAAGCCGATCCCGCGCCAGACGCAGCGGCGCTCGAGCACGAGCAGGTTGCCGCGGTCGGCGTAGATGTTCATCAGGTCGGGGTAGAGGGCGCAGACGCGTAGGGTGTGGTTGTGCCCTGGGCTCATTGCCACGAGGAGCTCGCCTCTCCGCGCCGCACGAGCAGCTCGCGCAGCGCCAGCATCGCGGTGTACGTGGGCAGCGCGTACAGCGGCTCGTGCGAGTCGCCGCCAGCAATGGCCGTGTCGAGCGCGCCTGTCAGGTCCTCGACGACCTCGATCCGCTCGCGCTGCACCCCCGCGTACTTCAAGCGCAGCGCCAGCTCTGGCGCGCGGGTGCCCGAGCAGACCGCGCGGCGCACGCGCCCGGCGAGCAACTCGAAGTCCGCGTCCCAGATCCAGGAGACGTCGTGCCCATCGGCGGTGCGGTCGTTGAGCACGCCGAGCAGGTCGTGCTGGCCGGGCTCGAGCGCCAGCGTGCGCAGGACCTCGTTGGCGCCCGCGGGATTCTTGATCAGCAGGATGCGCGTCTCGCGCCCGGCGATGCTGACGGTCTCGGCTCGCCCGAACGCCGCGCTGGTGGCCTGCAGCCCATCGACTATCGTCGCGAGGGGAATCTCCAGCGTGATCGCCAGGGCGGCGGCGGCGAGCGCGTTGTAGACGTTGTAGACGCCGGGCAGCGCCAGCTGCACGCGCGCGCTCCCCTCTGGTGTGGTGAGCAGAAAACGCGCGCGGCGCACGCCTTCGAGCTCGACCTCGCCGGCATGGACGGTGGGGGAGGGTCGGCGCTGTCCGCACGCCGGGCAGCGGTAGCGCCCGAGGTGTCCGAGGTAGACAGCCTCGAACTCGTAGGGCGCGCCGCAGCGGCGGCAGTGCTTGGCGTCGGCGGCGTGCGAGAGCCCCGGCAGCGACAGCGAGTCGTCCTCGATGCCGAAGAAGACGGTGTCGCGCCCGTCGCGTCCGAGGTCGGCCAGGAGCGGGTCGTCGGCGTTGCAGACCAGCCGCGCCCGCTTGCCCGCCTCCGAGCCGAGGGCGGCTCCCCAGCGATCGGCGATCGCATCGAGCTCGCCGTAGCGGTCGAGCTGATCTCGGAACAGGTTGCCGAGCACGATCGCGCTCGGAGCCAGTTGCGGTATCAGCCGATCGAGCCAGAACTCGTCGACCTCGAACAGCCCCAGCTCGCCCGCGATCCTCCCATGCGACCGCGCGGCGTCGAGCAGCGTCGAGGCGATCCCCCCGGCCATGTTGGCGCCGGCCTGGTTGTGCACGAGCCCGATCCCGGCACGCTCGATGACGCTGGCCGCCAGCGCCGCCGTGGTCGTCTTGCCGTTGGTCGCCGAGATCAGCGCGCTCCCGCGCGCGAGGCGGGCCGCCAACGAGGAGATCGCCCCCTGGTCCATGCGCACGAGCAGCTTGCCCGGCAGGCTCGTGCCACCACCGCCGCCGATCGGCAATCGGAGGAATTGCCGATCGGCCAGCAATCCGCGGAATCGCCGATCGGCCAGCAGCCGCGAGACGGTCCCGGCTGCTCGCGCGAGCGCGAGCTTGGGCGCGAGCATCCTGCTCATCGCGTCGTGCCGGCCGCAGCGGGACCTGCATCGCCGCCCGCGGCTGCGCCGGCGGACGCGAACGCGGGGGAGGGCGGATCGCCCGCCGGCACGAGCACGCTGATGGCGGCGGGCACGGCCCGCACGCGCGCCGGCAGCTCGGCGATCGGATCGCCGTCGGCGTACAGCGTCAGCGGCCGGTCGGCCCAGATTGCCACCTCGCGCGCGCGGAAGGCCTTGACGCTTGGCTCCTGCATGTGCCGGCCGCTGAACACCTTCGGCAGGATGCGCGCCAGGAAGCGTAGCTTGCTGACGTCTTCGAGCACGATCACGTCCAGCAGCCCGTCGTCCAGCAGCGCGTCCGGCGCAGCTTGCATACCGCCGCCGTAGGAGCGCGAGTTGCAGGCGCCGACCGTGTAGCCGGTGAACGCGTGTCGCTCGCCCGGTGGATCGCCTACCTGCGCCCCAGAGGGTGTGCCCGAATGGGTGAGCTCGATCTCGAATCTGACCGGGCGCCACTGCGCGAGCGCGCGCAGCGCCCCGTAGAGGTAGACGAGGTTGCCGAGCCGAGCGGGCGCCTGGTTGGCGATCCGGTTGGCTTCGCTGTCGAAGCCGACGCTTGCGATCCCGACGAAAGCCGTGCCAGAGACCTCGCCGAGATCGAGCTTGCGCGCCACGCCGTTTGCGACGATGGCGCACGCGCTTACCGGGTCCTGCCCAATCCCAAGCACGCGGGCCAGGTCGTTGCCGCGCCCGCCCGGAAGCACACCCAGCAGCGCGCCCGGAACCTCGCGCAGACCGTCGGCGACGGCGCCGACCATGCCATCGCCGCTGAGGCAGACGACCGTCTCGCCGGCGAGCGCCGCGGTGCGGGCCAGCTCGCGCGCGTGCGCGAGGTCGCGCGTGAGCTCGCTGCGCACCTCGAGTCCTTGGCGTTGCAGCTCGGCGAGGACGGCCGGCAGCGCCCGCCCGGCTTTGCCGCCGCCGGCGGAGGGATTGACGAGCAGCAGGACGGGGGCGGCCATCGCGCAAGCGTATTGGGGCCGGGCAACGTCGGCACGTTGCGAAACGGCGAAGGGACGCTTAAGAGTGCGCGTTAGCGGCGCCGGGGTGGAGGAGGCGCAACTATCCTGCGCCGTCAATGCTCGCCGACTCGCACAAGCACATGCAGGCGAGCGCGTCGGCGCTCGCGGCCGGCGCGGCGTTGCTGCTGGCGGCATGTGGATCGAGCACCGCGGGCTCGACCGCACCCGCCGCGGCGGGGCGCGTCCCGGTCAAAGCGGGCGGGGGACAGGGCCAGGCCGGCGGCTGCGCGCCCGCCCGCGCCCCTGCGCCAAGGGGAGCCCAGCGCGTGCCCAAGCCGACGCGCGCGCTCGACCCGCACAAGCGCTACCTCGTCCAGATGAGCACCAACTGCGGCCCGATCGAAATCGACCTGGCGGTGCGCTCGGCCCCGCGCACGACCGCGTCGTTCGCCTACCTGGTCGCGCGCGGCTTCTACGACGGCCTCACCTTCCATCGGGTTGCGGCGGGATTCGTGATCCAGGGCGGCGACCCCAACGGCGACGGCACCGGTGGCCCCGGCTACTCGGTGGTGGAGCCGCCGCCGAGCGACACCCAGTACACGCGCGGTACCGTGGCGATGGCCAAGACGAGCGCCGACCCCTCGGGCGCGTCCGGCAGCCAGTTCTTCATCGTCACGGCAGCACGCGCGCCGCTGCCGCCGCAGTACGCGCTGGTCGGCCAGGTGGTCGGCGGGATGGCGGGTGTCGAAGCGATCGGCAAGCTGCCGACCGATCCTCCGCGGGACGGCGCGCCGAAGCAGCCTGTCGTCATCGGCAGGGCCAGCCTGCGCTCGAGCTGAGGGCCTGTCCCGATAAGCCCTGTCGGGTAGGTCCGAGAGCGGCTATTTGGAGGAGCCGCGGCCGGCGCCGGCCTTGGCGGCCGCCCGGTCGCGGCGACGGCGTCCGATCATCGCAACGATCGCCACGGCGGCGATCGCGACGAATAGGCCGAGCAGGATGCCCGGAGCGAGCCCGAGGCCGCCGAAGGGGAGCGAGACGAGCTCGACGAGGCCCAGCCCTATCGCCAGCATGACGACGATCAGCACGACGATCAAGAGGATCCCGCGCATGCGCGCGAGGATGCCGGCGCTGGCCGGCGGTATCAACAGCCCCATCGCGCGTAGAGCGAGCATCTGACGCCCACTGGGCGCGTCGTGGCCGAGGCGCTCGACGGCGTCCTTGAGGTCGCCCGCGCGGCGCTCGGCGAGGGCAAGCGAGGCGTCGGCCATCCGCCTCAGCTGCATCCGTTCTTGGGGCCGCGCCGCCGCGATCGCACGCTGGAAGTAGCTGCGCGCCGCCTTGGCGTCGAACCGCTCCGAGGCACGCGCTCCGAGGATCGCGAGCGCCGCCGACTTGTACTTGGCCTCCGACTCCAGCTCCTCGTCCGAGCGCGTCTCGAGCGCTTCGATCGCTTGCTGGGCGCCGCGCTGCTCGATCCGGATCTGTCGCTGCTTGGGAGCCATCGCCAGGCATTCTAAGGAGGTGGGAAGCAATGGAGTCGCGCGCCCGAGCGCAGGCGCTATTCTCGCTGCTCCCCCTGGGAAGCCAATGCGTCGAATCCTTGCGCACATAGCAGCGATCGCAGCGCTCAGCTCGCTGAGCCTCGGCGTCGCGCTCGCTTCTGTCGTGGACGCGTGGGGCGCGCCGGCCGGCAGTCCTGTGACCGCCAACCCGGCGCTGAACAAGCAGGTGCAGGAAGCGATCGCCAAAGTTCAGGCGCAGAAAGCGACCGGTGGCTCGCCGGCGGGCGGCGCGGGCTCGGAAGCCGGCAACGGCAGTGCGTTCTCGAAACTGACCGAAAAGAGCGGGGAAGAAGAAGCCGCCACGACAACGACGACGAAGCGCAAAACCGAATCCGCCTCCTCGTCCTCGGGCGCGCTCTCG
The DNA here is from genome assembly GCA_035938935.1 of Solirubrobacteraceae bacterium. Taxonomy (GTDB): domain Bacteria; phylum Actinomycetota; class Thermoleophilia; order Solirubrobacterales; family Solirubrobacteraceae; genus Palsa-744. The sequence goes on from DASZGH010000010.1 coordinate 29,150, forward strand.
GCGAGCGTGATGCTGCCGCTTCTGATCGTGGGCGGCGGCGTGCTGGTGGGCATCGCGTTTCTGATCCTTCGCGACGCGCGTGGCGTCACGCCGGCCGGCGACGTGCTAGCCGCCGCCGGAAATGCAGAGGCCCGCGCGGCACGTCTGCGCAAGCGCCGGGCCAAGGCGAAGGCCGCCAGGCAGCAGCGCAAGCGCAACCGCTGAGCGCGCGTCAGCACAACCCGATGGTCGTGGGACGGCTCGGGTCGCTCGAACGCGGGAGAACCGCGGTGTCAGCCGGCGCGTATGTGCCGCGGCCGCGCACGCAGATGCGCAGTGCCGGCTCGTACGCGCCGGGGAGCCGGCGGCGAGGACGAGCCGTGCGGCCCGCGACGTGGCCGCCGCGGTCGCGGGCGGCGAGGATGCGGGTCCGAGGGGTCCTCCGACGAGACCTTGCTGCCGCCGCCACCATCGTCGTCGGAGTCCGATCGCGGCGGGTCCTCGACGGCGAGAACGGCCGCGTCGGTTCGGAACGGCAGCCACAGCATCATCGAGGCAACCGCAAGCTTGACCAGCGCGAGCGTGATGAGCATCGGCCAGAGCATGGCTTCGATGCTACTACCGCGCGGCGCAGGCGCAAGAAGCAGGCGCAGGAGCCGCTGAGGGGCGCTCTCTGGCGCACGCTCGGCGACTTGAGTGGCGGCCTGCATGTTGTCCTCAGCGATGTTGCTCGATGAGCAGGCGTGCCATCGACTTGCCTCGCTGTGCAGCGTTCGTGTCGCCCTCGCTTGCGGCGATGATCGAGCCCTTCATGAGGATGTGGAAGGAGCGTGCGAGGGACTCGGTATCGCGTAGGCCGGCTTCGTCGGCGAGGCGACGCACGATCGAGCGGATCTGCTCGAGATGCCAGACGCTGGCGCCGCCGGCGGGGTGTTCGGGACCCATCTCAAGCAGGACGTTGATGAACGAGCATGCCTCGAAGTCCTCGCGGTGGAACCACTGGTCGAAGACGTCGAAGATGGCCAGCAGCCGCTCCTCGGGGCTAGCGCCGCGGCTCACGGCACCGGCTTCGACGAAGTCCTTGGTCCAGCGCTGTTCACGGAGTTGCAGGAACGCGAGTACGAGCTCGTCCTTGGAGGGGAAGTGCCGGTAGAGCGTTGCGGTGGCGACGCCGGCGCGCTCGATCACCTCGTTGACCCCGACAGCGCGAATTCCGCGCTGCGAGAACAGCTCGTAGGAGGCATCCAGAATCCGCTCGCGAGCGCTGACCCTCCTCCCGGCCGCTTGACGGTCGGTCTCAAGCATGATTGGAGCTTAGCATTAGACAGAACGCTCTCTCTGTGATAGAAAGAGTGTTCTCTTCTCTGCTGTGCATGGTTCGCTGAGCGTTCCGCCGGGTAGCAGTCCAGCTCAGCTCCCACAGTGGAGTCAACGCAAAGGAGGGTCCTATGGGCCTCATAGAGTTGCTTTTGATCGTCCTGGTAATCGCCGCCATCGCGGGCGGGATCGGTATAAGCCCGTTGCTTTGGCTGCTGCTGCTGGTAGCCCTTGTGCTCTTCCTCACGGGCGGCGGATTCGGCTATGGCAGGCGCGGGAGGGTTTAGGTATGTCGTCTATCGGCACATCGATCTTCCTCATCGCCGTCGGCGCGATTATCCGCTACGCCGTCACGTTTCACGTGTCGGGCGTGTCGCGTCCGGCGATCGGCCTGATCCTCATCATCGCCGGTATCGCCGGCGTCGTTCTGTCGCTGATCTACATGGCCACCGCTCGACGCCGAATAGGCGGCGGACCTTACGAAGAGCCGCGCCTCTAGCGGCGCACTGATCGCAGCCGTGTGCGCGTAGACAAGGTCACCGAGACGGTAAAGGGACACAATCGAAGCAACGAGCGCGGGTAACGATGAACGCGCCGAGTCGATCGAGCGGTGGGAGGTGACCATGCTCACGATCCTTCTTCGTCATCGTCCTCATCCTGCTGTTGACGGGCGGCGGGCTCAACTTCAGACGCCGTGGACGCCGCGGCCTTTAACGCCAGCGCCACCAGGACCCACGACGCTGCTTCTCGAGCTAGACGTCTTCGCGCGTTAGCCACAGGGCTCGTCCGGGAACCCAAACAAAAGCTAGCTTTAGGAGGAAATCGTGAGTACTGTAACGATCATCATAATTGCTGTTGGCGCCGTGGTGGTGCTACTGCTCATCGCCTTCGTCGCTCGCGCCGCGAGTCGCAGACGTGACGAACGTCATCGTGAGCAGGCGGGCGAGCTTCGCCAGCAGGCCAGAAGCCGTTCGATCCAAGCGGAAAGTGCGCGCGCCTCGGCTGATGAGCAGGCCGCCGAAGCCAAGCGTGCTCAGGCTGAAGCCGACGAACGCGCCGCTCAGGCGCGGCAGGGACGTGCCACCGCAGAGCAACAGACCGTCAAGGCTGAGCATCTCACCGAATCTGCCCGCGATCAGCACGCGCAAGCACGCGCGCTCGACCCGGACGCGAGCGACAGCGGCCAAGACGAGGCACTGGCGATCAACGAACGGCCTGGCCGCGAGGGCCGCTGAGCCCATGCGCGCAGAGCGGCGACGTGCCACAGCTTGAGCGTGCGTCCTGCGCATCTCATCACACACTGTCTAAAAGAAAGCTGGAGACCGATGGACAAGGCTGAACAGAAGATCGTGCAGTACCTAAGCGAGGCGCATGCGATGGAGCAGGCGCTCGTCACCATGCTGCGGTCGCAGATTGCGATGACCACGCGTGGAAGCTACCGCGACGGCCTCGAATCTCACCTGCGCGAGACGCGCGAGCACGCAAGTCGGGTACGGCGCCGTCTAGACGAGCTCGGACAGGGCAGCAGTCCGATACAAGCCGGCGTCGGGCTCGTCCAGGGCGTCGTTGGCCAGGTCTTTGCTCTGGGCAAGGCGCCTCTCGATCTCATCCGCGGCACGGGAGGAGACGAGAAGATCCTTAAGAACGCCAAGGACGCGTGTGCGACGGAGGCCTTGGAGATCGCCACCTACACCGCCATCGAGCGTCTGGCGAGCTCTGTCGGCGACAAGGCCACACAGGCCCTTGCCGACTCCATCCGGGCTGATGAGCAGAAGATGCTCGACCGGATTTTGAGGGAGATCCCACAGCTGACCGAGGCCGTGGTGCGCTCAGAGATCCGCGGGAATCCTTCATACGACATCAGCAAGACAGGTGCTGCCGACGCGGCCCGCTCGGCGTCGGAGGGCGTGAAGGGGGCTGCTCGTGACGCGACATCGAGCGCGAAACGCACCGCCCGCAAGGCACGCAAGGTGCCTGGGGTCGCGCAGGCCGAGGGTCAGGTCAAGGGTGCGCTGGCCTCCGAAGGAGACCTCGCAATCACGGGCTACGGGAAGCTCACCGCTGCGGAGATTGTCGAAAAGCTCGCACATCTCTCGCAGGTCGACCTCGCGAAGATCGACTCCTACGAGCGCAAGAATGAAAACCGCACGACCATCCTCAGCCGGATCACCAGTCTGCGCAGCGACGAACCGTGGCCTGGATATGACGAGCTCAGCGTGGAGGAGATCGGCGCGGTGCTGGACGAGGGCGATGAGGACCGCGTCAAGCGCGTGCGCTCCTACGAGCGCTCCCACAAGAACCGTTCAGGTGTGATCGACGCTGCCGAACGCGAGCTGGTCAAAGCGTAGGGAAAGACGCATCAGCGGTGTAAGGCGTCAACCGCAGACCGCCCAGACACTTCAGTCCACTCGCAGCCCTCTCAAGGGACGGCGCCCCCAAGATGCTCGGGTGGTTGCGACGCGAACCGCATGCCGCGTGGTTCGACGATGTGGCCCTGTGGCGTAACTCCTCATGTAGTAGGTTTTCTTCCATGAGTTCGACCGTCGTTTCGCGCTCGATCGCTGATTTGCCGGGTCCTTCGCGGCTTCCGGTGTTGGGTAACGCGTGCGGATCGCGCGCTTGAGCGCTCGCTGGTCGAACTGCGCAGAGCGGTCGAGGAGTTCATCGAGCAGGCCCGGGGACGGATGGCTTCACGGCCCGGGCTGCGCGAGGCGCCTGAGAACTTCCTCGAGGCGATGCTCGCAGCCCAGGAAGCCGACGACGCTTTCACCGACGAGGAAATCATCGGCAACGTCTTCACCCTCCTGATCGCCGGTGAGGAC
>DASZGH010000011.1:0-34030 GCA_035938935.1 Solirubrobacteraceae bacterium
CGCCGATCCACGGCAACACGCGCTTGGAGGTCCTGTGGACCGCGATCCCCGCGCTGATCCTGCTCGGGCTGGTCGCCTACTCGTTCGTCGTCCTGCGCAACAACGAACGCGCGCCAGCGGCCGGACGAGAGATCACGGTCAACGTGACCGGACAGCAGTTCGCCTGGTCCTACAGCTACCCGAGCTCGGTCACCGGCGGCGCGCCGCTGTACACGACACAGCTGTACGTGCCCGAGAACGAGTCGGTGTACTTCGCGATCCACTCCAAGGACGTCATCCACGCCTTCTGGATCCCAGCCTTCCGCCTGCAGATTGACGCCGTACCGGGGGTCACCACCCACTACCGCGCCACGCCCGACCGACTCGGCTCCTACCCGGTCGTCTGCAACCTGCTGTGCGGCGTCGGGCACGGGCTGATGCGCTCGCGAATCAACGTCGTCACACCCGCCGCCTTCCAGCAGTGGATCAAGAGCCAGGCCGGCAAGCCGCCCGCGCCCGGCTCCCAGACAGCGCCCGCGCGCAGCGCCCAGTGAGGATATGGTGACCGTTGCCATGGCCAGAGACGAGCCGATGACAGCAAGCGGGCGCCAATGATCGCCAAGCTGCGCGCCCCCGGGCTGTACCGGGCCTTCCTGGCCTTCCTGCTCGGCGTCCCCTTCGCGCTGGCGCTGACCTGGCTGGTGCGCGTGTCCACCGGGCACACCACCTTCCACCACTTCATCGACGGCGAAGCGATCACGACCGTGTCGCTGCTCGCCTGCCCGATCTTCTTCCTGTTCGGCCTCGGCGGCTTTGACTACTGGCTGTACTGGGCCTCGGGCAGGCCCACGCGCCCCGAGGACCACTCCGGGCACGGGGCACACAGCTGGAAGGACTACTTCCGCATCAACACCGACCACAAGGTGATCGGCATCCAGTACACGGTCACCGCCTTCTTCTTCCTGCTGGTCGGCGGCCTGCTGGCGATGCTGATGCGTGCGCAGCTGGCCCAGCCGGGGGCGCAGTTCGTGGACGCCAACACCTACAACGGGCTGTTCTCGGTGCACGCGTCGCTCTTGATCTTCCTGTTCGTGATCCCCGTGTTCGCGGGCCTGGCCAACTACGTGCTGCCGCTAATGATCGGCGCGCCGGACATGGCCTTCCCGCGCCTGAACGCGCTCTCCTACTGGCTGCTGCCGCTGGCGGGGTTGATGATGCTCTCGAGCTTCCTGGCGCCCGGCGGCGCCTTCGCCGACGGCTGGACCGCCTATACGCCGCTGTCGATCGACGCGCCGATCGGCCAGGACTTCTTCTCGGTCGCGGTGCAGCTGGCCGGCGCCTCCTCGATCATGACGGCGCTGAACTTCCTGGTGACGATCATCACGATGCGCGCACCGGGGATGAGCTTCTTTAGGATGCCGCTACTGGTGTGGGCGAACTTCGCCACATCGCTGCTAGTAGTGATCGCCACGCCGTTCATCGCCGCCTCGCAGTTCTTCGTGCTGCTCGACCGCGCGCTCGGCTTCAACTTCTTCGATGCCGGCAAGGGCGGCAACGTGTTGATGTACCAGCACGTCTTCTGGTTCTACTCGCACCCGGCCGTCTACATCATGATGCTGCCGGGCTTTGGGATCGTCAGCGAAGTGATCGCCGTGAAGGCGCGCAAGCCGATCTTCGGCTACCGGATGATGGCCTTCTCGCTGCTGGCGATCGTCGTGCTCGGGTTCACGGTCTGGGCGCACCACATGTTCACCTCCGGGATGGCCGCCTGGATCAGGATCCCGATGGCGATCACGACCGCGATCATCGCCGTGCCGACCGGGATCAAGATCTTCTCGTGGCTGGCAACACTGTGGCGCGGGATCCTGCACCTGGACACCTCGATGCTGTTCGCGCTCGGCTTCCTGACCACGTTCACGCTCGGCGGCATCAGCGGCGTGATGCTGGCGATGGTGCCGTTCGACATCCACGTCTCGGCCAGCTATTTCATCGTCGCGCACATCCACTACGTGCTGTTCGGCGGCTCGCTGATGACGATCTTCGCCGGCGTCTACTACTGGTTCCCGAAGATGACGGGGCGCATGTACGACGAGCGCTTGGGGAAGTGGCACTTCTGGACCACGTTCGTCTTCTTTAACCTGACGTTCGCGCCGATGCACATCCTCGGCCTGCAGGGGATGCCCCGCCGCGTGCCCACCTATGACTCACAGTTCGCCGACCTGAACCTGTTCATCTCGATCGCCTCGTTCGCGCTCGGCGCCAGCACGTTGATCTTCCTCTACAACATGGTCACCTCCTGGCGCGGCGGCACGCGCGCCGTCGGCAACCCGTGGCGCGGGCTGACGATCGAGTGGCAGGTGTCCTCGCCGCCGCCCATCTTCAACTTCGACCGCGTGCCGACGATCGTCGGCGGCCCCTACGAGTACGGCGTGCCCGGCGCCGTGCACGGCGTGTTCGCCCCAGCCCCCGTCCCCGCGACCGTCGGCGGCGCAGCCGGAGCGCCCGGCGGCGCCGTCCACGCACCGGCGGAGTAGGTGCAGCGAGCGATGCGCGAAGTCCTGGTGATAGCCAACCGCACGCTCGGCGGGGAGAAGCTGCTCGACATGGTGCGCGCGCAGGCCGCCGCCGGCGACGTGGTGTTCCGCCTGGTAGTTCCTCAGACCAAGCCGGCCGCCGGCCTGGTCATCTACGACGAGGCGGTGCGAGAATCCGCGCAGGTGCGCGTCGATCTGGCCATGTCCCTACTCGCAGGCGAGGGGATCGCTGCGTCTGGCGAAGTCGGCGACCCCGATCCGTTCATGGCGGCGATGGACGCGATCGCCCAGCGCCGCCCAGACGAGGTGATCGTCTCAACCCACCCCGCCACGCAGTCCGGCTGGCTGCGCAGGGACCTGATCGAGCGCATCGAGCGTGCCTCGGGCCTGCCGGTGGAGCACATCGTCGTCGACCTCGAGCACGAGGACCTGCCGTTTGCCGTGACGCTGGTCATCGCCGACAAGACCTCGAGCGGCGAGGAGCTGATCTCCCGTCTGAGCGCGAAGGCGGCAGACGGGCGGCAGCGGATGTTCATCGCCGTCGTCCCCCAGCAGGACCGCAGCGGCTCAGCTTCCCGTGCCGCCCGCCTGCGCTTGGCGGCGATGCTCGAGCGGCTCGACGCCGTGGGGCTGCTGAGCGCCGGGATGATCGGCGACCCCGACCCCTACACCGCCGTTATGAACGCGCTCGAGCTGTTCAATGTCGATGACATCGTCATCTCCACCCTCCCCGGTGAGCGCTCGGGTTGGATGCGCAGCGACCTGATCGGGCGCGTGCGCGGAGCGAGCTTGGTCGAGGTCGAGCACGTCGTGGTGGACACCCAGCCAAACGCGACCGCGGCAGCCGCGGGCTGAGAGGGAGCAGATGGAGGCCGCAAGCGTCGCTCACGCAGCTACTCACGACGATCACCGCCACGGCCCGCCAGCCGCGCACCGCAGCTCGCGTGTGGAGCCGCAGCTGCTCGGGATGCTGCTTTTCATCATCTCCGAGATCATGGTGTTCGGGGCCTTCTTCACGGCCTATTTTTTCATCAGGGTCGCGCAGGGAGACCCGTGGCCCGCCCCGGGAACGCATCTTCCCCTGGAAGTGGCCGGCATGAACACCGCCATCCTCGTCTCCTCTTCGTTCACGCTGCACTGGGCAGAGGCGGCGATCAAGAAAGGCAACCACTTCGGCCTGAAGGCCGGCATCCTCACCACCTTCCTGCTCGGCTGCGCCTTCCTGTTCATCCAGATCAACGAGTACGCCAACATCGGCTTCGCGCCCCAGGACACCGCGCAGGCCACGATCTTCTACTCGCTGACCGGCCTGCACGGCGCCCACGTCTTCATTGGTCTGCTGCTGCTCTCGATCGTCACGATCAGGGCCTTCCGTGGCCACTACTCGCCAGAGGAACACCGCGGCATTGAGATACCCGGCATCTACTGGCACTTCGTAGACGCTATGTGGCTCGTGGTGTACTTCACCGTCTACGTCCTGTAGGCGCACCGCATGCTGAACCCGCTGCGCTCGGAGGGTGAGGCGTTCAGAGCGCTGATGTACGTGCTGATCGCGTTCCTGGTGCTGGTCGCGATCGTTGTGCTCGTGCGCGTCCTTACTTGACGGTGATCGTCCCGAACATCCCGGCCGCACGGTGGCCGGGGGCCTGACAGAAGAACGTGTACGTGCCTGGCTTCAGCGTCACTTTGATCGACGTCGTGCCCTTGGTGACGAACGAGCTGGCAGCGATCACCGGCCCAGCCCCCGTGGCTTCGTGAGCGCCCGCTTCGATCGCGATGTTGTGAGAGACGCCGGACATGTTTGGCATCAAGATCGAGACCGAGCCGGCGCTCGCCGAGGCCTTGTTGGCGGCATAGGCGAGCTGACCGGTCGGGTCGGCGGGGATTTCGAGCTTGCCGCCAGTCTCCACCGCCGGCTTCCCCGCCCCGGGCGCCTTCACCGCGCTTGCCAGTAGGCCGCTGTCCGTGCCGGGGCGGGCGACGGCTTCGGCTACGTAGGCGGCGATGTTATTGAGCGTCGCCCCTTCGGCGAGCCCGCTCGGCATCACGCCGTAGCGGTTGGGGTTTTCGACCTGTCCTTCGACGACGCTGCGAATCGCGCTGCGGCGCAAGCCTTCGGCCACGTCGTAGCGGAAGGCTTCGTCCAGGTTCGGGCCGACGACTCCCTTGGTGTTGGCGCGCGCGAGCGTGTGGCAGGCGCCGCACTTGGCCACGAACGCCTGCTTGCCTTCAATCAGGTTGGCGTTGGTGTGCTTGACGCCGGAGCAGCCGCTGGCGGCGCCGAACAGGGCTAGGCCCGCTCCTACGAGCGCCCCCCCACGTCGCGAGAATGACCCGATCGCTGCGACAGACATCAGCGCGGGAACTTTACCCGACCGCTCGGGCGAGCGGGCTCTCAAGGTGCCCCTGAGCAGCCGCGATCACGCCCCGCCCGACCCTCTGCCACGACCAGCGCTCGCGCACGACCGCAACGAGCGACTCGCGCGTGCGCGTGCGCAGCTCGGGGGCAGCATCCAGCCAATCGCTCACGCGCTGGGCGATCGCCTCGACGGCATCCTCGTCAATTGGAAACGACAGCAGCCGCCGCACGTCAGTGGGCACCGCGGCCGCCAGCTCCTCGCTGACCTCGGCGAGGCCCGAATGAGCGGCACTGATCGGCAGGACCCCGCAGGCCGCCGCCTCAACAGCGACCATCCCGAACGCCTCCGGGAACGTGCTCGGCACGACCAGCGCCTCGCACAGCGGCAGCACGCAGGGAAGCTCGTCGTGGTCGAGCCGGCCGGTAAAGATCACCCGCTCCCCCAACCCCGCCGCCATCGCTTCCAGGCGCTCGCGCTCGCTGCCGAAGCCGATCACCAGCAACCGCGTGCGCGGGTGGCGCTCGAGCACGCGCGGCCACGCTTCGAGTAGCAGGTCGACGCCCTTGGCCGAGATCAGCTTGCCGATGAAAGCAACCAGCGCCCCCCTGTCACCGATCACACGCTCGAGCGCGTCGGCTACCGCCCGCTCGTCGCGAGCGAACGCCCCTTCGGTGTCGGCGACTGGAACGCGGCCGCTGCGCAGCCGCTCGACCAGGCCCGCTAGCGCCTGCGCGGCTTGTGCGGGCTCGCGCGCGGCGAACCGCTCCACGTCGACACCGGGCGGTCCCAATCGGGTGCGGCTCGGCAGTGCCGGGTCGCCCAGCGCACGCCACAGGCTCTGAGCCGTGTGCTTTGAGCCGACCAGCACCGTCTTGGCCTGCGCCAGCCCCTCGCGGGCGTAGGGCAGGAAACGCTCGGGCTCGGGCTTGACGGTGTACTCGAGCGCACTGCCGTGCACCTTCACTGCGTAGGGAACTCTGCCCTCCAGCGCCCGCGCCAGGATCACCGGTCCCATCACGAGATGGTTGGCGAGCGCGATGTCGGGCTTCACGCGGGCGACCACCTCTCGCACCGCCTCGACGTTGGCGTTCACGTAGGCGGCCACCTCCTTGTCGCTACATGCGGCGAATGTGCGCGCCTGCACGCCCTCGTAGTCGTCCTGGACGTACACGGGCAGCAACCCGCCGATGTCCGGCCGGTAGAGCGTGCAGCGCTCAGACTGGGCGAATCCGTAGCGCTCGGGATGGCGCTCCTGGCAGAGCAGGTGCACCTCGTGGCCCATGTCCACGAGCGCTTCGGCTAGACGGGCGTTGTACACGTTGGAACCGGTACCGCTCAGCAGGTAGCCGTGGAAGATCAGGATCCGCAAGGCCCGCAAGCCTATCCGCGCGCTCAGCGGCCCCGGCCGCGCCTGCCCCTCTGTCCCGCTGGGCGCTCCGATAGAGTGCGCATCATGAGCAACCAGCGCTACCGTCTGCGCACGCCCTCCAGCGGCCGCGAGGTCGTGATCGAGGCGACGCCGGGCGAGATCTACCTCGACCGCGACTCCGGTGAGCCGATGGAAGTCGTCGGCAAGGTGCTTCCGCTCGCGCCCTCGGGCTCGCGTCTGCCATGGGCGGTCGAGAACCTCAGGTTCTGTCCCTGGTGCGAGCAGCTAGCCCAGAAGGACCTCAACGACTGTCCCACCTGCGGCCGGCGGATGAGCCCCCTGGGCGCGTGAGCCGAGCTTTTCGTCCCCGTTCGATAGCAGCGCTGGCCGCCAGCTCCATACTGCTGCTCGCCGGCCTCGGCCTATCAGCCTGTGGCGGGACTAGCGTCTCTGACGCCACGCCCAAGAGCACGCCTGAAATCACGCCGCCGAACGATACCGCGGCCGAAAAAGAAGCGGCCGAAACGACGGCTACGTCCACCACCTCGACGGCGGCGAAAACCTCCTCGACCGGCACCGAAGAAAAATCGAGCTCCAGCGGCGGCAGCGAATCGAGCGAAAAAAGCTCCTCTGAATCCAGCGAAGGCTCGGGCGGCACGTCAGCCAGCGAATCGGAAAAAAGCTCGGAAAAACCGTCCTCGGGCGGCACCGGCTCCTCCGAAGCCACGGGCGGCGCCAGCGCCCCCTCGGGCTGACCCTACGGCGTTGAAATCAGCGTCGCGCTGTAGGTCAGGCGCGCGGTCTGGTACAGACAGAAGTAGGTGGCGTTCGAGCCCACCTGCGTGTGCGCGGTCTGCGTGCCGGTGGTCGTGCACTTGCCCTTGCCGCGGCTGGCGCGCCAGGAGGTCGCCTTGCCGAAGCCAAGCGCGAGCGCGGGCGCCCATGTCGGCACCGTCAGCGCGACGATGTCGCCCTTCTTGACCGGGATCGTGCTCGCCAACGGGAACTGCGCGGTCTTGCCGAAATACTTTTCAAGCGGCAGCACTGGGCTTTGCGCGATCAGCTTGTAGGTGAGTTTGGGGCTCTTCAGCGCACGTAGGATCGCTATGCCGGCACTCGCCGGACCACCCTCGTTGGCGTTGAAGAACTTGATCTGGGTGGCGTTGGGCTTGCCCAGCGAGATCGTCCACGCAACGACGCTGCCCGCGCGCGGCGCGGACTCGACGTTGTTGTTGGATTCAACCTTGACCTGGAAGCCGGTCGTCCGGCTCACGGCCAGACACGAGGGCGTCGGACAGCTCGGCACCGTCGGCGGCGTCGTGGCCGGGATCACGCCGACTTCGGCGAGCGTCGCCAGCGAGCCGGCCGGCACGAGCAGGACCAGTAGAAAACCCCCCAGGGCGGCTATGGATAGGCGTTTCATAAGCTCATTCAACTGCAAAGGCCGGATACGCAGCATCCGACACCCAAATCAACACGAGGATCGAGACGATGTAGCGGTTCGACGCCGATGCTCGTTTTCCCCCTAGCGCCGATGAGCGAGATTCTAGGCGTCCAGCGCCAGTCGGCCCTTCTGAGGCACCTCCGACCTACGCGCCGAGGAGCTGCGCCGCAACCGCCGCGATCTCCTCTGCGTCACCAGGAGAAGGCACCCACGGCAGGCGCAACGGGTCGCCCTCGTAGCGCGGGATCACGTGCAGATGGAAGTGAAAGACCGTCTGCCAAGCCGCCGCGCCGCAGGAGTTGATCACGTTGACGCCATCGGCCCCCAGTCGCTCCCTGACACGCTTGGCAAGCCGCTGGGCGGCGGCGCTCACCGCCGCGAGCTGGTCTGGCTCGATCTCGAGCAGATCGGTCGCGTGCGCTCGCGGAACCACCAGGGCGTGGCCGCGCGTGGCGGGATTGATATCCATGAAGGCGAGCGTCTGCTCGTCTTCATCGACGATCGTCGCCGGCAACTCACCGGCCACGATCTTGCAGAAGATGCAGTCGGGCTGGTTCATCGCGGTCCGCCGGCCACGATCCTGGGGTCGGCCCGGTTCATCGAATCGTCATGGCTCATCGACATCGCATCCTAAAGCCCTCGCACGAACACGAGCGCTTGCTCACGCGTGCTCACGCGCCCGGCAAACTGCGCCTCGGCCAGCGCCGCCAGCAGCTCCCCCACGCGCGGGCCGGGCGCGAGGCCAATCGCGCCCGCCAGCTCGTCACCGCGCAACAGCGGCTTCGGTGGACCTTGCTCGCGCCAACGCAGTGCGTCCGCGAGCACCGCTCGCCCGAGCGCCATGTGCGCCTCGATCGCCCGCTCTGACCTCGAGCCACGCGTGGCCAGACGGTCACACACCGACAGCAGCGTCACGTCGACCTCGACCGGGTCGCAGTCGCGCAGATACGCGAACACGCTCTCGCGCGCGAGCGGCTGAGGCTCGTGCACGAGGAAGCCGAGCCGCAGATGCCAGCGGACAAGCGCTGCGACGTGCTCGCGCAGGCGCACGCTCGCTCGCAGCCGGCCGAGTACTTCGCGCGCCAGCTGCGCGCCAAGTACGTCGTGGCCCAAGAACGTCACGCGTCGGTCCAGCGGCCGCACGGCCCGCGTGGCGGGCTTGGCGGCGTCGTGCAGCAGCGCCCCCCAGCGCAGCGCCTCGCCGCGCGTGAGTCCGTCGGCCAGCGGCTCGCCCAGCAGCGCCACCACCGCGTCGGTGTTCTCCTCTCCCAGCGCTGAGAGGATCTCCTGGCCCTGCATGGCGCCTGTCAGCGCAACGGCCCGCTCGAGCACCTCGAGTGTATGGCCGTGGACGTCGCGGTGGTGGTAACGGCTCTGCTGCACACCGCGCAGGTCGAGCAGCTCCGGGAGCACAACAGCGGTCGCGCCCACATCCTCGGCCATCGTCAGCCCTTCCACGGCGCGCTCGCAGGCCATGATCCGTCGCAGCTCCAAGAACACCCGCTCGGGCGAGATCTCCTGCAGCCTCGCCGCCTGCGCTCGCGCGAGCGTGAGCGTCTGCGGGTCGGCCTCCAGCTCCAGCTCGACAGCCACCCGCACAAGCCGCAGCACCCGCAGCGGATCGTCGGCGAACGCGTCCGGCCCGGCGTGGCGCAGGCGCCCGCGGCGCAGATCCTCGCAGCCGCCGAGCGGGTCGAACGGCTCGCCGCCGGCGATCGGCTCAGCGATCGCGTTGACGGTGAAGTCGCGAAGGGACAGGTCCGCCGCGAGCGAGCCGCCGCGCATCCCCTCGACGTCAATCTGCCAGGCGCCCGCCGGCGCCGCCACGCGCCAGGCGCCGAACTGCTCGGAGAGCGCGAAGCATGCCGCGTGCTGACCGGCCGAGCGCGCCGCAGCGGCGATCGCGCGCGCCGCCTCGCCGGGCTCGCCCGTGACCACCAGGTCGACATCGAGCATCGCCCGCCCCAGCTCACGGTCGCGAACAGCTCCGCCGACAAGCCACGCTTCGCGGCCGCGCAGAGCCGTCCGCGTCAGCTCAAGTGGATCGAGGCTCATCCGGCGCTCCGTCGCGGTGGTACACACGCGGCACGCGCGCCGTCAGCCCGCACGTCACCTCGTAGTTGATCGTCCGCAGGCGCTTGGCCACATCCTCGGCAAGAACGCGCTCGCTGCCCTGCGTACCCAGCAGCACAGCCTCCGCTCCGCGCAGCGACCCCGCCTCTGCCTCCGGCCCGAGCTCGACGGTGAGGTTGTCCATGCTCACCGTCCCCACCAGCGGGCGGCGACGACCCGCGACCAGTACGTCGGCGTTGCCCGAGAGCCCGCGCCGCCAGCCATCGCCGTAGCCGATCGGCAGCACACCCAGGTGGGTCTCGCGCTCGGCGATGAAGCCCCGGCCGTAGCCGGCGCTCTGACCCGGCGCGCACGACTTGACCTCGGCGACGTAGGAGACGAGCTCCAGGGCCGGCTCGAGCCCGCGCTCGCGCGGATCCTCGCCGAACGGGTCCATCCCGTAGACGGCGATGCCACAGCGAACCATGTCGAAGTGCGCGTCACGATCGCGCAGCACGGCGGCACTGTTGGCGGCGTGCGCCACGACCCCCTCGTGCGCCTCCTTCACACTCCGCGCCCACTCCGCGAACAGCTCGAGTTGGCGATCGAAGAACGCGTCCGTGCGATCGTCGGCGGTTGCGAAGTGGGTCATGACCCCTACCAGCACCACCCCCGGCGTCCGCGCGGCCAGCTCCGCAACCTCGGTCGCCTCGCGGGCGTCGCGCGTGCCGAGGCGACCCATGCCGCTGTCGAGCTTCACGTGCACGCGACCGCCGCCGCCGGCAGCCACCGCGCGCAGGGCGGCGGCGCTCCAGACCACCACCTCGGCGCGTGCGGCGAGCGCCTCGCGCAGCTCGACCGGGCTGAGCGCGCCCATCACGAGCACCGTCTCTTCCTCGAAGCCGGCGTTTCGCAGGGCCACCGCCTCGCGCGCGCCGGCGACCGCGAGCCGGGTGGCGCCGCCGGCGAGCGCGGCCCTCGCGCTGTGAGCTGCGCCGTGCCCGTAGCCGTCGGCCTTCACGACCGCGCACAGCTCACATCCGTCCCGCAGCTCCGCCCGCAGGCGCGCGCAGTTGCGCTCGATCGCCGCCACGTTCACGCGCGCGAGCGCGCGGCGCTCGCCGCTCGCGCTCACGTGCGCCTCGCCCTCGGCAACGCGGAGATCACGTCGGTCGCGATCACTCCCTCCGGCGCTCCCTGCGATCGCGCCGCCTCGCGCCCGGCTTCGGCGTGCAGCTGCACGCCAGCCGCCGCGGCCGTGAACGGGTCGAGTCGCTGGGCGAGCAACGCGGCGATCGTGCCCGTCAGGACGTCCCCGGTACCGGCGGTGGCGAGCGCCGGGGACGCTCCGCGGCTGACCGCAACCCTGCCATCCGGGGCGACGACAAGCGTGTCGTCGCCCTTCAGCACGACGATCGCGCCCGAGCGCTCCGCGGCCAGGCGCGCATGGGCGAGACGCTCGCGCTCGATGTCCTCGCTGCCCGCCTGGAGCAACCGTCCCAGCTCGCCGGCGTGCGGGGTGAGCACCGTCGCGGCCTCCCTTGCCGCCAGCTCGGAGAGCCGACCGGCGTGGGCGTTCAAGCCGTCGGCGTCCACGACGGTCGGCACCGGCGAGCGGTGCGCCAGCTCCCGGGCAAGCGCTTCGCTCTCCGGGTCGCGTCCGAAGCCGGGGCCAAGGGCGAGCGAGCCGGCCCGCTCGAGCGCATTTAGCGCGGGCTCGAGCGCTTCGCCGCTCAGGGCCCCCTGCGCGTCGGGCAGCCCACGCGTCATCGTCTCCATCAGCTGGACGTCGAGGATGTGGCACTGGGACTCGGGCACGCATGCCGTCACGTAGCCGGCGCCGGCGCGCATCGCGGCCAGCGACGCCATCGCCGGCGCCCCCATCAGGCCGACCGAGCCGCCGACGACGACGACGTGCCCACTGCTGAACTTGGTCGAGCCGGCGAGCCGGCGCGGAAGCTCGTCGAGCACCGCCGGGTCGATCAGGCCGATC
This sequence comes from Solirubrobacteraceae bacterium, assembly GCA_035938935.1. GTDB lineage: Bacteria > Actinomycetota > Thermoleophilia > Solirubrobacterales > Solirubrobacteraceae > Palsa-744. Next base: position 11,732 of record DASZGH010000011.1, read on the forward strand.
CCCGGGTCCCCCGGGGCGCCGCGGGGGATGCCGATGTCGATCGTCGCGACGTCTCCGGCGTGACGCTTGCCCGGGCTCACCCACAGTCCCACCTTGGCGGCGTGGAAGGTCACGGTCAGATCCGCCCGCACAGCATCCCCGGCGACGACGCCCGTGGAGGCATCGACACCGCTCGGCACATCGACGCTCACAACCCGAGCTGGGCAGGCGCCGATCGCGGTGATCGCCTCGGCCACGAGGTCGCGGGGCGCGCCTTGAAAGCCGGTGCCCAGCAGTGCGTCGACGACCACGCCGGCCCGCTCGATCGCCGTTCTGGCGGCCGGCTCGGTCCATCGCAGCGGCGGCTCTCCGGTCAGCCGCTCGAGATTGATGCGCGAGTCAGGAGAGAGCTCGTCCGCCTCCCCGAGCAAAACGACGCTCGCCACTCGCGATTCCCGGCGCAACAGGCGGGCGACGACCAGGCCGTCGCCGCCGTTGTTTCCCTTCCCGCACACGACCGCCACCGGCCCGTCGGGCGCGAGCCGCTGGACCGCGCGCGCGACGCCCTCGCCCGCGCGCTCCATCAGCTCGAGCGAGGCGACGCCCCGGTCCTCGATCGCCCAGCGGTCCACGGCGCGCATCTGCGCCGCCTCGTACAGTGGCTCGCACCAGTCGGGAAGGCCTCCCATCGAATGCGATGCTAATGGCGCTACTCGACGGTGACCGTCTTGGCCAGGTTGCGCGGCTGGTCGACGTTCAGTCCGCGCCGCTTGGCGATCTCGTAGGCAAGCAGCTGCAGGGGGATCACCGCGAGGATCGGCTGCAGCATCCAGTCGACGGCCGGCACCGGGATCGCAACCTCGACCTGTTCGCCGATGCGCTCGGCGGCGATCGTGGTGATCGCAATCACGTGCGCTCCGCGCGCGCGCACCTCCTGCATGTTGGAGATAATCTTCTCCAGCACGGGCGAGTCGGTCGCCACGCACACCACGGGCGTGCGGTCGTCCAGCAACGCGATCGGCCCGTGCTTCATCTCACCCGCGGCGTAGGCGTCGGTGGCGATGTAGGAGATCTCCTTGAGCTTGAGCGCCCCCTCCAGCGCCACCGGCAGCCCAACGTGACGACCGAGGTACAGGAAGAACTCGTCACGCCAGTGCGCCTCGGCCACGCGGGCGACCGGCGCGGCGACGGAGGCGACTGTCTCTTCGATGCAGTGCGGCAATCGCCCCAGCTCCCCGACCAGCTCGGCGATCCGGTGCGGCTCTAGCGTTTCGCGCAGCTCGGCCAGGCGCAAGCCGAGCAGATAGATCGCAGCCACCTGGCAGACGAAGGTCTTCGTCGCCGCAACACCGATCTCGAGCCCTGCGCGCGTGAACAGCACGCCGTCGGCGTCGCGCGTGATCTGCGAGCCCATCACGTTCGTGATCGCAAGCACCTTGGCCCCGCGCTCGCGCGCGGTGCGCAGCGCCGCCAGCGTGTCGGCGGTCTCGCCGGACTGGGAGATGCCGATCACCAGGTCGCCGTCCCCTACGACCGGATTGCGGTAGCGGTACTCGGAGGCGATCTCCATCTCTACCGGCAGCCGCGCCCACTCCTCGATCGCGTAGCGGCCGATCAGCCCGGCGTGGTAGGAGGTGCCACAGGCGACGATCACGATCCGCTGCACGCCGTCGAGCAGCTGCTCGTCAAGGGCGCCGGGCTCGTCGAGGTCGACGCCACTGCCGCGCGCGACGCGATCGGCGATCGTCTCGGCGACGGTGTCCGCCTGTTCGTGGATCTCCTTGAGCATGAACGTCTCGTAGCCGCCCTTCTCGGCGGTGTCCTCGTCCCAGTCGACCGCTCCGACCTCGCGCTCGACACCCACTCCGGCGGCGGTCGTGATGCTCACCCCGTCGGGGCGTAGCACGGCGATCTCGCCATTCTCCAGGTGCTGGACGGCACGCGTCTGGGCCAGGAAGGCCGGAACCGCCGAAGCGATGAACTGCTCGCCCTCGCCGCGCCCGATCACCAGCGGGCACTCCAGCCGCGCTCCCACCAGCGTCTCAGGCTCCTGGACGCTCATCGCCACGAACGCGAAGTGACCCTCGAGCTCAGCGAAGGCGGCGCGCACTGCGTCGGCGAGGTCGCCGTCGTAGTGCGATGCGATCAGGTGGGCGATCACCTCGGCATCGGTCTCGGAGGTGAAGTCGCTGCCGCCGTCGGACAGACGCTGCTTGAGCGCCACGTAGTTCTCGACGATCCCATTCACGACCACGTGCACCCGGTCATCGGTGTCGTAGTGGGGATGGGCGTTCTCCTCGCTGACGCGCCCGTGCGTGGCCCAGCGCGTGTGTCCGATGCCGGTCGTGGCCACCCGCTCGGCCACAGCCAACGCACCCGCGCCGTTCGCGCCCAGCTTGGCCTCCAGCGCGCTGAGGTTGCCGACCGCCCTGACCGCCTCGATGCGATTGTCGGCGATCAGCGAGATGCCGGCGCTGTCATAGCCGCGGTACTCGAGCTTCTTCAGCCCGGCGAGCAGCAGCTCGCGGGCGGGCCGCTTGCCTACGTAGCCGACGATGCCGCACACCGCCGCGACGATATCAGCGGTCTTCAGGCCAGCTCGCGCTGCACGAGCGCCACCAGCCGCGAGCAGACCTCGTCGGCCTCCTCGTCGCTGGGCGCCTCCACCATCACGCGCACGAGCGGCTCGGTGCCGCTGGGCCGCACGAGCACGCGCCCGCGGCCAGACAACGCCTCGTCGGCCGCGCGCACAGCCTTGTTGACATCCTCGGCGCCAGCCAGCGCGCCACGGTCGCGCACGCGCACGTTGACCAGCCGCTGCGGAAGCTTGGCCATCGCGTCGCGTTCGGCCAGGTCCCGCCCATCGAGCGCCTCCAGCGTGAGCAGAGCGCTGGCGATGCCGTCGCCGGTGCTGTTGAAGCCCATGTCGATGATGTGCCCGGACTGCTCGCCTCCCAGCGTCCAGCCGCCACGGCGCAGCTCCTCGATCACATAGCGGTCGCCGACGTTGGTGCACGCCACCTCGATGCCCGCCGCGTGCATGGCGGCGTGAAAGCCGTAGTTGGTCATCACGGTCACGACGACACCGCCACCAGCGAGGCGACCGCACTCGCGCAGGTGCAGCGCCGCCAGGGCGATCAGCTCGTCGCCATCGACCACCACCCCGTTGCGATCTACCGCAAGCACGCGGTCGCCATCGCCGTCGAAGGCGAAGCCGAGCTCGTGGCCACCGGCGCACACCGTCTCGCCAAGGCGCTCGATGTGGGTGGAGCCGCAGTCCGCGTTGATGTTGCGCCCGTCGGGCGCGTCGGCCAGGACCGTCACATTGGCACCCAGGCGCCGGAAGATCTCCGGAGCGACCCTATAGGTGGCGCCATTGGCGCAGTCGATCGCGATGTCGCGCCCATCGAGGCACAGCTCGACGAAGCGCGCTTCCAGCTCGCGCAGATAGTCCTCGTGGGCGCCGCGCAGATCGCGTACGTGCCCGATCGCGCGCGGCTCAGCCCCCACCCCGTCGGCGCCCTCAGCGCCCTCTGCCGCCGTATCGGCGCCGTTGGTCGGGGCCGCGGTCCGCGCTCCCTCGCCGAGCGCCGCTTCGATTTCGTGCTCGGTCTCATCGCTGAGCTTGAAGCCGTCCGCGGCGAAGAACTTAATGCCGTTGTCCGCGAATGGATTGTGCGAGGCGGAGATGACGGCGGCCAAGTCGAAGCCGTAGCGCTTGACCAGCAGCGGCGCCGCCGGTGTTGGCAGAACGCCGCCCAGCAGCGCTTCGCCCCCTGCGGCGCTCACGCCCGCAGCCAGCGCCGCCTCCAGCATCTGACCGGACTCGCGCGTGTCGCGCACGATCAGCACGCGCGGCCGCGCCGCCCCGGTGTGACCGGTGGCCGCCTTGCCCAGCGCCAGCGCCAACTCGGCACTCAGCAGCTCGCCCGCGACCCCGCGGACGCCGTCGGTTCCGAACAGCCTCGGTGTCATACGCCTTGGACGATCGTCATTCAGCGATTCTCGCTGTTCGCCGTTCGCCAGGCGAGCGGGAGAGGTGCGGGGATTAGCGCTTGGAGAACTGCGGCCGCTTGCGGGCCTTCTTCAGGCCCGCCTTCTTGCGCTCCTTGGCGCGCGAGTCGCGCGTCAGGAAGCCGCGGCGCTTGAGCTCGCCGCGGAGGTTGGGATCGGCCTCAAGCAGCGCGCGAGAGATGCCGTGGCGCAGGGCGCCGGCCTGAGCGGAGATGCCGCCGCCGTGTAGGCGGGCGACGACGTCCATGCGCTCCTGGTAGCCGACCGTCTCCAGCGGCTGGCGGATGTTGCGCTGCAGGGTGATGCGCGGGAAGTGCTCGTCCAGCGCCCGCCCGTTAACCAGATAGGTGCCACTGCCGGGCCGCAGTACGACGCGGGCGATCGCGGTCTTGCGCTTGCCGGTCGCCTTATAGCGGGCGCCCGCGGCGAGGTCGATGGCGGCCGTGGAAATCGGCTCGGCCAGCGGCGCGGCCTCCTCGGTCTCCTCCTCTGCCTGTGGCTCTTCGTACGCCTCTACCGCGTAAGGATCGGCGAGCTGCTCGGGGGCGAGCGGATCGACGCCTTCGGGGACGATGTCGACTTCCAGGTGCGCGCCCGGCACGCTCGGCTTCACACGCGGAGCGGGCTCCTCCTCCTCCTCTTCCTCATCCTCGGCGGCATCGGCCTCGGGCGCCTCACCCGCATCGTCGGCAGGCTGTTCCTCGGCCGACTGCTCGGCAATCGGCTCGACGGCCTGTTCGACCTCAGCGGCCGACTGCTCGGCAACGGGCTCGGGCGCCGCCTCTGCGGGTGCCTCCTGAGCGATCGGCTCGGCTGTCTCGGACTGCTCGGGAGCCTCATCGGCCGGCTGCGGGGTGGCAGCGGCGGACGTCTCCTCGACGGAGTCCTGTACAGGCTGCTTGGTCTCGGGCTGCTCGTCGGGCGCGTCGGTCGTTGACTCGTCGGCCATCAGGACTCGATCTCCATCGGTTGCGGTTTCTGGGCGATGTGCGGGTGCTCGGGACCCGCATACACCTTCAGCTTGGTGATCTGCCGGCGGGCCAGGCGGTTGCGCGGCAGCATGCCCTTGACGGCCAGCCGGATGATCTCCTCGGGGCGGCGCGCCTGCATCTCCTCGAACGTGCGCGAGCGCAGCCCACCCGGATAGCCGGAGTGGCGGTAGTAGCGCTTGTCGGTGCGCTTTTTGCCCGTGACCGAGATCTTCTCGGCGTTGACGACGACGACGAAGTCGCCGGTGTCAATGTGCGGCGTGTACTCGGGCTTGCGCTTACCGCGCAGAGCGTCGGCGATCTGCGTCGCCAGTCGCCCGAGCGTCTGCCCGGTGGCGTCGACGACCAGCCAGTTGCGCTCGCGGTCTGTCGGCTTGGCTACGTAGGTCTTCATAACGTGAAAAGGCCGCGCGAAAGCTGGGCGCGCGGCGCCGACGCATGATAGGCGATGTCGCTCAGCTTCGCCGTGCCGGGATCTTCGTTTGGAAGACCAGGCCGCATGCGGCCTGGTCCCGACCGGCGCATGCGCCGGTCGGCCGAGTCGTGCATGCACGACTCGGAACAGCAATATCTACTCCCACTCGATCGTGCCCGGCGGCTTGCTGGTTATGTCGAGCACCACTCGGTTGACCTCGCGAAGCTCGTTGATCATGCGCGAGGCGATCGTCTCCAGCAGGTCGTAAGGCAAGCGCGCCCAGTCCGCCGTCATCGCGTCGTCGCTGGTGACGGCACGGATCACGACGACGTAGCCGTACGTGCGCTCGTCGCCCTGGACCCCTACGGTGCGGACATCGGGCAGCACGCAGAAGGACTGCCACAGCTCGCGGTACAGCCCGGCCTTGCGGATCTCTTCCTGCAGGATGTAGTCGGCCTCGCGCAGGACGTCCAAGCGCTCCTTGGTGGCTTCGCCGCCGACCACCCTGATCGCAAGGCCGGGGCCGGGGAACGGCTGGCGCCAGACCAGGCGCTCGGGCAGGCCCAGCTCGGCCCCGACGGCTCGCACCTCGTCCTTGAACAGGGCGCGCAGCGGCTCGACCAGCTCGAACTGCATATCCTCGGGCAGGCCGCCAACGTTGTGGTGGGACTTGATCGTCGCCGCCCCGGTGCCGCCGCCGGACTCGATCACGTCGGAGTAGAGCGTGCCCTGGACCAGATATTTGGCCGGGCTCGTCTCCGAGATCTTCGCGGCCTCCTCCTCGAACACGCGGATGAACTCGGCGCCGATCGCCTTGCGCTTGGCCTCGGGCTCGCTCACCCCTTTCAGCTTCTCCAAGAAGCGCCGCTCGGCGTCCACGGCGACCAACGGGACCTTGAAAGTATCGCGGAAGGCCGAGATCACCTGCTCGCCCTCGTCCTTTCGCATCAGCCCGTGGTCGACGAACACGCACGTCAGCTGATCGCCGACCGCCCGGTGCACGAGCAGCGCGGCCACCGAGGAGTCAACGCCGCCGGAGAGCCCGCAAATGACGCGGCCCTCGCCGACCTGTCGGCGGATGCGCCCGATCTGCTCCTCGGCGATCGACGCCGGCGACCAGCTGCGCTCGCAACCGCACACCTCGGATAGGAAGCGCGTGAGGATCTCCTGGCCGTAGGGGGTATGGACGACCTCGGGGTGAAACTGGATGCCGTAGATCCTCCGCCGCGTGTCCTCGACAGCCGCTACCGGCGAGGCCGTCGAGGACGCGAGCGCCGTGAAGCCCGTGGGCGCTGAGAAGACGGTGTCGCGGTGTGACATCCAGCACGTCTGTTCCTTGGGCATGCCGGCGAGCAGGACACCGGGCTCGGACACGGTCAGATCCGAGCGCCCGAACTCCCCCACCTCGGCCTGCTCGACACGGCCGCCGAGCTCGTGCACGAGCAACTGCATCCCGTAGCAGATGCCCAAGACCGGCACCCCGAGCTCGAGCAGCTCGCACTCCAGTCGCGGCGCCCCGGGCGCGTATACGGAGGCGGGCCCGCCGGAGAGCACGATCCCGCGCGGCCTGCGCTTGCGCACCTCCTCGATCGGCACGTAGTGTGGCAGCAGCTCGGAGAAGACGCCGCAGTCGCGGATGCGGCGGGCGATCAGCTGCGAGTACTGGCCGCCGTAGTCGAGGACGACAACCTCCTGCCGGTCGGCCGGGCGATCTTCGGATGCGCGCGGCGGTATCTCGGGGAGTGTGGCCGCGGCCTCAGTCATCGCCCCGCGCCGCCACCTGCGCGGAGACGGTCGGCCTTGGCGATGCGGTCAGTCATTGACAAGCGCGGTGGCCCTACTCCCATTCGCGCCCATCCCGACCGCCTGGTCGCGCTGCAGCTGCTTGCCCTCGGTCTGCAGCGCCGGGGCGATCACGACCTCGGCGCGGTTGAACTCGGCCAGGTCCTTGTGGCCGCAGGTGGCCATCGAAGTGCGCAGGCCGCCAAACAGGTTGAAAGTGCCGTCGTTCTCGCGCGCTGGGCCGACGAGGATCTCCTCCAGCGTTCCGTTCTGGGTGGTCGCGACGCGCGCGCCGCGCGGGAGCGTCGGGTGAAACGTGGCCATCCCCCAGTGAAAGCCCCGACCCGGAGCTTCGTGGGCGCGCGCCAGCGGCGAGCCGATCATGACCGCGTCCGCGCCCAGCGCGATCGCCTTGGAGACGTCGCCGCCGTTGCGCATGCCACCGTCGGCGATCACCTGGCAGTAGTCGCCCGTCTCCAGCATGTGCGTGGAGCGCGCGTGCGCCACGTCGGCGATCGCGGTGGCCTGGGGCACGCCGATGCCGAGCACGCCGCGCGTGGTGCAGGCGGCACCGGGGCCGACTCCCACCAGCACACCCGCCGCTCCCGTGCGCATCAGGTGCAGTCCCGTGTGGTAGGACGCACACCCCCCCACGACCACCGGCACATCCAGCGAGGGGATGAACTCCTTGAGGTTCAGGGGCTCGGAGACGGTGGAGACGTGTTCGCCGGACACCACAGTGCCTTGGATGACCAACACGTCCAGGCCCGCCTCCAGGGCGATCTCGTGGTAGTCGAGGACGCGCTGGGGCGTCAACGAGGCGGCGCAGACGACCTTCTGCTCCTTGATCTCGCGGATGCGCTGCGCTATCAGCTCTGGCTTGACCGGCGAGGCGTAGATGTTCTGCATCTCCCGCGTGGCGACGTCCTTGGGCAGCGAGGCGATCCGCTCGAGCTGCTCCTCGGCGTCCTCGTAGCGCGTGAAGATCCCCTCCAGGTTGAGCACGGCCAAGCCGCCGAGCGCTCCGACGATGGCGGCCGTCTGCGGCGAGACGACGCCGTCCATCGCCGAGGCCATCATCGGCAGCTCGAACTGGTAGGGACCGAGCTTCCAGGAGATGTCGATGTCGTCGGGGTCGCGCGTGCGCCGGGAGGGCACGATCGCGATGTCGTCGAAGCCGTATGCGCGGCGGCCGGACTTGCCGCGTCCAATCTCTACTTCCATCGGGTGATCCTTACAGTCGCGGCGGATGAGAAAGCCCCGCGCAGGGCGGGGCCAGAAGAGGTCCGGCGGCGGGCCGGCGAGGCCATTTCAGAGACACGATCCAACTACGTTCGAGCATACCAGCGGTAGCAGTCGCGTCAGGCCGCGCGGCGAGGGTCATTCCCGCAACATCCGCGCTTATGGCCTTGGGTATGCTCGATCGGTGAGCGCCACCGCGATTCCAGGCTATGACCCGCAGGCGATCGAGGCCGATCGTCAAGCAGCCTGGCGCGCGCGCGACGCCTCGAGGACGCCCGAGATCGGCGAGCAGCGGCCGCGCAAGTACATCAAGCCCTCGGCGCCCTTCACATCGGGCAACATCCACATCGGGCACGTGCGCAGCTACTCGATCGGCGACGCCTACGCGCGCTTCTGCCGGGCGCGCGGCGAGGACGTGCTGTTCGCGTTCGGCTTCGACTCGTTCGGCCTGCCAGCCGAGCTGGGCGCGATCGCCGGCGGCGTCTCTCCCAGCGACTGGGTGGCGCGCTGCGCGGAGCACATGACCGGGCAGCTGAGGCGGCTGGGTTTCTCCTTCGACTGGGAGCGCGCGTTCATGAGCTCGGACGCGAACATGTATCGCTGGTCGCAGTGGCTGTTCCTGACTCTGCTGGACGCCGGGCTGGTCTATCGCGGCACCGGGACGGTCGACTGGTGCGACACGTGTCAGACCACGCTCGCCACGATCCAGGTCGAGAACGGGACGTGCTGGCGCTGCCACAATCCGGTGCGGCTGATCCAGCGGCCGCAGTGGTACCTGCGCATCAGCGCGTATGTGAAGGAGAACGACGAGCGCCTGGCCGAGCTGCGGGCAAGCGGAATCTGGGACGAGAACGCGCTCGCCTCCCAGCGCTTCGTGATCGGACGCATCGACGGAGTAGAGCTGGATTTGAGCGGCGCCGATGGCGAGCCGCTAACTGTCTTCACTCCCCACCCGGACGCGCTTAGCTCAGCGTGCTTCGTCGCTGTCTCCCCCAGGCATCCGCAGGTCGAGCAGTGGGCCGCCGGCGACGGCGAGCTGCACGAGCGCCTGGAGGAGCTGCGCGCGGGCGGGCTGGAGCGCGCGGCGCGTGAGGCGGAGTCGATGCCTCTCGTGGACACCGGGCGCACGCTGCCTTCCCCCACCGCCGGCCAGTCGCTGCCGGTGATCGTCACCCCAACCGTCGACGGACGCTACGGCGCGACCGCTGTGCTCGGCATCCCCGAGCGCGACCGCACCGACGCCGTCATCGCCGCGCGACTGTTCGGCGCACCGACCGACTCTGCCGACCCCGCGTTCGCGGACATCCAATCCCCAGACGCCGTTACCACGCCCCTGCCGGCCGGAGCGCGGGCCTCGGTCCGCTACAAGGCCAACGACTTCACGATCTCGCGGCAGCGCTCCTGGGGCACGCCGATTCCGATCGTCTACTGCGACTCCTGCGGCACGGTGCCGCTGCCCAAGGAGCAACTGCCGGTGCTGCTGCCGCTCGACCTCAAGCCCACCGGCGAGGGCAACCCGCTAGCGGAGCGCGAGGACTTCGTCAACGCCTCCTGTCCAAGTTGCGGCGGGCCCGCGCGGCGCGAGACAGACACGCTCGACTGCCACTTCGACGCTCTGTGGCTGTGGATTCCGGTCTGCGTGCCCCCCTCGGAGCGTGAGCGTACGCTCGAGCAGATCCTCGCCCTCGAGGATCTGCGCGCGTGGCTGCCCTGTGAGCGGGTGGTCGCCGGATCGGACAGCGGCAACTTCGTGTTTGACCAGCGCACCGTCACCAAGGCCCTGCGCGACATCGGCCCGCTCGCGTTCCTGGACCAGGGCGAGCCGTTCGGCGGGTGCCTGTTCCACGAGATGGTGATCGCCGACGGGCGCAAGATGTCAAAGCACCTCGGCAACGTCGTCGACCCCGACGAGCTGGTCGCCGCGCACGGCGCCGACACGGTCAGGCTGGCTGTGCTCTACGCTGCGGCGCCGCAGCGCTCGCTGAACTGGAGCGACAGCGCGGTGCAGCGCTGCCGGCGCTTCCTGCGCCAGCTGTGGGACTACACGCACACGCAGTTGGCCGCGCGCGACGCCGGGGGCGAGGATGGCGGGGCGGACTCCGACCACCCGGCCGCCGGCTCCCCAGGCGCCAACGGCGCTGCCGGCGAGGACGGGATCGCGATGGGGCCGGACAAGACCGAGCACCTGCGCAAGCGTCTGGAGCAGTGGTGCGACACTGCGGTCGAGAAGATCACCGAGGACCTCCTCGAGCTGGAGATGCACACCGCGGTTCGCAACGTGATGCGGCTGTTCGACCGGATCAAGGACTACGAGAAGCGCGTGCTGGCCAAGCGCGGCTCGCTGGGCGCGGAGGACCGCGAGGCGCTGCTAGCCGCGCTGCAGCTGCTGGCGCGGGTGCTCGTGCCGTTCGCTCCGCACATCGCCGAGCAGCTGGTGGTGGCCTGCACGGGCGAGGATGGTCTCGACACCGCATGGCCCAGCGCCGAGCTTGTGTCACGATGACGGGCGCAACCAACACGAAGGATGAGTGAGAACCGATGACGGCGGGAGATCCCGCACCGCAGCGGGGCGAGCGGACGCGCTCTTGCGCTACTGAGCTCGTCTGCCACAAGTGCGGCGTGAAGATCGCGCTGGGCGAGCGCGAGGCGTTCTGCCCGGAGTGCGGCAAGTGCCTTGACGTCGCCTACGACTACGAGCAGGCCAAGCAGCGCCTCGGCGAGCTGTCCTTCGAGCAGCGGCCGATGAACATCTGGCGCCTGGCCGAGCTGCTGCCGATCCACGACGCTGGTGCGCAGGCGCGCGTCGGGCGGTTTGCTGGGATGACGCCGATGATCCCCGCCGACCGGCTCGGCAGGGAGCTGGGGCTGAAAAAACTGTTCGTCAAGGACGACAGTACCTCGCGCCCGTCGCTCTCCTACAAGGATCGTGTCGTCTCCACCGCGATCGCGCGGCTGCTCGAGCTCGGCGACGAGGAGGTCGGCTGCGTGTCGACCGGCAACGTCGGCACGGCGGTGGCGTCGCTCGCAGCCAAGGCAGGGGTGACGCCCTACGTCTTCTACCCCAACCGCCTCGAGGCGACCAAGGCCAAGGCTGTCAGGGCGCTCGGGGCGAAGGTGTGTCAGGTGAGCGGCAACTACGACGAAGCCAACCGCGAGTGCAAGAAGGTCGCCGCCGCCAGCGGGCTCGAGTTCGCCAACATCACACTGCGGCCCTTCTACGCCGAGGGGGCCAAGACGATGGCGTTCGAGATCGTCGAGCAGCTCGGCTGGCGGGCGCCCGACAACATAGTCTCGGCCACGGCGGGCGGCACGCTCTCCTCGCGCCTGCACAAGGGGCTGATCGAGCTGGAGAGAGTCGGGTTGGCCCAGACCGGCGCCACCAAGATGCACATCGCCCAGCCGGCCGGGTGCTCGCCGATCGCGAGCGCAATCGCCGCCAAGGACGCCGAGATCCATCCGTGCACGCCCGAGACGGTGGCGCACTCGCTGGCGATCGGCACGCCCGGCGACGGGTACCTGGTGATCGATGCCGTGCTCTCGCGCGGCGGCAGCGCCGGGCAGGCCTCAGACGAGGAGATCTTCGCCGGCATCGACCTGCTGGCCCGGACCGAGGGGATCCTGACCGAGCCGGCCGGCGGCACGACGGTCGCCGTGCTGAGCAAGCTCGTTCAAAGCGGGGAGATCGACCCCGACGCCACCGTCGTGGCGATCATCACCGGCAACGGGCTGAAGACGCTCGAGGAGCATCCCGAGAAGGGATGGCCGCTGGCCGAGTGCGAGGCAGAGGCGATGCTGTCGGTGCTGCGGGACTTCCAGCACGAGCAGAGCGCCGTCCCCGCGTAGATCACACGCCGGCGGCGGCAGCGTCGGCGAGGATGAGCGAGTCCTCGGCCTTCACCCTGCCGGCGGGGATTGAGGCGTCGTGCTGGCGCATGCGGCGCAGCGGATCGGGCTTGTCCTCGCCGGTCACCACCCATAGGCGAGCGCGGGCGCGATCGAGGACCGGGTACGTGAGCGTCATCCGACGCGTGCCCTGGTAGGGGCCGCTCAGGGTTACGTCGCGGTCGAGGACGTCGAGCGCTGGGTCGCCAGGGACGAGCGAGGCTGTGTGGCCGTCGGGGCCCAAGCCGAGGTGGACCAGGTCGAAGCGCATGGGCAGCCGCGCGGCGTAGCCGTCGGCCGCCGCGTCGAGGTCGGTGTCCTCGACGGGCATCGCGACCACACGCTCGCGGGCGGGCGCGGGCAGGCTGGCGAGCAGGTGGGTGAGGTTGCGGTTGTCATCGCCGGCCGCTGTGATGCGCTCATCGACCTGGTAGATCGCCACCCGCGACCAGGCGACCTCCTGTGCCGCCAGCTCGGCGAACATCGCCCACGGCGTGCGGCCGCCACTGACTGCCACCGAGAACGAGCCGCGTGCGTCGATCGCCGCGCGGGCGTGGGCTGCCATCAGCTCGGCTCCGCGCCTGGCCACGGCGGCGGTGTCCTGGTGGACCTCGATCGGCGTCATCTCACTCATGCCGCTTTCCGTGCACGGCGCCGCCGGCGCGCATGCGCGCTCACGACGAAGCTCGCATCGACCGGTAGCGGCGGATCAGGGCGTTAGTCGAGCTGTCGTGCTCGAGCTCCGGCTCGTCCTGCGCTTCCAGCTCCGGGGCGATCCGCTTGGCCAGGGCCTTGCCCAACTCCACGCCCCACTGGTCAAAAGAGTCGATGCCCCAGATAACGCCCTGAGTGAAGACGCTGTGCTCGTACAACGCGATCAGCGCGCCCAGCGTGTGTGGGGTCAGGCGCTCGGCCAGGATCGTGCTCGACGGGCGGTTGCCCGCCATCACCCGGTGCGCCACGACCGCCTCGGGCGTGCCCTCGGCGCGCACCTGCTCGGCGGTCTTGCCGAACGCCAAGGCCTCGGCCTGGGCGAACACGTTTGACATCAACAGGTCGTGGTGGTTGCGCAGCGGGTTCAGCGACCGGGCGAAGCCGATCAAGTCGAGTGGCACCAGGCGAGTGCCCTGGTGCAGCAACTGGTAGAAGGAGTGCTGGCCGTTCGTTCCCGGCTCGCCCCAGTAGATCGCGCCGGTGTCGTAATCCACCGCGGCGCCATCGAGTCCGACGTGCTTGCCGTTTGACTCCATCGCCAACTGTTGCAGGTAGGCGGGAAAGCGCCCCAGGTACTGGTCGTAGGGCATCACGCCGACCGTCTGAGCGCCGAAGAAGTTCGAGTACCAGACCGCGAGCAGCCCCATCAGCACCGGCAGATTGCGCTCGTAGGGAGCGGCGCGGAAATGTTCATCGATGGCGTGGAACCCCGACAACCAATCGCGATAGCGTGCCGGGCCGATCGCGAGCATGGTCGAGAGTCCGATCGCCGAGTCAAGCGAATAGCGTCCCCCAACCCAATCCCAAAAACCAAACATTCGCGTCGTATCGATCCCGAATTCGGACACGGCGCGGGCGTTGGTCGAGACCGCCACGAAATGCTTGGCCACCGCCGCCTCATCGCCCAGCGCCGCGAGCGACCACTCGCGCGCGGAGCGGGCGTTGGTCATCGTCTCCAGGGTCGTGAACGTCTTCGAGGAGACGACGAAGAGCGTCTCGGCCGGGTCGAGGTCGCGGGTGGCCTCGACGAAGTCGGTGGCGTCGACGTTGGAGACGAAGCGGAACGTCAGCTCGCGCGCGCTGTAGTGGCGCAGCGCCTCGTAGGCCATCGTCGGGCCGAGGTCCGAGCCGCCGATGCCGATGTTCACGACGTTTCGGATCGGCCGGCCGGTGTGGCCGCGCCATTGGCCCGAGCGCACCTGCTCGCAGAAGGACGCCATCCGGTCGAGCACCTCGTGCACCTGCGCCACGATGTCCACGCCGTCCACGATCAGCGAGCTGTTCGCGGGCATGCGCAGGGCGACGTGCAGGACCGAGCGGTTCTCCGAGACGTTGATCGGATCGCCCGAGAACATAGCCTCGGTGCGCTCGCGCAGGCCGGCCTGCTCGGCCAGCTCCACGAGCAGGCGCGTCGTCTCGGGGGTGACGCGGTGCTTGGAGTAGTCCAGGTACAGGCCGGCGCCCTCGGCCGTCAGGCGCTCGCCGCGGTTCGGTTCGGAGGCGAACAGCTCGCGCAGATGACGGGGCGCGATCTCGCTGTGGTGGCTTCTCAGCGCGGCCCAGGCCGGTAGGTCGGTCAGTGGTGGCATGCGTGCTCCCGAGCGCGCTCGATCCGCTCGCGCGGAACCCACGCCTGCACGATCGCCGAGACGGCGAAGCCGAGCACGAGCGCCCACCAGACGGCCCAGGCCATTAGGAGGGCGTCCTTGCGGGCATCGGCGACGGCAATGAGCACGGGCTCACAATAGGAGAGGCGGACTGTTAGCGCGCAGCGAGCGAGTCGATGCGCATGCAACGGGGACGCGTGAACCCGTTCCTTTCAACTACCGGTGTCCGGCACCTGATACGCTTCGCACTCTCAGAACTACCTTTCGGACTCGGAGGCACACGCACATGGGGCACACGAGCGGCAGCGAGGTGCTAGCGCGCTATGCAAACTGGTTCAAAGGCGACGACGACGAGTTCGCCGACTGCTTCGTCCTTGGGAGTGGCGAGCGGGTGCGACTATTTCAAGGGTTGCGCGCCGTGACCATGCAGGTTGACCGAGCCGACACACGCAAGCACGAGCGCCTGCTCGCGCTCCTGCGCAACGGCATACCCGCAGCATGGAAGGTCTCCAGCTATAGCGGCTACAACTTCGTGCCGGACGCCGAGGAACCGGATGCGGAGGAAATCTCGGTATACGGCACACAAGAAACCAACCAGGGACCGGTCGAAGGCTACTTTTCCGTTCCCCCCGAAGCGCCTGTTGCGACCCTCGTCAAGGAAATAGCAAAGGTCGACTGATTCAACACCTGGCTTATCCGAAGAACGCCGCGTAACCACAATCAATCCAAGAGCGCGATCGCGTGCCGAGCAGGAGGTTTCGATGCCCACACACACCGTGAGCCACCAGACAAGAGAGGCACTGGAAGAGATCAGGCGCTACAGCGAACCGGAGACCAACGAGCCGATCACGCTGACCTTGAGCCGCCTCACCGACGACCTGTTCACCGATTCGTTCCTCGGTGGAGGCGCGCTTGTGAACCCGCCCGGAGACACCCTCGAAAGCGAGAACTCCGAAGGGTTTATGCTGGCGTCCGACGGAGGGTCGCCGACTTCGTTTGCGATCGAACTGTCGATCAACTTGACCACCGCTCAGGCGCACGGGAAATGGACGCTCCCCGACGGAAGCGTGCAGACTCCGTCCTTCTACCTCAACTATGTTCAGAGCGTCGATCGCCCCGAGGGCAGGTTGCTCCTGTTCGACTCGCAGGGACACTCCGACGGCGCCGTATACAGCGTCAGCATGCTACTCGAGTGATCTGCTCTGTGGTTTGGCGGTTTGGTGGTTTGGCGCTCACACCCGGGCATCCGAGCATTGCCTCAGCCTCCACCAGTTCCGACCAAGCGGCAAGGAGAGTCGATGGAGCGGCCGCGTACCCGGTCAACAAGATCTGCAACGGATGCTCGGGAACCTGGCAGTTCAAGACCTATCGCGTCCATTTCGAGACGCCTGCGTTCGCCGGCGAATACACGGAACGCAGCGCATAGAACTATCTAACGTTCGTAAGCACCGATGACGAGGAAAGCACCATCGGAGCGCGGCTACTGCGAATAAAGCGGGTGGCAAATCGCTCAAGAGTCTGCGAGTGGGCCCTAGGATCGCTGCCCTGCTGCTAGGACCGCGGCGCCGTTCTCTTGTGCGGTCACGGCCTCGACGGGTGCACTGTCTGCGACTGGCTGCGCAACGGGAGTGGGTGTGGCGGGCTCCCCCGAGGAGCTCAGCGCGCTGCTGGACGGTGAGGGGCTGCTCTCGCCGCTGATCGATTCGCGGAAGCCGCGCATGCCCGCGCCGAGCGAGCGGCCCATCTCGGGCAGGCGCTTGGCTCCGAAGACGAGCAGCAGCAGCATGACGAGGAAGGCGAGGTGAAGTGGATTGTCAAGGCCCATCTTTATCCTCCTAGCGGTCTTTGTGGCTCCTCTGCTGCTACGGGGCTGAGCTCGGTTCAGATCACCGTCAGCTCAGGTGCGCCACGATCACCGGCGCATGCGTCGGAACGAGGCTGCCGCCGAGCGGCTCGGGCGTGACGAGCACCTCGCTTACGCCGTGGAGGTCGCCGGGGACGTCGACGGCGCCGGCGCCGGTCGAGGTGACGCCGAATAGCGCGCTCGTCGGCGAAGGGCTCCGTCCGTCCCGCTCGAGCCACACCTCGTAGATCTTCCCGGCGGGTGGCTGGGGCATGTGCGCGACGATCAGTTCGGCGTGCACCCCAGTCAAGCGCACGACCGCGCTCCCCGCTGGCGCGGCGACGCTCGCCTGCACGAGCCGTGCCCCGCTCGATCCGCCCGATGTCAGCACGACCGCGCCCACGATCGCGGCTGCCACGGCGAGTGCGCCGCCCACCGCCGCGACTCGCCGCGCGAGTGTGAGCCGCGAGCGGTGCCTTGCGGCGGCTGCGCGCGCGATCTTCGACTCGTTGCGAACGCCCGACATCACACGTCGCCGCAGGCGGCGCGGCACCGGCAGCTGTGGCACCGCCAGCGGCAACGCATCTGCGACCATCTGCAACGCGGCGACCTCGTCGCGGCAGACGGCGCAGGTGGCTAGGTGCCGGCGAAACGTCTCGACCTCCTCGTCTTTGAGGGCGCCGAGCACGTACGCGGCAGCATCGGCGCCGCAACCCCCCAGCTCGGGCGTGCGATCAAGCGGCGTCATATGGCGACCTCGGGGGAATCGCCCAGGGCGAGGCGCATCTTGGTCAAGCCGAGGCGCATCCGACCCTTGACCGTTCCAACGGGCAGCTCCAGCGTCTGGGCGATCTGCGTGTGCGTGAAGCCGCCGAAATACGCGAGCTCGATTACCTGTCGCTGCTCGGGGGGCAGCTCCCCGAGCGCGCTGCGAACGTTGCGAGCCTCATCCCGCCGCACGACCTCGCTTTCAGTGCACTCCGAAGCCGCCACACGTTCGGCGGCTCCCTCTTCAGCCACGTCATGACTATCGCGGACGGCGCCGCGACGGAGCGCGTCGATCGCTCTGTTATGGACGATGGTCAGCACCCACGAGCGCACGCTGCCGCGCGTGTAGTCGTAGCGCGCGCCACTGCGCCACAGCGACAGAAATGCCTCCTGAACCACGTCTTCAGCCATGGCTCGCCGGCCGCACACGCGGTAGGCAAGTGAGAACGACGCGGCCCCATGACGATCGAATACGATCTCGAATGCGCGTGCCTCACCGTCGCTGACGAGCTGCATGAGGTCCTCATCGGCAAGTTCGTGCAGCTCGCCGCGGCGCGTGAGACGGTGGGATCGAAACACTCCGACGATTCTTACGCGTTGGGACGCGCTCTCAGCCGAGGAACGAGTGGAATTCGCCGAGCGGCTCCGGCAGCGTGGGCATAAAGGACTGGAACTTGTAAGGCTTGCTCGTGTCGAAACCGGCCTTGCCAGCCGCGGTCTTGTCAGCGAATGGAGTGAGCGCCGCTACAGCCTTATTGATCGTGGTCCAGCGCAGCGTGCGCTCGTAGCCATTGTTGTTGGGTGGGTCCACGCTCTCAGCCTTGCCCTGGATGCCGGTGACGTTCTCGATCGGGCCGCCATCCTGGGCGGCGACACCGGGAGCCACGACCCGCGCGAGTGTGCGGTGATCGCTCTCAATGCCCATGATCCGAGCCGCTGTCACGCGCAGGTTTGGTGTGCTGAAATCGCGAACGCCCACGAGATAGGCCGCGATGAACGCGTCCTCGAGCGTGACGAGCACGTTCAGCGTCGTCTGCGCGTCGGTGAACATGTTCGGTGGGTAGTAGAAGGTTGTGAACGGCGAGGGCTTGCCGGTCACGCCCTGCTCGAGCAGATAGTGCGACATCTCCTCCTCGCGGGCGGCCCTGAGATAGCCCTGGTCGTCGGGCGCGAGCCGTGAGAAGAAGGGCGCTGTGTCGATGATGTTCGTGTACGTGGTGACCGCGAGCGCCTCGGCGATCTGGGCGGCGCCGAGGATTTCGAGGTCGCGCTTCTTGACACCGCCCTTCTTGGCGTCGGCGAACGACGGCACGAGCGCTCCGAGCGCGCCTCCGCTGGCAAGCACACCGGCGCCCGTTGCAGCGGCGCGGCCGAGGAACTGCCGACGGTCGGTTCCGTGATCAAGCTGACTAGCGGACATGCGGGTCTCCTTTCGAAACGGTTGCTCACGGGTTCCTACGCACCGCCAATGCGAGCAGATCACATCGGTCCGATCGCGCTTGAGCCTGCATACCGGCCTGAGCCGCCACGTGAGCCCGCGGCGTGTTGTCCCGGGCCCAGCGCGCGACAGCCTCGGTTCCCGTTGTGGGCAGGTCGCCCAATAGGCTGTGTCTCAGTGGAGCGAGATAAGCTACGCGCGCTGCAGGCACCCTTGAAGGCACGCTACCTTGCTGAGCCGGGTGCCGCACAGGTCACATTGTCGGCAACCGGCGCCATAGGCGACGGCATATCGTGCTCGGTACAGACAGGGCGAGTGCTTTCCGAGGCCGGGTTGCACCCTGCGTCTGGTGGCGACGGCTCGTTGCTCTGCTCGGGCGATATGTTGCTTGAGGCGCTCGTAGCGTGCGCGGGTGTCACGCTGCGAGCCGTCGCGACATCGCTCGGGATCGTCGTGACAGCGGGGCATGTGCGCGCTGAGGGTGATCTCGATTTCCGGGGAACCCTCGGCGTCGACAGAGAGGCGCCCGTCGGCTTCTCGGCGATCCGTCTCTCATTCGAGCTAAAGACCGATGCCGCCGAGGAGCAGCTCGCGACGCTACAGCGATTGACGGAGCGCTATTGCGTCGTCTACCAGACGCTCGCCAGCGCACCTGGACTCACGACAGCTATCACCCAAGCGTAGAAGGCGGCGCCAACCCCGCTACCCGTTGCCGCGAACAGCCTCGCGCTCGAGAATCTGCTTCAGCCGGCGCAGATCCTTGCGGTTGGCCCGCCGCATCGCGCGGACCATCACTACAGCCGCGAGCCTGGCGAAACCGACGGGCTCGCCTCGGTTGCGCAGCACCATCCGGGTAGCACCGCCAGAAGTGTCCTGCCACGTGTAGGTGGTCTGCATTGGGAATGGCCCCTCGGCGGTGTGCATCACGAACCGCTCGCCGGGGACGAACTCTGTCACCTCATAGGTGTAGACGAGGCGCCGGCCGAGGAACTCGGCGACAAACGCGATCTGCGAGCCGACCGCGAGCGGCCGGGGCGACCTCCACTCGACTGCCTTGATGTTCTCATACCAGGCTGTTGCGTTATCGGGGTCACACGCATAGGCGGCAACCTCATCGCGCGGCCGGTAGATCTCGATCAGACTCTCCACGTCGACGGGCACGCGCTACCCCTTCGCTGGAAGGGTCCGGGCGAACGCCATGCCACGCCGTACCCAGGCGCCGAGCTGGCGCTTGGTCGCGAATCCATCGGCAGCGATGAGGATCCAGCCTTTCATCGGCCGGCCAGTCATGTCGAAGATGCGGGTGTGAGGTCGAGCGAGCGCCTCGTCAGAGGCATCCGGGCCGACACGGACCATCAGCTCTCCGCTATTGGAGATCCCGACTGCCATGTTGCCGTCGAGCAGAAACGCCAAGCCGCCGAACATAGCCTTCTCCGTTGCGCCGGGCTCGTCAGCGAGCTGTTCGCGGATTCGATGGGCGAGCTCGTTGTCATAAGTCATCTCAGCGTACGTGTCGCGTCGGTGGGCACTGAACGGTCGCGGTCGATCCGCAATCGATTAAACGTACCGGACGAGCCGAAACCGGGCCGGCGGGCCAGCTTGGCGAGATCGTGCTCCAGTCGAAGCTACCGAGCCTCGTCCAGAGCGAGCACATCGAGCGGCCCGCGTGGGCGCTCGCTCGTCGCGCAAAGCGTAACCTGGGTGTGATTCCGCGCAACATGCTGGCAGTCGTTGAGCAGACCCCGGGGGCAGCTGGACCCGATATCTGGAATGCAGGTATCGTTTCGGGCGAACATGCGCGAGGCGAAATCCGGTGGTGATGAGGCGGAGGCGCCTGCAGAGAGCCCAGAGGGGCCCAACCGGCCCACCGCTGCTGTCCTGTGGGCTCACTCCGACCCTGACTGGCAAGCCGAGCAGCGAGAGCGCTGGAAGGAGTCAGTGCTTCGTCTGACGCGGCTTCTCCTCGACAACGGGATCGATGCCGACGTCGACCTCTTCCACGGCCACGAGCCGACAGACTGGGCGCGGTTCGGACCACGTGCAATCGAAGCGAGCGATTGGGTGCTGGTAGCCGTAAGCCCAGAGTGGCGGCGCGCGTTTCAGGGTTTGAACAAGCCGACAGAGAGCGCCGGGACGGTCGGAGAGGCAAACACGTTGCTAGGCATGTTCGTGAACGACCAGGCCGAGTTCCAGCAACGTGTCGTGCTCGTGCTGCTACCGGGGCGGGAGACCTCAGACGTTCCCCCCGCGCTCGTCGCCACCACGACCTACGTACGCGTGCCGTCTCTTACGAGCGAGGGACTCGAGGATCTGCTGCGCATCCTGCACGGTCGCCCCGCCTATCCCAAGACAGTACCCGGCCCTGCTCCAGAGCTTGCACCGCGGCCCGTCGCTCCGTACGTCAATCCCCCAGACGACCAGATCGACGGCGACCCCCCCGTGGAGACCTATATCCCGATCGATCGCTTCGACGTCGTCGAGGCGCCAATCCCGCCGATCGGCTGGGCGGCGAACGAGGCTTTCAGCGTAGGCTTCCCCCCCGGCTGGTACGACACCACGGCCACCGAGCCCACGATCGAGGGAAAGCCGGCACTTATCGTGCTGCGACGCGACGATCGGACTGGGCGGCCCAGCGACGTCGCCTCACGCGGCGTGATCCGCTGCTTCTCGCACGGCAGGGGACCGCCGTCGGAATTCTTTGCCGTGGCGGGGGAATGGGACCAAGTCCGCGCGCGAGCAACGCGCCGACGGGTGATCGAGCGGCTGCGATTCGTGCGCGCCGGCGGTGCCCCGTGCTACACGTTCCGCCTCGACGGCGAGACTCAGATCAAGGCATTCAAGACTATCCCGAGCGCCCTCACCGAGGTCCACTTGTTCCACGACGACGAGTGGTTCTTCATGCAACTGGAGAGCGATCCGAGCTTCCACGCCGAATATCAGCAGGACCTAGCGACCGTGCTGGGAACGCTGACCTGGAAGCGACGGGACATCGACCCGGCCTTTCGCCCCGTCGAGCAACGATCAGCAGAGCCGTCCGATCCAGCGGACAGCTTGAGTGCATACGAGCTGGGCAACATGTGGTGGCACCGAGTCGGCTTTCGCCGAGACAAGCTACCCCCCTATAAAGATGCATGCCGGCGGTGCGGAGGTACAAACAAGCTGCTCTACACAGGTGCTCCCTGTCCAGATTGCAACGGTACGGGTAGGCGACAGCGGCCTGAGTGAAACCGCCCGCTGCTGCTTTGCCAGGGCAATGCGATAGTACGAGCAAGCGCGGTCTTCGCTTCCGCCTAGGACGAGGAGCTGCTGATGCCGCCGACCCTGTCTACACTCGCTCTCCGCAGCGATAGCGGAAGCATGGCCGGCGGCTGGCTGACGGCCAGAGTCGTCCTCAGCGACAGTGTGAAAGCGCAAGTCGTGCGCTCGACCGCTCGCTGGTCGATCTGCGCAGAGCGGTCGAGGAGTTCATCGAGCAGGCCCGGGAGCGGATGGCTTCACGGCCCGGGCTGCGCGAGGCGCCTGAGAACTTCCTCGAGGCGATGCTCGCAGCCCAGGAAGCCGACGACGCTTTCACCGACGAGGAAATCATCGGCAACGTCTTCACCCTCCTGATCGCCGGTGAGGAC
>DASZGH010000012.1:0-4540 GCA_035938935.1 Solirubrobacteraceae bacterium
CTGCGACACCTTCGTGCCGGCACGAGCCAGCTCCACGACCTGGCGACGAACCTCCGGTGAGTACTTCCTGGGCATCGAATCCTCCTCGCTGTCGCCGAAGGACTCCAAAACCCCAAGTCCACGCTACCGGGGGCAGATCACCAAGTCCACGCTACCGGGGGCAAATCAGCCGGCGCGTGACAGGCCCGGGTTCGACTAGCTCACTCGACACGGTCGAGTTCCGGCTCGGGATGCTCGCCGAGGTACTCGACCCAGGCGCGCTTCACGCATGGGTAGTGCTTGGATGCCTCGACCAGGTCCATGAAGTTGACGATGTTCGCCACGAACCGCTCTTGGAGCTGGGGGTCGGCGATCCGGCCCTCCCCGTCGAACGCCTTGTGGGCCTGAGCGAGCGAGAACATGTCCGGGTAGATCCGCGCGCCGAGATGCTCGAAGGGGATGCGCAGCGCCCAGAGGCCCCGATTTCCCCCCACCATCGACGGCGATGCGGACAGCAGCAATCCGTGGCGCTCGTTGAACGGCTGGGGCGTACAGCGCGAGACCCAGTCGATTGCGTTCTTCAGCACTCCCGGCAGGGACGCGTTGTACTCCGGCGAGGACACTACGAACGCGTCGCAGGTCTCCAGGCGCTTACAGAGCTCCTCGGCGCCCGTGGGAAATCCCTCACCGAGCTGGACGTCGAGGTTGTAGGAAGGACAGTCGAACTCGTGCATCCAGGCGCGATCAACGGTTCCTCCGCTGGCCTTGATGGTCATCGCGGCCAGGTCGATGAGGCGGGTGTTCAGCGAGTCCTCGCGCAGCGACGCCGAAAAGATGAGGAACCGGACGGCGCCGCGCTTGCTGTCGAGCTGCTCCACGACGTGATCTTCGCACGTCTTGCGATATTCGTCGCGTTCTTGGACCGGGTTCCGCTGACGGCTACACTCCTAGCTGCGAACCGCGGTCGGCGATTCGCTTGTCCTTAACTCACATCCGGCGGTAGAGAAGACCGATGGCAACCTGGATTCTTGAGCCTGGTCACACCGAGGCGGAGTTTCGCGCCCGCCACATGATGGTCACGTGGGTGCGCGGCCTCGTCAAGGACATCCAGGGCACCCTGGAGCTTGACTTCGACAACTGCTTGGAGGCAACCTTCGAGGGCGAGATGGACGCGACCGGCATTTGGACCGGCCAGCCCGAACGGGACACCCATCTGCGCAGCGCTGATTTCTTCGACGTCGAGAACCATCCCAAGATCAGCTTCAGCGGACGCTTTACCGAGCGAACCGCCGACACCGACTTCAAGGGGAGCGTCGAGTTGACCATCCGCGGAGTGACACGGACGGTCCCCCTTGACATCGCCTACCTGGGGGAGTGGAAGACGCCCTTCTGGGTCGGCGAGGAGAACAAGGGGGACATGCGCCGGATCGGCTTTCAGGCCCGGACACGCATCAACCGGCACGACTTCGGCGTCTCCTGGCAGGACGAGCTCCCGGGTGGCGGCGTGGTCGTAAGCAACGAGATCGAGCTGACGCTCGACGTGGAGGCGATCCGGCTGGAGGACCTCGAACGGACCGGCGCGATCGAGTATTACAGGCCGTCCAGGCCGAACGCGAGCTAAGGGCGTATCTCGGTAGGGCTGACGTCTGGGACGGCCCCTTACCTTCGCGATGCTGCGTCCTCATGGGTTCGACTTGGCTACCAAGCTTTCACCCCCTGTGTCCTCGGGGTGATCTTCACGCCGAACAGCAGCCTGCCGACGGTGGTCTCGCCCTTAAGTCAACGGTATTGCGCTTAGCCCGAGATCGCCTCGAACACCCCTATCGGCGGGCTGGGACTTACTCGCCGTTGCCGCCGCCTACAGGCGCTCGCTCCAGCTCGCCAGCAATGCGCGAGATACGCAGCGTCGTACGCCGACCGCCGCTCCAGTGCTATGGCGATCCGAACAACCTTCGGCGTGTCTTGGAGTGGGTGGTAGGTGATCGGCAGTTCGTCGATGACGGTCCAAGCCTCGTCCAGGGCGTCGCTGGCGAGATCCTTCGTAAAGGCGTTGGCGACCTTGTAGCGGGCGAGAATCGGCGCGTGCAACGAGGCCTTGTTGGCGGCCCAGTCCTTCATCAGGCGCCCTATAGCGTCCGCTGTCGGGCTCGTTGGTAACGAAGGCGACGAGCGCGTTCGCGTCGATGACGACGCTCACCGGTGCTCGAAGCGCTCAGCGAGCTCGTCGCGCCCTTCGCGCACGAGGCGCACCGCCTCGTCGGTCGCTGGCAGCGAAGCACGCAACCGGGCTGCGCGGTCCAGCGTCTGCGCTAGCTCAGCGATGTCAACGGGCGAGGCAGACAGATTCTCCGCGAGCAGCCCATCGGCAGTGGCGTCGACATCCAGATGCCGACGTTCCGCCTCCTTGCGCAGCAGCTCGTAGGTCCGAGTCCCAAGATGGATGGTGTGGTCGATCGTGGCCATGAAGACAGTCTACGAGCGCGTCGGATGATCCTCATCCCAGCGGCTGGTAATACCCGCACCAGATTTGGGACAAAGTTTTGGGACAAAGTTTGTCCGTGATGACATCCGCCCAAACAAAAACCCCGCATTTGCGGGGCTTTTGTGAAGCGGCTGAAGGGACTCGAACCCTCGACCTTCTGCATGGCAAGCAGACGCTCTAGCCAACTGAGCTACAGCCGCGAGGCGGCTAACTATAGAGCAGGAGGAGCGCGCAAAGCAGCGCTGGCCGGCACCAGCTCGCTGGTCACAAGGCCCCGCTCGCGCGTCAGCTCATCGACGATTCCAAACAAGGCCGCGACCCGCGCCGGGGTGTCGATCACCTCGGTCACGACCGGCACGTGCCGGCGCAGCGAGAGTAGGCGGTCGCCGTGCGGGGCGTGCTCGCCGTGAAAGCCCCAGATCCCGCGCAACGCCGTGGCGCCTGCCGCTCCCTCGGCGCGCAGACGCCGCACCAGCTCCAAGTAGACCGGGCGACCGTCATGCCGCGCGGCCTCGGAGGTGACGACCGTCAGCTTCTGGCGTTCACCCTCGCCGCCTGCCGCTGGCACCGTGCCGAGCGCTGGCGCCCTGTCGGTCAAAGGCGCATCGCTGGGGGCCTGCAACAGCTCGCCGTCGCGCTTGCAGACCCGCACCCGCTCGATCGTGAGCAGCGGCGACGGCAGCATCTGCGCAAGCGCCTGGGCGGCACGGCCGATCGGCTCCGCCGCGCCGACGCTCAGCACCAGCAGGGGCACGCCGCGGTTGCTGGCGAAGAATCGGGCGCGGCGGCGCTCGCCGCCGACCGTGCCGTCGACGCCGAGCAGCACGGTGGCGCCGGACACGCCCTCCTTACGCAGCGCGCTGCAGACGGCGGTAAACGCCGGCTCGCCCTCGACCCGCTCGTGGCGGCCGAGGCAGACGGTCAGCTTGAGCTCCGATCGGGCAGGGAGCTGGCTCGCCGGCGAGGAAGGGTCGAGGACGACGGCTCGCTCCATCGTCAGGAGACCCTCTCCGCCGAGTGCCGCCAAATCCTCCCTCAGCGGCTCGATCCGCTCGCGCGCGTCGATCGCGATCGAGACCAGCGGGAGGTCTTCGGAGAGCGTCAGCAGGCGGTCGGTGCGCAGGTGATGCTTGGCGCCGAAGCCCTGAATGCCGCGCAGCAGCACGCCAAGGCGGATAGCGTGGCCCGCCTGTATGTCGAGCAGCTCCTCGGCCAGCAGCCGTCCGCCTACGCGCGCTCGCTCGCCGAAGTAGGTCGTTAGCTTTAGCGCCTCGTCGGTCACAGTGCGCCTCCGATCGTCCGCCCCAGCAGCGCTGCGGCGATGCCAACCGCAACGCTGACGAGCACGTTCAGCGCGCCCACCAGCAGCCGGCCGTCCTCGCCCAGTCGGTGGGTCTCTAGCATCCATGTCGAGAAAGTGGTGTAGGAGCCGATCGTGGCCGAGCCGGCGAGCGTCAGCGCATCGCCGGACAGGGCCACGCCGCTCAAAAGGCCGAGCACGAAGGCGCCGCTGGCGTTGACGGCGAGCGTCCCCAGCGGAAAGGCGTCGCCGGCCCGCGCAGAGACAGCGCCGTCAAGCAGGAAACGGGCGATCGAGCCGACGCTGCCGAGCGCGGCGACGGCGATCCACAAGGGAGCGCTCACGCCAGCGCCCTGACTCGACGTACCAGCGCCGAGGAAGCGAACACAGCCAGGTAGCCGCCCACGACGCTGGCGCTGACATAGGCCGCCACCAGCGCCCACTCGTGGCGGTCGGACATCCGCAACAGCTCGATCTGCACTGTCGAGAACGTCGTCAGCGCTCCGCACAGGCCGGTCGCAAGCAGAGGGCGGCGCAAGGTGGAGATGGGCAGGCGCTCCTGTAGCCGGGTGACGAAGTAGCCGATCAGGAGCGCGCCGGCGATGTTGGCGGTGAACGTCGCCCAAGGCCAGCTGCCGGGGCTCGCGGGCGCCGCTTCGGCAAGGCCGACGCGCACGAGCGCGCCGATCGCCCCGCCGAGCGCGATCGCCAGCAGCTCATTGGCGTCGACGCGAGCGGCGCGGTTGGTCTGCTGGGTGCGCTGGGTGGTGGCGATCGCC
>DASZGH010000013.1:0-6326 GCA_035938935.1 Solirubrobacteraceae bacterium
GGATGCGTGCTGGCGATCTGCGCCCGCGCGCTGCGCGGTCCCGTCGCGCGGTAGGCGCGACGTGCGCGGGCCGGAATCGACGGGCGCCGGTCACGTCTAGCAGCCCGCGTAGGGCTACGTCCTTCAGTAGATAGAGCGCGCCGCCGCATCGCCATCGCCCTCGATCCGTAGAGTGGGGAGGGCTTCCCCAGCCCAGAACGGGAACCACTAGATGAATCCGCTGCGGACACTGGAGAACATGATCGCCGGCCTCGTCGAGGGGACCTTCGGCCGCGTCTTCAGGGCCGAGGTACGGCCGATGGAGATCGCTCACAAGCTGGCGCGCGAGATGGACGAGAACACGACCGTCTCGGTCTCGCGCGTGTATGCCCCCAACGAGTACTCGGTGTGGCTCTCGCCGCGCGACCGCGCCCGCTACGAGGGAGTAGAGCACGAGGTGATCGAAGAGCTGTGCGCCTACCTGCTTGAGCACGCGCGCGCGGAAGACTTCGCGCTCGCCTCCGGCCCGCACATTGCCTTTCACACCGACGAGGACCTGCAGCTCGGCGAATTCGGCATCGAAGTGCGCACCGCGAGGGTCGATCAGAGGGAGCGCGCGGGAAGCGGGGAGCGCGAGGAGCCGGGGGAGCAGGGTGAGCCGCGGCCGGTTGCGCCTTCACCGGGGGCGGGCGGCGCGTTTCAGCCGCTCGTCCCTGCCGCGGGCGCCGGCCTTGAGCAGCCCGCCGCCGTCCCGCCCCGCCGGCGCGAGGTTCCCGTCGCCTCCGAGCCCGCCGCCGTCGGCAACACGATGATCTTCAGCAACGCCGAGCGCGTGCGCGAGCCGCTGCAGCGCAGCGGCTCGCGCCGTCCCGCCAAGGCGCTGCTGGTGCTCTCGGGGCGGCGCCTGCTGGTGCCGCCCCGCGGGGCGAGT
Organism: Solirubrobacteraceae bacterium; assembly: GCA_035938935.1. Taxonomy (GTDB): domain Bacteria; phylum Actinomycetota; class Thermoleophilia; order Solirubrobacterales; family Solirubrobacteraceae; genus Palsa-744. The sequence goes on from DASZGH010000013.1 coordinate 911, forward strand.
ATCGGGCGCAGTCGCGAATGCGATGTCGTGCTCGAGGACGCGGGCGTCTCGCGCCGGCACGCCGAGCTGCGACCGCTGGACGCCGCGGCCTGGACGATCGAAGACCTCGGCTCGACCAACGGCGTGCGCGTCAACGGCCGCGCGATCGAGGGCGTCTACGAGCTGCGCACGGGCGATCGGATCGGGATGGGCTCGACCGAGATGACCTTCGAGATCGCGCCATGAACGGCTTGGAGCCCGTCTCGGTGATGCTCAAGTTCGGCTTCCTGGCCGTCATGTACCTGTTCCTGCTGTGGGTGGCGCGTAGCGCCTTGCGCGACCTGCGCGGCGGCGCGGGCGAGCTGCGCGGCGGCGCCGCGATGCCCGCGCCGGGCGCCGACCCTGCGCTGGCGGCGCCGGACGCGACGGGCCTGCACTCGGCCTCGACGCTGGGCCCCGCCGACATCGCCGGCCGCTCACCGCGGCTGCACGTCGAGCGTGCGCCCGGGCACGACCCGGGGATGATCTACGACCTCGGTGGCGAAGTCGTGCTCGGCCGCGGGGACACGGCCGAGATCCGCCTGGAAGATCCGTTCGCCTCCGCGCGTCACGCGCGCGTGTACGAACAGGGCCGCAGCGTCGTGATCGAGGATCTCGGCTCGACTAACGGCACCTACCTGAACGAGGAGCTGCTCGACGGCCCGCGCCCGCTGCACCCGGGGGATCGCGTGCGCATCGGCGACTCCGAATTCAGCTTCGAGGTCGACTGACTTGCTGCGAGTCGCCGAGCACTGGTCGGGCACCGACACGGGCCTGCAGCGGCGCGTCAACGAGGACTCGCTGCTCGTGCGCTCGCCGCTGTTCGTGGTCGCCGACGGCATGGGCGGCGCCCAGGCGGGCGAGGTCGCCTCGCGCGTGGCGGTGGAGACGTTCAGCTCCGGCCTCCAGGACGGCGGCGATCCGCAGGGCAGCCTCACGCGCCAGGTGCGCGAGGCCAACGCCCGCATCAACGAGCTCTCCCATCAGAGCGCCGAGCACGCCGGCATGGGCACCACCATCACTGCCGTCTACGTCGGCGAGCAGGAGGTGACGGTCGCGCACGTCGGCGACTCGCGCGCCTACTGTCTGCGCGAGGGCGAGCTGCTGCGCCTGACCGACGACCATTCGCTGGTCGACGAGCTGATCAAGCAGGGCAGGCTCACCCCCGAGGAAGCCGAGGAGCACCCGCAACGCTCGGTGATCACCAGGGCGCTCGGCCCCGAGCCCGCCGTCGAGGTGGACGTGCGCTCGTTGCGGGCGCGCTCCGGCGACGTCTACCTGATCTGCAGCGACGGCCTGACGACGATGGTCGGCGAGGACGACTTGCGCGACCTGCTCGCATCCCACGCACGCCTGCGCGACGCCGGCGAGGCGCTGATCGCCGCCGCCAACGCCGCCGGCGGCAAGGACAACATCACGGTCCTCCTGCTGCGCCTGGAGGAGGTCCAGGCCGGCTCCGCCGCCGAAGAGGACGGGCACACGACTCTGACCGAGCTGACACCGGCTTCGTCGCCCGATGACGCCTCCGTCGCGGTCGCCGAGTGGACGGCCGCGGCAGGCGCGACGGCAGGGGACGCTGTGGCAGGCGCCACCAGGGCGAGCGCTACGGCCACCGCACCCGCGGCGGTCACGCCGCGGGTCCCGCGCCGCCCGGCGACGGTGGCCGAACCCTCGCGCGCCGCCCGCCTGCGCCGCCGCGCGCGGCGGCTGCGCGCGCCGCTGGTCGTGCTGGTCGTGCTGGCGGCGCTGGCCGCCGGGGCATATCTGGCGCTGCAGTCGGTCTACTTCATCGGCACCAACCAGCGTGGGCTGGTGACCGTGTTTCGCGGCGTTCCCTACGAACTGCCGGGCGGGGTCAAGCTCTACAGCAGCGATTACGTCTCGGGCGTCAGCGCCTCGACGCTGCCGCCACAGCACAGGCAGGCGCTGCTCGACCACTCTTGGCGCTCCGAAGGCAAGGCGGCCGAACTCGTGCGCCAGCTGGAACTCGGACAGCTGAGCGGGAGATGAACCGGCCGATCCTGCGGCTGTACGCGCTGGTGGTCGTGCTGTTCGCCGTGCTCGTCGCCTTCACCTCGCGATGGACGGTGTTCGAAGCCTCCTCGCTGCGCACCAGCGCCCTGAACAGGCGCTCGGTGCTTGAGCAGCAGCGGATCGACCGCGGCGAGATCCTCGCGGCCGACGGCACCGTGCTGGCGCGCAGCGTGCGCGGCGCCGAAGGGACCTACCGGCGCGTCTACCCGACCGGCTCGCAGTTCACGCACGCGGTCGGCTACTCGTTCATCGATCTCGGCCAGGCCGGTACGGAGCGCTACCGCAGCGCGGCCTTGAACGGGCAGGAACGCGGGAGCGTGCAGAGCGTTCTCGACCAGCTGCAGGGACGCAAGCCGCAGGGCGAGGCCGTGCAGACGACGCTGCGGCCGGCCGCCCAGCGCACCGCCATCGCCGCGCTCGGCGAACACGAAGGCGCCGTCGTCGCGATCCAGCCACAGACCGGCGCGGTCGAGGTGATGGCCTCCAGTCCAAGCTACGACGCCAACTCGCTCAGCTCCTCCAGCGCCTTCGCGCGGCTCACGCGCGACTCCAGCTCGCCGCTTGTCAACCGCGCCACCCAGTTCGGCTACGCGCCCGGCTCGACGTTCAAGGTGGTGACCGCGGTGGCGGCGATCGACTCCGGCCGCTTCACGCCCGAATCGACCGTCAGCGGGCGCAACGAAGTTCCCATCTCCGGCGTCCCGCTGAAAAACGACAACGACGAGAGCTTCGGGCAGATCACGCTGACCGAAGGGCTCGTGCACTCGGTCAACACCGTCTACGCGCAGGTGGCAGAGCAACTCGGCAAGCCGACGATGGCGCGCTACATGGCCCGCTTCGGCTTTGATCGCAAGCCGCGTCTGGACTACCCGTCAGAACAGATGTCCTCGAGCGGCGAGTACCTGCACGGCAGGCTGCTCGCGCCCACAAGCGAATACGTCGATGTGGGACGCATGGGCATCGGCCAGGACAAGCTGCAGGTGACGCCGCTACAGATGGCGGAGGTCGCCGCGGCGGTGGCGAACAAAGGGGTGCTGATGACGCCGCACCTGACCAGCGCGATCGTCGAACCGGACGGGCGCGTGGCTCAGCGTGTCTCACCGAAAGCCCAATCGGTCGTGATGCGCCCCTCGACCGCGGCTTCGGTCACCAAGATGATGGAAGCGGTCGTAAACGAAGGCACCGGCACAAGCGCCCAGATCCCGGGTGTACAGGTGGCCGGCAAGACAGGGACGGCCGAGACGCAGATCGGGGCGGCGATCAACAACGTCTGGTTCATCGCGTTTGCGCCGGCACAGAATCCAACGGTGGCGGTCGCGGTGACGCTGAAGGGTGTGCCCGGACAGGGCGCCGCGTTTGCCGCGCCCGTCGCAAAGCAAGTGATCGAATCGCTGCTGCATGGTTGAGCCGGCGCGAGACACCCCCCTTTGCATGGCTGCTGCCGCTGCGGCGCGCGCGTTGCACGCAGATCGCCGGCGTACGTCCACGGACCAGCACCCGTATACGTCCGGGGAGCCGCGCCCATGAGCATGGTCGAGTCCGGCACGCTCGTCGACGGGCGCTATCGCGTCGTCTCGCGCCTGGGCTCGGGTGGGATGGCCGACGTCTATCTCGCCCAGGACAGGCTGCTCGGCCGACAGGTCGCGCTGAAGCTGCTGCACCACCGCTTCGCCCAAGACCAGGAGTTCGTCGAGCGCTTCCGCCGCGAGGCCTCCAGCGCCGCCGGGCTCTCGCATCCCAACGTCGTCGCCGTGTTCGACCGCGGCGAGTGGGACGGCACCTACTACATCGCTATGGAGTACCTGCCGGGGCGCTCGCTGAAGGCGGTCGTGCGCGAACACGGGCCGATCGCGCCCTCCGACGCGATCGACATCGTCGTGCAGATCCTGCTGGCGCTGCGCTTCGCCCATAGGCGCGGGATCATCCACCGCGACATCAAGCCGCACAACGTGATCCTCGACGAGGAGGGTCGTGCCAAGGTGACCGACTTCGGCATCGCTCGCGCCGGCGCCTCGGACATGACGATGACCGGCTCGATCATGGGCACCGTCCAGTACCTCTCGCCTGAGCAGGCCCAGGGCTACGCGGTGACCGAGGCCTCCGACATCTACTCGGTCGGCGTCGTCCTGTACGAGCTGCTGACCGGCAGCGTGCCGTTCGAGGGCGAGTCGGCCGTGACGATCGCGCTCAAGCAGGTCTCGGTGCAGCCGACGCCGCCGAGCCAGCTCAACCCGCAGGTGAGCCCGGCGCTGGACGCCGTCGTGATGCGCGCGCTCGCGAAGGATCCCGCTCAGCGCTTCGCCGGCGCCGACGAGCTGATCGCGGCACTGCAGCAGGCGCGCGCGGGGATCGCGCCGGCGCCGGGTGGTTGGGGACCGGATCCGGCCCAGGCGGGCAATGGCGCTCCCCCGACCGCGGCGCTGCCCATGCCGCTCCCGTCGGCCGGCAGCGACGGGAAGCCTGCCGACCCGGCCGCAGCGGAGGCCGCTGCGGCCAAGCGCCGCCGGCGCGCGCGCTGGATCGCCGCCGGCGTGGCCGCGCTGGCGATCCTCGCCGTAGTGCTGCTGTTGCTCCTGCTGCCGACGAAGTCGGGCAGCGTGACCGTGCCCGACGTCGCCGGCCAGACGCAGTCGGCGGCAGCGGCGACCCTCAAGCGCGAAGGGCTCTCGCCGGTCGTGTCGGTCACGAGCAACGCGCATGTGGCCAGCGGGCTGGTGATCGGGACCACGCCCACGCGCGGGACGATCGTGCACAAGGGCTCGCGCGTGAGCGTGTTCGTCTCCTCGGGCGCCGAAAGCGTCGCCGTCCCCAATGTCGTGCACAAGCCGAGCGCCGAAGCAGTCAAGATCCTCACGCAGAAGGGGCTGCAGCCGACGAGGCAGGACGAGCCCAGCGAAACAGTCGGCAAGGGGCTTGTCGTATCGACCGACCCCACCGCTGGGGTCGGTGTGCAGATCGGCAGTCCGGTCACCGTCTTCGTCTCCTCCGGCCCGCTCGAAGCGAGCGTGCCCAACGTCACCGGCGAACCGCAGGCGAGCGCGACGGCGACGCTCTCGGCGGCCGGGCTGAAGGTGACAAGCGTCAAGCGCGAAGTCGCCGAACCGGCGCCCGGCACCGTGATCTCACAGTCGCCGGCGGCCGGCACTCAGGTCAAAACGGGATCGACCGTGACGATCGTGGTTGCCCAGGCGCAGGCAAAGACCGCCGTCCCGAACGTCGTCGGGCAGAGCGAAGTGAAGGCGACCTCCGCGCTCAAAGCCGCCGGATTTGAAACCGAAACCGTCACCCGCACGGTCAGCGAAGAAGCGAAGGTAGGCACCGTGATCCAGCAGAGCCCGGCGGCCGGGCACAAGCTCGCCAAGGG
>DASZGH010000014.1:0-18773 GCA_035938935.1 Solirubrobacteraceae bacterium
CCCGGACGTGGCGCGTCGCTTGCCAGGCTCGATGCTCGCGAGGTTGCGCGCTTGGTCGTGTTGTTGACGGCGTTTGCGCCGATGGCGTTCTTCTTCTCGGCCGTCTACAGCGAGTCGCTGTACCTGGCGTTGTCGGTCGGCGTGTTCCTGTGTGCGCGCCGCGGACGCTGGGGACTGGCGGCGACCTGCGCCGCGCTGGCCGGCGCGACGCGCAGCACGGGCGTCGTGCTCGCGCTGCCGCTGGCTCTGCTGTACCTGTACGGGCCGCGCGAGGACCGTCCGCCCGAGCGCGAACGTGCGACGGCGCTCGGCACGGGACAGGGCACGCGCGTGGCAGTGAAGGGAGCGGCCGTACTTGCGCGTCTGCGTCCGCGCTACGGGATGCGGGCCGACTCTCTCTATATCCTCCTCGTCCCCGTCGGCCTCGGCCTGTACATGGCTCACCTCGCGCTCGCCGGTGGCGACGCGCTCGCCCCGTTTCACGCCCAGGCGGTCTGGGGCCGGCACTTCGCCGGCCCCTACGGCGGCGTGTGGGACGGGCTGAAAGCTGCTTGGGAGGGGGCGCGGCAGCTGCTCTCCTTCCAGAGCGCGCACCTGTACTACCCGGTAGCGAGCGGCAGCCCGGCGATCGCGGCGGGGCACAACCTGCTGGCGCTCGCGTTCCTGTTGGGGGCCGTCGTGGCGGTCGTCGGGGTGCTGCGGCTGCTGCCGCTCGCCTACGGCGCCTACGCGCTCGGCGCGCTGGCGCTGCCGCTCTCCTACCCTGTGGCCTCACAGCCGCTGATGTCGCTGCCGCGCTTCCTGTTGGTCCTGTTCCCCTTGAACATATGGCTCGCCGTGCGCCTGGTGGCAAGGCCGCGGCTGGCGCGTGCGCTGCTGGTGGCATCGGCGCTGGCCCTCGCTTTCTTCGCGGCGGAGTTCTCCACCTGGCACTGGGTCGCGTGAGCGACGGGCACGACGACCCGTTCGGCCGGGCGCTGAGCGCCGAGCGCGCCGCCCTCGCCGCCGCCGCCGTGCCGGCGCCTCCCTCACGCAGGCGCGGGCCGGTGGGCCTGCCGCCGAACGACTGGCCGGCGTGGAGCGGGCCGGTGGCGCTCGTCGCTGCGCTCGTGCTGGCCGCGGTCGGCGGGCTGGTGGTCGACGTGCCCGCGGTGCTCGTGGGGGTGAAAATCAGCTCGTCGCACACGCCGCACGGGCTCGAGCTCGCCGACACGATGGTGCAGGACGCGATGTTCGTGCTGACGGCCGTCCTGTTTGCGCAGCTCGGCGGCCGCGTCGTGCGCTCCTGGCAGCTGGGGCTGCGACCGACGCGCGAGCGCTGGTGGCGGATTGCGCTGATCGTGGTCGCCGTGTATTTCGCCTTCTTCCTGTTCAGCGCAATCTGGGCGGGCGCGCTCGGGGAAGAACCGAAAGAGGAACTGCTCAAAGCGCTCGGCGCCAACGAAACGGCGCTGCTGCTGGCCCTGAGCGCGCTGTTGACGACCGTGATCGCGCCGATCGGCGAGGAGATGCTGTTCCGCGGCTACATCTTCCCGTCGCTTGCGAAATGGCGCGGCTGGCTGACCGGCGCGGCGATCACGGGCGTGCTGTTCGGCGCCGTACACGTCGGCTCGGCGCCGGTCGTCTACCTCGTCCCGCTGGCGGTGCTCGGCTTCCTGCTGTGCGCGCTGTACCGCCAGACAGGGTCGCTGTACCCGTGCATAGCGACGCACTGCCTGAACAACTCGATCGCGTTCGGGGCGCTGGAGAAATGGAGCTGGCAGATTCCGCTACTCGCGTTCGGGGCGCTGTCGACGATCGGCCTGCTCCGGCTCGGCCTGAGCAGAGCCGACGTCATCACCGTGGCTCCACCACAGGAGGCCATCATCGCCGGCGCCTACCATCAGGTCGATGAGGGCTGAGCGCGGCATACGGGTCGGCATCGTCCTGGTGGTTGCGTGCGCGGCGTCGGCGTCGGCGCCCGTCCTCGCCTTGGCGGCGGGGGCGTCGAGCGCCGGCAGGCGAGGAGCCAAGACCCCGACGGCGCTGCAGCGGCGCGCAATGCACCTGCACGGCACGCTGAGGGTCGGCGCGCGCGGGCCGATGGTAAGGCTGCTCCAGGATGAGCTGGCGCGCCTGCGCTATGAGGTGCCCGTGAACAGCCGCTTCGACGAAGCTACGGGCCGCGCGGTGCTCGCCTTCCGCAAGGTGGCGGGGCTGGAGCGCATCGAAAGCGCGAACGCGGGAGTCTTCCAGCGACTGGCGCACGGCGCGGGGCGCTACAGGGTGCGCTTCCCCCAGGACGGCGTCCACGTCGAGGCCGACCTGACCAAGCAGGTGCTGGTTGAGGTGGAACACCGCCGCGTGCGCCGCATCCTCACGATGAGCTCGGGCAAGCCCTCGACGCCGACGGTGATCGGCCACTTCCACGTCTACTCGAAGACGCCGGGCGTCAACTCCGAGGGGATGGTCGACTCCAACTACTTCATCCGCGGCTACGCCATCCACGGCTACGCCGAAGTCCCGCCCTACGCCGCCAGCCACGGTTGCCTGCGCATCCCGATCCCCAACGCGGCGGCGGTGTTCGCCTGGGTTCGAGTCGGCTACGCGGTGGACGTGTACACGGACAGCGGCCGCGGCAGCCGGCGGGTCCGCGCCGACGCCGGCCCGTGAGCGTGAACGTGCGCGTGTGCCGCGGCGCTACTGGGCGAGCTTGAGCAGGCGCGCGACGAAGGCCAGGCCGAAGCCGTAGACGATCAGCACCAGCAGCGTGTCGACGATGTGGATCGACCAAGCGCCGGTGGTGCTCGACGTCACCCCGGAGAAGGGCGAGGCGAGCTTGCCGAAGGCTTCGTCGATCGCTTCGTGCAGCCCGCTCTTCTGTTCGGACTTCGCCGTGGCGCCCGCCGCCGGCTGTTCGGTGCCATTGAGTTCGGCCTGCTGGTGCGAGGAGGCGCTGCTGGTCTGATCGAGCGCGAATGCGCCGAAGTACAAGGCGGCGATCACGCAGATGACGATCGAGGCTAGTCGCAGGATTCGGCCGAAGAAGGGCAGCACCATGAGACCAGGGTAATCCCAGCGCTGGACGGCCTGGACGGATGTCCGAGACGCCAGCGGATAGATTGGCTGCGATGAGCGAAGCCGACCACAACGGCGAGCCGGCGCAGGGTGCGCGCGAGCGCCTGATCGAGGAGTTGCGCGCACATGCACTCGTGGTCGGCGAGGTCACGCTCACGAGCGGCAAGACGGCTTCCTACTACGTCGACGCCAAGCGCGCGATCCTGCTGCCGGCCGGCTTTCGGGCGCTGGGAGAGCTGTTGGCCGAGCGCGCGCGCGAATGGGACGCGACGGCGGTGGGGGGCATGACGATGGGGGCCGACGCGGTGGCGTGCGCCGCGCTCGCCGGGGGGGCGGACGTGAAGGGCTTCTTCGTGCGCAAGGACGCCAAGGCCCACGGCCTGCAGCGGCGGATCGAGGGGCCGGAGCTCCAGCCGGGGGATCGTTGCCTGGTGGTCGAGGACGTGGTGACGACGGGCGGCTCGACGGTGGCGGCGATCGAGGCCTTGAAGGAGGCCGGGCATGAGATCTGCGGGGTGGTCTCGGTGCTCGACCGTCTCGCCGGCGCCGCCGCCGCGATCGAAGCCGCTGCGGGCGCGCCGTACGCGCCGCTCACGACGATTGACGATGTGTATCCGGAGCGGTAGCGGTAGTCGCTGCTGCCGCCCGCGCCGACGCCTGGCCGCGCCCGTGTCTCGCCGATAGCCTTAGCGGCGAGCCCTCGTAGTCCAATGGATAAGACGACCGCCTCCTAAGCGGTAGATCCAGGTTCGACTCCTGGCGGGGGCATGCGTGGGTGGGGTGGGCCTACGTGTCGATCTGAAGTCGTTTTCGCTAGTCCGAGGAGTGCGCGGCGGGTCGCCCGACATGGCAGGCGTTTGTCATCGTCGGTGCAGGCTACTCACTGACTGCGACGGCTCTCGGAATGGCATTGACCTTAGGCGCCGACGGTTATCCGGTCGCGCCCGCTCGTCTTGGCGGCGTACAGCGCCTCGTCGACGCGGGCCGTCAGCGACTCGGCGCTTTCGCCGACCTTGCACGCGACTATCCCGGCCGAGCAGGTCTGCTCGTAGGGTACCCGTGCGCGCAGCCGCTCGACTACAGCCGAGGCGTCGCCCGGGCTCGTTTCCGGCAACAACAGCGTGAACTCATCGCCACCGACGCGCGCGATGAAGTCGCCTGCGCGTAGCTCTTCGCGCCAGACGGCCGCAGCTTGGCGCAACAGGCGATCCCCCGCAGGATGCCCGTGTGTGTCGTTGTAGTGCTTGAAGCGGTCGAGGTCGAGCATCGCCAGCATCAGGGGCTCGCTCTCTAGCATCGCCTGGCGCAGCCGCAGATCCCAGGCGCGCCGGTTGGGCAGGCCGGTGAGCGGGTCGGTGCTGGCCATGTCGCTCATCCGCGCCAGCAGGTCGCCGCGCTCGATCGCGGTGGCCACCTCGCGGGCGAGCAGCGCGATCAATGCCGCCTGCATGCTGTCGGCGCCGATCGTCTCGCTCCAGCCGACGACGAGCACGCCGATCGGCTCCTCGCCGCGCGAGACCGGCTCGAATAGCAGCGACGCGGGCTCTCCCACGCGCCTCCAAAGGTCTCGGTCGATCATGTCGGTCGGGTGGTCCTCGCTCCACAGCAAGGACTTGCCTGAGAGGTAGACGTCGCCCGCCGCGCTTGCAGCCTGCGGATCGACTTCGAGCGGGGACATCTCGATCCCCGCCATCGCCGTCGAGCGCAGCGCGCCGTCGCGTCCCACCGGCTCGTAGAGGAACGCGAAGCTGGCCTCTCCGATCGAGCGGGTGGCCTCGCACACTTCGGTGCGGGCGTGCAGGCTGGTCGAAAGCCCGCGCATGACCCTGGCGACCTCTCTGAGCGCGTGCTCGCGTCGCTCGGCCTGACTGGCCTGGAAACGGACTTCGGAGACCAGCCACTGGGTGCTGAAGCCGACGATCGCGCTGACGACGACGAACAGCACGCCGGCGCGGTACTGGCTGGAGGGGTATTCGGGTGGCCCGGTCAGGAGGAGCGGCGCGAAGAAGAACAGCGCCACGCCCGCCACTACGAACCACAACTGCCGCCGGTCGCCGTGCAGAGCGGTCCAGAACACAGGCAGCAGTGCGAGGATCCCAACGCCCGAGTTGGCCCCGCCGGCGCTGCTGCGCAGCACCGCGACGGCGCCGAGGAAGATCATCGACGGCAGCAGCTCGCGGGCGCCCCCGACCGCGCCGCGCCAGCGCGTCAGGCGGATCGCGCCCGCAAGCGCCCCTAGCGCGATGGCCGCGACGTACAGCGGCCAGTCGATGCTTGTCGCGATGGGCGTGACGATCGCCGCGAGGGCGGCCGCCGCCGCGAACCACCTCAGGCTCGCAACCGCCCGATCTGGCGGGCGCTCCGGCGCCCGCACCGCGGCCTGGTCCGGTTCCTGGGTCAAGGGATCGTCCTTGTGTCCTCCGAGGCGCTCCCGCATGCTCAACTATTCGGCAGGCACCGAGCGCTTCTTGAGGAAATCCAGCAGTCGCCGTGCGCGCTTTCGGGCGTATCCATTGCGGCCGGGACAGACTCTAAGAGAATCCGAGGATCCTGCCGATGAGATGCTCGTGGTCAGATCTAGCCAACACGGCCTTCGCTCGCTGCTCGTGGTCTTCTCGCACTCTCATCGCCTTCGCTCGCTGCTCACCGCGGCCGCGGCGCTGCTCGCCTGCGCGCTGGTGGCGACGCCGCTGGCGCTGGCGCTGGCCGGCCGCGACCAGCCGCGCGCGCATGGCGCGGTCGTCGGCGGCGCGGTCGCAAGCGAAGGCCAGTACCCGTCGGCTGCGTTCGTGCTCGACGTCAGAGGCAAGCTGGTCGGCTCCTGTTCGGGCACGGTCATCGCGCCCAGCCTCGTGCTGACCGCCGGCCACTGCGCCGAGAACATCCAAACCGGCGTCGTCAACCCGCACGGCGGCTACCACGTCGTGACCAGCCAGGTCGACCTCGCCGCAACCCAGCCTGGTCAGGTCTCGCGCGTGATCGGCGTGATCCCCTATCCCGGCTACGAACGCCGCCGCGATCCCGGCGACGCGGCGCTGCTGGTGCTCGAAAAGCCGGTCGCGGCGTCGCCGATGCCGCTGGTCAAGCTCGGGCAGAGCAATCTGTACGGCGCGGGCACGACCGCCACGATCACCGGCTGGGGGCTGACGTCGACGATTCACCCGAAGGTCTCCAAGCGCCTGCGCTATGCCTCGACTGTCGTGCAGCCCGCCCGTTGGTGCAAGCGGCACATCCGTCCGTTCTTCCCGCGCTGGGAGATCTGCACGATCGACTCAGCGCACTTCACCGCCAGTGGCTGCTTCGGCGACAGCGGCGGACCGCTGATGGTGCCGCGCACGGCCACCGGCGAACTGGTCGAGGTCGGCATCGTCGCGCTGGGCAACGTCCGCTGCTCGCCGCGCTATCCGAGCGTGTACACGCGCGTCGAAGCCCTCTCGGGCTGGCTGCGCAGCTGGATCGCCGCCTATAGCACGGCGGTCGTGCGCGCCCCGGTGCTGACCAGCCCGCCGGTCGTCGGCTGATCCGACCGGCCGACCACTGCCAGGCTGACAGGGCTGTGGCAGGCGCGGGCTCGACCGACCGCCGCGCCGACTGGAACCAGCGGCGGGCCCTACTCGTACAGCGACTCGCGCCCCAGCTCCTGCCCGCGCCCACCCCACAGAACCAGCTCGAGCAGATCGCCACGGTAGTCGTCCGGGGCGATCAGCGTGAAGCGCTGCTCGACGAGCTCGCACTGGTCGACCGTGACCGGCCCCAGCTCGGCCGTGACCACCCTGCCGGCGCCGAGCAGCGGGCGGCCCCAAACCAGCGTCATCGCCGCGACGTTGCCTTCGACCCCGCGCCAGGAGCCGATCACCTCGTCGCAGACGTCGAGCTTCCACTCCGGGTGGCGCTCGGCCGTCTCCTCGGTGAAGTCGCCATAGGCGGTCAGCTCCGTCGGCTCTGGCTCGCCCTGCAGGCCGGTGACGAAGCGCACGTAGCCGTACAGCTCGTACCCGGTCGAGCTGATCGTCGTGGCCGGCACGTAGCGCCGGCCGTGCCAGGTGCGGTCCGGATACCACTCGATCGCCCCCGGCTCGCCGAGATCGCCCCCCTCGCCGTCCAGCGATCCCCACGCAACCCGCAGCTCGCGCTCGAGGCGCTCTGCCCAGCGCCCGTACGGCAGCCCCTCCTGGGGAGGCTCGGCGGCAAAGCTGGGAACGGCGCGCGCGACCGGTGGCACCCGCGGGAGCCTACTCAGACTTCCAGCAGCAGCGTCACTGGCCCGTCGTTCACTAGCTCCACGTCCATGTGCGCCCCGAACACCCCCCGCTTAGCGCCGGCGCGCTTGCAGAAGCGCTCGTACAACGCCTCGGCCTGCTCGCCGGGCGCCGCCGCGACGTAGCTCGGGCGGTTGCCTTTCCTGGCGTCCCCATACAGGGTGAACTGGCTGACGCACAGCAGCTCGCGGTCCCCAAGCGGCTCGTTCATTCGCCCCTCCGCGTCGGGAAAGACACGCAGCGCGAGCACCTTCTCGGCCAGTCGCTCGGCGGTGGCAAGCGTGTCCTCGTGGGCGACCCCGAGCAGCACGAGTAGCCCGGGCCCGATCGCCGACACCTCGCGGTGCTCGACGCGAACGGCGGCGCGGCTGACGCGCTGGACGAGTGCGCGCACGTTACGCCCCACTGCCGTGGCGGTCCGCCGGCCGCTCGCGCGCGACGCTGCGCTCAAGCATCGCGCAGCACCGCCGCCGCGTGCTCGGGGGCGACGATGTTCAGGTTCACGCCGGTGGAGAGCTCCAGCCCGGCCAGGTGCGTCAGCCGCGGCGCCACGTCGATCCGCCAGCAGAAGTGCTCGGCCCCGCGCGGCGCCGTGCGCACCCACAGGTTCAGCGGCGGCGAGGAGCCGAAGTGGCGCGCCAGCCGCGACAGTCCGTCGTGCAGCAGCGCCGCCCCGAGCGCACCGTCGTCCTCGAAGCGCATCCGCGGGACGCGCGGAACGAGCATCAGCTGGAACGGGAAGCGCGAGGCGAACGGAGCCATCAGCACCGCCTCCTCGTCCACCGCCACGACCCGCTCGCCGCGGCGCACCTCTTCGGCCACCAGATCCTCCAGCAGCCCACGTCCCATCGTGCGAGTGGCGTAGGCGCCGCAGCGCTCGCGCTCGCGCGCCACCTCCGCCGGAACGAAGCCAAGCGCATACAGCTGCGCGTGCGTGTGCTGGAGCGACGCCCCGCCCTCGCGGCGCTCGTTGACGATCAGCTGCACGCAGGCGCTGTCGGCGTGCGCACGCATGCGCGCGCGCCAGACCTCCATCGCGGCGGCCACCTGTACCGGCGCCAGCTCGGCCAGCGAGGACACCGACTCGGGCGCGCTCACGATCACCTCGTGCCAACCGGCAGCGGCGCCGGCCGCGAACAGGTCCGGCTGGGCGTCGCGCTCGGGCGTCGGCGAGTCCGGCGTGAGCGCGGGGTACAGGTTGGGCACGACCCGCACGCTCCAGCCGCCCCCGTTCGCTGCCCCGCCGCCCGGCCGCACCGCGTAGAGCTCCGGCGGGGTGCGGTCCTCGTGCCCCTCGGCGAAGGGATCGCGCTCGCGGTCGATCGCGCTCGCCGCCGGACAGCGCGGCTCGCCGCCGGGCCGGATCGAGCGCTCGCCCGCGACTATGACCTTGTGCCCGCTGAGCGGGTCGATCCTTAGCTCGGGCATGCGGGGAGTACGGTACGTGTTCGACGGCCTCCGTGACTGAGGCCGGCACGCTAACTATCAAGCGCATAGCGCTTGACCTCCCCCTCCAACTTGCTCGCGCTGGGTATCTGACCCTGGTAGATGAACGGTTGGCCGCGTACCGGGACGAACACAGTCACCGGCGTGAACGAGGAGTCGGTCAGCTGCAACCCGAGTGAGCCGCTGGGGTCGTAGTAGCTCGGATAGCTGACCGGATGGGCGCGCAGGAAGGTAAGCGCGTCGGTGCGCGAGAAGTCGCCGGAGTCAAGCCCCAGGAACGCCACCCGCCGCCCGTATTCGGCGGCGACGCGTTGGAAGGCGCCGAACTCCGCCCGGCACGGCGCGCACCACGAAGCCCACTTGTTGATAACGACGGGATACCCGTCCGCCTTCAGCGCGGCCAGCCGCGCCCGCAGGGTATGGCCGCCCCCCGCGTCGAGCAGGTTGCCGCCCTGCCCGTGCAGCGCCGCCAGCGCCGGCGGCGAGCCGGCGAGCAGAGCACGCTCCTGGGCGGTGCTCAGCGGCTTTTGCGCGCCGCCGCCCGATCCCGCGCCGGGCAGCTGCGTCAGCCCGACCGCGATCAGCCCCGCCACGGCCAGGCCGGCGAGGGTCGCAAGCAGACGGCGGGCGCTCATCGCGCACAAGCCTCGCACAGGCGCCTTCAAGTTGGCCGGGATCTGCTGTATCCTCACTCTTACGAGCAGTTGGGGGACCGTTTGTCCGTCGCTGCCCCTCTCTTACCGGCGCGTCGCGCCGGCCCGCAAGTCCCGCGGAGCTCGCTTCGCGGCGGCATTTCTCGAAGCCAAGAGCCTGTATGGCCGAGTCCACCGCAGTGGCCCCAGCGGCCGCGTCCATTCCCAGTTCCGCCGAGATCGCTCGCGCGGAAAAGTTCGCGCGCGAGCGGTTCGTCCACGAGGGCGAGCAGGCGGCCGACGCGCTCGCCCCCGGCTCGGTACGGCTGGGCGCGCTCGAGCGGGCGCTGGCCGAGATCGCCGACGGCGCCAAGCATCCTTCGACGCAGTGGCGCCGCGACTTCTCGCTGCTGCTCGGGCTGGAGCGCGTCCTCTCCGACGATGAGCCCAAGCTCGCCGACGGCGCCGTCCTCTCCGCCCACCAGGTCGACGCCCTGTCGGGCACGCTGACGGCGCTGCTGGCCGAGGCGCAGCGTTCGGCAAACGGCAACGGCCGCGCGGCGGCGTCGCCGGAGCTCTTGGCCTCCGCGTCGATCCTGGGCGTCAAGGAGGACTCCTTCGAGCAGGCCGACGGGGCCGACGAGGAGCCCACGGCGGCGGCCGACTCCGAGGACGAGGACTCCGAAGTGCTGGTGCTCGATCCCGACGAGCTCGACGACGAGGAGGATGAGCCCGAAGAGGAGCCTGAGCCCGAGGAGGACACGACCGAGGAGTCAGACGAGGAGCCGCGCGACTGGGTCGAGGAGGAGGACGAGGACGCGCTCGTCGAGCAGCCCGAGGACCCCAACGCGGCCAAGCGCTTCTGGTTCGAGCACGCCACCGGCGCCGGCAAGACGGTCGCCGCGCTGGGCTTCGTGGAGGCCTCGCAGACCGGCGGCATCCTGATCCTCACGCACCGGCGCAACCTCGTCGACCAGTTCCACGGCGAGCTGCGCCAGCGTGGCTATCAGAAGCGCATCTCGCGCCCGCTGTACGTCGGCGAGGACTCGCCCAAGGGGCCGGTCACCGTCGAGACCTACCAGTGGTTCGTGCGCAATGCGGGTCGCATCTCGAGCGCCTACACGATCGTCATCTGCGACGAGGCCCACACTGCGCTCGGCGAGAAGACCAGCGGCGCCATCCGCGCCTGGACGGGTCCGATCTTCATCGGCATGACCGCCACCGGGGCCTTGATCGCAAGGCACGTGACCGACCTGTTCCCGACGCAGACCTCGCGCTTCGACCTCGCCCAGGCCGCTCGCCGCGGCGTGATCGCGCCGCTGCGCTGCGTGCGCATATCGCCGGGTGTGGGCGTGCGCACGATCGCCAATGTGCCGCTGCGCCGCGGCGAGGTGGACACCGAGTTCGACCAGGAGGAGCTGGCCGCGCTGCTCGACCAGCAACCGTTCAACATGGCGGCGGCCAACCTCTACAAGACGCGTTTCAATGGCGTTCCGGGCGTCGTGTACGCCGCCGGCGTCCAGCACGCGTATAACCTCGCGGAAGCGTTCAGAGCCGAAGACATCAAGGCTATGGGCGTCTCGGGCGAAACCCCCAAGCGCGAGCTGGCGGAGATCCTCGCGCGCTACGAGCGCGGCGACATCGACGTCCTGATCAACGCGCAGCTCTTGGCCGAGGGCTGGAACAGCCCGCGCGCGACGGTGTGCGTGCACCTGGCGCCGACGGCCTCCAAGCGCATCTACCAGCAGCGCGTCGGCCGCGTCACCCGTCGGCACCCCGGCAAGGAGGCTGGTCTGGTAGTCGACTTCGTACACCCGGCCACCAAGAACGACGACCCGGTCGTGACGCTGCACTCGCTGCTGGACCGCGACGTCTACCGCGGCGGCGCGATCGTCGTGGGCCCGGTGCGCCGCGGGCGCGGCCGGCGGATGCGCGTGGAGCGGCGCGTGCTGCCGGTGTGCGTCGAGCAGGAGCGCCGCCACGAGGTGTTCGAGCGCGAGCTGTGGCGGATAGCGGTGGAGAACCTCGACTACGGCGAGCAGCACATGTGGGCCGCCCTGGCGGGCGCGCGCGTGACTACCAACGGCTGGCGCCGGGCGCGCGCGATGCTGCACTTCGACCGCACCGGCGAGCTGAAGGCGCGCTTCCTGATCACGGCGGTGCAGCGCAACAAGAACGCGCAGCTGCGGCTGAAGGCGCTGTCGGAGATCGCCGCCCTGCGCGACGCCGACGCCTTCGACACAGCGATCGACATAGCAGGTGGCTGGCCGCGCGAGGAGCGCCGCGAGGCGGCGAAGGTCATGCTGCGCGCGCTGGTCGAGCGCCGCATCGGCCGCCGCGACCAGGCCAACGCGTGGATCTGGCGCCTGGCCGAGTACACGCGCGAGGTGCACGAGGAGTACGCGGTGCAGCGCTGGCCGGAGACCAAGCGCCTGCTCGGCCTGCTCGTCAACTCCGCGGGCGGCGCCCATGCGCGCAACGCCCGCCGCCTCGTACACGCAGCCCGCAAGCAGGACCGCCGCCTGGCCGCAGCGCTGCTGGCCGCAGCGCTGGCCCATACCCCTGAGGCGGAGGAGGTGCTGCGCGGCGCGCGTACGCGGATGTCCCGCAAGCCCCCCGCGCTCGCGCGCGAGCTGTTGCGCAACTTCCCCAAGCGCCGCCGGGCGGGTGGGCGTTCATCCGCGCGCCGCCGGCGCAGGCCCCCGCGCGCAGGCGAGGCCGCGCGCGCAGCCGAAGTCACGGCCAACGGCAAGGTCGAGAAGAGTGAGGCGCCCAGCGACGCCGTGCTGGCCGAGGCGCTCGCAACCAAGGCCAAGCCGGCGCCGGCGGAAGAGGTCGAGCTCGAGGCGGACTCGGTCGAGCGGCTCGACGGGGACGTCGAGAAGGCGCTCGACCGCGCCGATCAGCCAGCCGAGGAGAGATGAACGTCGCCGGCGCTCAGCGCCGTCGTCTCTCCGTCGTCGCCGCGCACGAGTAGCCGCCCCTCCGCGTCAACGCCTTCGGCGCGCCCGCGCCCGTGCGCCCAGGCGACCTCGCGTCCGGCCAGGGCGTCGCGGGCGCGCCACGCTTCGAGCGTCCGCGAGGGCGGGTCATCCAGGCGTGCGCTCAGCGCCGCCAACAGGTCGGCCAGCAGCGGCTCGATCGCGGCCTTCGTCCGCCCCAGCGTGGCGGCACGTACGCGCACTTCCGCGGGCAGGTCCTCCAATCGCAGCGCCACGTTGACGCCGACGCCGAGCACTGCCCAGCCCTCCTGCGGGCGACTCTCGACGAGGACGCCTGCGACCTTGGCGAGCTTCGCGGCCGCGCCTCCGCCGGCCGGCGGATCGTCTGCGCCGGGCTGTGCGAAGACGATGTCGTTCGGCCACTTCACCAGCGCGTCGTCGCCGATCGCCTCGCACGCGGCGACGCCGGCGATCAACGGCAACAGCGCGGGCGGGTGGGGCGAATCGGTCCAGCGCAACACCAGCGAGCACAACAAACACTCCCCCGGCGGCGCCACCCAGCTGCGCCCCTGACGTCCGCGCCCGGCGGTCTGCTCGTCAGCGCTCACCAGGGTCCCGTGCGGCGCTCCCGCCATCGCCAGCGCGCGCGCTCTCTCGTTGGTGGAGTCGCAGCTGCGCAGGTGCAGGCGTGGGACGCCGAGCCGAGCCGCGTCGTGCGTGTGCTCCGGGTGAGCGGGGTCGGGAGGCGTCGCCTCGGTCATCGCGCCGCGGCGTCGGCGAGCAGCGCTGCAACCAAGCCGTCGATGTCGTGACGCTCGGCCTGCACGTGCGGCTCGATCCCGTGCTCGCGCAAGGTCGCGCTCGTCACCGGCCCGATCGAGACGACGCGCGTTGCGCTCGACAGACTGGTTGCATCGAGTGCCTGTAGGAAGAAGCGCACCGTCGAGGAGGAGGTGAACGTCACGTAGTCGGCCGCGCGTGCCTGCTCGCGTGCCGGCCCCGACAGCGGCTCGGCGACCGTCTCGTACAGCGCCACCACGTCGACCTCGACGCCGCGCTCGCGCAGCGCGTCGGGCAGCACGTCGCGCGCCTCGCGCGCACGCGCGAGAAGGGCGCGATGCACGTCGAGCGCCGCGAGCGCGTCCACCAGCGACTCGGCCACGTAGCGCTCGGGCACGACGTCGGCGAGGACCCCGCGCTCGGCCAGCGCCCGTGCCGTGCCCGGGCCGATCGCGGCCACTCGGATGCCCGCCAGCGCGCGCGCGTCGCCCCGGGGATGCCTGTGGTCATCCATGCGCTCGAACAGCAGCTCCACTCCCACCGGACTGGTCAGACAGACGAGGTCGTACGGCGTCGGGTCCAGCGCCTCTGCGGGCAGGGGCACGGTGCGGATGGACGGGGCCTGCACGACACTCGCCCCGAGCGCTTCCAGGCGGCGCGCCAGCTCGCTTGCCCGCGCGCGCGCGCGGGTCACCGCGATGCTCAGCCCTCTCAGCGGCTGGTCTGCAAGCCACGCGATTTGCTCGGCCAGCGCGGCGACCGGTCCTACCACCGTTATCGCCGGGGCCCGTATCTGCTCCCGTGCGGCCGTCTCGGCGAGGCTCGCCAGAGTCGCGGTGACGGTGCGCTGGTCGGGCAGCGTCCCCCGTTCCACCAGCGCGGCGGGTTCGGTCGGAGGGCGGCCGGCCTCGATTAGGGCGGTCGCGATCCGATCGAGCGCGCGCACACCCATGTAGAAGACGAGCGTGCCGGGAAAGCGCGCGAGCGCCTCGAAGTCCAGTTCGGGCTCGTCCTTGTCTGGGTCCTCATGGCCGGTGACGAGCGCCACCCCCGTCGACAGGCCGCGGTGCGTGACCGGGATGCCGGCGTACGCCAGGGCCGCCACGCCTGCCGTGACACCGGGCACGACCGTGAAGTCGATCCCCGCCGCGCGCAGGGCCAGCGCCTCCTCGCCGCCGCGCCCGAACACGAACGGGTCGCCGCCCTTCAGGCGCACCACCTCGCGACCCGCCCGCGCACGCTCGATCATCAGCTCCTGCGTGCGCTCCTGCGGCACCGACTCGCCGCCGGGGTGGTGGGACATCTTCCCGACGAACAGGAGCTCGGCGTCGGCGCGCGCGCCGTGCAGCGCAGACGCAGGGATCAGGCGGTCATAGAGGATCGTCTCAGCGCGCGCGATCAGCTCCAGCGCCCGGGCCGTCAACAGCCCCGGGTCGCCGGGACCGGCGCCGACCAGGTGGACGCGCCCGAGCGCCGGCCCGCCGGCTCTCTGCAGCGTGTACCCGTCGGGGTGCGCCCCGCTGTCGGGGGTGCCCGCCAAAGCCACCCCTCAGTTGCTGCCGATCGCCATCGCCTCGGCGCGACGCAGCAGTCTGTCGGCGCCGAGAACCCGCAGGCGCTCGGCCATCCGCTGGCCGAGCTCGATCGGGTCGTAGAAGCCGCCGACGAGCTCGTCGGAGATCCACTCCGAGCCGTCGGGCAGCCCCACCCAGGCGCGCATGTGCAGGCAGCCGCAGCCCGCGGGTACGGCGTACGCGCCGAGCGGCGTGTTGCAGCTGGCGCCGAGCGCGTGCGCGACGGCACGCTCGGCCGTGAAGGAGGCGGTGGCGTCGTGGTCGATCAGGTCGGCCACCACCGCGCGGGTGGCGGCGTCGCCGACGCGCGCCTGCAGCGCAAGCGCCCCCTGCCCCGGCGCCGGGACGAAGCGCTCGACGCTCAGGCTGCAACCGACATCGGCCTGGCGGCCCAACCGTTGCAGGCCGGCGCTCGCGAGCACGATCGCGTCGAAATGGCCCGGCTCGCGTACCCTGAAGGGCACAGGTGGTTGCGGTTGCTCGCGCTCGCCGCCGCCTGCGCCCTTCAGGGTGTGCGCGCCCGTCACCTCCTGGGCCAGCTTGCGCAGGCGCGTATCGACGTTGCCGCGCAGGCTGACGACCTCCAGGTCGGGGCGCGCTGCCAGCAGCTGCGCGGTTCGGCGGACGCTGCTGGTGCCCACACAGCCGTGCCGTGGCAGCTGCTCGAGCGAGCGGACTCCGATCAGCACGTCCTCGGCCGCCGCCCGCTCGGGCGAGCCAAGCAGCTCCAGGCCCTCCACCGGCTCGCCGGGCACGTCCTTGGCCGAGTGTACCGCCAGGTCGATCTCGTCGGCCAGCAGCGCGTGCTCGAGCTCGGTTACCCAGCGCGACTTGTCGCCGCCGCCGTGCTCGCCGCTGAGCAGGGCATCGCCGCTGGTGTTGACGACGACCACATCCAATCCCTTGCCGCCGAGGCTCTCTGGCGAGATCCGCTGAGTCACCAGGCGTGTCTGGGCGAGCGCCAGCGCGCTGCCACGCGTTCCGATCCTCATCGGGGGCGAGCGCTGCCGATCGAGCGCACCTCGGCGAGCTTCGCCTCCGCGCCGTCGTCCGAGGGCTCGCCGTGCGCGGGCGAGTCGCTTGTGCCCCCTTGTGGGGTATCGAGCCCGAACAGCTCGCGCACCAGCTGCAGGCTGGCATGCCCACGCTCGCGCGAGAGGCTGCGCAGGCGGATCGTCGGCTCGTGCAGCAGCCGCGAGACGACGGCGCGGGCGACTGCCTCCACGCGCATCAGGTCGCGCTCGGAGGCCGACTCCCAGCGCCCGGCGTTCTCGTGCAGGATCTGCTCGACCAGCGCGCCCGCGTGCTCGCGCAGCGCCGCCACCGTCGGCAGCGTCTCGGCCTGGCCGAGCCAGCGCGCGAAGCGGTGGATCTCCTCCTCTACGATCTCCTCGGCCTGCGGCACGATCTGCGCTCGTGCACCGAGGTTGCGCTGGACGACGGCCTGCAGGTCGTCGATGTCGTACAGCGTGACTCCCTCGACGTCGCCGCAGGCCTCCTCGACGTCGCGTGGGACGGCGATGTCGATTAGTAGTAGTGGTGCCCGCCCGCCCCGCCCGCCCCGCCCGCGGCGCTGGGCCATCACCAGCTCGACCTCCTCGCTGCCGACGATCGGGTGCGGGGAGGAGGTCGAGGACACGACGATGTCGGCGCGCAGCAGCTGGTCGGGAAGCCCGTCCAGGCCGACGACTGAGCCGCCGAAGCGCTGGGCCAGGGAGAGCGCGCGGTCCGCGTGGCGGTTGGCGACGAACATCGTGCCGGCGCCCTGGTGGGCAAGCGCCTGCGCGGTCAGCTCGCTGGTCTCGCCGGCGCCGAGGATGACCACGTGGCGGTCGGCCAGGCCGCCGAGCACGTCCTGGGCGAGGTCGACCGCGACCGAGGGGACGCTCACGCGGCTGGCGGCGATGCCGGTCTCCGAGCGCACGCGCTTGCCGGTAGTCAGCGCCGCCGCGAACAGACGGTTCAGCAGCGGCCCGGTGACCCCGGCCGCCAGCGCGGACTCGTACGCGCGCTTGACCTGGCCCTGGATCTCGGCCTCGCCGAGAATCATCGACTCGAGGCCCGCGGTGACGCGGTAGAGCTGGCGGGCGGCGTCGCAGTTGCGCGGCGAGTAGATCTTCTGGGCCAGCTCGGTTGGGCGGATGCCGGCGCGTTGCGCCAGTTGGCCGAGTACCTCGGTCTCCGCACGTACCGAGTCGCCGACGACGAGGTAGACCTCGGTGCGGTTGCAGGTGGAGATCACGACCGCCTCGCTGACCTCGGCTCCGTCGGTGAGCCGGCGCGCGAACTCGACCGCCTGCGCTTCGGTGAACGCCAGCAGCTCGCGCAGCGCCACCGGCGCCGTCTTGTGCGAGATGCCAAGTGCGAGCAGCTCGCGTGCCTGCCCCCCGCGATGGGGGGTGCCCCTTGGGGTAGTCATACGGTTTCGCGCTCCTGCTCGTGCTCGCGGGCGTGCAGCTCGCTTGCCTGCCCCCCGTCATGGGGGGTGCCCTTTAGGGTACGCACCGCGCGCTCCACGCGGGTGAGGCGCCAGGACATGATCGCGACGTAGATCAGGACGAGCGCGAAGAACACGATGTACGCCGCCGCCACGTAGCCGGAGTGCGAGCCCTCGGGGAGGGTCTGGGCAGCGAAGATCATTGGAAGCCCAATCACTGGAAACCAAGAATGCGCGAGCGGGCTTTGAGCAGGATGCGCGTGCGCTTTGCCGTCAACTCATACGAGCACAGCGTCGCGAACAGCAGCGCCATCGCGACCAGCGAGACCACGAACGTGAACGCCATCGAGCCGGGCAGCGAGGAGGTGCCGCCGAGCACGCGCGGGTGCACGTAGGAGGCCGACAGGCGCACTGCGATGAAGTTCAGCGGCACGAATGCCCCGGCGGTGATCGCGAACACCGAGGCGTAGCGCGCCTGGCGCTCGGGGTCCTCGATCGCGAAGCGCAGCGGCTGGTAGGTGGCGTAGAGCAGGAACACGATCAAAAACGACACGAGCGTCGGCTCGTCCCACACCCACCAGTGCCCCCACGAGGCGCGCGCCCAGATCGAGCCGGTGACCAGCACGGCGACGCCGAAGATCAGGCTCATGTGGATCGCCACGTAGGAGCGCAGGTCCCAGCGGGCGTCGCGCGTGCGCAGGTGGGCGATCGCCAGCAGGCCGCCGAGCACGAAGCCGCACAACGACACGATCGCCAGCGGCACGTGCAGGTAGAAGATCTTCTGCACGAAGCCTTCTTCGGCTTCGATCGGCGCGTAGAAGAACACCAGCGACAGCGACGCGCAGAAGGCGAGCACAGTTGCCAGAGAGAGGGCACGGAGCCCGGGGAGGCGTATCAGCTGGCTCGGTGTCATCCGGGACACCTAATCCTCCAGGAGAAAATCGAAGACGGCGTAGGCGATCAGCCCGAAGATCAGATCATAGAGCGCCAGCGTGGCCAGCCAGCGGGTGGGCGGGCCTCCCACCCCGCCGGCATGCCCGAGCGCCAGCAGCGGAGCCGTGCTGCGCGCCGCGCCGATCACGATCGGCACCAGCAGCGGCAGCGCCAGCAGCGGGCCGAGCAGGTCGCGCGCGCGCGTGCGCACCGCCAGCGCGGCCACGAGCGTGCCGATCGCGGCGAGGCCGAGGTCGGCGAGCGCGAGCGGCGCTAGCAGGCCCGGCAACGCCTGGCCAAGCGGCGGGCCGAGCAGCAGCAGGCCGAACGCCGGGATCGCGACCAGCTCCAGCACGAGCAGGTAGGCCAGCAGCGCGATCGCCTTGGCGACCAGCAGCGCGCTGCGATCGACCGGCGCCAGCAGGAACCCGTCGAAGCCGCCCTGATCGGCGTCGGCGACGAACAGGCGGTTGATCCCCAGCATCGCCGCCAGCAGCAGCGACACCCACAGGATCCCAGCGGCCTCCTGGCCGCTGACGCTGTTCTGGTTCAGGGCGAAGTGGAAGACGACGAAGATCATCACCGCGAACAGCGACATGCCCGGAACCGACTCGAGCGTGCGCAGCTCGACCAGGAGCTCCTTGCGCAGCAGGGCGAGGACGACCTTTGCTGTTCCGACCGGCGCATGCGCCGGTCGGCCCGACGGTGCATGC
>DASZGH010000015.1:0-12205 GCA_035938935.1 Solirubrobacteraceae bacterium
CCACAGGACCTCCAAGCGCGTGTTGCCGTGGATCGGCGGCCCGTCCTGCAGCTCCTGGCCGGGGCGCATGCGGAAGTGGTAGACCGAAAAGAGGATCGTGCTCACGACCAGCACGAAGATCGGCACCGAGGCGATCACGAGCACGTGGTAGAGCGTGTCCGTTTCCTTGGCCTGGGTGGAGGCTTGGACCGGGAACCAGTGGATCGCGTAGCTGAGCGCGATGCCGATGCCGGTTGCGATCAGCGCGGCGAGGATCGTGCCGCCGACGGCGCGCCTAGACACCACGGCCGGCGCCTCCCCGTCGATACCCCCATTGCAGCTCTCTAATGACCCTCACCATCGGAGGCGTGATCCTAATGGTTTGGGCCGTCAGACGGACGCGTGGCGGGGTGGGGAGTGCGACTCGTGTGCGCCGGTGCGGGGGAGGCACGAGCGGGCGTTCGGACGGGCTAGAGGAGGAGGGAAGGAGGAGGAGTGCTTGACCCCTTGACTAACGCCAGGACCCGCACTAGATTGAGGCAATCGTTGCAAGCGCTTCTAGACTTCCAGATCGGAGGTGACGCCTGGATGCATGTGCGAGACGGGATGAGCGAGATGGTGTTGACGGTCGGTCCTGGCCACAGCCTGCGTGACGCGGCACGGCTGATGGCCGAGCGCCACGTCGGCGCCGCCGTCGTGCTCGATCCCGACGCGGGCGGCCCCGGGATCATCACCGAGCGCGACGTGCTGAACTCGATCGGGGTCGGCCAGAGCCCCGACGTAGAGCTTGTGGCGGACCATCTGACTCGCGACGTCGTCTTCGCCGAGCCGGACTGGTCGTTGGAGGAGGCCGCCGCGGCGATGGTGCGCGGCGGCTTTCGCCACTTGATCGTCGTCGAGCGCGGAGAGATCGTGGGGATCCTCTCCGTGCGCGACGTCGTGCGCTGCTGGACGGACGACGGGGCTTTGTGCGCCGTTCCGGCTAGCGCAGCCGTGGGGTGAGAGAGGGAAGAGGCCTCGCGTCCCGTCTTGGGGAGGCGGGCCGTGGCCTCTTCGTTGGGACCGCGCGCGGACGGCGACTGCGCGCGGTATCTCACCTGAAGCGGTGGCGCCGGCTAGTGATGGTCGAGCGGGAGCTCGTTTACTTCGCGGCGCGTGTCCGCTATCCAGCGGGCCACGCAGGCGATCGTCAGGATGGCGCCGCCGATTACGAGGATGAGATTGGTGGTGACTCCGACTATGGCGATGGTGATGCCGACGGCGGTGAGCAGCGGGAGGATCGTGGGGCCGGGGAGATGGACCTCCTCGCCTGTGGGTGGGGTCTCGGGCTCCAGCTGGGTCATGACACGTATACGGCTGCTACTACGAAGGTCAGCGCGAACATGAACATACAGATCGCCGCGACGATCAGGCCGGTGCGGATGTTCTTCTTGGCTAGGCGGCGGTCCATTTGCTGCGGCGAAGACTACAACTTCGCGTCGGCGACCATTGCGCAGAACAGGAGCGCCAGGTAGGCCAAGGAGAAGAGGTAGAGCTGCAGGGCGCTGCGGCGGTCGGCGCGGCGGTAGAGCCTGATCGCGCCGGCTATGAAGCCGAGGCCGAGGATCAGCGAGGCAGCCAGGTAGATGCCGCCGAGGCCGCCGGCGCAGAAGGGGAGCTGGGTGACGGCGTAGAGCAGGACGGTGTAGAGCAGGATCTGGCGGCGGGTCTCGGCCTCGCCGCGCACGACCGGGAGCATCGGCACGCCAACCTTTTCGTACTCGCCCTTCATTAGCAGCGACAGCGCCCAAAAGTGGGGCGGTGTCCAGAAGAAGACGATGAAGAAGGCGAGCACCGCCAGGCCGCCGACCGACCCGCGCACGGCAGCCCAGCCGACCAGCGGCGGCACGGCGCCCGCGGCTCCGCCGATCACGATGTTCTGCGGTGTACGGCGCTTCAGCCCGATCGTGTAGATGAACACGTAGCCGAGGAAGCCCGCGAACGCCAGGCTGGCGGCGAGCACGTTGACGGTCAGCGACAACTCCAGGAGGGACAGCGCGGCCAGCGTGCAGCCGAAGGCAAGCGCGGCGTTTGGGGCGACGCGGCCGGAGGGGACGGGCCGGTTGGCGGTACGGGCCATCTGGGCGTCGATGTCGCGGTCGAACCAGTGGTTGACGGCTCCCGCTCCGCCTGCCGACAGGTAGCCGCCGAGGCAGGTCAGCGCGATCAACGCGATCGAGGGGTCGCCGGCGACGAGCATCGTCGTGATCGTCGTCAGCAACAGCAGCGATTGGACCTTCGGCTTGGTCAGCTCGACGTAGTCGGCAAGCAGCTGGCGCGTGCGCGACGAGGCTGCGAGCGCGGGAGCGCTCAGCGGCTGTGTGAGCTCCCCCGAGCTGGGCATCAGTGGCTCATCCCGAGATGGACCACTCAGACCCCGATCTGGGTGGCGCCCGCCGGCACTGTCGCGCCGCCGTGAGCGGGCGCGCCAGAGGTGCGCTGCTCGATCTCGCGCCGGATGTCCTTCATCGGTTCGTAGGAGCGTATCAGCGGCACCGTGTCGAAATTGTTGACCGGCGGCGGCGAGCTGGTGAACCACTCGAGCGTGTTCGCCTTCCAGGGATCGGGCCCGGCAACGGCACCGTGCCCCAGGCTGCGCACCACGTTGACGATCGTCACGAGGATGCCCGTGGCCAGGATGAACGAGCCGATCGTGGAGATCAGGTTGTAGAGCGCGAGGTTGCCGACGTTGTCGTACTCGTACACGCGCCGCGGCATCCCGTCGAGCCCGATCACGTGCTGGATCAGGAAGGTGGCCAGGAACCCGATGAACATCAGCCAGAAGCTCAGTTTGCCCAGTCCCTCGCTGAGCATCCGCCCGGTGATCTTCGGGAACCAGTAGTAGATCGCCGCGAAGATCGTGAACACCGCGCCGCCCATCAGTACGAAGTGGATGTGGGCGACGACGAAGTACGTTTCGTTCAGCTGCCAGTCGACCGGAAAGACGGCCAGGAAGACGCCCGAGATCCCGCCGATGATGAACAGCGAGATGAAGCCGGCGCAGAACAGCAGCGGCGTCTTGAATTCGATCGTTCCCTCCCACAGCGTGGCGATCCAGTTGAAGATCTTCACGCCGGTGGGCACGGCGATCAAAAACGAGCTCAGCATCACGAAGATCAGGATCGCTTCGGGGATCGGCGTCGTGAACATGTGGTGCGCCCAGGTCAAAAAGCCCAGGAAGGCGATCGCCACGGTCGAGGCGGCGATCGCCTTGTAGCCGAAGATCGGCTTGCGCGCGAACACCGGCAGGATCTCGGAGACGATCCCGAACCCGGGCAACACCATGATGTAGACCTCTGGGTGCCCGAAGAACCAGAACAGGTGCTGCCAGAGCAGCGCCGAGCCGCCGTTGGCCGGATCGAAGAAGTGGGTCCCGAAGTGGCGGTCGGTCAGCAGCATCGTGACCGCGCCGGCGATCACTGGTAGCGCGAAGATCAGCAGGATCGAGTAGGTCAGGATCGCCCATACGAACAGCGGCAGACGCCCCCAGCTCATGCCGCGCGCGCGCATGTTGGCGATCGTCGCGTAGAAGTTGATCGCTCCGACGATCGAGGAGAGCCCGGTCAGGTGGATCAAGTAGATCCAGGCGTCCTGCCCGCCGCCGGGCGAGTAGTTGATCCCCGACAGCGGCACGTAGCTGGTCCATCCGGCTTCCGGGGGATTCCAGAACAGCGAGGCGTAGAAGACGATCCCGCCGGCCAGTAGCAGCCAGTAGGAGAGCGCGTTCAGGCGCGGGAAGGCCATGTCGCGCGCGCCGATCATCAGCGGCAGGAAGTAGTTGGCAAGCCCCGCCATCATCGGCACGACGAACAGGAACACCATTGTCGTCCCGTGCATCGTGAACAGCTGGTTGTAGATCTGCGGGGAGACCAGCGTGTTATTCGGCAGCCCAAGCTGCAGGCGGATCATCAGCGCCTCGATGCCGCCGAGGATGAAGAACACGAACGTCGTGACCATGTACATGATCCCGATCCGCTTGTGGTCGGTCGTGGTGATCCAGCTCGCCCACCCCTTCGGCTCGGGCGTGGCTTCGCTTGCGATTATCTGCGGGATCGGGGCTGCGTAGGTGGCCATCGAACAGGTCTCCTAGTGTCCGGGCTCGGAAATTCGGCGGGCGTCTGTTGGGCAGCTGCGTTTCACGGATTCTCGACCTGTCCGGCGCCGACCTGTTTGCCGAGCTTCGCCCGGGCGGCCGCTGCGTCGGCGTTGGCTTCGGCGATCGCGTGCTTCTGGTAGGCCAGCCACGCTTCGAACTGCGCCGGCGGGACCGCCTTGACGGTGGCGATCATGCGCGCGTGTCCGCGCCCGCAGATCAGCGCACACTGCCCGCGGTAGATGCCGGGCTTCTCTACCTTGAACCAGGTGTAGTTGTGGTAGCCGGGCACGGCCTGGAACTTGCCGCCCAGCTGCGGCACCCACCAGGAGTGCACGACGTCGGCGGAGACGATGTTCAGCGTGACCGTCGTTTCGGTCGGTACGACCATCGCCTCGTAGGAGTAGGGCGCGCCCAGGCCGTCCGTTTCGGTTGCGCCCGGGTAGATGTACTCCCATACGAACTGGCGCCCGACGACGGTGATTTCCAGCGACTTGCCGCTGGGCGGCAGTCGCTTGGTCGCGCTCGCGTACAGGTGCGATGTTTGGGTGTCGCTGACCAGGTGTTCGCCTTCGGGTCCGGAGTTGACGGGATCTTGGATCGAGGAGAGCTTGGCGAATGTAAGCACCGCCAGCGCCAGCAGGATCACCGCCGCGCCGACTGTCCAGCCGATCTCAAGCCGCGTGTTGCCTCTGATCTGGGCGGCGACCGCCCCCCTGCGCGTGCGGAAGCGCCAAAGCGCGTACCCGAGCGCCCCCTCGACGAAGACAAAGATCACGAGCGCCGCATACAGGATGATCTTGTAGAGGCTGTCGATCTGGTCCGCGTTGGGCGATCCGCCCGACTGCGGCGTGAAGAACGCGAGCGTGGTGGGGAGCAGCTGGCTCAAGGCGGCCGGGATTCTATTCAGGCGCGGGCGGAAGCTGCTGGCCGATCAACGATCGCGCTTGTGGGCGCCCGCGAAGCGCACCGTGCGGGCCCGGCCGTCGGGCTGGCGGCGGCGCCTCAACGGCCCGAGAACGAGGCCGGGCGCTTCTGCAGGAACGCGGTCACGCCCTCGACGAAATCTGCGGTGCCGACCATTTCCTGCTGCAGGCGAGCCTCGAGCTCGAGCTGCTCGGCTATGTTCGCGTACAGCTGGTTGTTGAGCTCGCGCTTGGCGGCGGCATACGCTCGTGTGGGCCCCTTGGCCAACCGCGCCGTCAGCTCGGCGCTGCGCTG
Organism: Solirubrobacteraceae bacterium; assembly: GCA_035938935.1. GTDB lineage: Bacteria > Actinomycetota > Thermoleophilia > Solirubrobacterales > Solirubrobacteraceae > Palsa-744. Next base: position 5,333 of record DASZGH010000015.1, read on the forward strand.
CTCGATCTCCGCGTCGGGATGCACCGCGTTGACCAGGCCCCACGCGAGCGCCTGCTCGGCGCTCACGCGCTCGCCGAGCAGCGCCATCTCGGCCGCGCGCGCCGCGCCCACGCGCGCAGGCACGAACAGCGAGGAGCCTCCGTCGGGCACGAGGCCGATGTTCACGAAGGCGAGCAGGAAGTAGGAGCTCTCGGCGGCCACCACCAGGTCGCAGCACAGCGCCAGCGAGCAGCCGATCCCGACGGCCGGCCCGTTGACGGCTGCCACTACGGGCTTGCCCATCGCGCGGATCGCATGCATCACCGGGTGGTAGCGCTCAGTGAGGATTTTGTAGAGGTTCGGCTGACCCTCGGGCGTGAGGTCGTCGGTAGTCACGTCCTTGAGATCGGCCCCCGAGGAGAACGCGCGCCCGGCGCCGGTGATCCGCACGGCTCTCACAGCGTCGTCGCCGTCAGCGGCGCGGATGGCCGCGAGCAGGTCCCGGCCGAGTCCGAGGTTCCACGCGTTCAGCGCCTGTGGTCGGTTCAGCTCGATCGTCGCGGCGCCGTCCTGGACGAGCAGGTTGACCGTCTCGAGTTGCCCGTGCGGCTCGCTCACGGCCCGTATCGTATGGGAGATGGCACGACGACCCGTGATCGGCATCTGTACAGCGCTGGAGCGCGCGCGCTGGGGAATGTGGGACCAGCAGGCCGTGCTGCTGTCGCGCAGCTACGTCGAGGCAGTGCAGCAGGCGGGGGCGCTGGTCTTGATGCTGCCGCCCGACGGCGAACTGCTCGAGCACCCCGAGGAAGCGCTCGACCTGATCAACGGCTTGGTGCTAGCCGGCGGCGCCGACATCGACCCCGCAAGCTATGGCGAGCGGGCTCACCCGGAGACGCTCGACACGGTCCCCGAGCGCGACCGCTTCGAGATCGCGCTGATGCGCGCCGCAATCGAGCGCGACCTGCCGGTGCTCGGCATCTGCCGCGGCATGCAGTTGATCAACGTCGCCTACGGCGGCACCTTGCTGCAGCACCTGCCCGAGCGCTTCGGCCACCACGAACACCTGCGTGTCCCCGGCACCTTCGACGGCGCCGACCACGACGTCGATCTCCTCGAGGGATCGCTCGCGGCGCGCGCGGCCGGCGAGACCCACCATGCGACCAAGTCCCACCACCACCAGGGCGTTGACCGCCTCGGCGAGGGCCTGACGATCACAGGCTGCTCAGCTATGGACGGCCTGCCGGAGGCGATCGAGCTGCCCGGCCGGCGTTTCGTGCTCGGCGTGCAGTGGCACCCGGAGGCCGACCAGACCAGCAAGGTGGTCCGGGCCCTGGTGGAGGAGGCCGAACGCGGCGCCGCTCGCGACACCACGGGCGAGATCGTCGGCAAGGTCGCTTCGGACGGGACCTCGCGCGCGGCTCTGGCCGCTGACGCGCCGGCCTAGAACAGCCGAGCCGGCTCATATACTCATCGGCCCGTGCGGGGGTCGAAGGCCATCAGGACAGCCGCCTGGGGCTTGGTGGCCGCGGGCGCGATGGCTCCGCTCCTGCGCAAGCGAGTGAAGGCGCCACAGCTGGCGATGCAGATGCTCGCCTTCGCCGGCCCGGTCGGGCTGTGCGTGGCGGTCCGCCGCTCGCGCAGCCGCGACGTAGTCGTCTGCGCGCTGCAGATGTGGGCCTACCTGGCCGCTTACAAGTCACCGCACGACGACGAGCACGCCCAGCGCGAGCGGGTACTCATCGACTATCCGATCGTCGTCGATCGCATCCTCGGCTTCGGCGAGCTGCCGACGGTGCGCTTGCAGCGGCGCCTGGCCCGCGGCCAGTGGCGCCTGGGCGACAGGGTCCTGGTGTGGGCGCACTGGCTGTGGTTCATGGTCCCGCACGGCGCGTTGGTCTACGTGATGCTGTGCCATCCGCGCCGCTTCGAGCGCTCGGCCGTGCTCACGTACGCGGTGTTCGACATCGGCGCGATGATCTACTGGGTGCTGCCGACCGCGCCGCCCTGGTACGCCGCGGCACGGCCTGGTCGCCAAGGAGAGTTCGACGCGCGGCTGCTCGAACGCACCGGCACGTGCGATGCGTCCGCGGACGGAGAACAGCAGGCGGACGCCGCCCCCGGCGGCGTCCCATCCTCCCCCAACCCCAACATCGTCGTGCGGCGAATGATGGTCGAATATGGGCAGTTCTTCTGGAAAGACGGCTGGGGCTCGCTTTACAGTGTCCTTGGAGGCAATCCATTGGCCGCGATGCCCTCGCTGCACTTCGCAACATCGATGATGGCCGCCCAGCTGCTCTCGGAGGCCGACCCCGTAGCGGGCGCGCTCGGCTGGGCCTACACGGGAACGCTCGGGTTCGCGCTCGTCTACCTGGGCGAGCACTACGTGGTCGACCTGATCGCCGGGGCCGCGCTGACAGGCGCGCTGCGCCGCCTGGCTCCGCACTGCGCGCCGCGGATCTCGGGCTTCGGCCGGGCAATCGCCGCAATCGAGGCCAAGGCACATGGCCAGGCGTGAGCTCGACGAGCAGATGCCGCGCGCGCCGGTCGGCCGGCGCGGCGCGATCGCCTTTGGCCTGTTCGTGCTCTCGGCAGTCGGTTTCCTGTACTTCGGGCTACCCAACCTGGCGGGTCTGAGCGGCACCGCGCACCGGATTGAGCGTGGCGACACCTGGTGGATCGCGATCGGCGTGCTGCTGGAGCTGTGCTCGTTCGCGGGTTACATGGTGCTGTTTCGCGCCGTCTTCGTGCGCGACCGCCACAGCCCGATCGGCTGGCCCGAGAGCTACCAGATCACGATGGCGGGTCTGGCGGCCACGCGCCTGTTCGCCGCCGCCGGCGCGGGCGGGGTAGCGCTGACGGCGTGGGCGCTGCGCCGCTCCGGGATGGAGCCGCGCCTGGTGGCCTGCCGGATGGTGGCCTTCGTGGTGCTGCTGTACGTGATCTACGCCGGCGCGGTGCTGATCGGCGGTGTCGGCCTGGCGAGTGGCCTGCTCCCCGGGGGAGGCTCGTTCGCGCTGACGATCCTGCCCGCGGCGGCCGCGGCCGCGCTGTTCGTGCTGGCGGGTCTGATGGCGCTGCTGCCGGGCGACGTCGAGCGGCGCCTGGCCCGCTGGGCGACCGGTTCGGGCAGGCTGTCGCGCTGGGTGGCGGTCGGGGTGACGGTACCCGCGATAACGGCAAGCGGCGTGCGCACGGCGATCGGTTTGGTGCGCTCGCGCGATCCTCGCCTGCTCGGCGCGCCGGCGTGGTGGGCGTTCGATATCGGCGTGCTGTGGGCCTGCTTTCACGCGTTCGGCTCGCCGCCGCCGCTGCCGGTGATCGTGATGGCCTACTTCCTGGGCACGGTCGGCAACCTGCTGCCGCTGCCCGGCGGTCTCGGCGGCGTCGAGGGCGGCATGATCGGCGCCTTTGCCGCCTTCGGGGTCGACTTCAACCTGGCGGTGCTGGCGGTGCTCTGCTATCGCGCGATCTCTTTTTGGCTGCCGACGCTCCCCGGCGCCGTCGCGTACTTCCAGCTGCGCCGCACGGTCGCGCGCTGGCGCAGCGAGCAGGTGCCGCAGCTGCCTGGATCGCCGGGCGCGCTGCCGGCGATGGAGGCGGCGGGCCCGTTGCACGCCTGAACTGCCCTGTTGGCGCTATACTTTACTTTGTAAAGCGAAGGTGGGGCGAGCGCGGTCCCAGCGCGAGGCGACTCGTGGTCAGCGGCGGCCGCTGTAAGCTCCAGATTGGACTCCAGATGCCAGACGTGCAGAACACGATCATCATCGGCAGCGGCCCGGCCGGCTACGCGGCGGCGCTGTACACCTCGCGCGCGAACCTGGCGCCGTTGGTAGTAGAGGGATTCGCCTGGGGGGGCCTGCTGCAGCAAACCACCGACGTCGAGAACTATCCGGGCTTCCCTGAGGGCATCATGGGCCCCGAGCTGATGGGCAAGCTGCGCGAACAGGCCGAGCGCTTCGGCGCGCAGCTCGTGACCGACCAAGCCGAGCGCGTCGAGCTGGCGAGTGAGCCCGGTGGGTTGCACCGGGTGTGGGTGGGCGACGAGGAGCACCAGGCTCGCACCGTGATTCTGGCGATGGGCGCCGAGCACAAGAAGCTCGGCGTCCCCGGCGAGGAGGAGCTCGCCGGCCGCGGAGTCAGCTATTGCGCGACCTGCGACGCGGCTTTCTTCCGCGACGCCCACACGATCATCGTCGGCGGCGGCGACTCGGCGATGGAGGAGGCGATCTTCCTCTCGAAGTTTGCCGCCAAGGTCACGGTCGTGCACCGCCGCGCCGAGTTCCGCGCGTCGAAGATCATGCTTGAGCGTGCGCGGGCACAGGAGAACATCGAGCTTCTGACGCCGTACACGGTCGAGCGCTTCGAGCCCGGTGAGAGCGGCGCTTTGAGCGTCGCCAAGCTGGTCAACACCGACACCGGCGAGCCGCTGGACGTGCCGATCACGGGCGCATTCATTGCGATCGGTCACGAGCCGCAGTCCTCGCTTGTGGAGGGGCAGGTGGATCTGGACGAGAACGGATACGCAAAGGTGGACGGAAGCTCCACCCGCACCAACCTGCCGGGCGTGTTCGCTGCGGGCGATCTGGTCGATCACACCTACCGCCAGGCGATCACCGCGGCCGGTTCGGGCTGCCAGGCGGCGCTCGACGCCGAGTGGTACCTGCGCGACACCCCCGAGGTCCCCACCCCCGAGGGTATGCCGGTGGGCGATTTGGCCGAGGCGCAGTGGGCGCCGGCGGCCGAGCCGGCCTCTTAGATCTCGCCACGGCGCAGGACCGGAGCCGGACGATAGCGCTCCTCGCGGTACTCGCTCCAGAGCCCGTCGAGCACCGCCAGCACCTGATCGAACCCGATCTCCCTCGCCCACGCGAGCGGCCCGCGCGGATGGGCCAGGCCCAGCACCATGCCGGTGTCGATGTCCTGCGCCGAGCCGACGCCTTCGCCGAGCGCGAAGGCCGACTCGTTGATTACCTGGCAGACGATTCGTCCGAGCACGAGCCCCGGAGCGTCACCGACCCACTCGACGTGCTTTCCCAGCGCGGCGAAGAAGCGCTCCACGCGTGCGGCGGCGGCTGGAGAGGAGCTGTTGCTGCGCGTAAGCTCGACCAGTCGGCAGGAGCCGAACGGAGGCAGTGCGTGAAAGCCGACCGCCGGGCCGCCGGGGTCGAGGGTGGCGAGCGACCCGCGGTCGCACAACACCAGCCTCAGCCCGCCGCGAATGGGGTGGGTCAGTCGCGTCTCGCCGCATTCCACGATCAGCGCCGGCAGCTCGGTCTGCGGCTCCGCGGGTGAGTGGACGTCGAAGCCGGCGGCGCGTGCGCTCAGGCGCAACTGCTCGGCGAGCGCGTTCTCGCCACCGATCACGACGACCGTCTCGTCCTCGACGGGGGCAAGGCCCACGGGTGGCTCCGGGTCCTCGGGGCGGTAGGCCCCCTCGCCCGAGTAGTCGTAGTAGCCGCGCCCGCTCTTGCGCCCATGCAGCCCGGCCGCCACGCGCGAGGCCTGGATCGGCGAGGGACGCCAGCGCGGCTCGCCGAAGCTCAGCTCGTAGAAGCTCTTGGACACGTCGAATCCGGTGTCCACACCGACGAGGTCGCTCAGCTCGAACGGCCCCATCTTGAAGCCGCCGCCCATGCGCACCACCCGATCGATCGTCTCGACGTCGGCGATCCGCTCGGCGAGCAGCCGCAGCGCCTCCAGCCCGAACGGCCGGTTGCAGCGGTTGACGATGAAGCCGGGCCCGTCGGCGGCGCGGATCACGTCCTTGCCCATCGCTTCGCCGGTGGCGTGGGCCAGGGTGAGCGAGCGCTCGTCGGAGAGGACGCCGGCGATCACCTCGAGCAGGCGCATGATCGGCGCCGGGTTGAAGAAGTGCATGCCGACCACGCGCTCGGGGTGCGTGGCGCCGGCAGCGATCGCGGTGATCGGAAGTGAGGATGTGTTGCTGGCGAGCACGCAGTCGGGCGAGACGATCTGAGAGAGCCGCGCGTATAGCTCGTGCTTGACGTCGAGACGCTCGGGCGCGGCCTCGATCACCAGGTCGCAGGGCGCGAGTGTGTCGAGTGTGTCGACTAGCTCCAGTCGCCCGGCGGCGGCGCTCGCCTGCTCGTCGCTGAGCTTGCCCTTGCCGGCTTCCTTGCGCAGCCCGGCCGTGACGCTGCCGGCGCCACGTTGCAGGGCCTCGGGAAAGGGGTCGTGCAGGAGTGTGCGCGCGCCGCTGCGGCAGGCGAGCTGGGCGATGCCGGCGCCCATCGTGCCGGCGCCTACAACGCCGATGGTCTGTGGCGCATCGCCATTCATCGCAGCGGGCAGACTACTGACTCGTTTAAGAGGTCCACGCCCGCGGGTGGACACTCAACGGCTCAGGCCGGCACGAGCGCGTTGATCCCCGTCATCGCGCGTCCGATGATCAGCTTCTGGATCTGCGAGGTGCCCTCGTAGAGGGTGGTGACGCGCACGTCGCGGAAGTAGCGCTCGACCGGGTGGTCGTCGACATAGCCGGCACCGCCGTGGACCTGGATCGCGGTGTTCGAGCACTCGACCGCCGCCTCGGTGGCGTGCAGCTTGGCGACGCTCGTCTCCAGCGTGTTCGGCCGCCCCTTGTCCTTGAGGAAGCCTGCCCGCCACACGAGCATGCGCGAGGCGTCGGTCTTCAGCACCATGTCGGCGATCATCGCCTGTACGAGCTGGAAGCTCGCGATCGTCCGGCCGAACTGCTCGCGCTCCTTGGCGTATTTGACCGACTCCTCGACGCACCCCTGGCAGATCCCGACGCACCCCGCGGCGACGCTGTAACGGCCGGAGTCGAGTGACGTCATCGCGATCTTGAAGCCTTCCCCGATCTCGCCGAGCATCTGCTCGTCGCTCGCGTGCACGTCGTCGAGCCCGATC
>DASZGH010000016.1:0-3014 GCA_035938935.1 Solirubrobacteraceae bacterium
CAGGAGCTGTCGGTCGTGATGCGAACCCCCGGCGAGGACCTGGAGCTGGCGCTTGGCCTGCTCCACGCCGAAGGCATCGTGCGCTCCCTCGACGACGTCAGAGATGTGCGCATCAGCGCGGAGTCGGGCGAGACCTCGACCTCTGTGCGCGTCGATGCATCGATCGTCGAGTCGAATCAGGTGGACGTGCACCTCGCGCGCGCGCCGCGGCGGAGGCCGGAGCGGTCGATGCTCGCGAGCTCGGCGTGTGGCGTCTGCGGCGCGGTGCTGATCGAGGATCTACGCCGCGACCTCGCGGTTCTGCCCTCAGGTCCGTCCGTCGATCCGGGCCTGCTGCCGTCGCTGGTCGAGCGGCTGCGCTCGGGTCAGGGCGTCTTCGACCGCACCGGAGGTCTCCACGCTGCGGGGCTCTTCACGCCGGGCGGTGAGCCTGTCTGCGTGCGCGAGGACGTTGGACGCCACAACGCGGTCGACAAGGTCGTGGGCCGCATGCTGCTCGACGGGCGGCTGCCCCTGCGCGACGCCGTGCTCGTGGTGAGTGGTCGCGCAGGCTACGAGATCGTGCAGAAATCGATCAACGCCGGCATCGCTGTGCTGGCGGCGGTGGGAGCTCCGTCGAGCCTGGCCGTCGCGCTGGCCCGCGAGTTCAACCAGACGCTGATCGGCTTTCTGCGCGGCGAGCGGTTCAACGTCTATTCGGCGCCGGTTCGGCTGACATAGTTTTGACGAATCGCCGATAGATTCGCGGAGCCGCCCGCATAGGCTTCGCAACATGCCGCGTGTGGCTTATGTGCTGCTTGCCGCGCTGTTGCTCGTCTCATGTGCGAATCAGCCCGGCGCCCTGCAGTCCCCGTCACCGACGACCAGCGGCACCGGGCTGCAGAAGATCAAGCACATCGTCGTGATCATGCAGGAGAACCGAAGCTTCGACGAATACTTCGGGCTCTACCCCGGAGCTGACGGCTTGCCCCGGCAAAGCGGTCAGTTCACGGTCTGCTCGCCCGACCCGGCGAATGGCGGCTGCGTCAAGCCCTACCACGACGCCACCGACAGGAACGGCGGTGGACCTCATGGGAGCAGCAGCGCGTCGGCTGACATCAACGGCGGCATGATGAATGGTTTCATCGGCCAGGCCGAGGGTGGACGCAAGGGCTGCGTCGAAGCCGTCGATCCGAACTGCACCAACTCCGTCAACACAGACGTGATGGGGTACAAGGACGCGCGCGACATCCCGAACTACTGGACCTACGCCGGCGACTTCACTCTGCAGGACCAGATGTTTCAACCGAACGCGTCATGGAGCTTTCCCGAGCATCTGTACCTGGTGTCGGAGTGGTCGGCGAAGTGCTCCCAAGCTGCGGACCCGATGAGCTGCATGAGCAACATCGATGCGCCCGGCGACAGCATCGGCGCGAGCGCGGGCAAGATCAACGGTGACAACCAGGCCGCGCGCAACTTCGCGTGGACCTCTCTGACCTACCTGCTCTACAAGCACGACATCACATGGAAGTACTACGTGGCCGAGGGCACGACGCCCGATTGTGAGGACGACGCTGCGACCTGCCCGGCAAAGCAGCAGCGCGTAGGCACCCCGGACATCTGGAACCCGCTGCCCGGGTTCACCGACGTGCGCAATGACGGCCAGGTCTCGAACGTCCAGACCATCGACCACTTCTACGCCGACGCGAAGGCCGGCGCGCTTCCGGCCGTCAGCTGGGTCACGCCCAACGGTGCGGTGAGCGAGCACCCGCCCGGGCTCGTGTCGGTGGGGCAGGCGTACGTCACGACCCTGATCAACGCGGTGATGAGCAGCTCCGACTGGTCGTCGACCGCGATCTTTCTGACGTGGGACGACTGGGGTGGCTTCTACGACCACGTCGTTCCGCCCTCGGTCGACAGCGCCGGGTACGGGCTGCGGGTGCCGGGGATCGTGATCAGCCCCTACGCGCGCCGCGGCTACATCGACCACCAGATCCTGAGCCACGACGCTTACGCCAAGTTCATCGAGGACGTCTTCGTCGGCGGCCAGCGCCTGGACCCGATCAGCGACGGCCGGCCTGACTCGCGTCCGGACGTTCGCGAAAAGGCCTCACAGCTCGGCAACCTCGCCTCCGACTTCGATTTCGCGCAGGCGCCGCGGGCGCCCGTCCTTCTCGATCCTCACCCAACCCCGGGACCGGCCTCGACGATCTAGCTCTCCGATAATCGAGCGGTGATCTCCGCTCTTCGCTGGCGTCCGGCCGCTCGTGCCGGCCTGACAGGCGCATTTGTGCTCGTGGTCGAGTGGTCGAGGGTGCTGCTCATGCGCACGCCGGAGCTCGTGCTGCCCGCGCTCGCCCTGGGCGGCGCGGCGCTGATGCTCGTGGCGCTGGGGTGGCCGGCCGAAAGGCTCGGCCTGGGCACGTCGCGGCTGGGCCTTCGCGTGCTCGGCGGATTCGCGCTGGGCGCTGTCTTGCTTCTGCCGGCCGCGGTGCGGCCGGGCGCGGCGCCACTGTTGCCCGCGGGGCTGGCGCTGGCCGCTGTCGCCGTCTCGATTGGGGAGGAGGTGGCATTCCGGGGCGCGCTGTATGCGGCGCTGGAGGAAATGGGCGGCGCGCCAGTCGCGGTGCTCGGCTCGACGCTCGTGTGGACGCTGGCCCATGCGCTTTCGCACCCACCTGCATTCCTCGGCGCCGTCGCGGCCGCCGGCTTGCTGCTCGCGTTGTGGCGATGGGCCTTGAAGGACCTGGTCGCGCCGGTGATCGCGCATGTCATCGCCGACGTGACGCTGTGAAACGACCCGCGATTCTCGTCGCGGCGGCGACGGGATATCTGATCGCGGCGTGGATGGTGGCGCCGGGCTTTTACGACGGCTTCGGGCCGCAGCAGCCTTACAACTGGACGTGCCCGCCGCCGCAGGCCGGAGCGAACATCAAGCCGAGCTCGGGTCACCTGGTCATCAAGGTCATCAACGGCAAGAGCGATGCGAACTCCGCCTTCACCGACGACGGCCAGATCGTGATCGGCTTCTTGCC
>DASZGH010000017.1:0-2827 GCA_035938935.1 Solirubrobacteraceae bacterium
GCTGGCGCAGGACGTCGATTCGCTCGAACTGCGTGCCGCGTTCAGTCAACAGCGCGACCAACCGTCGGTACGTGTTGCAAGTGGGCTTTTCGTCGACGGCCATGCGAGTGATTCCGGTTAGACTTCGCCGCTCCGGCTACAGGTTGGCCGACACGCGCTGGTCGATGAGTTTGGCGAGTGGAGTGTCGTTGTCACGGAGCGCGGCCGCGTCGACCTGCTGTCGTGAGCGAATCAGTGCCTGGACCGCTTCGTTGACGTCCCAGACGTTGACGTTCATACCCGCGATCACCCGCTGGTCCTTGAGCCAGAAGGCGATGAACTCCCCGTCGTCGACCGCGCCGCGATAGACGACCTCGTCCCACTCGGTCGCGTAGCCGCTGTACTCCATACCGATCTCGAACTGGTCGGAGAAGACGTACGGGATCCGGTCGTAGGAGACTTCCTGGTCGAGCATCGCGCGGGCCGCGGCCGGCCCCTGGTTGAGCGCGTTGGCCCACTGCTCGACGCGGATGTTGCGCTTGTAGAAGGGGTGCCAGGCGTTGGCGACATCCCCGGCGGCAAAGACTCCGGGCACGGTGCTCCGGAGCTGGTGGTTGACCACGATCCCGTTGTCGATCCGTGCCCCGGCGGTAGTGGCAAGCTGCGTGCGGGGCACTACGCCGACGCCAACGACCACGAAGTCGCAGGCGATCGTCTCCCCGTCGCTGGTCCGCACTGCTGTAACCGAGTCCGTCCCCTCGAACGCCTCGACGCCGGTCTGCATCCGCATGTCAACGCCGTGGCTCTCGTGAACGCGGCGGTAGAAGCTCCCGAGCTCGGTGCCGAGCACTCGCTCGAGGGGTGCCGCCGCCGGCTCGATCACCGTGACCTCGAGGCCGCTCTGGCGAGCCGAGGCGGCAAACTCGGCGCCGATCCAACCCGCGCCGATGACGACCGCCTTGCCGCCGGTTGCGAGGCGCTGTCGCAGCGCGTCGCAATCCGCGAGCGAGCGGAGGTAGTGAACGCCGTCGAGGTCACCGCCGGCGATCTCGAGCCGACGCGGCTCACCGCCCGTGGCGATCAGCAGCCGCTCGTAGCCAATCGGGCTCTCGCCGCACGTATGGATGAGCTTCTCGGCCGGGTCGATCGCGGTGACGGTCACGCCCGTCCTCAGCTCGATGTCGTGCGCCTCATAGAAGCCTTGTACGTGGACTCGCGCCTGCTCTCGCGGCTGTTCGCCACGGAGGTACTCCTTGCTCAGCGGCGGGCGCTCATAAGGAAGCTCTTGCTCGTCGCCGATCAGCACGACGCGACCGTCGAAGCCCTGGTCGCGCAGTTCCTGCGCCGCCTTGGCCCCCGCCAGGCTGGCGCCGATCACTGCGAAAGTTCGGGCTGACGCGCTCATCTGTCGCTCCTCGTGGTGAGGGTCAGGAATTCCTGTCGGGTCCGCGGGTCGTCGCGCACCAAGCCATGAAGCGACGAGGTGACGGTCGTCGCGCCGAATTTCTGTACCCCGCGCAATGACATGCACAGGTGCTCGGCTTCGAGGACTACGCCGACGCCCTTGGGGTTGAGGTGCTCCTGGACCCAGCCGGCGATCTGGGTTGTCAGCCGCTCCTGGACCTGCAGGTCCCGCGCGAACAGCTCAACGACACGCCCGAGCTTGGAGAGCCCGACGATCCGCTCCCCGGGCAGGTACCCGACGTGAGCGGTGCCGTAGAACGGCAGCATGTGATGCATGCACAACGAGTGAAACGGGATCGAGCGCACGAGCACGAGCTCGTCGTAGCCGTCGTCGTTGGGAAACGTCGTCGCGCGGAACGGGCGCGGGGTCAGCAGCTCCGCGTAGGCGTCGACCATGCGACGCGGGGTCTGGCGCAGCCCCTCATGAGCGACGTCTGCGCCGAGCGCACTCAGGAGATCAGCAGCGGCGCGCTCGGCTGCCGTGCGGTCAATCACCCGGCCGGACGGTTCGACGGGCTTTTCCATCGTCGTCACTGGGTACTTGTCTGGTGCTTGAGCGCGTGGCAGCTGTGGCGTCGGCGTGGAAGCGGAGACGCGCGCGGTTGACCTCCTCGCGGCGCGTCCAGACGATGTGGAGGGCCGCCCTCGATCGGGACGACCGTCAAGCGCGCGACCGGTCACCGTGATGGGTTCAGAAGTTCGCTCTGCAGATCCGTTAGGTCGTCACGACGCTCGAGAACGACGACCGGGTTGTCGAGCACGACTCGACGGAGTGAGGGCGAAACGCGATTGAGCCTCAATGGCGAGGCATTCGTTTCCGAGGGCATAGCGCTCCTGCTTTTTGGAGTGGCGGAATGCTGGTGTGACTGGAAGCCTGGCCCCGGTTGCGCCCGTTCGCGTCCGGGCAACCCCCCGGGCAGGTCCCCGGTCGGCCGTCCACCGGGGTGTCGATACGGACAGGAGGAACGAGGCCACCATCCTCGACTTCTGCGAGCAGCATCTCAGCCGCCGGGCGGAACCAGACCAAGACCGGGAGCTGGTCTGGCTCCGCCTAGCAGTCGAGAGGCTCGTGCTAGGCCGGCGTGTTGCTGCTCAGCGTTCCCAGGACGCTCGACGACGGCTTCTTGTACGTGTAGAACGCGCCCGGACCCTTGCCCTGCTTGCCGAACCCGACGCCGGCGGCCTCCAGCGCGCCGATGATCCCGCCGATCTTCTTGATCTTGTAGACCTCGAAGCCGAGGTTGTCCGGGAGCTTGTTCTGGGCGAATCGCGCGAGCGCGCGGTGCTCCGCCTCCACGCCGAGGATCTCGGCGGCCTGCCGAGCGGTCGAGTTCATTCCGGCCTTAGCGAACGCGGTGACCGCGATCAGATAGGCGTTGATGAA
>DASZGH010000018.1:0-29580 GCA_035938935.1 Solirubrobacteraceae bacterium
GCGCGGGTCGGCCCGACGGTGCATGCACCGTCGGGGACATCGCCGCATGCGGCGATGTCTTCCCCGAAATGGTTGGATCGCTCACCGGTACAGCTCCGCGATGTCCCCCGCGTCCACACCGCCGGCGTCCCCGAGCAGCGCGACGCGCCCGCCGCGCAGCCCGAGCACCACGTCGGCCTCCGCCAGGCCGCGCTCGGGGTCGTGGCTGGTGAGAACGCGGGTGCGCTCGTTCGCGCCCCCAATCAAGGGCTCGACCAGCTCGATCGCCGCCGGATCGAGGTTGGCGTAGGGCTCGTCGAGCAGCAGCAGCTCCGGGTCGTGCAGCGTCGCGCGCGCGACCGCCACGCGCTGCACCATCCCGCGCGAGAGGGTTCTGACGGGCTCCTCAGCGCGGTCGCTCATCGCCACCGCGCGCAGCCGCTCCTCGACGCGCTCATAGCCCACGCCGTGCAGGCGCGCGTGATAGCGCAGGTTCTCGCGTGCGCTCAGCTCGCGGTACATCAGCGGCTCGTGGGCAAGCAGCCCGACACGCCCGCGCACGCGCCAGGCATCGCTTGGCAGGCACTCGCCGAGCACGCGCACCTCGCCGGCGTGCGGACGCAAGAGCGTCGCCAGCACGCGCAGCAGCGTCGTCTTGCCGGCGCCGTTGGGGCCGAACACGACCAGCGTCTGGCCTGTCGCCAGTAACAGCGACACGTTGCCCAAGGCCTCGCGTTCGCCGTAGCGGCGGACGAGCCCGCTCAGCTCGATCACGCCGCAACCCTAGTTGCTACAGCGCAATGGCTATACCGACGCGGTGGCTACTACGCCGACCGTCTGCGTCGGCGCCGGCACCGGTTCGCCGTGCTCGCGCAGACTCTCGATGTGCAGCTCTATCCCTTCGCGGATCAGCTGCTCTGTTTCCTCTCGGTTCGAGCCGGCAACCCCTAGGCCGGGCAGGTCAGGGCAGTATGCGCTCCAACCGGTGGGGCCTTGCTCGTAGATGACAACGTACTCAGTCACGATCGGCTCCCTTCATACCTGCTTGCCTGAGGATGCTCGCAAGTGTACCTGCGCGCAGGTCGCTTCCACGCGCGCCGGCCACGGTAACTGTCCCTCGCTCGGAGTCGCGGCGATAGATGCGATGGCTGCCGCGTTGACGCTCGTACCGCCAGCCGTCTCGTTCGATCAGCTTGATCACATCGCGCACCTTCACGCACTCTCATCCGACAATGGCTGCCGAACGGGACGGCACGCGCGGTCGGCGATGTACGGAACGTGCGTGTCAGGCAGCTGCCAGCGCCCGCTCCTGCTCGGCCTGCGCTCGCGCGATCAGCTCGCGCACCTCAGTCTCGCGCCCCTCGCGCAGCAGCTCCATCGGATCGGGGTCGCCGTTGACGATCCCCTCGAAGAACTGCTTGCGGCCTTGATAAGTGGGCAGCGTCCCCTTGGCCCAGCCGCGGGCGTCGTTGAGCAGGATCGCCAGGCGCGCGTACGGCTCGCCGTAGGTGGCGGCGATCTCGCGCTTCATCCGCTTGGCCAGCGCCGGCGACGCGCCGGCGGTGGAGATCGCGATCGCCAGCGGGCCCGTGCGCACGATTGCGGGCAGGATGAAGTTGCACAACGGCGGCACGTCGACGACGTTGACGAGCATCGCCCGGCGCTCGGCGTCCTCGTAGACGGCGATGTTGACGTCGGTGTCGTCCGTGGCGGCGATCGCGATGAACACGCCCTCCAGATCCTGCGGGCCGGCATAGGCGCGTCGCTCCCAGCGAATCGAGCCCTCGGCCGCGTAACGTTCGAGCGCGGCCTCTGCCTCGGGAGCGATCAGCGTTACCTCGCCGTCGCAGGCGAGCAGCCCCTCGACCTTCTCCAGGCCCACCTCGCCGCCGCCCACGACAAGGCAGCGACGGGCGGGCGGGCCTGAAAGATTCAGGCAGGCGATGTAGAAGGGCGTGTCGAGCATGTCGCGCACGCAGCTCTGGTCGCAGATCCCCTTGCGGAGCTGACACACGCACTCCTTGCCTGCATAGGCCTGGGCGGGCATGGCTACAGGTTAGGACCCCGGGACGACCGTCCGGCGGCGCCAGTCGCCACCCCCGATGCTCGACGTACCACCAGTACGCCTGCGCTCGTGTGCTGCCGATCGGGGATCCCGTCGATCTCCGATCGGTCTGGCATCCACCGGCCGATCGTCCCGAGCGCTCGCGTCATCGCCGCGCCAGCGCCCTCGCGCCGACGCGCGCCAGCGCCAGCGCGCCCTCGCGCCAGGCGCGTTCGCGGTCGGCCTCGCGTGTGGAGCGCAGCTTCGCCGCCGTGCGGGCGGCCCGCGCGCTGAGCTCGTCGTACGGTCCCCACCACATCCCGCGCGACCCCGAGAGCTCCCAGGCGATCAGCTTCTCCTGCGCGCACGCCTTCAGCCCTGCTTCGCCGAGCGTCTTGCCCAGCCCGCTGCCGGCCGCCGCGCCCCACGGGCCGCGCGAGATCGTCGGGCCGGGGAGGTGGTCGTTGACCCACACCATCCCGGCGTCGATCAGCCGCGCGATCCGCAGCGCGCGGTAGCGGTCCGCGCTCCACACCGAAGCGCCCAACCCGAACGCGCTGTCGTTGGCGAGCGCGATCGCCTGCGAGACCGACTCGAAGCTCATCACCGCCAGCACCGGCCCGCCGACCTGCTCGCGCATGACCCGCATCTCGTGCGTGACGCCGGTGAGCACCGCGGGCGCGTACAGACGATCATCCAACGGTTCGCCGCAGTGAAGCGTCGCGCCCTGCGCGACCGCCTCTCCCACCAGCTCGTCCACGTGCGCCAGGCGCCGCCGCGAGGAGAGCGGCCCGATCTGCGCCAGCGGGTCGACGCCCGGGTCGCCCACGCGCAGCGCCCGCGCCCGCGCCGTAAGCGCGGCCACGAACCGCTCGGCGACCTCGGGCGCGACGTACACGCGCTCCACCGACCCGCGCGCCTGCCCGGCTCCGGCGCATCCCGCCCACAGTGCCGCCGCCGCCGCCCGCTCCACGTTTGCGTCGGCGAGCACGATCATCGCGTCCTTGCCGCCCAGCTCGACCGTCACCTCGACCTCGCGCGCCACGCACGCCTGCGCCACTTCGCGGCCGATCCGCGGCGAGCCGGTGAACAGCAGCTTGCCGATCGGCGCGCGCGCCAGCTCCAGGCCGGCCTCGGCGCCGCCGTCGAGGATCCGCACCAGCCCCTCCGGCAATCCCGCGCGCGCACACACGCGCGCGATCCGCCGGCCTGTCTCGGCCGCGCGCAGCGCCGGCTTGAAGACGACGCCGTTGCCGGCCAGTAGCGCGCCGGCGATCTGCCCGAGCGGCTGCACGAACGCGGCGCTGCCGGCGCCGATCACGCCGACGACGCCGTAGGGCTCATACGCGACGCGGGCGCGCTTGGTCGGCGCCAGCGAGCGGTGCACCGCCACCCGCCGCTCGCCGAGCACGGCCCCGCCCTCGCGGCCGATCCACTTCAGGGCGTCGATCGCCGCCAGCAGCTCGAGCACCGCCACCTCCGTGCGCGGGCGCCGCTGCTCGGCGGCGATCGCCTCGCGCAGGTCGTCGAACTCGTCGATCACGGCCTGGGCCATGCCGAGCATGTAGCGCGCGCGGTCCTGCACCCGCAGCAGCGCCCACAGCGGCTGCACCCGCGCCACCTCGGCGACCAGCTCAGCGGCGGCCCCGGAGGGGGCCACCGGTAGCTGTGTTGTCGTATCCGGCGCGTCCAATGTCATTTGAATGCTTCAAGTTTCGTGAAGGGTTGCCGACAAGGGAGTCGAAATATGCATCGAGAGGGTGGCGCAACCGGCGGAAGGCCGGCGAGCCGGGCCCCTCTTCCTTTATCCCGTGACACACATTACGAGACTCCTCCTCGCTGCCTCGCTTGTCCTCACGCTCGGCGTGGCGGCTTGCGGCAGCTCGTCCACGAGCAAAACCGGCGGCACCGTCACCGTCCTGATGGGCACGCCGCCCGACTCGCTCGACCCCGGCCTTGGCGCGCTCACCCAGTCCTACGAGGCCACCTGGATCACCTACACGGGCCTGGTCACCTACGCCCACGCCACCGGCGAAGCCGGCACCAAGCTGATCGCGGGCGTGGCCGAAGCGCTGCCCACCGTCTCAAACGGCGGCAAGACCTACACCTTCAAGCTGCGCACGGGCCTCGTCTACTCGAACGGCACGCCTGTAAAGGCGTCGGACTTCACCCACACGATCGAGCGCGCGATCAAGCTCGGCTGGGGCAACAAGAGCTTCCTGACCGAAAACATCGTCGGCGGCGAAGCCTTCGACAAGGGCAAGGCCGCCTCGATCTCGGGCATCCACGCCGATGACGTCACCGGCACGATCGCGGTCGACCTGAAAGAACCCTACGGCCCGTTCCTGAACGTGCTCGCCTTCCCGGCCGCCGGGCTCGTGCCAAGCACGACCCCGATGAAGGCGCTGCCGAACGAACCGCCGCCCGGCGTCGGTCCCTACGAGATCGCCAAGGTCGTCCCGAACAAGTCGTTCTCGCTCGTGCGCAACCCCCACTTCACCGCGTCGACGATCCCGGGCGTTCCTGCCGGCAAGGTCGATGTCAACGTGCAGATCATCGCCAACAATCAGACCGAGGCCGAGCAGGTGCTCTCAAACCAGGCCGACGTGTTCGACTACAACGACACTATCCCGCCGACGCTGCTCGCCCAGGTGCAGTCGCAGGCGGCGTCGCGCTACGCCAAGGAGCCGACTGTCTCGGGCGAGTACTTCTTCCTGAACGTCAAAGAAAAGCCGTTCTCGAGCGAAAAGCTGCGCCAGGCCGTCGAGTACGCGCTCGACCGCCGCGCGCTGCAGCGGCTGGACAGCGGCATGCTCGAACCCGCCTGCTACTTCCTGCCGACGGGCATGCCCGGCCACCCGACGGCGTCCTGCCCGTACGGGAGCCCCGAAGGTGCGCCGAACCTGGCCAAGGCCAGGGAACTCGTGCGGCAGTCGGGGATGGCAGGCACGGCCGTGACGGTCTGGGGCGGCGCGCGCGCACCGCACAAGGAATTCGTCGACTACTACGCGGGCGTGCTGAATGAAATCGGGCTGAAAGCGAGCGTGAAGATCGTCGCCGACGCGCAGTACATCGCGACCGTCGGCAACCTCTCGAACAAGGCTCAGACCGGCTGGCTGTCCTTTAGCCAGGACTTCCCCAACCCGGTCGACTTCTACCAGCTGCTCGACGCCAAATCGATCCTCCCGACCGAAAACCACAACCTCTCGCAGGTCAACGACCCGCACATCCAGGCCGAAATCGCCGCGCTCGGCCCGGTGCCCTCCTCGCAGCTGTCGTCGATAGTGGGTCGCTGGCAGGCGCTCGACCAGTACACAGCCCAGCACGCGTACATGGTCGCGTTCGGCTACGACGAGGTACCGAAGTTCTTCTCAGAACGGGTGAACTTCGCCGCCGCGGTGTTCCACCCGGTGTACGGGAACGACTGGAGCACGCTCGAACTGAAGTAGGAGAAAGACGCGTCAGCGACGCTGACGCGTCCCATCTCTACTGGTTGGTCCCTGCGCGCCTAAAGTCGGTCCGCGCGCGGGGCGATGAAGATCGCATGAGGCAGGTCGCATGAGGCTGCTCGCGCACAATCGCTGGACGCTGGGCTTCGGGGCGCTGTTCGTGGCGATCGTCTTGCTGTGCCTGCTCGCGCCGGTGTATGCCAACGACGTCGCTCACACCGGGCCGAACGCCAACCACATCACCGACACGGTGATAGTGGACGGCAAGCAGGTCGATGTCGTCTCTCCCACCGGGGTGCCGATTGGGCCGACCTGGAAAGCGCGCTTCTTCCTCGGCGCCGACTCCAACGGGCGCGACGTCGCCGTGCGGCTGCTCTACGGCGGGCGCAATTCGCTGGAGATCGCGGCGATCGCGACGCTTCTGACGATGCTGCTGGCGGTCGCTCTCGGCACGATCGCCGGCTACATGCGCGGGCCGCTCGACGGCCTGCTCTCGCGGGTGTTCGACGTCGTGTGGGCGTATCCCGCCGTGCTGCTCGGGGTGGCGCTCGGGGTGGCGCTGGCGGTCGGCGGGCTCGACCTCGGGCTGTTCACGCTGCACAGCGGCTCGCTCTTCATCCCCGCCTTCGTGATCGGGATCGTGTTCTTCCCCTACGTGGCCAAGCCGTTGCGCGCGCAGGCGCTGTCGCTGCGCGAGCGCGAGTTCGTCGACGCCGCCCGCGTGGAAGGCCACGGCCCCGTGCGGATCATGGCCGGCGAGATCCTGCCCAACCTCGCCTCCACGATCGTCGTCTTCGTCCCGCTGATCGTCGCCAACGCGATCCTGCTCGAGGCCGGGCTCTCCTACCTTGGCGCCGGCGTGCAGGATCCCAACCCCTCGTGGGGCACGATGATCGCCGACGGCATCCGCCTGATCCCGGGCGCGATCCACCTCGTGCTCGTGCCCGGGCTGATGCTGGTGCTGACGGTGCTCTCGATCAACGTCTTCGCCGACGGCGTCCGCGACGCGCTCGACCCGCGCGCGGCTGGCCGATTGTCGATCTCGCTGCGTGCCCCGAATGGGGTATTGATCGGCAATCGGCGGGGGAGGCTGTGATGAGAAGCGCATCGACGCCGCGCGAGCTCGAAGGCAGTCGCTAGATGGCAAGCGTCCCCGCCCCCGCCCGGCTCTCGCTCCCCGTGCCGGCGCTCGTGCGCTCTCCCCTGGCGCGCTTCATCGCGCGGCGGCTGGCCTCGCTGGTCGCCGTGCTGTTCGCGATCACGGTGCTGACGTTCCTGATCTTCCAGGCGATCCCCGACGGCGATCCGGCCGTGCGCATGGCCGGGCGGCTGGCCACGCCTCAGCAGGTCGCCGACGTGCGCAAGCAGTGGGGGTTCGACCAGCCGATCTACGTCCAGTACGAGCGCACGATCGAAAAGATCCTCGACGGCAGCGTCATCTCCTACTCGCAGCAGATCGATGTCGAGCAGGAGATCGTCCGCGACCTGCCGCCGACGATCTCTTTGGCGCTCGGCGCCGGCGTGTTGTGGTTGGTGTTCGGGGTGCTGTTCGGGCTGCTCAGCGCGGTGCACGCCGGTCGTTGGCTGGACCGTCTGCTCAGCGCCGTCGCGCTCACCGGGATCTCGATGCCCGTGTTCTTCCTCGGCGCGATCATGCTCTACTGGCTCGGCTACAAGTGGGGGGTGCTGCCGCTCGGCGGCTACGTGCCCTTGACGAGCGATCCCTGGGGCTGGTTCACGCACATGCTGATGCCTTGGATCGCGCTGTCGGTCGTCTCGATCGGCGTCTACTCGCGCGTACTGCGCGCCAACCTGCTCGACGTGATGAGCGAAGACTACGTGCGCACCGCCCGCGCCAAGGGCCTGTCCGAGCGGCGCGTGCTCATCCGCCACGTGCTGCGCAACTCGCTCGCCGGCATCGTCACGCTGTGGGGTCTCGATTTCGCCTGGGTGATCGGCGGCGGCGCGATCCTGGTCGAGTCGGTGTTCGACCTCGGCGGCGTCGGCCAGTACGCGGCGCAGTCGATCGAGCGACTGGACGTGCCTCCGGTGATGGTGATCACGATGCTCGTCGCCGCGGCGGTGGTCGTGATCGGCGCGCTCGTCGACGTGCTCTATGCGGTGCTCGACCCGCGGGTGAGGCTGTCGTGATCGACATTGGGTCACACCCCGACGGAGTGCAACCCTTCCGCGGCCCGCGCCCGGGCGAGACCGGCGCCGGCGTACGCCCAGGCATGCCGATCGTGGCGGGCGCGGCGAGCGCCACCGCGTTGCTGGACGTCCGCGACCTCAGCGTCTCCTTCGCAATCCGCGACGGCGCCGTGCGGGCGGTCGACGGCGTCTGCCTGCAGCTGCAGCGCGGCGAGGCGCTGGCGATCGTCGGCGAGTCCGGGTCGGGCAAGTCGGTGTGCGCGATGACGCTGATGGGGCTCACGCGCGGGCCGACCACGACGATCTCCGGCAGCGCTCGCCTGCAGGGCGAGGAGTTGATCGGGATGGACGCCGCGCGCCTGCGCCGGATAAGGGGTAGGCGCATGGCGATGGTCTTCCAGGACCCCCAGTCCTCGCTCAATCCCGTGCACCGCGTCGGCGATCAGATCGCCGAGCAGATCCGCGCGCACGAACCGCTCGTCTCCAAGGCGCAGGCGCTGGCGCGTGCCGGTGAGCTGATGGAGCGCGTCGGGATTCCGCTGGCCTGTGAGCGCGTGCGTGCCTACCCGCACGAGCTCTCCGGCGGGATGCGCCAGCGCGTGATGATCGCGATGGCGCTGTCGCTGGGGGCGCCGCTCTTGCTCGCCGACGAGCCGACGACGGCGCTGGACGTGACCGTGCAGGCACAGATCCTGGCGGAGCTCAAGCAGCTCCGAGCCGAGGAGGATCTCGGCATCGCGCTGATCACGCACGATTTCGGCATCGTCGCCGACATCGCCGATCGCATCGCCGTGATGCAGGACGGGCGCATCGTCGAGCAGGGGAGCACCGCTCAGATCTTCGACGCGCCGACCGAGCCCTACACGCGGCGGCTGCTGGACGCGCTCGCGCCGGCGCCACGCCGAACGCGCACGCGCACGGACGGCGCACCTGTGCTCGAGCTCGACGGTCTGCGCGTCGAGTACCGCATGCACGGCCGGCGCTCCGCGCCGATCCAAGCGGTCGCCGGAGTGTCGCTGTCGGTCGGCGCCGGCGAGACGCTGGCGATCGTCGGCGAGTCCGGCTGCGGCAAGACGACGCTGCTGCGCACGGTCGCCGGGCTGGTCAAGCCGAGCGCGGGCACGGTCTGCTTCGAGGGAAGGCTCGGGATGGTCTTCCAGGACCCGCAGGCGTCGCTGAACCCGCGCCGGTGCGTGGGAGCCACGCTGGAGCGTGCTCTTCGCGCGCACGCGTATGCGCGCCACCACGTCCGCGCCGAGGCGATCCGCCTGGCCGAGCGAGTCGGACTCGACGCGTCCCTGGCCGAGCGCTACCCGCACGAGCTCTCCGGCGGGCAGCGACAACGCGTGGGGATCGCCCGGGCGCTTGCCGGCGAGCCACGGCTTGTATTGCTCGATGAGCCCGTGTCCTCGCTCGATGCCTCACTGCGGCGCGGCGTGATCGAACTGCTCGACGAGCTACAGGCCGAGCTCGGCTGCGCCTACGTGGTCGTCTCCCACGACCTCGGCGCCGTCGAAGCGACGGCGGACCGGATCGCGGTGATGCACGCGGGCGAGATCGTGGAGATGGGCAGCGCGGCCGACGTGCTGCAGCGGCCTCAGCATCCATATACGCGCGAGCTGCTGGCTGCGCGTCCCTGCCTGCCGGGTCCCGTACGATCGGACGCGTGGACGACGCAACGCGGCTCCTTCAGCGGCTGATCCGCTTCGACACCGTCAACCCGCCCGGTCGCGAGCGCGCGGCGATCGAGCACCTGCGCGACCTGCTCGCTGGGGCCGGCTTCGAGTGCGAGCTGCTCGCCGCCAAGCTGGAGCGGCCTAACCTGGTGGCGCGGCTGCGCGGCGAGGGGGACGGCCCCACCCTCTGCTACCTCGGGCACGTCGACACCGTGCTCGCCGACGCGAGCGAGTGGACGCGCGACCCCTGGTCGGGCGAGATCGCCGACGGCTGCGTGTGGGGGCGCGGGGCGCTGGACATGAAGTCGCAGGTCGCCGCCGAGGTCGCAGCCGCGGTCTCGCTGGCTCGCGACGGCTGGCGGCCGGCGCGCGGGGAGCTGCTCGTCGTCGCTGTCGTGGACGAGGAGACTGGGGGCGAGCTGGGGGCCAAGTGGCTCTGCGAGAACCATCCCGAGAAGGTGCGCTGCGACATGCTCATCAACGAGGGGGGCGGGCCGCACTTCGAGCTGGGCGGCCAGCGCTACTACCCCATCTGCTGCGCGGAGAAGGGGGTGTTCCGCTTCACCGTCACGACGACCGGCGCGGCCGGCCACGCCTCGATGCCCAAGGTCGGCGAGAACGCGCTGCTGAAGCTGGCGCCCGTGCTCGAGCGTTTTGCCACGCGCCAGCCGGAGCTGGCGCCGACGGCAGAGCCGCTGGCGCTGCTTCGCGCCATCGGCGAGGACGATTCCGACCCTGCCGCCGCGCTCGCGCGGCTGGGCGAGCGCGACCCGCGTCTGCTGACGAGGTTCGAGCCAATGTTCGGCGTCACCTTCGCGCCGACGAAGGCCTCGGCTTCGGAGAAGATCAACGTGATCCCCTCGCGCGCGCAGCTGCGCGTGGATTGCCGCGTTCCGCCCGGCCTGGGCGAGGCCGAGACGCGCGCGGCGATCGAGCAGGTGCTGGGCGGGATCGACGGGCTGGGGATCGCCTTCACCGAGCGGGTCACGGGCAATCGTTCGCCGCTTCGCTCGCCGCTGATGGACGCGCTCGGCGAGTGGGTCGCGCGGCGCGACCCCGAGGCCCGCGTCGTGCCGACGATTATGCCCGGCTTCACCGACTCGCGCCACTTCCGCGCCGCCTTTCCCGACTGCGTCGCCTACGGCTTCTTCCCGCAGCGCCACCAGTCGCTGCTCGACACCCAGGCGCTGGTCCACGCGCCCGACGAGCGCATCGACTTGCGCGACCTCGCCTACGCGACCGAGTGCTACCGCGACCTGGCGCTAGAACTGCTCGGCTGAGCGCGTTGCTTGGATGTGACGCCGCCGGCGACATCGTTCGTGCAGGACATCCAGGAATGGGCCTACCAGTGGTCCAGCGTCGTGATGATCCTGTTCTTCTGCGCGCTCATCTATCTGATGTGGCGCACGCTGAAAGTGATGCCGCGGGTCAAGCCGCAGCAGATCAAGCCCGACTCCTCGCAGTCGGTGGCGTGGGAGGACATCGCCGGCGTCGACGAGGCCAAGGCCGAGCTGCAGGAGATCGTCGAGTTCCTGCGCGATCCCGCGCGCTTTCAGAAGCTCGGCGCGAAGGTTCCCAAGGGGATCCTCCTGCACGGGCCTCCGGGCACGGGAAAGACGCTTTTGGCCAAGGCCGTCGCGCACGAGTCCGGGGCGCAGTTCTTCGCGCAATCTGCCGCCGCCTTCGTGGAGATGTTCGCGGGGCTCGGCGCGGCGCGCATCCGGCGGCTGTTCGCGATCGCGCGCAAGCACGAGCCGGCGATCATCTTCATCGACGAGCTCGACGCCGTCGGCGGTCGCCGCGGCATGGACTTCTCCGGCGAGAAGGACCAGACGCTCAATCAGCTGCTGGTCGAGATGGACGGCTTCTCGACCACCGGGCGGCTGGTCGTGATCGCCGCTTCGAATCTGCTGGAGAAGCTCGACCCGGCGCTGCTGCGACCGGGGCGCTTCGACCGCCAGATCTTCGTCACTCCGCCCGACGTGAAGGGGCGGCGCGGCGTGCTCGGCGTGCACACGCGCGACAAGCCGCTCGCAGATGTCGACCTTGGCCTCGTGGCGGCGCAGACAAGCGGGCTGACCGGCGCCGACCTGGCCAACATCTGCAACGAGGCCGCCATCTTCGCGGCGCGGCGCGGCGCGGGGAGCATCACGGGCAGCGACTTCGATCAAGCGCTGGAGCGCGTGATCGCCGGGGTGCAGTCCCACCGGGTCCTCAATGACCAGGAGAAGCGAGTCGTCGCCTACCACGAGGCCGGTCACGCGCTGTGCGGCGAGCTGCTGCCCTCGGTCGACCGCGTCCACCGCATCTCGATCGTCCCTCGTGGGCGCGCGCTCGGCTACACGCTCAACCTGCCCGCCGAGGACCGCTACCTGAAGACGCGCGAGGAGCTGCTCGACTACATGACCGTGCTGCTCGGCGGGCGCGTGGCCGAGCAGGTCGTGTTCGGCGCGATCACCACCGGGGCCTCCGACGACCTCAAGCGCGTGGCTGACATCGCGCACTCGATGGTGCACGACTACGCGATGGGCTCAGCCGGCGTTGGGCGCACCCCAGACGGGGACGTACGGCTGTCGGAGACCACGCTGCGCCTGCGCGACGAGGAGCGCAAGGAGCTGATCGAGGAGGCGCGCCGCGCCGCGCGGCGGATGATCTCCGCGCATCGCCGGCAGCTGGACGCGCTGGCGGGCGAGCTGCTCGCCAGCGAGGTGCTCGACCGCGACGCGATCGAGCGGATCATGAGTGGCGTGCCGCGCCTGGAACGCCGGCCGGGCGTCGGGTTGCGCGTCGTGGCGGCGATGCCGGTCGAGCGGCCGCCTGCCGCCGAGTAAGGCGAGCCGCCCGGCGCCTGAACGTCGGCCGTGCTTTCACCCGAATAGACTCAGTGACCGTGTTCACCCGCATCGATCACATCGGCGTGGCCGTGCAGGACGTGGAGGAGTCGCTGGCGCTCTACCGCGACGTCTTCGCGATGGACGTAGCCCATCGCGAGATCGTGCCCGACCAGGGGGTCGAGGCGGTCCTGCTAGACGTCGGCGAGAACCACGTCGAGCTGCTGGCGCCGCTGGGCGAGGACACGCCCGTCGGCAAGTTTCTCGCCAAGCGCGGTCCCGGCCTGCACCACGTGGCCTACCAGGTGTCCGACATCGCGGCGACCCTGGCGGCGCTTGACCGGGCGGGGCAACCCCTGATCGACAAGGCGCCGCGCGTCGGCATCCGCGGCGCGCTCGTCGCCTTCCTCGAGCCCAAGGGCACCGGCAGGGTGCTCACCGAGCTCGTCCAGCCCGTGGCGAAGCACTGATGCTCGGCCCCGTCGTCGCGTCCGGTCCCACCGCCCAGCGAGAGGGGGGGTGATGCCGCTCCATCACAGGCGCGTGAGCGTCGGCTTCCAAGGGGGGCAGGTGCTGACTCTGCGCGTCACCGACGATCAGCTGGAGACTCTGTACCGGGCGCTCGGCGACGGCGGCTGGCACGAGCTGGAAACCGAAGACGGGCCGGTGCGGATCTACCTCGGCCAGGTCGTCTACGTCCGCCTGGACGAAGGCGACCAGCGCGTGGGCTTCGGCGCCTGAGCGATGTCGCCGGACGAGCGGCTGCTGCGGCTCGCGCGCACGCGCGCCCACACGCCCGCGCGCGAGCGGGCTGTGCGGCGCTTCTCGCTGCTCGGCGAGCATGCCGCAATCTGGATCGCGCTCGGCGCTTCCTCCTCGCGGCTCGAGGAGGGGGAGGGGCGGGCGCGCCGCCGGCGCGCCACCGGCCTCGTCATGGCCACATACGGCCTGAACACCGCGTGTAAGCTCCTCGTCAGACGCCGCCGGCCGCAACTGGACGGCCTGCCGCCGCTGGCCGGCACGCCTACGCAGTACAGCTTTCCCAGCGCCCATGCCTCGACCTCGTTCGCCGCGGCGCTGGCCTACAGCCGCGCCGGCCTGCCGGCTGCGCCCCTGTATCTGCTGGCGAGCGCGATGGCCCTCTCACGGCTGTATCTGGGCGTCCACTATCCATCCGACGTCGCGGCCGGCGCGCTGATGGGGACCGCGATCGCGGCCGCCTTCGCCCCGTGGCCCGGCGTGGACGGGCAGGCCGCCGCCACGCTGAACGGGGGCCTGAGCAAGGACTTCAAGCAGGCGGGGGCGATCGTTTGAGCACGCGCATCGGCATCGTCGGGCTGCCCAACGCCGGCAAGTCATCGCTGTTCAATGCGCTGACGAAGGCAGGGGCCGAGGCGGCCAACTATCCCTTCACGACGATCGAGCCCAACGTCGCGGTCGTGCCCGTCCACGACGAGCGGCTCGTGCAGGTCGCTCAGACCGTGGGGGCCTCGGAGATCGTCTGGGACACGATCGACTTCCACGACATCGCCGGCCTGGTCGCCGGCGCGCACAAAGGCGAGGGGCTCGGCAACAAGTTCCTGGCCAACATCCGCGAGACCGACGCGATCGTGCACGTCGTGCGCGCGCACACCGACGAGGGGGTCGTCCACCCCGAGGGGCGCGTCGACCCGCTCGCCGACATCGAGACGATCGAGACCGAGCTGGTGCTCGCCGACCTCGAGCAGGCCGAGCGGCGCGTCGAGCGCGTGGCCAAGCAGGCCCGCGGGGGTGAGAGAGCCGCACTCGCCGAGGAGGCATGGCTGCGCCAGGTGATCGCCGCGCTGCAATCCGGCCGTCCCGCACGCGGGGTGCCTGCGCCCGAAGAGGCCCCACACGCGCTGCGCGACCTCGGTGCGCTGACCGCCAAGCCGGTGCTGTTCGTGGCCAACGTCGACGAGGGCTCAGAGGACGTGCCCGCCGCAGTCGCCGATCACGCGGCCGCCGAGGGAGCCGGGGCGGTGGCGATCTCCTCGCGGATCGAGGCCGAGCTGGCCGAGCTGGAGGAGGAAGAAGCCGCGCTGATGCGGGAAGAATTGATGGCCCACCCACCCGGCGAATCCTCGCTGCAGCGGATCGTCCACGGCGCCTTCTCGCTGCTGCGCCTGATCGCCTTCTTCACGGCCGGCGAGGGCAAGCCGGCGCAGTCCTGGCACCTGCGCGACGGGCTGACCGCCTGGCACGCCGCCGGCCAGATCCACACCGACATCCAGAAGGGGTTCGTGCGCGCCGAGGTCGTCGGCTGGAAGGAGTTGGTGGACGCGGTCGGCTACGCGGGCGCACGCGAGCGCGGGACGCTGCGACTCGAGGGGCGCGACTACGCGATGCGCGACGGAGACGTGATCACGATCAAGTTCACGCCATAGCTTCGAGTCGCTCGGCCAGTCGTCTCATCCCCAGCTCGCGCGCAGCGTCCGCGCCGGCGGCGAAGTCGGTTGGCGCGTCTTTCGGGCGCTCGACCTCGATCTCCACGAGTGTCGCCACGCGCTTGAACGTGCGCAACAGTTCGTCGTGCTCGTGCAGCGTCTCCGCCGTGCGGCGGCGCAGCTCGCCGAAGCCGGCCTCTTCGCACTGGCGCGCGGCGAGGGCCAGCAGGTCCTCGAGCGTGCCGTGCTCTCGCAGCAGCGCGGCCGCAGTCTTCGCGCCGATGCCGGGGGCGCCCGGCAGACCGTCGGAGGGGTCGCCGCGCAGCGCGATGAAGTCGGGCACCAGCGCCGGCTCCACCCCATAGCGCTCGCGTACCTGCTCGGGCCCCAGCTCGAACACGCCGCGCTTGCTCATGTCCAGCACCGCCACGCGCCCGTCCACCGCCTGGTAGAGGTCGCGGTCGGCGGTCAGCAGCAGAGCTCGCCCACCCGCGCTCGACTCTGCACGCGCATGGGCGCCGATCGCGTCGTCGGCCTCCAGCTGGCCCGCGTCGGCGATGCTCCAGCCGAGGCTCGCCAGCAGCGCCGGAGCGCGCTCCCACTGATGAGCCAGCTCGCCCGGCATCGGCTCGCGGTGGGCGTGATAGGGCGGGTACAGCCGCTTGCGGTAGGCGGCGTCCTCGGCGCCGAAGCAGGCGACCACGGCGCGCGCCGCCTTGGCCTCGACGGCGGCCAGCAGCGCATTGACGGTGCCGAGCAGCGCGTTCACCGGCTCGCCGTCTGCCCCCTTGATCGATTTGGGCAGGCCGTGGAAGGAGCGGTACAGCAGCCAGGGCACGTCGGCGATCAGCAGCGGCGCGGGCATCCGCGCCACCTTAGGGCTTATCCGGCGGCTACTCCTCCGGTATCGCTCGGTGGCGGTGTCGATTTCGCGCCGCGCACACTGAATTCGGCCCAGGTCGAGTCGAGCCCGAGTCGCGCCGCCAGTTCCGCACCGCTCACGAGCGTATTGCCCTTGGATCCGAGCACGTAGGCGGAAACGATTCGCGGCGAGCTGCCGCGGCGCGTCACCTCGATGCCGCGAAACGATCCCGCCACGAGGCCGCTCAGGCGCGAGGAGGCGGCGGCGAAAGTCATGCTCACGCTCCAGCGGTGCTGCGCGCCTGCGTCGTAGGGGTCGGCGACGCCGATGAGCCACGGCTCGGGCGTGGACCCGGGGAAGCCGTACTGCACGCTCTCGGTGTGTCCGCCGGAGTCGGCATAGAAGTAGGTGATGGCAGGCTTGCCGGCGTAGGTGACTATCTGCCCGGCGGTCGCTGCCACTGCCGCGTTCGTGCTGGGGGTTTCGGCCGCTTTGCCGAGGTACATCTGCGAGCGCGTGTCCGCATACACGTCAAAGCGCGACCCGCCCACGTGCGCAGTGATCGCGTATGTCCTGCTGGCCACCGCCTGCGCCTGCAGCGCCGCCATCGGCCAGCTCGCCGACACCTCCGCGGAGACGACCCCGCGCACGTAGGTCTCGAGCGGGACGCGCTTGACCCTGTTGCCCTCCAGCACCCGCACCACCGTCCGCGGTGGCGCCTGGCCGATCGCGGTGTGCCGGTAGTAGTGCGCGAGGATCGCCCGATAGGACCACCCGTGCTGGGCGTAGCCGAGCGCCCCGTCCTGGCTCATGCCGACGCCGTGCCCGTCGCCGGCGCCGGCGATCACGAGCGTGTTGGCGGAGGCTGGCGCCGTCGCGACCAGGAGCGTCGCGAGCGCGAGGAGGGTGGTGCGCTTGACGGGAGATTGCACCTAACCTGGATCGGACGCAAGCAGTCCAGGCATGAATCCCGCAGCCGAGAGGAGCGTTGAAATGGCAAGCGCAGACGCCCTGAGGGGCGCAGGTGAGCAGGCGGCGCTGGAGCGCGCGCCGCGCGCCCTGTACATCGGCGGTGAGTGGCGCGCGGCGAGGGGTGGCGGCACGCTCGGCATCGAGGACCCGGCCACCGGCCAGACCTTCGCCGAGGTTCCCGACGCCACCCCTGAGGACGCCCTGGCGGCGCTGGCCGCAGCCGATGCCGCACAGGCCGGCTGGCAGGCAAGCGCTCCGCGCGAGCGCGGCGAGATCCTGCGCCGCGCCTACGAGCTGCTTCGCGAGGGAGCAGACGAGCTGGCGCTGCTGATGACGCTCGAGATGGGAAAGCCGGTCGCCGAATCGCGCGCCGAGATTGCCTACGCCGCCGAGTTCCTGCGCTGGTTCTCCGAGGAGGCAGTACGGATACACGGCCGCTACATGACCAACACGACGGGCTCGGGGCGGATCCTGACGATGCGTCAACCGGTAGGCCCGTGCGTGTTCATCACCCCATGGAACTTCCCGACCGCGATGGGCACGCGCAAGATCGCGCCGGCGATCGCGGCCGGCTGCACGATGGTCGTCAAGCCCGCGCAGCAGACGCCGCTGTCGATGCTCGCGCTCGCCAAGATCCTCGAGCGGGCCGGGCTGCCCGGCGGCGTGCTCAACGTGATCACGGCGCACCGCTCCGGCGCTGTGATCGAGCCGCTGCTGGGAGACCCGCGCACGCGCAAGCTCTCGTTCACCGGCTCGACCGAGGTCGGCCGCAAGCTGATCGCCCAGTCCGCCGAGCAGATCCTGCGCGTGTCGATGGAGCTTGGCGGCAACGCCCCCTTCCTCGTCTTCGAGGACGCCGATCTGGACGCCGCCGTCGAGGGCGCTCTGACCGCGAAGCTGCGCAACGTCGGTGAGGCCTGCACGGCCGCCAACCGTTTCCACGTGCACGAGTCGCTGGCGGACGAGTTCGCCCGGCGCATGGCCGAGCGGATGTCCTCCCTGAAGGTGGGTCGAGGCACCGAGCCCGGCGTCGACGTCGGCCCGCTGATCGACGAGCGCCAGCGCGCGATCGTGCGCGAACTGGTGCAGGACGCCCTCCGGCAGGGCGGGCGCCTGCTCACCGGCGGCGAGGACGTGTCGGACCCCGCCCCGGGGCGGGCCGGTTATTTCTACGCGCCGACCGTGATCGCCGATGTGCCCGCGTCCGCACGCGCTCTGCGCGAGGAGATCTTCGGCCCGGTCGCTCCGATCGCGACCTTCGCAGACGAGGCCGAAGCGATCGCCGCCGCCAACGCCACCGAGTACGGGCTTGTCGCCTACGTGTACACGCGCGAGATGCAGCGCGCGCTGCGCGTCAGTGAGGCGCTCGAGGTTGGGATGGTCGGCCTGAACCAGGGCATCGTCTCCAATCCGGCGGCCCCCTTCGGCGGCGTCAAGCAGTCCGGCTTCGGGCGCGAGGGGGGGTTCGAGGGGATCGAGGAGTACCTAGAGACGAAGTACGTGGCTGTCGCTCTGTAGTGCTTCGCTCGCTTGCGGCTTTCTGATCGCCGTGAATATGTGCAGCGATTCGCGTATACGGGTATTACCGCACTCAAGCGCTCAGTCTTTTCGGTCGAATAGACGAGCACCGGAAGAACGGAGAGCAGTTTCGTGCGTGGAGTCATGAGGGTTGGCTTGCAACGAAGCACCCAGCCCGGGGTGTCGCTGGCGCAGGCCCTGGTGAGCGACCCGCCGCCGGAGACCGCCGAGACCGCCGAGCCGGCCTCGCGCCGCCTGTTCGGGCTGCTCAGCTCAGCGCCCGATGAGGGCGTCGTCGCCGCGCATCCGGTCGCGCAGACCGGGGACCCAGGCAGCCAGGACGGGTCGAGGCGTCGGCGGCGAGCGCCTGGCCGCGGTCTGTTGCTGTTCGCGGCGGCCACCGCCGGCGTCGGGGCGCTGCTTGCCGACGGCCCGATCTTCACCGCGCTTGGCGCGCTGCTGCTGGCGCTGTTGGCGCTGCTCACCGGCTGGAAGCTCGGCGAGCACCGTCGCCTCGCCCTACAGGCAGAGCTCGACGAGCGGGGGGATGACCTTCGCCGCGCCCTCTCCGAGCTCGAGATCGCCCAGGCCGAGACGGTCCGGCGACTGTCGATGGCGGTCGAGTTCCGCGACGAGGACACGGGCGCTCACATCGAGCGCATCGGACGCTTCTCGACGCTGCTGGCGCGTGCCGTCGGTATGTCGCTCGAGTTCTGCCGCCGCATCTCTCACGCCGCCCCCCTGCACGACGTCGGCAAGGTGGCGATCCCGGACGCGATCCTGCTCAAGCCCGGCTCGCTGACGCCCGAGGAGCGGGCGATCGTCGAGACCCACGCCGAGGAGGGCCACCGCCTGCTGCGCGGCTCCTCCTCCTCGATCCTCGACATGGGCGCCGCGATCGCGCTCTCCCACCACGAGCGCTGGGACGGTGGCGGCTACCCGCGCGGTCTGGCCGCCGAGAAGATCCCGATCGAGGGGCGGATCGTCGCGATCGCCGACGTCTTCGACGCGCTCACCAGCCACCGCGTCTACCGCGACGCCTTCTCGGTCGAGCAGGCGCGCGAGATGATGCTGGCCGAGTCCGGCAAGCACTTCGACCCGGTGCTGCTGCAGACCTTCATGGAGGTGCTGGACACCTCCGGCGTGGACGCGCGCGCGCGCGAGCGCTCCGATCCAAGCTCGCTGGTGGCCGGCGCGCTCGAGATCTACACCGACGCGATGCGCCTCGGCGACGCCGAGCTGGCCGAGCAGGCGATCGCTCAGGCGATCGAGGACGGCATCGATCCCTCGCGGCTCAAGGACGAGGTGATCGCCCCGGTCATGCGCCACGTGCAAGAGCTGCGCGACGGCGGGGAGATCGACGTCGAGGTCGCCCGCCGCGCCGACGCGATCACTGGACGGGTGATGGCGACGATGAATCGCTACCTGCTCGCCCGCGGCTAAGCTTCCGCCCGATGTCATCACCCGTGATCGTCACCGGCGGCGCCGGCTTCATCGGCTCGCACGTCGCCGACGCGCTGCTCGCGCAGGGGCACGAGGTGACCGTGGTCGACGACCTCTCGGCCGGCAGCGCGGCGAAGGTGCCGGCTGCCGCGAGGCTGGTCGAGCTCGACATCGTCGACCGGTCGGCGCTCGAGCGCGTGTTCGACGAGGTCCGGCCGGCCGCTGTCTACCACCTGGCGGCGCAGGCGTCGGTCACGGCGTCGGTCGCAGACCCGCTGCGCGACTGCGCTGTAAACGTGCAGGGAACGCTCAACGTGGTCGACCTGGCCACCAAGCTGGGCGCGCCCGTCTCGTTTACCTCGACGGGCGGGGCGCTGTACGGCGACGACGTGCCGATGCCCACCGGCGAGGACACGATCCCCTCACCGCTCGCGCCCTACGGCGCCTCCAAGCTCGCCGGCGAGGCGTACGTGAAAACGTGGTCGCTGTTCTCCGGCGTGCCGCACGCCGTCTGCCGTCTGGGCAACGTCTACGGCCCGCGCCAGTCCCCGCACGGTGAGGCCGGCGTGGTGGCGATCTTCTCCGAGCACCTGCACAGCGGCCGGGCGCCGAAGATGTTCGGCCACGGGACCCCCACACGCGACTACATCTACGTCGGCGACGTCGTCTCGGCGCTGATCGCCGCCAACGGCCACAGCGGCACGTTCAACGTCGCCACCGGCGTGGAGACGGACGTGGCCACGCTGTGGCGGGTGCTGCGCGACGAGGCTGGCGCCGACGTCGAGCCCGAGCTGCGCGACCTGCGCCCGGGGGAGCTGGGGCGCTCCTGCCTCGACTGCTCGTTGGCCGAGCGCGAGCTCCGATGGCGCGCTGCGATGGGTATCGACCAGGGGCTGCGGCGCACGTACGCGGCGCTCGTCGACGAATTCGTCGCAGCCGGCTGACAGACGCCCGTCGCGCCGCAAGGCGCCATTCAGGCGTTTGAGACACACCCGATCGCGCCGATCAGGAGAGCATGCGCAACGGGTTCGTGTGTGCTGCCACAAAGGGCGCGAAGGCGTCGATCCTGCTCGCCGGGCTGGCGTGGCCGGCGAGCGCAGCGCAGGCGCTCGACAACCCCGGAGGTACCGCGGCGCCCGTCGTGGCGCCCTCCACGCGCGGTACGGGCGGCACTGCGTACGCCGCCGTCTCACCGAAGCCGCGCACCGTCAAGAAGCCGGTCGGGCGCAAGCCGGCGCCCAGGCACACGCCCAAGCCACCTGTGCTCAAGCCACCTGCGCCCAAGCCGGCGCCCGCACCGAGCGGCGTCCCCAGCCCGGCTCAGACCGCCGCGCTCGGAGCGTTCTTCCCCGTGCGTGGGCCGCACAGCTTCGGCGACGCCGCCAACCGCTTCGGCGCCGGGCGCGTCGGCCACATTCACCAGGGTCAGGACGTGCTCGCCAGCGAAGGGCTGAGCGTGGTCGCGCCGCTGGCAGGGACGATTATCACGATCGACAATCAGGCCGGCGGCGCAGGCTGGTATGTGGCCGAGCAGACGACCGACGGGCTCGCCTTCTTCTACGCCCACTGCCAGGCGGGATCGGTGGCGGTCAGCCCGGAACAGAGCGTGCGTGCCGGCCAGCAGCTCTGCCGAGTCGGCCAGACCGGCGATGCGACCGGCCCGCACCTGCACTTCGAGGTCTGGGTCGGCGGCTGGCGCACCGCGGGCGGCTACCCGATCGACCCGCTGCCGTATCTGGAAGCCTGGACTCGCTGACGCTCCAGCGAGAGGCGCCGGAGCCGGGCGCCGCCCGCGGAGCCCGGGCGCGCGGCTTTGCTGCGGTTGGGTTCTCCATGCCGCAAACTGGGCGTTGCCCTTCGCTTGCTATTCCTGCGTGCGTGGGCCCGAGCCTACGCGCCACGGTGGGTCGAGCCGGTTCTCGCCGGCGTGATAGATCGAAGCGGGGCTCTCCCTCTGGCGCGGACAGCCGCTCGCCGGCTGCGACTACCCCTGGGCAGAGGGCAACATCCACCGGCTGCACGCGACGTTCCTGGACCTCCTCGGGCGCGTCGGCGCCAGCAGGCTCACAGGCGGCGACCCTCGCGGCGCGCTGCAAGCCGCCGAGCAAGCCATCGCCCTCGATCACCTGCACGAGCCGAGCTAGCGCCTGGCGCTCCAAGCCGACCACGCACTCGGCCTACGCAGCTCGGTCACCAAGCGCTACGACGCCCTCGCCCACCTCCTCGACGAGCAACTCGGCCTCCAGCCCAGCCACGAGACGAAGATGATGTACCGGCAGTTGCTCGGACAGGCATGAAACCATGCCAACGGCAAGACTTGCTGTGGCTCCAGACACGCGGGCAGAGTAGCCGAGTGCTCCCATCTCCGCGCTGCCGGGCGGGGGTCTCATCACATCCCGACTCTTGCCGACGCGAGTGCTTGGCCCAGAATAGCGCCGCCGTGTCATCCAACCTACCCGCCTGGGCCACTCCATGGACTCGTCTCGATCACTGGACAGAAGAAGTCTGCCCTCTGCGGCGTTGTGTCCGCGATCCCGGGACGAGCCGGCTGAGTGCTCCCATGTCTACATGCTTGAACAGCTAGAACAGTCGCCATTCTATACAGTTCCCGGCCACTATGGATGGACGACTCGGGGGGCGAGCGCGCAAGCCAAGCTGCGCGAGTCCGCTGACGCACAGATAAGCAACATGATCAGGGGGCGTTGTTGATGAGGCTCGGTCTGCGATCGCGCATGATGAGTACGAGGCACGTGACTACCGCGGTCGTGCTTGGCCTGCTGCTGTGCTGGCCCGTCGTGTCGGGCCTTGCGGCCTCGGACCGCGGTCGTGCGATCAGCGATGCGGTTGCGCATC
Organism: Solirubrobacteraceae bacterium; assembly: GCA_035938935.1. Lineage (GTDB taxonomy): Bacteria > Actinomycetota > Thermoleophilia > Solirubrobacterales > Solirubrobacteraceae > Palsa-744. The sequence goes on from DASZGH010000018.1 coordinate 22,184, forward strand.
GTGCCGTCGCTGCCGGCGCTCGTCACCACAGACCTGCCGAATTGCGTGTGACGGCTGCCGGCGTGACGTTGCGGACGGGGAACGTGCTGGCTGGTTCGGCGACGGTACGCTCGCCAGAGATACAGCGATCAACAGCGGCCCCCAGTCGGGCTGTCGCGACAGCCCGACTGTTGGGAGACAACCAATGAGCGACCGGAAGATAGCGGGAACTTCGCCACAGGACTGGCACCTATATACTGCCCCACGCCGATTCCGATAAACGGCGGTGTTCCGTAATTCAGATGACCTGGACTCTCGGTTCAGGAGGGCGCGCGACGCGATGACGAAAGGCGGGAGCGTATGAAGGCAAGGTCGATCACCAAACAGCGCGGAAGGGGTGACAGCAGCGTGACCGCGAAAACCAGCGTGCGTCGTAAGCCGCGCCAGCTATCGAATGGTCAGTCGGTGCCCCGCTTCGCTGGCGCAAGCGCAGTTGCGGTCGGTATAGCTATGGTTGGCCTGTGCTTGTCCCAGCCGCCAGCGGCGCGGGCAGACTGGACAACTCCGATCCCGGTCGACGTTGGCCAATCGCTCAACGCGGTAACCTGCACGAGCTCCACCACCTGCATTGCGCTCGATAGCGCTGGCAATCTGGTCTCCTCCAACGCCAACGGAAGCGGTCCAGCGTACGCCTCGGCGTGGAAGCCACCGACGCCGATCGGCTTTCAGGGCAATGGTGGGCAGTTCACCGCCATCTCCTGCCCTGACGTTCTGAGCTTCTGTGCGGCCTTCGACAGCAACGGCAACGTCCTGTACTCGAGCAACGCACTCAGTTCGCCTCCAACATGGCAGACGTACGCCGCCCTTACCGCGATATTCGGCAATCCAAATACCGAAGAGAATACCGAGGCAGCTGACGCGCTCGCATGCACGCCGGCCCAACCAACTGTTTGCTTTGCTGCCGATTCGCAAGGCAACCTGGTGTATTCCACAAACGTTGCAAGTGCTCGCAACCAACTCGGCGAAGCCACCTGGAGCCAGCCGGGCTATCACCCGGACCCATCTACAACGGGTGGCTTTCCGACAGCGATAACGTCTCTCTCGTGCCCCAGCACATCGCTGTGTCTCGGCACCGACGCACTCGGCAACATCATTGAGTCGACCCAGCCGCTCGCTGACGTACAAGCAGGCAATGGATGGACAGTGCTGAACTCTGTTGACGCAGGGGCCGGCACCAACGGAGCGGGTGCTGTGGACGGGATTTCGTGCCCGACCGTTTCGCTCTGCTTGGCGGTGGACCGTGCAGGCAACGTGCTGTACACAAACCAGCCGACTGCGACCGCCCAGGCGGGATGGGTGCTGGTGCCCAGCTTGAACCCGAGCGGCGGAATCACTGGGATTTCCTGCCCGACCGAAACAGAGTGCGTCATCACTGACCAGGGCGGTGACGTCCAGGTTGGCGTGGCGCCGTTCAATAGCCGTGCTGTGTATCCGCCGCCACCTCCACCACCTCCGCCTCCCCCTCCGCCGTCGAGTCTATCGATCTCAACCGTCCATGCGACGATTCATGGCACACGTGTCACCATCATCTGTAGCTCGGGTGTTGGCGGGTGCTCAGGCGTCATAACCCTCTCTACTACCGAGAAGATAGTCGCCAGTCGTGTTGTGGCGTTCACGGCCAAGCATGGGAGGAAATCAAGGTCGCGTAAGGCACGGCTGAAGACGGTGATCATTGGCAGCGCGACATTCGATCTGCCAAGCGGCACGACGGACACGATCGTCGTCAAATACAACAAGATCGGCAAGGCCCTGCTACGCCGCCACCATAGGCTCCCAGGGAGAGTCGAGGTGGTTCAGGGTACCGTCACTCTGACCAAGAATACTGCCGTCTGATGCCTGGACAATTCCTGACCGGGGGATGCCGCGAATAAAACCGCTCTTGCCGCTGAGAAAGTCCCTACGTGTCGCCAGTGCGCTTGCACTGCTAACGGCGACCGCGCCGGCGAGCTACGCCAACGGGAACTCGCTTTCTGGCCCGGGGGGCGGGTCGCCCTCGGTTGGTGCGACGTCTGGGGTTTTCAAGGTATTTCCTGATACCACGGTTGCGTCTCGCTCGAGCGTGCCAACCCGAGCGCAGTCACGGGCGATTGCAGCGGCCGTCGGGTCGGGTGCCGTGGTAGACGATCCGAACTGTGGCACCAACACCCTCGCGGCAAACGATGACGGGTCAACCAATGAAGCCCCCCTACCGTTCACCGTCAACTTCTTCGGCAACGACTATTCAAGCCTATGGGTCAACAACAATGGCAACGTCACCTTCACCCAGCCGCTGAGCACGTACACGCCATTCGAAATTACAAGCGCTACTCCGCCGATCATCGCGCCGTTCCTCGCAGACGTCGATACTCGAGGGGGCGGGTCTGGCCTCGTGACCTACGGGAACACCACGTTTGAGGGGCGACCGGCTTTCTGTGTCGATTGGCCGTTCGTCGGCTACTACGCCGAACACAACGACAAGCTAAACGACTTTCAGATGATCCTTGTCGAACGCGGCGACGTCGCGCCCGGGGACTTTGACATCGTCTTCAACTATGGACAGATACAGTGGGAAACCGGTGACGCGAGCGGCGGCACCGGAGGGTTCGGCGGCACCGCGCCCGCCGTCGGGTTCTCGAACGGGGATGGCAATCCGAATCACTTCTTCCAGCTCAACGGGTCACTCCAGAACGGCGCATTTCTCGACTCGAACCCGACGACCGGCCTGATCAATAACGCGTACGGCAATGCAGCGCTCGGGCGCTACGTGTTCCACGTCACTGGCGGCGGCGGGGGCTCGACCGGAGGCATCTCCGGCCTATCCCGGCCGTGGCCCGGGGCCGGTTACGGCTACTCGTTCCAGAACCAGGGGGTGACCGACTTTGAGATTCCTTCCGGGATGTCGCCATCGCAGGTGTGGACCGGCCTGAACCAGACATTCAGCGACTGGGGCCGCAACGGAGCAGACACCTCCAGCCTCATCTCGCAACTGAACGGCGGGGCATCCGGGGGACTCTGCTTTGGGCTTGCGCTGAGCGGCGCGCGGTTCGACGGTGGGCTTGACGCGCTGTCGAATCCCTTGGAGGGACGCAGCGATCCTATATGGGGTGAGGCTCAGAACGGAACCATCGGCAGTGCGGGTACCGGGCCATCGGCTAGCATGAATCTCCCGGCCCCAGGCGCACCCTCTAACTCGTTCAACTTCAACCAGCAGTTCCTCAGTCTGATCGCCGACGACTGGGCCTCTCAGCTCGCTACACAGGTCCAAACCAGCCTGCAGCTCCAGCACTACGCATACGCCGATCCGACCACGGGCTTCGGTGCGTTCGAGTCGCAGCTGCAGAACGTGATGCAAAACGGCACGAACAACTACGACCCGTCCGGGATGTTGTCGTCACCCTCGGGCAACGGCTTCGCGATGATCACGCTACAGACGTTCAACCCGAGCATTGGGCACGAGATCCTCGCCTATAGCGCGGAGTCGCTGCCCGACGGCGCGGTTCAGCTCGATGTCTGGGACAACAACTTCCCGGATCAGCATTACGCGATCGTTGTCAACCCGGACCTCTCATGGACTTACAACGCGCCATACAGCAACGGCGACTTCCAGGGCAACTACTCGATGAGCGGCGCGCCCGGGCACACGCTGGGACTGCTCTCCATCCTGCCGCTGTACAACCCGAGCGGCCTCAACTTCTATCCCGCAGCAAACGGCGGACTTGGTACCGGATCGCTGGTTGACCTCGCGCCGGGCACTACGCTTTCCAGCGCGACGGACAGCGCGAGCAATCCCGTCGACGTCGAGCCGATGCTCTCCAACGCTACTGTGGGTGACGATGGGCAAATCGTCGACTTTCCGAGCGACGCCGGTCAGGTTACGCTCGACGGGGCCTCTCCATCGCTCGACGTGCGGGGCGCGAACACCTACATGACGCTCAGTTCGACTGCGCCGGCGAACGGCCTGAACGTCTCCGAGGACGAGCAGGGCGGTTCGATAAGCGCGACGAGCAACAACGTCGCGCTCACCGTTGGTAGAGGCAGCCAGGTGGCCGCGAGCAACGGTGCAGGTGGTCTGACGTACGGCAGCGACGGCACAATCTCAACGACTAACGACTCCGCCAACACGAGCGTCCAGGTTGAGTTCCTGCACAACGGGGAACTCGCCACCGCGACGCTCCACTCCGGCTCTACCACCCCGGGTGCAGGACTCACGTTCAGCCCCACCCAGGTAGCTGCCGCTGAGGCGGCGGCGGGCACGGCGACCAACACCACTACGACCACAAGCAACACGACACCGTTGCTCCCACCGCCCACGACCGGATCGCCGAGCGTGGGACACGTAAAGGTCAGCGCGAGCACGGTCAGCGAGCAGGTTTCCTGCGCGGGCGTGTCGAGCTCGAGATGCGAACTGACGCTTACGCTTGCGGTCAAAGAGACATTGAAGGGCGGTAAGGTCGTCGGTGTCTCGGCCTCGACGAAGAAGCGGCCGAAGATCGTGAAGCGCACCGTGACGGTGGGCAGCGCGACCGTCACCCTCACCGGCGGTCAGAGCCAGCTCGTGAAGGTCGCGTTGAACGCGACTGGCAAGCGCCTGCTCGCCAGTCACCACAAGCTGGCGGCTCGACTCACGACGACACAGATCACCGGCGGGCATAGCACGGTCGTCTCCCGCCGCACCGTGACGTTCAAGACGCCCGCCAACCGCAAACACAAGACGAAAGGCTGAGGATCAATTTGCGCTCCTTCACGAAAGAACGCGCACTCATGTTCGGGCGAGTAGTGACCACCCCACGCGTGGTAGGCGTTTTGACGCTGGTCTTGACCCCTCGGTAGCGCCAGCACAGCGAATGCCTCGAGAACGGTGTCATTTGTCCCCGCCTTCTCTGCTGGCAGCCACCTAGGCGAAGGCGCCACGTTTACCGCTGAATTCTCGATCAACGGCACCGAATACTATGGCCACCCTACTCCCCTCACAAGCCTGACCGTTCATCTCCCGGCCGGCGTTGGTGGCTCAAGTGCGGGCTTTCCGACCTGCCCGTTGAGCGTACTGCAGAACAGAGAACCGGAAAAGTGTCCTAAAGGCTCTTTGGCGGGTCCCCTCGGCAAAGTCACGATGTGGATGGCGTTCGGTAGTCAATTCGTTGAAGAGCAAGCCACTCTTCAAGCGTACTTTGGCTCCAACGAAGAAATCTATTTTTGGCTAGAAGGGGTTAGCCCTGCCGCCATCGAAATCCTGATGTCCGCTACCTATCTCCCCGATTCATCTCCCTACGGTCGGGCGCTCACTTTCGAAATCCCGCTGATCGAGACAGTGCCCGGAGCACCTTACGCGAGCATCACCGCACTCACTTTGGGTTTGGGCGCCTCGTACGATAAGGGTGGCACGGAAACTTACAGCGTGACCATCCCGCAAGAATGCCCCACCGGCAATTTTGCCTGGGCGGCCGATGCGACATTCAACGGCGAATCGAGTAAACCCGTGGGAACGACCGAAACCGCTTGTCCGAGCGCATCGAGCAAGAGCGGCACAACAACAACCGTGAAGGTTTCAAATGCCTCACCAGTGATAGGCGAAACGGTAACCTACACCGCGATCGTGACGCCGAACAGTCTGGGTGTAAACGTGCCGTCGGGTACGGTGACGTTCACAGACAACGGCACACTCATACCGGGATGCCTCGCGCAGCCGCTCACGCAGGGTATCGCCTCGTCGACCGCTACGTGCAGCGAGACGTATTCCGAAGTGGACCCGCATAGCGTCGCCGGGAAATACAAAGGCGATCCAAACTTCCTTTATTCCGAATCTCTCGCCATAGCGGTTAATGTGCAAGAAGCCGCAAAAGGTGGCGGAACGACCGGTGGTGGCTCGATGACGACCATGACATCGCCACCACCACCACCACCACCACCACCTGTGGGATCAACGACCGTGGGGAGCGTAAACGTCGGCGGGAGCACGGTCAGCGAGCTGCTCTCCTGTGTGGGCGCCTCGAGCGCGACGTGCGAACTGACGCTCTCGCTCACGGTCACAGAGACCTTGAAGGGTGGCAAGCTGGTCGCTGTCTCCGCCAAGAAGAAGACGCTCCTGAGGATCCTAAAGCGCACCGTGACGGTGGGAAGCATGGCGATTACTCTCACCGGCGGGAAGAGCCAAGTCGTAAAACTCGCGCTGAACGCGACCGGCAGGCGCTTGCTCACTAGTCACCACAAGTTGGCGGCCCAGTTCACGACGACCGATGTGACCGGAGGGCACAGCACGGTTCTCACACGTCACTATGTCACGTTCAAGGTGCCCGCCAGGCACAAGCACAAGAGCAAAGGCTGAGGCCGGCGATGCGCTCGTTCACGAAACAACGCGCGACCATCCCCAGATGCCAGAACGCCGCACGGACGGTGGTCGCCCTCACGCTAGCTCTGGCGTTCGCCAGCACGAGCGCAGCAGACGCCTCGCGAACCGTATCGTTCGCTCCCTCCTTCACCGCTGGAAGCCACCTGGGCGAAGGCGTTGCGAACGGTGCACCACAGGCGCGGGGCGGCGCAGCTCGCCACGCAGGCCACGGGCACAGGCAGCACAGGCAGAGGCGGAACGCCGCTCAACCTCGTCTTGGCGCTCGGCAGCCGGCTCCGTGCTATGCGGCATTTCCGGAAGCCCGTAGGAAGACGATTGGAAGGACCACGTGGTACAACCGCCAGGAAAGCGTGCGGATGGTCATCTGCTACGGGTTCGTCCAGTTTGGGGGGTTTATGCGATCCCGGTTCCCGGTGACAGCACGGGCAAGCCGGCAGCGCTCGCCCGCTCAACAAGCTCCTCGTCGTAGGTGACGATCTCATCCGCACCGACCCTGAGTGCGACGGCGAGGTGGATGGCGTCGTTGGATCGCAGCGGCACGTGGGTGCCGGCTGCGAGCAGGTCCCCGCGTGTGAGGTCGATTAGGTTCACGGAATCGAGTACGGTCCGCACCGCGTCGAGGTCGACGTCTCGAGGGTGGCGCCCTGCGGCGCAGTGCATCTCAGTGTGCAGCAACCATGAGGAGACGAGCCGCCGGTCGTCCCGCGCGGCCAGCTCCGCGGTCAGCGCGTCGGATTGTGGCTCGTCGAGGACGAGCTTCATGGCGGCTGAGGTGTCCAGGTAGGCGATCGTCACCAGCGGCCGCGGACGTCGGCCACGATAGCCTGGCTTGAGGCGGTGCTCTTGCGTCGGACGACCGACCGCAAGCTGGAGGTCGGCTGTCGCGCCACTCGCACTTGCCCTCGCGATACCAGGTCCGCGAGTGTATCGGTGCCCGGTGGGACGATCAGCGCAGTGACCTGGCCGTGATTGGTGACTTGGATCGTCTCCCCGTCCGCGACCTGACGCAAAATCTCGCCGCTCTGGTTTCGCA
>DASZGH010000019.1:0-55037 GCA_035938935.1 Solirubrobacteraceae bacterium
GCCTGACCTCGCTCTTCGAGGTCGCCAGGGAGCTACAACAGCTCCTGGCCTGCTGGCAGGGAACATGCCCCACCTGTCACCGACGGCTGCCGCCCAACACCCTCTACCTACAACCCCCAGGATCAATCTAACGGAGCACTATTAGACCGTCAGCACGATCTTGCCGAGCTTGCCGCCGGCCGCGAAGCGGTCGTAGGCGGCTGCCACCTCCTCCAGTGGGAAGGTCTCGGCGACCGGCACCGTAAGGGCCGGCTCGCCGCCGGGCGTGGGCGCCTCGAACAGCGGCAACACTTCGCGCTCCAGGGCCCTCGCCGCGAGCGCCTTCTCCTCCAGCGGGCGGGCGCGCAGGGTCGAGCCGTGGATGCGCGCACGCTTGCCCATCAGCGCGAGCAGGTTCAGCTCGGCCACCACACCGGCAGCCACGCCGATCACGCAGATGCGACCGCCGCTCGCCAGCGCGGTCAGGTTGTCGGCAAGGTTGGGTGCGCCGACCAGCTCGAGGATGACGTCGAACGGTCCATGCTCGGCAAACCCCTCAGGCGGGATGACCTCGGCGCCCAGTGCCGCCACTGTCGCACGGGACGCCTCGTTGCGCACGGTGGCCGTCACCAGTGCACCGGCCGCGCGCCCGAGCTGGATCGCGGCCGTGCCGACGCCGCCGGCCCCGCCGTGCACGAGCAGACGCTCGCCGGGACGCAGTCCGGCCTGGGTGAAGATCGCGTCGTGGGCGGTTGTGAACGTCTCGGGCAGACCTCCCGCCTGGGCCCAGTCAAGCGACTGCGAAACCGGCATCAGCTGGCGCTCGTGCACTACGGCACGCTCGGCCTGACCGCCCCCGCCGACGATCGTCATCACGCGGTCGCCCTCGGCGAAGCGCGTGGCCCCCGACCCGAGACCGGCCACTTCGCCCGCAAGCTCTAGCCCGGGGATGTCGGCGGGCGAGCCGGGTGGCGCCGGATAGAGGCCCCGGCGCTGCATCATGTCGGCGCCGTTGATCCCGGCAGCGCGCACGCGCACGAGCACCTCACCGGCGCCCGGCGTGGGATCGGGATGCTCCTCGACGACGACCTGCTGGTCGCGGATGGTGGCAGCGCGCATGGAGGCGTGAAGCCTACCGAGCGCCGGCAGACCCGGAGCGATCCGGGTCCCTCCTACCGGCGCTCCAGCAAGGCCACGCACTCGATGTGCGGCGTCTGCGGGAACATGTCCACCGGACGCACCTTGACCAGCCGCCAGCCGGCCTCCACCATCTGCGCGGCGTTGGGCGCTAGCGTCGTCGGGTTGCAGGACACGTAGACGATCCGCTTCGGCGAGGCGTCGAGTATCCGGCGCACGACCTTCTGGGAAAGTCCGGCCCGCGGCGGGTCTACAACGACGACGTCCGGCCTGCCGGCGCGCTCGATCAGCTCCGGCAGCGCCAAGCGCGCGTCGCCGGCAAAGAAGCGAGCGTTCGTGATCTCGTTGCGCCGGGCGGCGGCGATCGCGTCGGCTACGGCCTGCTCGATCAGCTCGACGCCCCATACCTCGCCGGCGCGCGGCGCCAGCGTGAGCGCGATCGTGCCGATGCCGCAGTAGAGGTCGTAGACGCGCTCCCAGCCCGCCAGCGCTGCATACTCCTCAACGATCCCATACAGGACCTCCGCCATCTCCGTATTGGTCTGAAAGAAGGCTTCGGAGGAGATGCGCAGGTTCAGCTCGCCCAGCCGCTCCGGCAGCTCGGCCTCGCCCCATACGAGCTCGGTCTCGCCGCCCATCGTCGTCTCCGCCAGCGCCGCGGAGCGCGTCCACAGCACACCGCTGAGGACGTCCTCGCCCAGATCGGCCACCAGCGCCGCCGCCAGCGAGGGAACATCGATCTCGCCGTCGGTGGTGACCAGCCTGATCTGGAGCTTGCCGCTGTGGCGGCCTTCGCGCACCACGAGGTTGCGCAGCAGCGGTGTGCCTGAATGGACGCTCTCCCGATGGCGATCCCAAGCGCGCAGGGTGGGCGAGCACCTATTCCGCGCCCAGCCGAGCGCCAGCTCACGCGCCCTGTTGCCGAGCGCAGACGCAAGCAGGCAGTCCTCGATCGGATCGACCCGCTTCCAGCCGCCGGGAGCGTGAAAACCACACACAAGCGAGTCGGCGCCGTCCTGCCCGAACGAGTACTCCAACTTGTTGCGGTAGCGCCACTGCGCCACCGCCGGCACGATCTCCTCCAGCTCGAAGCCGTCGAGCTTGCCGATCCGCCGCAGCGCATCGTCCACCTGCTCGCGCTTGATCTGCAACTGGCGCTCGTAGGGGAGCACTTGCCACGCGACCCCCGGATGCATCGCTGTCGGGGGGATGCGCTCGGGGCTCGCCTGGACGACTTCTACGGAGCGCGCATGGGCGTAGCTGCGCTTGCGCTTGACGACCGTCGCGCGAACGCGGTCGCCGGGGATCGCGCCCGCGACGAACACGACGTAGCCGCCGTCGCCGTAGCGAGCCACGCCCTCGCCGCCGTGGGCGAGCCGCTCGATCGTCAGCTCGACCTCCGCGCCCAGCTCGGGGCGTGGCGGGCGCGCGGCGCCTGCGAGCGCGGAGTCGATGCCCTCGGCCGCGAGCTTCGCTCCGCTCTGCGCCGGCGCACTCATGGCGCCGGCTCGACCAGCAGCTCCAGCAGCGCCTTCTGCACATGGCGGCGGTTCTCGGCCTGGTCCCAGATGCGCTGGCGTGGGCCGTATAGGACCTCGGCGCTGATCTCCTCGCCCGGGTGTGCGGGCAGGCAGTGCAGCGCGATCGCGTCGGGGGACGCCAGGTCGAGCAGAGCGTCATCGATGCGGTACGGCGCGAGCGCCGCGCGGCGTTGATCGGCTGTGGACTCTTCGCCCATGCTCACCCACACGTCGGTGTAGAGCACGCGAGCATCCTTGACCGCCTCCTGCGGATGGCGGTAGAGCGTCAGCGAGCCCGTCGCCCCGGGCGGCAGCGACAGGTCGTCTGCGAGCTCGTAGCCCTCCGGCGAGGCGATCGCCACGTCCATCCCCGCCAGCGAGCCGAGGATCGCCAGCGAGCGGGCCACGTTGGTGCCGTCGCCGACGTAGGCGAGCCGGACTCCGGCAAGCGAGGAGAACGCCTCGCGCACGGTCATCAGGTCGGCGAGCGCCTGGCACGGGTGGTGCAGGGCGCTCAGCATGTTGACGACCGGAATCTCGGCGTACTCGGCCAGCTCCTCGAGCACCGCGTCCGGGCCGGTGCGCACACCGACGGCCGTCACCTGGCGCGAGAGCACCATCGCCGTGTCGCGTGGCGACTCGCCGCGCGAGAGCTGCATCTCGCCGGAGCGCAGCACCACGGGGTGGCCGCCCAGCTCATATACGCCCATCTCGAAGGAGAGGCGCGTGCGCGTCGAGGGCTTCTCGAAGATCAACGCGACTCCGCGCCCTGCCAGCGCGCGCGAGGACAGCGGCGCGGACTTCAGCTCGATCGCGCGGTCCAGCAGCGCGTCGAGCTCGCTCGCGCTAAGCTCGGCGCCTGTGAGGAGGTGGCGAGGCATAGGCCGCCAGTCTAGGCGGGAGGGGTGCAGCGGCGCGTACGCGCTCGCCTCGACGGCTGCACTCGTCTGCGCGGCGCTGCTCGCGACTGGCTGCGGGTCCAGCGAATCGGGCGGTTCGAGCACGGCCGGGTCGAGTGCGACTGGGTCGAAGGCCACGTCGAGCACCGGTACGGCCGGCAAGCCGAAGGAAGGGCTCGTCCACAACGGCAAGATCAACTACGCGAGCCCGCCCGCAAGCGCGGCGGTCCAGAGCGGCACGGTGAAGATCAAATACCACGAGATCACGATCGAACCGGACACGCTGCGCGTGAAGGTGGGGAGCACGATCGAATGGATCAACGAAGACCCCGTCGAACACAACGTGACCTCAGAACCGGGCGCGCCCAGCAAGATCTCCTCCGGCAATTTCGGCGAAGGTCACTCGTTCCGCTTCACCGTCACCAAACCGGGGATCATCCATTACAAGTGCACCAACCACCCGGCGACGATGAACGGGACGATCGAAGTCGTCAGCTGAAGTCAGGCGTTCCCGCCACGGGCGTCGACGGGGTGGCGTAGGTCTTGCGCGGTATGCGACCGGCGCCATGCGCCAGCCGCCCGGCCTCTACGGCGGCCCGCATCGCCGCCGCCATCGCGACCGGGTCTTGCGCACGCGAGATGGCGCTTGCCACCATCACCGCATCGCACCCCAGCTCCATCGCCAGCGCCACGTCGGAGGCGGTGCCGATGCCGGCGTCTAGCACGACCGGCGCCTCGACCGACTCGCGGATCAGGGCGATGTTGTACGGGTTGCGGATGCCCATGCCGCTGCCGATCGGTGCGCCCAGCGGCATCACCGCGGCGCAGCCGACGTCTACCAGGCGCCGCGCCAGCACCGGGTCGTCCGTCGTATACGGGAGCACGACGAAGCCTTCGTCCACCAGCTGCTCAGCCGCCTTCAGCAGCTCAGGGGCGTCGGGCAGCAGCGTGTCCTCGTCGCCGATCACCTCCAGCTTGACCCAATTGGTCTCAAATGCCTCGCGCGCGAGCTTGGCGGTGATCACCGCGTCGCGGGCGGTGAAGCAGCCCGCGGTGTTCGGCAGCACCTCGACGCCCTCACGATCGATCGTGTCGATCAACGAGCCCTGGGCGTTTGGATCGACTCGCCGCAGCGCCACCGTCACCAGTTCGCTCCCGGACGCTCTGATCGCCTCCGCCAACAGCTCCAGCGACGGGAAGCCTCCCGTACCCAGCAACAGGCGCGAGCTGAGCTCGCGGCCCGCTATCCGCAGCGGCTCGCTGCCGGTTCTCGTGCTCGCCATCGCCCAATCATCCTCCCTGCATCGCGGTGAGCACCTCCACGCGCGCGCCGTCGGGGATCGCGTAGGTCTGCCACGCGGCCCGCGGCACGACCTCGCCGTCGACCGCCACGGCCACCCCACGGGGCTGCGCGCCCAACCCCAGGCTCTGCACAAGCGCCGCGACCGCCTCGCCGGCGCCGTGCTCGCGCCGCTCGCCGTTGAGCACGATCACTCGAGCTCTCCCACGAGCAGCTCGGCCGTCAGCGGCGCGAGCAGGATCCCGTTGCGGTGGTGGCCGGTCGCCCACAGCAGGCCGTCGAGCGCGCCGCGGCCGACGATCGGGACGTTGTCCGGGGTGCCGGGACGGTAGCCGACTCCCAGCTCCTCGATCTGCAGCTCGCTGATCCCCGGCACCAGCTCGTGCGCGTCGTGCAGCAGCTCGTACACGCCGCCCGCCGTCGCGTTCGGCTCAAAGCCGCGCTCTTCGACGGTCGCGCCGAGCACGTAGCGGCCGTCGCCGCGCGGCACCAGGTAGCCGCCCTCGAAGCGCACCACGCCCTCCAGCAGACCCGGCCCGGTGGGGTCGCGCAGGCGCAGGACCTGGCCCTTGACCGGGCGCACGCTCACACCCGCACCCTCGGGCAGGCCCGGCAGGGCGCCGCTCCAGGCGCCACAGGCGACGAGGACCTCGCGCGCGGGCAGCGTTTGAGACTCGCCCTGCACGCGAACGCCGCGAACGCGCTCGCCTGAGGCGTCTAGCTCCAAGCCCAGCGCCGGCGTGTGCCGCCGCAGCCGCACTCCCTCCCGCTCGCACGCGCGCCACAGTGCGGCGACCACTCTGCGCGGATCGACGCTGTGGTCGTCGGGGGCATACAGGGCCAGCCGCACGGTCGGCGCCAGCGCGGGCTCGCGCTCGCGCGCCTCGCTGGCGCGCAGGCGCACAGCCCGCAACCCAAGCTGCTCGCGGAACTCGAGCTGGCGCTCCAGCTCGCGCGCCTCGTCGTCGTCGCGCGCCACGACCAGCGTTCCGCTGCGGCGCAGCCCGACCTCGACCTCGCCGGCGCGCTCCAGCTCGGCGGCGAACTGCGGCCACATCGCGGCCGAGCGCATGCCCAGCTCGAGCACGCCCCGGCCGGCCTCGCCGAACTCGACCTCGGACACTGGGGCGAGCATGCCGGCGGCTACGTGCGTCGCGCCGCCGCCCAGCTCGCCGCGCTCGACCACCGCCACCGACAGGCCGCTCTGGGCGGCGCGCCAGGCGACGGACAGGCCGACGATGCCGCCGCCGACGATCGCCAGGTCAAGCGTCGAATCGCTGCCGGAGGACATAGTTCTGATGCTAGAGCGGCGAAGGCTGGCGCAGAGGCGCAGGGCACTGAGTGCCCGCCGTCAGACATCCCGGCCCGGCCCGGCAGCGCCGCGAACAGGTGTCAGACTGAGCACCCATGTCCCACCTGCGCCCCGTCCCCGACCCCGACGGCCAGCAGCGGCGCGCGCGGCTGGCCGCCGCGCGTCTGTATCTCGTCTGCGACTGCCTGCCCGGCGAACGCGACCTCGCCGACTTCCTCGAGGAGGCGATCGCGGGTGGCGTCGACGTCGTGCAGCTGCGCGAGAAGCGGCTGGAGGACGATTTCCTGCTCGAAGCCGCCGGCGTCGCCGCCGACGCCTGCGACGCGCACGGCGCCCTGTTCATCGTCAACGACCGGCCTGAGATCGCCGCGCGGGTGCGCGCCGACGGCGTGCACGTCGGGCAGGACGATATGCCCGTGCACAAGGTCCGCGAGATCGTCGGGCCGGACATGCTCGTCGGACTCTCCACGCACTACCCCTCGGAGATCGACGCGGCCCTCGCCACGACGGCCGACGGCTCTCCCTACGTCGACTACATCGGCGTCGGCCCGGTGCACGCGACGCCCACCAAGCCCGGACGCCCGCCCGTCGGGGCCGAGCTGGTCGCCTACGCCTCGGCCCAAGCCCACGTGCCCTTCTTCGCGATCGGCGGCATCGACTCGGAGAACATCGCCGAGGTTCTCGACGCCGGCGCCTCGCGCGTGTGCGCGCTGCGCGCGATCTGCGACGCGCAGGAGCCACAGCGGGCGGCCCTGGCGCTGCGGGCGGCGCTCGAGCTGGGGCCCCACTGCAGCGGCGATGGCCTCGGCTAGCCCGCCCCAGCTGCTGCCGCTCGGCCCGGGGGAGCGGCCGCGCGCTCTGCTCGTCGCCGTCGCCGTCGCCGCAGCGCTCGCGCTCGCCGTCCTGATCGGCGCGCTCTCGATCCACGACCTCTCCCGCCACGGAGGCTCGCTGCCGGCCGGGCTGTTCATCGCCGCCGTCCTGCTCGCGCTCGCGTCCGGCATGTACCGCCGCCGCTACTGGGCGGTGCTCGCCTTCGAGGCTTTGCTCGCCTTTCAGATCCTCGTCACCTCGCTTGCCCTGGTGGTGGCCAGAACGCTGCCGGCGGCGGGCATTTGCGCCTTGAGCATCGGCCTTGGCGGGTGGTTGTTTTGGAAGCTGGTGAGGGTCATGGGGCGCATACAAGCGGGTGCGATAGGCTCGCCGCGCAATGGCTGACAGGGCGTATGACTGCATCGTGATCGGCTCCGGGCCCGGTGGCTACGTCGCCGCGATCCGCGCCGCGCAGCTGGGGATGAAGACCGCCGTGGTCGAGAAGGACAGGGTCGGCGGGCGCTGTCTGAACTACGCCTGCATCCCCGCCAAGGCGGTGCTGCGCTCGGCCGACCTGCTCTCAGAGATCCGCGAGGCCGGCGACTACGGCCTGAACGTCAGCGGCGTGCAGGTCGACTACGGCGCGGTCCAGGCGCGGCGCGAGAAGGTCGTCTCGACGCTGACCGGGGGGGTCGGCGGCCTGTTCAAGAAGAACGGCATCGACCTGATCGAGGGCGAGGCCGCGCTCGTGCCGGCAGACGCGTCCGCCGGCGACGGTGGGGATGGGGGGCGCGCGGGGGCGGGTGTGATGGTTTCCGGCGTGCTGTTCGGTGCGACCACGCTCATCCTCGCAACAGGATCGGTCAAGCGGGCGCTTCCGGGCACGCCGTTCGGCGACCGCGTGATTGGAACAGAGGAGGCGTGGGCACGGCCGACCCTGCCCGCCCGGCTGGCGGTGGTCGGGGCCGGCGCCTCGGGCGCCGAGATCGCCTCGGGGTTCGCGCGATTGGGCAGCGAGGTGCTGCTGCTCGAGATGCTCGATCGCGTGCTGCCGACCGAGGACGCCGACGTCTCGCGGCTGGTCGAACGCGGCCTCAAGCGGCAGGGGATCGGCATCCACACGTCCACGGCCGTCGAAGGCGTGCAGGCCGACAGCGACCGCGTGCGCTTCTCCTACGGCGGCGAGCAGGCCGAGGTCGACTACCTGGTGATCGCCGCCGGCCGCGGGCCCGACGTCGAAGCGCTCGGTCTGGCCGACGTCGGCGTCGAGCTGGACACCCCATCCGGGGCACAGGGGAGCAGCGGCCTCGTCAAGGTCGACGGGGCGCAGCGCACCACCGCAGCCGGCGTCTACGCGATCGGCGATCTCGTACACGGGCCCGCGCTCGCCCACAAGGCCTCCGACGAGGGCATCGTCGCCGCCGAGGACTCCGCCGGGCTGGCCACGCATCCGCTCTCCTACGCGGACATCCCGCGCGCGACCTTCTGCACGCCCAACGTCGGCTCGTTCGGCCTGAGCGAGCAGCAGGCACGCGAGCAGGGATACGACGTCGTCGTCGGCAAGGTGCCCTACGGCGCGGTCGGCGGCGGCACCGTCTACGGCGACCGCACCGGCCTCGTCAAGCTCGTCGGCGAGCGCAAGTACGGCGAGCTGCTGGGCGGGCACATCGTCGGCTCGCGCGCGACAGAGCTGATCCAGGAGCTGGTCAACGTCCGCGCCCTGGAGGGCGGCTACGCCGAGGTGGCCAGGATCGTCCACGGCCACCCGACGCTGTCGGAGGCCGTGATGGAGGCAGGCCGCGCCGCCGATGGCTGGCTGATTCACGGTTAAGCTCGAAGCGATGTCCGCGCCGGACGCCGCCTTCTACTTCGACCTCGCCTCGCCACTGGCCTACCTCGCCGCAGAGCGGGTGCTGCAGACGATGCCGGTGGCGTGCGAGTGGCAGCCGGTGCTCGCGCGTACCCTGGAGGGCACAGGCGAACTCCCCGGGGCCGAGTCCTTCGAGGGCTTTCGCTGCCGCGAGGACGAGGACATCTTTCGCCTGAACGTCGAGCGCCAGGCGCGAGCGCTGGGCTTGCAGGATGTGCGCTGGCCCGAGCCGTTCCCGTTCGACAGCGAGATCGCGATGCGCGCCGCGACGTACGCCAAGTCGATCGGACGCGCGGTGCCGTTCGCGCAGGCAGCCTTCCGCCAGGCGTTCGCCGGCGGGCGCTCGCTGGCCGAGCCCGACAACATCCTGATCGCCGCCGCCGCCTGCGAGATGCACCCCTCGGCGGTGCTGAAGGCGATCGAGCTGGGATCGGTGGCCGAGCAACTGGCTGCCGCGACGGCGCAGGCCGCGCGCGAGGGGGTCACGGACGTGCCGGCCGTGCGGGTCGGCGGGCGCGTCTTTGGAGGCGAGAGGGCGTTGGAGGATGCAGCGCGGCAGGCCGAGCACAGCACCGACGCGAGCAGCCGCGACGCCGTGTCGGCGCCCAGCTCCACGGGGGCCGGCACATGAGGGCGGGGCGCTGCCTACGCGTGATCGTCCGCCGCGGCGGGCTGGTGCCGGCGTTCCTGGCCAACCCCGACCGGCTCGACCACGTCGAGGTCGTGGAGATCGACGGCGGCGAGGTCGTGTTCTTCTGGGACCTGGCCCCGCAGGCGGCATCGCGGATCGCGCGCGAAGTGCGCGAGGACCTGAACCTGATGGAGCGCGAGGACTTCCTGGCGCGCTGGAGTACCGTGGAAGACTGATGTCCGACCCGCCAGCGGCAAGCCGACCGACGCCCGCCCTACCAGAGCCCGAGGTCGCGCGCGAGTGGCTGGCCACGATGACGCTGATCCGCCGCTTCGAGGAGCGCGCAGGAGAGATGTACGCGCGCGCGAAGGTGGGAGGATTCCTGCACTTGACGATCGGCGAGGAGGCGACGATCGTCGGCAGCGCCCGCGCCCTGCGCGAGACGGACTACCTCGTCTCCACGTACCGCTCGCACGGCGACGCGATCGCCCGCGGCACGCCGCCCGAGCGGGTGATGGCCGAGCTGTTCGGCAAGGTCGACGGCTGCTGCAAAGGCCACGGCGGCTCGATGCACATGTTCGACGGCGAGCGCCGCTTCATGGGCGGCTACGGCATCGTCGGCGGCAACCTGCCGATCGCGGCCGGCATCGCGCTGGCCTGCGACCAACGGGGGACGGACGAGGTGACGCTGTGCACGTTCGGCGACGGCGCCTCCAACCAGGGCACGTTCGGCGAGACGCTCAACCTCGCAGCGCTGTGGCAGCTGCCGGTCGTGTTCATGGTCATCAACAACCAGTTCGGCATGGGTACGTCACTGCACCGCCATTCGGCCGTCACCGACCTGCAGCGCAAGGGCGAGTCGCTGGGCGTGCCCGGGATGCGCTGCGATGGGATGGACGTGCTCGACACGCACGCGGTCGTCTCGCAGGCTCTGCAAAGGGTGCGCGACGAGCGCCGCCCGCTGCTGGTGGAGGCGGTCACCTACCGCTTCCGCGGCCACTCGATGGCCGACCCCGAGGAGTACCGCAGCAAGGAGGAGGTAGCCCAGTGGCGCGAGCGCGACCCGCTGCCGGCGTTCGCGGCGCTGCTGGAGCGCGAGGGCGTGCTGAGCGCAGAGCAGCGCGAGCAGATCGAGCGCGACGCGGTCGCACAGGTAGACGCGGCGGTCGAGTTTGCCGAGCGCTCGCCCTTCCCGCAGCCCTCGTCTCTATACGAAGACGTGTACGTCATCGACGACCAGGTACATGGCCACTACCACTCGGACAGCGACAAGAGATCGCGGCGGCTTGCCGCCGCGGCCGCGGTCGCGCCGGACGGCGGGGAACGTTTGCGATGAGCGAGCTGCGCTACCGAGACGCACTCAAACTATCCCTCCAAGAAGAGATGAAGCGCGACGAGAACGTGATCCTGATGGGCGAGGACATCGGTGTGTTCGGCGGCGCCTTCAAGGTCACGTCCGGTCTGCTCGAGCAGTTCGGCGAGCGGCGCGTGCGCGACACGCCGATCTCCGAGAACAGCATCGTCGGCATGGGCGTTGGCGCGGCGATGGTGGGCCTGCGGCCGGTGGTGGAGCTGATGACGGTCAACTTCGCCCTGCTCGCCTTCGATCAGCTCGTCAACCACGCCGCCCACATTCACTACATGTTCGGCGGCCAGGCGCGAGTGCCGCTGGTAGTGCGGATGCCGCAGGGCGCGGGCCACCAGCTGGGCCCGACGCACTCGCACAGCCTCGAGGCGATGTTCCTGCACGTCCCGGGCCTGCTCGTCGCGGTCCCGTCGACGCCGGCCGACGCGCGCGGCCTCCTCAAGGCGGCGATCCGCGACGAGAACCCGGTGATCTTCATCGAGCACGAGTCGCTGTACGGCGTGCGCGGCGAGGTGGACGAGGCCGACGATCGACCGCTCGCGTTCGGGCAGGCGCGCGTCGCGCGCGAGGGTGGCGACGTGACGATCGTCGGCGTTTCGCGGATGGCGCTAACCGCCGAGCGCGCCGCCGAGCGGCTCGCGAGCGAACACGGCATCGAGGCCGAGGTGATCGACCCGCGCACGCTGCGCCCGCTGGACCTCGACACGATCCTCGAGTCGGTCGCCAAGACCAACCGCTGCGTGGTGGTGGAGGAGGGCTGGCCGCACGGCGGCGTCGGCGCCAACCTCGCTGCGCTCGTCTCCGAACAGGCTTTCGACGACCTAGATGCGCCGGTGGTGCGAGTGAGCGGAGCGGATGTGCCGATGCCTTACTCCAAGCCGCTGGAGGAGATCGCGTTCCCGCACGAGCCCGACGTGGTGCAGGCAGTGTTGAGCGTCACACAGGCGGGATCTGCCCAATGACCGATGTGGTGATGCCGCGTCTGTCGGACACGATGGAGGAGGGCACCATCCTGCGCTGGCTCAAGCAAGATGGCGAACACGTCGCGCGGGGAGAGGAGCTGGTCGAGATCGAGACCGACAAGGCGTCGATGACCTACGCGTCAGATCGCGAGGGCACCTTGCAGAGGGTGGCGCAGGAGGGGGACACGCTGGCCGTCGGGGAGCCGATCGCGCGGATCGGAGAAGGCACGCCCGCCGCACCGATTGCGACTCCACACCAGACCACTCCCAATGGAACGCCTGACCGACCTGAGCGTGTGAAGGCATCTCCACTGGCTCGTCGCGTCGCCAATGAGACTGGAGTAGATCTAGCCGAAGTGACAGGCAGCGGTCCAGGTGGACGAATCGTCAAGGCAGACGTAGAGGCGCAGGCCGGACCGGCCCCCACCGCATCCGAGAAGACCCCGGCCGAGCCGGCGCCGGCGCCCACGGTGAGCGACGTGGCCGCCGCCAAGGGCGAGACGAGCACCGTCGAGCTGTCGCGCACCCAGCGCACGATCGCGCGCCGGATGGCCGAGTCCAAGGCCACGATCCCCGACTTCACGCTGACCGCCGACGTTGACATGGAGGCGTGCGTCGCGTTGCGCGCGGAGCTGAAGCGGCTCTCCCACGACGAAGCCCCCACGTACAACGACATGATCGTGAAGGCGTGCGCGCTGGCGCTGCGCGAGCACCCGCGCGCCAACGGCAGCTACCGTGACGGCCGCTTCGAGCTGCACTCGCGCGTGAACGTCGGCGTGGCGGTGGCCGTGGACTCCGGCGACCCGACGTCGGGTGCGCTGGTAGTGCCGACCGTGTTCGACGCCGACGGTAAGGCGCTCGGCGAGATCGCCCGCGAGACGCGCACGCTGGCGCAGCGCGTGCGCGACGGCTCGATCACCCCGCCGGAGCTGGGCGGCGGCACGTTCACTGTGTCGAACCTGGGCATGTACGGCATCCGCCAGTTCACCGCGATCGTCAACCCGCCGCAGGCGGCGATCCTGGCGGTCGGCGCCGTCGAGCCGCGGGCGGTCGTCGTGCGCAAGAAGAAGATCGCCGCCCGCCAGCAGATGAGCGTCACGCTCGCCTGCGATCACCGGATCCTCTACGGGGCCGATGCTGCGCTGTTCCTCGCGCGCGTGCGGGAGCTGCTGGAGGAGCCGGCGGCGCTGACGCTGTAGCCGATCGGCATTCGCGGCCGCTACTAAGCTGAAAGCTTCGGATGACGACCGCGACTCCCAGCAGCCCAGCCCATGCCGGATCGGATGTGCTCGCGGTGCGGCGCCTCGGCACCGTCGCCTACCGCGACGCCCTCGCCCTCCAGGCCGAGCTGCAATCCCAACGCCAGGCCGACGCAATCCCCGACACGCTACTGCTGCTCAAGCACCCTCCTGTCTACACACGCGGCCGGCGCTCGCTCGACGGGGAGCTACCGCTCGGCGAGAACTTCTATCGCGCACAGGGCATCGAGATCGTCCCCACCGACCGCGGCGGCCGCGTCACCTACCACGGTCCCGGCCAGCTGGTGGGCTACCCGATCATGCGCGTGAACGACGTCGGCGTGCACCTGCGCCGGATGGAGGCGGCGATCGTGGCGGCGCTGGCCGAGTACGGCATCGAGGCGCGCTCTCGCTGCGCGGAGGGCATCGATTACACAGGCGTGTGGGTGGACGAGCGCAAGATCGCCTCGATCGGCGTCCATCTCTCGCGAGGCGTCTCCACGCACGGCTTCGCCGTCAACGTCTGCAATGACCTGGAGCCGTTCTCCTGGATCGTGCCGTGCGGCCTCGACGGGGTGGCGATGACCTCGCTCGAACGGGAGCTTGACCGCGCGCCGTCCGGCGGCCTCGACGCCTTCGCCGAGCTGATGGCGCGCTGCTTCAGCGACGTTCACGAGCGCGAGCCGGTGCTCGCATGACCGCCACCCGCTCTCGCGCCAACCCAGGCGGGATGGACGTGCTGAAGGTGCTCGGCGCCGATGTGCGCCCACTGCGCGAGCGCAAGCCGCCCTGGTTCAAAGTGCCCGCCGCCGGCGGCGCGCGCTACCGGGAGCTGTCTGCCCTGATCAAGGAAGAGGGCCTGCACACCGTCTGCCAGGAGGCCGCCTGCCCGAACGTCGGCGAGTGCTGGGAGCGGGGGACCGCCACGTTCATGATCCTCGGCGACACCTGCACGCGCCGCTGCGGCTTCTGCAACGTCAAGACCGGCAAGCCCACCTGGGACGATCCGCTCGAGCCGGCGCGCGTGGCGCGCTCGATCGCGCGCATGGGGCTGCGCCACGCGGTCGTCACCTCGGTCGACCGCGACGACCTCCCCGACAAGGGCGCCTCCGCGTTCGTCGGCGTCATCCGCCAGGTGCGCCGGCAGTCGCCGGACTGCCAGATCGAGGTGCTGACCCCCGACTTCCAGGGCCAGGAGATGCCGCTGGCGAAGGTGATCGCCGAGCGCCCGGACGTGTTCAACCACAACGTCGAGGTCGTCCCGCGCCTGTACCCGGTCGCCCGCCGCGGCTCGCGGTTCGAGCGCTCCTGCCGGGTGCTGCGCACGGCGGCGGAGCTGGGCGAGGGCGAGGTCGTGACCAAGTCCGGGCTGATGGTGGGCCTTGGCGAGACCCACGAGGAGATGGTGGGCACCTTCGAGGCTCTGCGCGAAAACGATGTTCAGGTGCTCACCGTCGGGCAGTACCTGCGCCCCTCCGAGCGCCACCTGCCGGTCGTGCGCTACTGGCACCCCGACGAGTTCGAAGCGCTCGAGCAGGCCGCCTACGCGCTCGGCTTCGAGCACGTCGCCGCCGGCCCGCTGGTTCGCTCCTCCTACCACGCCGACCAGCACGTGCCGCAGCCGCGGCCTGGCGTTGGGCCGCTCGCCGCCAGCGGATAGTCTCGCGCGATCCTGCCGTTCAAGGACAATCTCCCCCACGAGCGCTTTCCGCTCGTCGTGCTCGCATTGGTCGTGCTGAACGTGCTCGCCTACGCGCTCCCCGCGCAACCCCTTCCGCTCATGCCAATGCTGCTCGACATCATCTCCTTGGCCCTGCTCGGCCCGAGCCTGGAGACCGCCCTCGGCCGCACCCGCATGTTGGCGCTGTCCGTGGCGGGGACCGCACTCGGCGTGGCGCTCGGCGCCGCCCTCGGCGAAGGTTCGACTGCCGCGCTCGCGTTCGCTGGGGCGGGCGCGACGGCGGCCGTGCTGATTGCCTACCTCGCCAAGTTCCCCCGCGCGCGCGTCCTCAGCCTCGTGCTGATCCCGTTCCTCGTGACGATCGTCGAGGTCCCCGCCGCACTGCTGCTCGGCGCCTGGACCGCGGCGCAGCTCTACCTCGGTCTGGCCGGATGACGAGTCCCCGCCGGACGACGGGCCTGGCCGGATGACGCGCGTCGCCGTGCTCGCGATCGCGCTCGCGTTCATCCTCGGCTTCGCGTTCCTGACGATCGACGGCATAAGGGAAGCGGGTATCGGCGTCGAGTCGGTCGTCTCGCTGGGCGTGCTGGCGCTGCTTGTGGTTGGCATCGTCGGCGCGTTGCGCAATCCTCCACGGCGATGAGAGCGGCGATCGCATTCGCGCTGGCGCTCGCGGCCGCCGGCGCGATCGCTCTGGGCAGCGGGGCGCTGGCAGGCGGCGGCGGGAGCCACGTCCGCGTCGCCGGACGCCGCTCGCCGGCACGGCCTACCCTCGGGCCACCGCCGCTCAAACTGGCGCTGACGGGAGCAGGCGTCGTACAGGCGCCCTTTCACCATCAGCCGCACGCCGGCCTGCTGTTCGACCTCGACAGCGGACGCGTGCTGTGGGCCAGGGACGCGACGCGCAGACTGCCGATCGCGAGCCTGACGAAGATGATGACGGCGCTGCTGGTCGTGCGTTCGCGCCACGCGGACGAACAGGTGCCGATCACGCTGGGCGCCGTGAACGCACAGGGGTCGAAGGTCGGCCTGTTGCCGCTGCACAAGCGCGTGCCGCTGGAGACGCTGCTGTACGGGCTGCTACTCCCGTCCGGAAACGACGCCGCAGTCGCGCTGGCCGAAGAGGTGGCCGGCAGCGTCCACGACTTCGTCGCGAAGATGAACGCCGAGGCGGCCAGGCTCGGGCTGGCGTGCACGCACTACGTCTCGCCCGACGGCCTGGGGGACGCCAACAGCTCCTGTGCCGCCGACCTCGCCGATCTCGCCCGGGTCGATCTCGACCAGCCGCGGATCGCGCGCGCCACCCGCTCGGCCTCGGCGGTGCTGCCGTTTCCGATCAAGGGCGGCAAGCTGTACCTGTACAACAACAACCCGCTGCTGCGCTACGGCTACCCGGGCGCGACCGGCCTGAAGACGGGCGAGACCGAAGCCGCGGGGCTGTGCCTGGTGGGGACGGCCGAGCGCGACGGCGTGCGGCTGGGCGTCGTGCTGCTGCACTCGCCCGAACTGGGCCGCCAGGCCGAGTACCTGCTCGACCGCGGCTTCGAGGCTTACGGCCAGACGCCGGTCGCGGCGCCGCCGGTGCCGCTCGGGCGCTAGCCTGTGCTCCTACACATTGACTGGCCAGTCAGCCAAGGGAGAGCAACGTGGATCTTGACGACACGCCCGAGCAGGCCGAGCAACGCGCGCGCGTGCGAAGCTGGCTCGAGCAACACAAGGCAGAGGCGCCCGTCCTCAGCGGACCCGGAGCGCTCACGGACGAGGCGGAGATCGTGGCCGTGCGGCGTGCGTGGCAGGGCAAGCTCGCCGAGGCCGGTCTGGCCGGGGTTACCTGGCCGAAGGAGTACGGCGGGCAGGGACTTGGGCCGATCGAGCAGGTGATCTGCAACCAGGAGATCGCCCGCGCCGGCGTTCCCGGCATCCTCGACGCGATCGGCGTCGGCATGCTTGGCCCGACCATCATCGCCCACGGCTCTGAGGAGCAGAAGGCGCGCTACCTCGGCCCGATGCTGCACGGCGACGAGGTCTGGTGCCAGCTGTTCTCAGAGCCTGCGGCCGGCTCCGATCTGGCGGCGGTGCAGACGCGCGCGCGCCAGGCCGACGACGGCACGTGGCGCTTGTCCGGGCAGAAGGTGTGGACGACCAATGCCCAGTTCTCCTCCTACGGGCTGCTGCTCGCGCGCACCGACCCCGAGCAGCACAAGCACAAGGGGCTGACGATGTTCGTCCTGCCGATGGACGCCCCCGGCGTGACGGTGCGCGGGCTGCGCCAGATCTCCGGCGAGGCCGAGTTCAACGAGGTCTTCCTCGACGACGTCGAGCTGGCCGCGGACGCCGTCGTCGGGGGAGTCGGCAGCGGCTGGGGCACGGCGCTGACGACGCTGATGTTCGAGCGCGTCACGATCGGCCTCGGCGGCGAGGGGCTAGGCTACAACTCAGTCCGCTTCGCCAAGGGCATCGCCGCCGACGCGCACGGGCGCCGCGATCCCGAGGTGCGCAAGCAACTGGGCGAGATCGCCTCAGAGCTGCTGGCGGTGCGCTTCACCGGCTACCGCACGCTGACCGCCCTGCAGCGCGGCCAGATCCCCGGCCCGGAGGCGGGGCTTGCGAAGGTGACGATCGTCAACGGCGCGATCAAAGCCGGCGACCTGATCGCCGACGTGCTCGGACCCGACGCGCTCGACGAGAGCAGCGAGTGGGCCTACATGATCTCGTTCCTGCCGGGGCTGAAGTCGGCCGGCGGGACCGAAGAGATCCTGCGCAACACGATCGGCGAGCGCGTGCTCGGCCTGCCGCCCGAGCCGCGCCTGGACAAGGGAATCCCGTTCTCGGAGCTGCGCTCCAAGGAAGGAGCCGGAGTATGACCCACCCAACCCACCCCTTTCCGCGCGCCTGCCGGCGCGCGGAAAGACAGATAGAAGGGGCAGTATGAACCTTGCACTCTCAGACGAGCAGGAGTTCCTGCGCGAGGCAGCCCGTGGTGCCCTCTCCCGTTTCAAGACGCTGGAGGCGGCTCGCGAGGCTTTGGACGGCGCCTGCGAGCTGCCGGACTTGTGGCCGACCGCCTGCGAGGCGGGCTGGCCGGGCCTGCTGATCGACGAAGCCCACGGCGGCGCCGGCCTCGACGCCTTCGACGCGATGCTGGTGCTGGGCGAGTGCGGCCGCGTGCTGGCGGGCGTGCCGCTGCTCGGCCACCTGCCTGCCACCGCGATCCTCGGGGACGCGCCCCGGGTGGCCGAGTACCTGCCGGCGCTTGCGAGCGGCGAGCGGCGAGCGGCCTACCTGCCCGCGCAACCGCCCACCGACATCGAGGAGCGCTGGACCGCGGACCCCGCGAGTGGGATGGAGCGGGCGCCGCTGCCGACGGGCTCGGCGCCGAACGCGGACGCCGAGGTGAAGCTGAGCGGCGCCTACGGGTTCGTGCCCGACGCTCCCGGCGCCGACGCGCTGGTCGGCGTGGCGCTGATCGATGGCGAGCCGGCCGGCGTGGCGATCATGGCCGACGGCGACGGCGTGCAGATCGAGCCGGTGCGACGCTACGACGCGACGCGTTCGCTCGCGTACGTGACCCTGAAGGACGCCACCGCAACGGTGCTCGACGCGCCGGTGGAGTCGCTCGCCGGGGCCTGGTACCTGGCGCAGGCGCTGATCGCCGCCGAGTCGCTCGGCAGCGTCGAGACGGCGCTGGATATGTCGGTGGCCTATGCGAAGGAGCGCTACACGTTCGGGCGCGCGATTGGCTCCTACCAGGCGGTCAAGCACTCGCTGACCGAGGTGCTGCGCCAGCTGGAGAACGGGCGCTCGCTGCTCTACTACGCCGGCTGGTCGCGCAACGGCGCCCCCGCGGAGTTCCCGCTGGCCGCCAGCGCGGCGCGCTCGGTGGCGGGGCGGGCGCTCGACCACGGGGCGCGCACGATGATCTCCGTGCACGGCGGCATCGGCGCCACCTGGGAGCACGACGCGCCGCTGTACTTCCGCCGCGCCCAGCTCTCGCGCCGCCTGCTCGGCGGCACCGGCGCCGCTAGCGACCGGGTGGCCGGCGAGCTGATCGCCCAGGCCGACGCGGCTTAGACGCGGTTCCCTTCCCCGTTCCCCGCCCCGGCGCGACACCGGGGCGGGATCGGGATTCAGCCCTGGCTTCCGCTTCCAGGGAGGCCGCCACCGGCGCGCCGTAGGCGGCGTGCACGGCTTCCACCATCGCCTGCGGGACGCCGCAATTGACGCAGAAGCCGTGCTGGGACCAGGAGATCGCGCGCGCCAAGACCTGGTCGGCGTAGGTGACGCCGGTGGCGTCGTGGCCGTAGTAGTCGTAGGCGGCGCTCCAGGCCGAGCCGTCGAGCTGGGCGCCGGCGCCGTCGGCGGAGAGCAGGTGCGCGGCCGCCATGATCGAGTCGAAGTCGTCGTAGATCGACGGGTGCCGGGCGATCATGTGGTCGTATGACGCCGGCCGTGCGCCGTAGCGGTAGGAGTCACTCACGAGCGACCACGTCGTCCTCGGTCCGTTGGTGACGTTGAACTGCATCGGCCCGCCACAGCAGCCGGCGAAGTTCAGGCCCTGGTAGATGCCGGGCGCGGTCGAGAAAGCCGACTCCTGGCGGTGGATCGAGGCGATCAGCAACCAGTTGACGCCGAAGGTGCGCTGGGCGGTCGCGTAGATCGGGTAGAAGCCGGCCATCCAGCGCTCGGGGATGTGCACGCTCGTCGGATCGAGGTAGACGGCGAGGTCACGCTGCGCCTCTGAGGATAGGGTCCCACCCGCCCCGCCAACGATCGCGCGGTGCCCGGCGACGGTCGCCGCGCCGAGTCCCGAGGCGGTGGCCGCGGGCGCGTTCGTCTCGGAGGCCGGCGTCGGCGTCGCCGCGACCGCCAGCACCGCCGGCGGCAACGCGCTCTGCGACGACGAGCCGCCCACGATTCCGCTGAGCGCCAGCGCAAGCACCACTAGCCCTAGCAAGCCCAGCGCGGTCGCGGCCCACCACGCACCGCGATCCGAGCCCGGCGCGGGCACGTGCGCGTCCAGCTGTTCCATGGCGCCTACGCTAGCGAGAGCGAGCCCAGCTTTGCGCCGAGCGAGTCGAGCAGTTCGGCAAACGAGGCTTCGAACTTCTCCACGCCCTCGCGCTCGAGCGTGTCGGTCACGTCGTCGTAATCCACCCCCGCCGCGGCCAGCCGGTCGAACACTGCCCGCGCCTCCGCCAACCCCTCGGTCAACCGGGCGCGCGGGGTACCGTGATCCTGAAACGCTCGAACCGTCTCCTCGGGCATCGTGTTGATCGTGTCGGGGCCGATCAGCTCGTCGACGTACAGGGTGTCCGGGTAGGCCGGGTTCTTGGTCGAGGTCGAGGCCCACAGGACCCGCTGGGGCGTGGCGCCCTTGCCGGCCAGGTACTCCCAGCGCGGGCCGGCGAAGATGTGCTGATAGCGGTGGTAGGCGAGCTTGGCGTTGGCCACGGCCAGCTTGCCCTTCAGTTGCTCAGGAGCGCCGATCTCATCGAGGCGCCGGTCGGCCTCGGTGTCGATCCGCGAGACGAAGAAGCTCGCCACCGAGCGCACCTTGCACGGGTCGCCGCCCTCGGCGACCAGGCGCTCCAGGCCGCGGATGTAGGACTCGGCGACCTCTTCGTAGCGGCGCAGCGAGAAGATCAGCGTGATGTTGATCGAGCGGCCCTTGGCGATCACGTCCTCGATCGCCGCCAGTCCCGGCTTGGTGGCCGGGATCTTCACGAGCAGGTTGGGGCGGTCGATCGCCTCGTGCAGGCGCATCGCCTCGCGGAAGCTCGCGAGCGTGTCGTAGGCCAGGCGCGGGTCGACCTCGATCGAGACGTAGCCGTCGCGGCCGAGCCCGCCCTCCCAGGTGGGTGCAAAGACGTCGCACGCCTCGCCGACGTCCTGCTCGGCCAGTAACCAGAACGCCTGCTCGGGCTCATCAGCGGACAGCCCACGCAGCTGCTCGTCGTACTCGCCGTCGCCGGCCGTCATCGCCTTCTCGAAGATCGTCGGGTTCGACGTGGCGCCGACCACCGCGTCCTCGTCGATCAGCGCCCGCAGGCCGCCGCCGCGAATCGCGTGGCGCGAGAGGAAGTCGATCCACACGCTCTGGCCGAGCGCCGAGAGGCGTTGCAGCGGGGAGGAGGCTGACGGTGACATCTGATCTCCGATTTTTTGGATTTGTTGCCTGCTCGACTCGCTCAGCGGGGCCGCTTCACGTTCCGCGCCCCAGCAGCGACCGCGCGCGCGCCGCGATCGATTCGGGGGCGAACCCCAACTGCTCCAATACTGTTGTACCCGGCGCCGAGGCTCCGAAGCGCTCGATCCCGAGCACGTCACCGCCACTGCCGACCCACTTCCACCAGCTCAGCGGGACACCGGCCTCGATCGCCAGCCGCGCTGACACGCTCGGCGGGATCACGCCGTCGCGATACTCGGCGGACTGCGCTTCGAACAATTCGATGCACGGCATCGAGACGACGCGCACGCGCGTGCCCTCGCCGGCGAGCGCCTCGCCCGCCTGCAACGTGGGGGCCACCTCGCTGCCGGTGGCGATCAGAACGATCTCGGGGTCGGGACGGGACTCCCACAGCACGTAGCCACCTCGAGCGATCCCCTCGACTGAGGTGTTCTCCAGCACCGGCAACCCCTGGCGCGAGAGCAGCAGCGCCACCGGCCCGTCCTCGCGTTCGAGCGCCACCCGCCACGCCACTGCCGTCTCGTTGGCGTCGGCGGGTCGCACCACCCACAGGCGCGGGATCGCGCGCAGCGCCGCGAAGTGCTCGACCGGCTGATGGGTCGGGCCGTCCTCGCCGAGCCCAACCGAGTCGTGCGTCCACACCCACAGCACCGGCAATCCCATCAGCGCCGACAGGCGCACGCTCGGGCGCATGTAGTCGGAGAAGATCAGGAACGTCGATCCATACGGCTTGACCATCGCTCCGTGCGCTGACAGGCCGTTGACGATCGCGCCCATCGCGTGCTCGCGGATGCCGAAGGGGATGTTGCGGCCGGTGTGCACGCGCGAGTACTCGCCCGCCCCCTCGAACAAGGTCTTGGTCGACTCGACCAGGTCGGCCGCACCGCCGGCCATCGTCGGCGCGAACTCGGCAATCGCGGCCATCGCCTTCTGGCCGGCGGCGCGGGTGGCGAGCTTTTCGCCCACCGCAAACGTCGGCAGCGCCTCGCGCCAGCCTTCGCGCAGCTGGCCCGCCCAGGCGCGCTCCCACTCCTCGGCCAGCTGGGGGTAGCGCTCGCGCCACTCCCGCTCGCGCTCGGCCCACTCGCCCTGCGCGGCCGCGCCGGACTCGCGCAGGGACATGTGCTCGTACACGCGCTCGTCCACCTGGAAGTGCGCGTCCGGGTCGAACCCCATCGCTTCCTTCGTCGCGCGCACCTCCTGCTCGCCCAGCGCCGCCCCGTGGGCTTTGGCGGTGTCGACGGCGTTGGGGGCCGGGTAGGCGATGTGCGAGCGGATGCAGATGAACGACGGGCGCTCGGTTTCCGCGCGCGCGGCGAGCAGGGCGTGGTGCAGCCCGTCGAGGTCCTCGGAGTCGGCCACGCGCTGGACGTGCCAGCCATCGGCGTGCATGCGCGCGACATGGTTCTCGGTGTCGAAGGAGATCGAGGTGGTGCCGTCGATCGTGATGCGGTTGTCGTCGTAGCAGACGATCAGCTTGCCGAGGCCGAAGTGGCCGGCGATCGAGGCGGCCTCCTGGGAGACGCCCTCCATCATGTCGCCGTCGGAGCAGATCGCGTAGGTGTGGTGATCCACGACCTCGTGGCCGGGCCGGTTGAAGCGCTCGGCCAGGAAGCGCTCGGCCATCGCCATGCCGACGGCGTTGGCGATCCCCTGCCCGAGCGGGCCGGTGGTGACCTCGACCCCGGGCACGTGGCCGCGCTCGGGGTGGCCGGGCGTGCGCGAGTCCCACTGGCGGAAGGCCTTCAGGTCATCGATCGTCAGGTCGAAGCCGCACAGGTGCGTGAGCGCGTACTGCAGCACGCACGCGTGGCCGGCGCTGAGCACGAAGCGGTCGCGGTCGCGCCAGTGCGTGTCGGCCGGGTTCAGCCGCAGCATCCGCCGGTACAGGACGTAGGCCAGCGGCGCCAGGGCCATTGCCGTGCCGGGGTGGCCGGAGTCGGCCTTCTGCACGGCGTCCATCGCCAGCGCCCGGATCGTGTCGATCGAGAGCGTGCGCAGCTCGCGTTCGTCCCCCGTCATAGGGGCGATCCTACCGACGTGGCTCAGCTGACGTACGGGCGCCGCCGGCGCGGCGGGAAGCCCGCCGGCGTGTGCCTGCGCCCCTCCCAGCACCAGCGCCGGGTCGGGCGCACGCGCACCAGCCAGTGCAGGTCGTGACGGCCGTGGGAGCGCCGGTACGGCCAGCGCGGGTGCAGCGCGCGCACCATCAGCTTCTGCTCGCAGTTGAGCTCTCTCATGTCAGTCCAACCTCCGTGCCGGAACGTCCAAACGATAAGCGTCCTGTTTGCCATAACGGGCATCTAATAGTACGCTGCCTACAGTGCAGTGCCAACCGTTGGATGTCGTCGTGCTCACCTTCGCTTCCCAGGTCGGATCCCACGATCCGACCTGGCTGCAGGCTGGCACCGCTCCCTGTAGCGGGTCCAAGGGGTCGATATCGCTCATTCGTCCAACCTCCAAGCGAGTCCGAGACATCCCCGGTCAGAAAACAAATAAATCATTGATTACGCATCCTGTCAAGAGCTAAGGTATAGGAATGGCCGATCGAACCCGTCCGCCCGCAAGCCGCCGCTCGCGCGGCCTACCGCGCGGCCCGCAGGCGCTGCCGCCCGAGCAGGTGGCGGCCGACCAGCGCGAGCGCCTGTACGAGGCGACGATCGCCTCGGTCAACGAGCGCGGCTTCGTCGCGACGACGATCTCCGACCTGGTCGCGCGCGCCGGCGTGTCGCGGCGCAGCTTCTACGAGCACTTCGAGAACAAGGAGGAGTGCCTGCTGGGCACCTACGACGTCCTGATCGAGCGGTTGACCGCGCGGATCGCCGAGAGCTTCGACCCGGAGGCCGAGTGGACCGCCCAGATCGAGGCGTTCGTGCGCGCGCTGTTCGAAGCGTCGTCTGACCGGCCCGACGCGGCGCGGCTGGTGTCGGTCGAGATGGGGGCAGCCGGCCCGGTCGGGATCGAGCGCTGGGCGCGCGACGCCGACCGACTGGCGCGGTTCGTCTCCTACATCTTCGAGCGCGCGCCCGGCGAGGGCACGGTGCCGCCCACCATCGCTCGCGCGATCGTCGGCGCGCTGCGCACGATCCTGTACGCGCGCGTGCGCCGCGAGCGCTCCAGCCGCTCGCTCAAGCTCGAACTGCAGCGGCTGACGCCCGACGTCGTCGCCTGGATCCTCGGGCTGTATCCCGTGCCCGAGGCGATCCCGCAGCGCCCGCGCGCGCGGCGCGCGCACCTACAGGGCGGCCGCGCGCCGGGCACGCTCTCACCCTCGCCGCCGTGGGCGCCGCGCGGGCTGCCGCGCGGCGAGCACTCGCTGCCGCGCGGGTGGGTCGCGCACAACCAGCGCGAACGGATCTTCGACGCCGTCGCCAACCTGACCGCCACGAAGGGCTACCCGGCGCTGTCGCTGGAGGACATCGTCGCCGACGCCGCCATCTCGCTACAGACCTTCTACGAGCACTTCGACAACAAGGAGGAGGCGTTCCTGGCCACGTTCGAGATGGGCCACGCCAAGGCCACGGCGGCGATCAACCGCTCGGTAAACCTGAAGCATTCTTGGCAGCAGAACATCCGCCGCGGGCTGAACGCGCTGCTCGAGTTCCTCGCCTCAGAGCCCGCGATCGCGCGGCTGGCGTGCGTGGACATCCTGATCGCCTACCCGCACGTGACCGGGCGTGTCAACGAGGCCAACTTCTCCTACATCGAGCTGCTGGACATCGGGCCGGACAACATGTACCCGAACATGCCGGCGCCGGTGATGCGCGAAGCCTCGGTTGGGGCGATCTTCGAGCTGATCCACGACTATGTGCTGCGCGGACGCACGGAGCGGGTAGCCGAGCTGAGCGACTATGCGATGTATCTGGTCGTGACGCCGTTCGCGGGGCGCGAGATCGCCGGGCAGGCGGTGGCGGAGACGTAGGGCCACCCACCCGCGAGCGGTGCGCCTTTTTGGCCTTGTGCGTTGTGCAGTTGGTGGTGTTGATGGGGGTGTTTTGGTGGATGGTGAGTCCGTTTTGTGCGGTGAAGTCAGTCGGCATGACCAGTTTGGCCTTGCAGAGGTTGCCGTTGGCTGCGAGGGCTGAGTCTGGTCCTTGGGGTAGCGTCAGTTCGAAGCCGGTGACGGGTTGGTCGGGGACGGTGCGGAATGTGCTCGAGGTGATGCCTGCTGGGCTGATGAATGTTTCGCCGTGTAGGTAGATCGTGAAGCCGTAGCCCTGGATGACGACGATCAGTTCGGGGAACTTCGCTCCACCATGGCTGACGAAATAGGCGGGCCCGGTGAGTGGTACGGGCAGGATCGGTGTGATCGCCTTCGCGGTACCGACCCTTGACGCCGCCGGACACGCTGCGGGGTTAGCGTTGAACGTCTTGTCCGTACACGCCTTCTGCAATGTCGTCAGACGCGACGGGAGCGATGGGCAGGCGGCGCTTACAATCCAAGGCATGGTTTCCCTTACGGGGACTTCGTTGAGTACGCAAGAGCGCGCGCTGCTCGAGCGCTTTGCCGGCGATCTGCGCTCCCAGAACGAGAACCCCCTGGTCGTTCTCGGTCCACATTCACACCCCTCAATGGCTTGCACAGAGGCGAGAAATCCGATCGTTCTTCGTCGCCGAGGCGGACCGGGACAAGGTCGCTGCATGAGTCCTCGCAGCGACGAGCTGATCGAAGCAGCTCGGCGTCGGCTTGCCGCCGATCGGAGACTCCCGATCGGACGTTCCTCTATTCCAGAACATCCCTACCAGACACGCCTAATCGAGCTCGTGATCTTCGATTGCGATGGGGTGCTGGTGGACAGCATCACCCTCGCCTGCGACCTGCTCGCGACAATGCTCAGCGAGCAAGGGCTAGCCACGACACCCCGCGAGGCTCGCGTCCGATACGGGGAGCTGCTGCTCGCCGACGTCGTCTCCATCGCTGAGCGAGAGCTTGGCCGAACGCTTCCAGACGACTGGCTGGAGCGCTACGAAAGCCGTAGAGCCGACGCGTTTCGCGCGAAGCTCATGCCCGTGCCGGGGGCGGCCGAGACCGTGCTGCGCGTGAGCGCCGCCGGCGTCGGGGTGTGTGTCGCATCGCAAGGCAAGCTCTCCAAGACGCGCCTCTCGCTCGAGCTGACAGGGCTGAGCGACCTGTTCTCGCCGAGCGCGCTGTTCTCGGCGTACAGCGTGCCTCGCGGCAAGCCACACCCGGACGTGTTCCTGCACGCCGCCGCAGCTATGGGCGTGCAGCCGCAACGCTGCGTGGTGGTCGAGGACTCGCCCTCGGGCGTACGGGCCGCCATCGCCGCCGGCATGCGAGCGATCGGCTATCCGGCAGACGGCGAGGAGACCGTCCTGCGCGACGCCGGAGCCGAGATTGTCAATTCGCTGCCGCAGCTTCCCCCGCTGCTCGGGATGAGCACGCCAAGCCCTACGAGGTCGCCATCGACGCGATGAGCCGACGCCCACGATTACCTGATACGCCGAGCAGCCGGCGAGCCGACGCAGTCACCCAGATCTCGCGAAAAGGCATTTGGAGACCAAGCATAATACCGTGGTAGTTCAGACTTCGGTATGCTGCCTCTATGAAGGTCGACAAGCTCAGCGTCTCTTTCGCTCCCGACCTCGGCGACGCCGTGCGCGATGCGGCGCGGCACAGCGGGTCCAGCCTGTCCTCTTGGCTGGCGGAGGCCGCCGCGACCAAGCTGCGCGCCCAAGCGCTCGCGGACTATCTGCAGGAATGGGAGCAGCAGCACGGCGAGCTTACGCCGGCAGAGCTTGCGAAGGCCGCCGACGACCTACGACTCCCGTCGCTACCAGCCGCGGCCTGAAGCCAGGTGCCGGCGCTTGTCCTCGATGCCGGTGCGCTGATCGCGGCCGATCGCGACGACCGCCAACTGCTCGCCAAGCTGCGCGTGGCGGAGCGGAGCGGGCTCGATCTGCGCAGCAACGGCGCGGTGATCGCCGAGGTATGGCGCGAGGACGGCGGGCGCCAAGCGCGACTCGCGCGGCTGTTGAAGGCCGTCGAAGTCGTCGCCGTGGACGAAACACTCGGCCGGCGGGCCGGGGGTCTGCTCGGCAAGTCCGCCACCGACGACCCGGTCGACGCGACCGTCGTCGCCATCGCGGCCAGCGGCGATCACATCCTCACCAGCGACGTCAGCGACATCCGCAAGCTCGTGACCGCATCGCGACGCGCGGTGCATGTCGTGCGCTGCTGATCGCAATGGAACGTTGTGGTCGCGAAGAAACCATGAACACGTCCATCAGTCTCGGCAATACCGGCTATACTGGGACTATGGCGAAGGTGATGGTGTCGCTGCCCGACGAGCTGCTCGAGCGCATCGATCTCAGCGCCAAGGCGAGGCACGCGACCCGCAGCGGGTTTCTGCGCGAGCTGGCTGAGCGTGAGCTGGCCTCAGAGTCAGATCGTGGCCGAAGGCGGATCGAGCGGCTGCTCGGCAGGCCGGTCGGGCTCGGCGGCGACGCGGCGAGCCTGATTCGCAGCGACCGCCGCTCGCGCTAGTGCTGCTGCTCGACGCGAGCGTATGGATGGCGGCGATCGACAGCGACGATCGCTACCACACGGCCAGCCGGGGACTCGTGCTCGACGCGACGCGCCCACTCGCCGCGCTCGATCTCACCCTGTATGAGGTAGCGAACGTGGTTGGCGTGGTGAAGGGTCGCAGCGATCTGGGGGTGCGCCTGTGCGACGCGATCGTCGAGCGCGTCGGCGAATGTCTCATCCGAGTCGACGCCAAGCTCGCAAAGCGCGCCATCGCGCTCGCGCGAGAGCACGACTTGACCGCCTACGACGCCGCGTACGTGGCTACCGCCCAGGCCCGCAAATGGACGCTCGTGAGCGCCGACATCAAAGACCTCGTCACGCCGGATCTCGCATTGGCGCCCGACGACGAGCGGCTTGGATAGAGGCTTCGCGAAACTGACAGACCCCTCCAGGCGAAGCGCGCAAGGCGCACGTCTGAGCGAGAATCGTCGCAACCCGACCGTATGCTCGATTACCGTGCGATCGAGCTCTACCAGCGACCGCGCCGGCTGGCGCCGGCGCTACCCTCTCAGTGATGCGAACGCTGCTGCCAGACCCCCCGCCCGCCGACTTCCAGGCGCTGTTGGAGCGCCGCCGGCAATGGGGCGCCGATACGCACGACGAGGTCTGGGAGGGGGTGTTGCACATGGCTCCGGCGCCGCACGACCGCCACGCTGACGCGCAGGCGCAGATCATCGTGCTGCTCGATGGCCCCGCACGTCGCGCTCAATTGCGTCCCCGCGGAGAGCTCAACATCGGCGCCCGCGAGAACTTCCGCGTGCCGGACGCGGCGCTCCTGCGCCCCGGATCGGGCGGCGTCTACCTGCCAACCGCCGCGCTCGTGGTGGAGGTCGTCTCCCCCGGCGACGAGACCTGGCAGAAGCTGCCGTTCTACGCCGCCCACAGCGTCGACGAGCTGCTGATCGTAGATCCCGACACCCGCGAGGTCCACTGGCTCGGCCTCTCAGACGGCGATTACCACCCGGTCGAGCAGAGCGCCCTGATCGACCTGGGCCCGGCCCGCCTTGCCGAGCAGATCGACTGGCCTTGAAATGTGCCGGACCCCCTGGCTGTTTGGCTCTCGGGCTCGTGGTGAAACGCCTTCAGAGGACTCCGACGTGGATGTGCTGGTCCTGGTCGACGATGACTCCTGGGAGGCAAAGGCGCGTATACACGACACCCTGCAGACAGGCGCACGCGCCCTGGGCCTGCAACCGCTCACGTGGTCGTTCTCGGTCCACATTCACACCCCACAATGGCTTGCACAGAGGCGAGAAATCCGATCGTTCTTCGTCACCGAGGTGGACCGGGACAAGGTCACAGCGTGAGTCCACGCAGCGACGAGCTGATCGAAGCGGCTCGGCGTCGGCTCGGCGCCTGCGGAGGGTCTTCGTGGACACAGGAGAGCTGGATGCCGACCTTGCCTCCGCGGTCCAGAAGATCCAGCCAGAGCGCGAGCAGGCCGACTATGACGCCTGGTTTGCTCCTGCCGACGACGCCAACAACGCCAACGAACTCGCGCAGAAGTTCCTGTCGGCGATCGAGGAACTGGCAGAGTAGAGAGTCCGATATCCCGCACTAGCCGCGCGCGCCCTACCCGTCAGCGTGGTGGCTGCTCGCCGTCGTGGTAGTCAACGGTGTCGCTGAGACGGAACATCGCGCGTAGACCTTCGCCTGGTGGGAGTCGCTCGAACGCGCCGAGCTTGCCGGAGTCGGGGTAGAGCACGATGTCCGGCTCGCCGTTGGTGCTGAACGCCAGGAAGCGCACAGTGTCCTCGCTGCGGTTGACGAGCTGGTGGGCGCCCTGCTCACCGCGCAGGAACGGGACGACCTCTCCCTCCTGCAGATCTCTCCAGCCGTCGGGTGTGCGCAGGCTCGGCTGACCGTCTAGCACGAGCACGAGCTCCTCCTCGGCGAGATGGTAGTGGTATGGGTAGGCAGCTTCACCGGGCGGAAGCTCCCACAGGCTCAATCCCAGACGCTCGCTGCCGGCCTGGTGGCTCAGCCGAGCGCGCAGGCAGCGAAAACCTGGTTGCTCGCGCAGTTCGTCAAAGACGGGATCGTTGATGTTCGTCATATGACGGAGCGTATATGCAGTTGCGCCATCCTGAAATGGCTTGAATAGAGGCTTTGTGAATGCGCCCGGCGGGAATCGAACCCGCGGCCTGCGGTTTGAAAGACCGCTGCTCTTTGGCTCCCCGAAGAGAACCGTTGACCACTGAGCTACGGGCGCGCGCGGCTCACGATGCTACTACGTCACCGTCGGACCGGCCGATACGCGCCGGCTACAGCACCGGCTCCGCGAACGGCTCCGGAACGGCCGCCGACGGCTCGTTCCCAGCCGTCGCGACCGGGCCGCTGTACGGGTAGGCGTCTGTGAGCAGCAGGTAGTAGCCGTTGGCCTGCGCGGCGTAGCGGATCGCAAGCGCGCCCGCGTTGCGCATGCCGAGCGGCATCCCGCCGGTCGCCAGGGCGGCGAACCAGCCGAGCACGGCCACGACGAGCAGCAGGCCGCCGTAGGCGCTGTTGATCAGAACGGCCGGGATCGCGAGCACGATGCGAAAGCCGACCGTCCAGCGGTTCTGGGTCGCCGGCGGGGCGATCCTCGGTTCGATCGGGTAGCTGCCGACTTTGCCCGTGAAGCCGGGGAACGGGTCGGCGATCAGAAACAGGTAGGCGTAGACGTGCTGCTGGTAGCGCACATAGGCGGCCAGGAAGTTGTGAAGCGAGGCGGGCGAGATGCCGCCGGCGAGCGTCACGAACCAGTTGGCCACTACGGCGATCAGCGCCGCGATCGCCCACAGCGCCAGCCAGATCAGATGCGGGATCGCCAGGATCAGGCGGAAGAAGACGGTCAGGCGGTTGCGCGCCAGCTCCCCGCCCACCTCCAGCCCGATCGGATCGCTGCGCACAGGCAGCTCGCCGATCGCCGTCTGCGGGTCGCTGTCCGGGTAGCGGTCGGTCAGCAGGAACACGTAGGCGTCGAACTGGGCAGCGTAGGAGAGCCCGTAGGCGACCAGGTC
Source organism: Solirubrobacteraceae bacterium (assembly GCA_035938935.1). Taxonomy (GTDB): domain Bacteria; phylum Actinomycetota; class Thermoleophilia; order Solirubrobacterales; family Solirubrobacteraceae; genus Palsa-744. The sequence goes on from DASZGH010000019.1 coordinate 30,445, forward strand.
GCGCAGGCCGCGCGGCATCCGCGCCTGCGCGACGCCGACGAACCAGCCGAGCATGGCCGCCACGCCCGCCAAGCCGAGGCCGTAGTTGTAGCCGTATCCGCTGGCGCGGCCCGAGGTCAGCGCGCCGGCGATCAGCAACGCCGGGATTGCGAGAACGATGCGGAAGCCGACCTTCCAGCGGTTCTGCGGTGCCGGCGGGGCGATCCGCACGTCGACCGGGTAGCCGGGCTTGCCGAGGAAGTCGGGGTAGGGCTCGGCCGCTAGCAGCAGGTAGGCGTAGAGGTGGATCGCGAAGCGCACGTAGGCGGCAATGAAGTCGTGCAGACTCTGGGGCGACTGGCCCTGGATCAGAGTCGCGAACCAGTTGACAATCACGGCGATCGTCGCCGCCAGGCCCCACAGCGCCAGCCAGACCACCAGCGGGATCACCAGGATCAAGCGGAAGAACACGGTCGCTCGCGAGCGCTGCAGATCGCCTGAGACGATCAGTTGGACGGGACGGTCGTTCACGGCTTCCCTCCTGTCGCGAGCCTCGCTGGCTTGGCGCGTCCCCTCGACGCGCACGCATATTGGTAGCGGTCCTGGCGGACGGGATCGCTACGAACGTTACAAGCCCGTCTGTGGAGGTGGCCGCCTACGGCCGGCGCAGCGCGCCCGTCTCGGGGTCGAACACGAAGCCGCTGATGCGGTCGCGCCGCGGCAGCTCCGGGCTTGCGCGCAGGCGCTCGAGGCCGTCGCGCAGCGCCTGCTCGACATCGGCGAAGCCGCCGATCCGCCAGCTCGGGGCGGCGCCGTCGGCCGCCAACTCGCGGGCGAAGGACTCGTCGTCGGCGCCTAGCAGGCCGCAGCCGTCGTGCATGACGACGACGACCTCCTCGGTGCCGAGCTTGCGCTGGGAGACGCTCAGCGAGCGGATCGCGTCGTCGGTTACGAGGCCGCCGGCGTTGCGCAAGAGGTGGGCGTCGCCGCGGCGCAGGCCTAGCATCGCGAACAGGTCGATGCGCGTGTCCATGCAGGCCAGCACGGCGACGCGACGGCCCGGTCGTGGGCTCAAGCCCGGAGCCGCCAGCTCGTCCGCGCAGGCGGCGGCGTGCGCGAGCATGTCCTCGGCGTTGGTCATCGGTGGCGATCTTATGGTCCGACGCGGGGACTCATCGCCCCGGGCCCGACGAGGAGGAGTCAGGCGCGCTCGCGCCGGGCGCGGCGCTCGGCTCCACCCGCAGCGACAGGCTCATCTTGATCGCCCGGACCGCGCCCGTCGCGCCCGCCTGCAGGCCGAAGCCGACGACCAGCAGCACGATCCCGGGGATCAGCAGCGCCTTGGATCCGAGCATCAGGATGCCGAGGCGCCCGAGCAGATAAGGGGGCGTGCACACGGTTGCGCTCAGCGCCGTTCCGAGCAGACCCTTCGTCAGCTTTTCGCGGCGGCTCAGGCGCGGGCGGATGCCGATCAGGCGCGAGGGGACCGCTACGTAGCAGATCATCATCACCCCGATCACGATTCCCAGCGCGAGCGCGAACCACGGTTTTCCCCAGCGCGGGCCGACCATCGTGGCGATCGCAAGCGGCGCGGCGACCGCCGCGCCCCACGCGGCGATCGCCGGCAGGCGCTCGCGCGCGTCCTGGAAGGCCGGGCGGATTTGCGGTTCGCGACCGCGGGCGATCGCAAACGCGAACACCGCGTTCAGAAAGAAGCTCGCAACCGTGATCGCCACGATCGCCAGGCACAGCGGCACGAGTACGGCGCCGCGCAGCTGCGGCAGCTGGTTGCCGTGCAGCACTTTCGCCTTCAGGTCGTACATCGCCAGCCAGATCCACACGGCCGGCAGCACCTGGATCAGGGTCAGTCGCCAGTTGGCAAAGAGCAGGCGCAGGCCCTCGAACAGCATCGCGAAGGCGCCGACCGTCAGCGCCAGCGGCGCGAACAGGCGACGCCGGTGGCTGAGGGCCACGATTTGCTCGAGCACCGCCTCGTCGTCCTCCTGGATCGCGCGCACCACCCGCTCAAGCGCTCCCCTCACAGCTTGGGCAGGCGCTGGCGCTCGGACTCGACCGGCGCGAACAGGTCGCCGCGCTCAGCCAGCCGCGTGGGCAGCTCGCGCGGATCGAAGTCGAGCGCCGCGGCGTCCCCAGAGTCCGCACAGCCCTCGACCTCCTCCCACAGCAGCGGGGTCGAGGCCGACGGGGCCGGACGGGCTCGCAGCGAGTAGGCCGCGACCGTCGTCTTGTGCTCGTCGTTCTGGCTCCAGTCGATCAGCACCTTGCCGCGCCGCCTGGCCTTGACCATCCGCGAGACGACCAGCTCGGGATGGCGCTGCTCGAGCAGGTCGGCGACGGCGTGCGCGAACGGCTTGGTCTGCTCGTAGGCGACGCGCGCGGAGCCCAGCGGGACGTACACCTGCACCCCCTTGGAGCCCGAGGTCTTGGGGTAGGAGCTCAGGCCCAGCTCCGAGAACAGGTCGCGCAGCCGCAGCGCCACCCGGCAGCACTCGACGATCGCGGCCGGCGCGCCCGGATCGAGGTCGAAGGCGATCGCGCTCGGGCGCTCCAGCTTGTTCGCGCGTGACAGCGACGGATGCAGCTCGATCGCGGCCAGGTTGGCGAGCCACACGAGCGTCGGCAGGTCTTCGCACAGGCAGTACTGCACTTCGCGTTCGTTGGCGCTCCAGACGGGCACGCTCTTCACCCACTTGGGGCGGTGGCTCGGACAGTGCTTCTCGAAGAAGCTCTCGCCCTCCACACCGTCGGGATAGCGCTTGAGGGTGAGCGGCCGGCCGCGCAGGTGCGGGAGGATCGCGGGGGCGAGGGCCAGGTAGTAGCCGATCAGATCGCCCTTGGTGAAACCGGTCTTTGGGTAGAGGATCTTCTCGAGGTTGGTCAGCTTTAGCAGGCGTCCCTCACATTCGACCTCGCACCCGCCGCGAACCTTGCGCCCGCCTTGCAGCAGCGCAGCGAGACTCGACTCGATCGCGTCCCCTCCCGGGGTTACCGCGCGCTTACCCTTGGCGCGACGGGCGTGTCGCACATCCACCTCGCCCGCGCCGCGCGCTCCGATACGTGCCCTTGTAGGCCTTGGTGGGGCGAGCGCTTGCTCACTCACCACTTCCGCGGCGTCCTTGTCTTCGCGCAAGCCCTTGTAGACGGAGTGACGCAGGATGCCGTCCTTCGTCCACGAGCCGAACGCGACCTCGCAGACAAGCTTGGGCTCGACGAAATGGGCGCCGGACGGGGGCTGCGGCCCGACGAACGGGGACTGCTCTTGCTTCAGCTCCTTCAGCAGGCCGACCAGCCGCTCCAGCTCGGCGTCGTCAAAGCCCGTGCCGACCTTGCCGGCATAGCGCAGGGCGCCGCCCTCGTCGCTCGCGCCGCGCCAGTCACTTCCGCCGCCGTCGTCGCGCGCGTCGCCCCCGTCGCGCGCGTCGCTTCCGCCGCTCCCGCCGGCCTCGCTGCTTGCGCCCCCCTGGCTGTTCCCGCCAGCCTCGCCCTGCCCGCCGGCCTCCTCGTCCTGCCCGCCGGCCGCATGCACGCCGAGGTGAAGCGCGCCGATCGTCGCGGCGCGGGCGCCCTTGCCGGTGGTGTAGCCACCGATCACAAACTCCTGGCGGTTTGCGTGCTTGACCTTCAGCCAGCCGGCGTCGCGCCCACCCGGCGCGTAGCGGGAGTCCAGGCGCTTGGCGACGATGCCCTCCAGCCCCTGCTCGCGCGTGGCGGCCAGGAACGCCTCGCCGTCGCCAACGTGGAACTCGGGCACGAGCCAGCGCTCGTCCTGCAGCCCGAGCCCGTCCAGCAGCTCGCGGCGCTGTGAGAACGGGAGGCCCATCAGCGAGTGGCCGTCGAGCCACACCAGGTCGAACAGGACATAGGTCACCGGCGTCGCCTTGGCCAGCCGCCGCACAACCGCATCGCCGCGCACGTGCATGCGCGTCTGAAGCAGCTCGAAGCTGGGGCGCCCGTCGGAGTCGAAGGCGACGATCTCGCCGTCGAGGATCGCGCTGTGCGAGCCGAGCGCGCGATTCAATGCGCGCAGCTCGGGGTAGGCGGCGGTCACCTCGTTGCGGTTGCGACTCCAAAGGTGGATTCGCCCCGGCTGCGAGCAGGCGACCGCGCGCACGCCGTCCCACTTGACCTCAAATGCCCAGCTCGAGTCCTCGGCCGGCAGGCGCGAGACGCGGGCGAGCATCGGCTGCACGAACTCGGGCATCTCCTGCGCGCTCGGATCGACCGGTGGGTCCATGCGGTGGATCATCCAGTCCTTCTCGGAGCGGCCGGCGTGGAACAGTGCATAGCGTCCGCGCAGCCGCTTCCCTTCGAAGGTCACGATCACCTCGTCCGGGCGCCACTTCTCGCACGTGTAGGCGCCGCGGTCCCAGACGCTCACCTCGCCGGCGCCGTACTGGCCCTGCGGGATCTCGCCCTCGAAGTCCAGGTAGTCGAGCGGATGGTCCTCGACGTGGATCGCCTTGCGGTTGTGCTTGGGATCCTCGGGGATGCCGTTGGGAATCGCCCACGAAGCCAGCGCGCCGTCGCGCTCCAGGCGCAGGTCCCAGTGCAGGCGCGTGGCGTGGTGCTCGTGCACGACGAACCGGGCGGCGCGCCGGGCCGGGCGCCCGTCGCCGGACGGCTCGGGGGTGCTCGCGAACGAGCGCTTGCGGCGGTACTCGGCGAGGCGCTTACTGCTTGCAGGCTTGGGTTTCATGGCCACCAAGGAATACCCGCTCAGCACGCGCGACATCCTCGCGATGGCCAGCGGCCATGCGACAGTCGACTCGCGCGGCGGGCACTCCCAACGGGGCGGCTCAGCCGCCCCTCCCCCCAAAAACGATCGCATCCGGCAACCGCCGGCGCATGACATCGACCGCCTCGGGGTTGGAGTCGATCAGCACGTAGCGGCGGTCGAGCCGGTCCGCGACCGCGCCGAGCGTGCCGCTGCCCGCGAAGAAGTCAAGGCACCAGTCGCCCGGGCGCGTCGAGGCCTGGACCATGCGCCGCACGATCCCCTCCGGCTTCTGGGTCGGGTACCCCGTCTTCTCGGCGCCGCCCGTCGGGACGATCGTGTGCCACCAGACGTCCGTGGGCAGCTTGCCGCGCGCGGCCTTCTCCGCAGTGACCAGTCCCGGCGCCATGTAAGGCTCGCGGTCGACGGCCTGCGCGTCGTAGTGATAGGCGGAGGGATCCTTGACGTAGACGAGGATCGTGTCGTGCTTGGCCGGCCAGCGACGCTTGCTGCGCGCCCCGTAGTCGTAAGCCCAGATCAGCTCGTTGAGGAAGCAGTCGCGGCCGAAGATTTCGTCCAGCAGCAACTTGCAGTAGTGCGCCTCGCGGTAGTCGATGTGAAAGTAGAGCGTGCCGGTGGGGTGCAGCAGCCGGTGCGCTTGGAGCAGTCGCGGCTCCAGGAAGGTCAGGTAATCCTCGAAGGCGTCGCGGTAGCGCGATTCGCTGAGCAGGCGCGTGCGGTAGCGGCGCCCCTGGAAGCCGGTGCGCTCGCCGTCGGGGTCGGAGACGGCCTTCAGCGTGCGACGGGTCTGCGTCTTGCCGGTGTTGAAGGGGGGGTCTGTGTAGATGAGTTGGACGCTGGCGTCGGCGAGCGTCGGCAGGACGGCCATGTTGTCGGCGAGGTGGATGGTGTTCTCGCGGAGCCGGGCAGGCGTCGGCGCGTCGGCGAGCGGCGGCGCTGCAGGGTTGGACGCCGCCGTGGCAGGGTTGGTGCTCGACGATGCGGCCATCGACTGGACGCTACGCGGCGGTGGGGACGACGCGCTACGCCGGTGCGGGGGACGACCAAAATAGGGCCCGTGTGGAGCCTGAGCGGACTCCTGGGCAGCGATTGTGTGGCTACGCGCGGGGCGCCGACTGGTAGTCGTGGAAGGATGCGGCCGTGGTCTCGCTCTGCGGGCTCGAAGACCCCTTCGGACTGCTTGCGGTGCGTTATATCATTCTGTATTGTCCTGTTAAATGGAACGGTCGCCTGATGGTCACTTAGACCCGCCGCGCTCGGCGGCGATCGATCTGATCAAGGCGCTTGCGATCGTCTCAGTGATCTGCCTGCATTCGATCTCGTATGGCACATTTAGACACACCGGCGGGATATTCCACATCGGACAAGCGGTCCCCGTGTTTGTGGTGCTGCTCGGTATCAACGGCGCGCGGTCGCTTAGGCGCCGCGGCGGGCACGGCCTGCGCGAGCTGTACGGCAACAACTATCTCGCCTTGCGCTTCGATCGCCTCTACACGCCGTTCTTGATCGTCTTCGCGGTGGCTCTGCTCGCAGTTGGCGTCTTCGGCGGTCCGCACTACAGTCCGTACGCGCTTGGCAAGCGACTGTTGAGTGGCGAGCTGCCGCTCATCGGGCCGGGCGAGTACTTCGTCACGCTGCTCTTCCAGGTGGCCGTGCTGCTCCCGCTCCTGTATTGGGGAATTCGCCGCTGGCCGCACCGCGCACTGTTCGTCTGCCTAATGATCACAATTGGCTATGAAGTGCTGATGCTCGACACCAATCTCACGACCACGAATGCTTTCTTCGGTGAGGCTTGCATCGCGCGCTACGTGCTGCTGATGGCGATCGGATGCGTGATCGCGGACACCCCACCAGTGCGCTTGCTGCGCTCGCCATGGCTGTGGTGCGGAGGCGCCCTCAGCGTTGTGTACCTATCCGTCTCCTCCTACGCTGATACACAGGCAACATCCGTGGGGCAACTGTCTGCAACGGTATTCTATCCGACGCTGCTCGTCGTCATCGGCATGACGTGTCGCCGCTTCGCCGACGGTCGGCTCATGCAGGCCGCAGCCACGACGGGTCGAGCGTCATATCACATCTTCCTCATGCAGATCGTCTGGTTTGCGATTGGCGTATGGGGTATCGACTCCCTCCCAGCCCTGGTGGGAAACATCGCGGTGACGGTTGGGGTAGGCGTCGCTTTCTATAAGCTGATGGCGCGCTGGCCGCCGCCGAGCGCAGTAGCGTTGCTCGCACGCCAACGCAAAACAGCGCGCGCCAGCGTCGCTGCGGCGAGGCCCGCCCGTTGAGGTGCAATAACCGGCGGCCTTTAAAGGCCGCCGGTTATCACGTCGAATCTGTGGATGGAGCCACCGAAGTCAATACGAACCGGTTTGCGCGGCTTCCAGGCGGGCGAATGTCGCTTGACGGAGCCAAATAGGGCATGTCGAGGCGCTTGAACGGCTCCAGTGCGTGAACCCCGTGGGGCCAAGGCCCGACCGGCGGGAACTCGTGGCAGGATGCGGGTCGTGCATTCTATGGAGCCCGTTCGATGCCAAAAACGCGCACGTGGAGATTGGGTCCACCTGGCTCAGCCGCGCCTGTTGGCGAACGGGCTGCAATGTGGAGGCGAAGCTGCTGCTTATGACTCATGCGTTTGAGACTTTGCGGCTTGAGCGCATGGCGCTACGCACCGACATATGCAACATGCGCTCGCAGCGGGCCATCGAAAGGCTTGGCGCTATCCGGGAGGGGGTCCACCGCCATGAGATGCGGCGGCAAGACGGGAGCTGGCGCGACAGCGTGCATTACTCGATTCTTCGCTCAGAGTGGCCAGTCGTCAAGCAGCGCTTGATCGAACGGCTCACGGCCTCATCCACTCAGATAACTGTCTGATGGGGCCAAACGGACTCAATGCACCGGCCTTGCTTTTGCGTCCTGGCGACGCCGCTGACGAGCAGGCGGCGATTGAGGTGATTCGCGCCGCGACGAGCACCTACAGTGACTGGTGCCCCGGTTGGTCGTCGCCGCGTGACATGGAGGCTCGTGAGCGTGCGCGTTGGCGGACGGGCGATTCGTCCTCGCAGCGTCTCGTGGCGTGTGTGGGCGAGCGGGTCGTGGGTGTTAGCGTGTCGAAGCAGGCGTCTATCGCCGTGCTGTCATTGCTCATGGTCGCTCCGACGGCATGGGGTACCGGAGTGGCGGCTAGATTGCACGACTGCGTGTTGCGAGAAGCGGCCGCTCGCTCCTCGATTGCGATTCGGCTGACGGTGCCGGAAGGCAATGGGCGGGCGCGACGCTTCTATGAGAAGAACGGATGGCGGAGGACTTCGACGGCGGCCCGTACTCATTCTTGGCTCGGTCTCCCCATGCTGGAATACGCACGAGATCTCACATCGCTCGAAAACCTAGACCCAGGCAGTGACAGCAGACAAGTGTCTGAATGGAGCTAGCCGGACTCGAACCGGCGACCTCCTGGGTGCGATTCGGGCTCGCTGGACGGTGGTTCCGTATTGAAAGGCGCTGATTAGCAGGGGATTCGCGAGATAATCACCGGGCCGAGGTGAGCTCGGATGCGCGCGGATCGCCGGCGATTATCGTGAACTCAGGCACTCTGGCAGCGAGTGCCTGAATGTTCCAGTCGCAAGTGCCTGACCACGGGCAAAGCTCGCCGATGAGAGTTGTCGATGCGCGCTACGCGCCAAAGCAGGGCGAAATCGCCAAGCGACGGGACGCCTGAGTTTCGTCCAGAGCGTTAGCGACGTTGTCGTCGGCGATTACTACTGCACTGCTGGAGAAACAGGAGTGTCCCGAGCTGGCCGGTGCTCGCGATAGCATCGCGTGAGTTAGCCTGGTGGCTGGCGTGGCCAGCGCAAAATCATGAAGCGATCCATTCACGAGGAGCAGACAAATGCGAGCCCATCTTAGGATTCCCTCTCCAGCGATGGTCGTCGCCTGTACCGCGCTGTTCGTGGCGCTCGGAGGAAGCGGCTATGCCGCCACCCAGATCGCGCATTCGGCCGCGAAGCACAAGAAATCAAAAGCGCCTTCCCAGCAGGCGCTAATCAGTGCCGCGGTCGCCAAGTACTTCGCCACTCATCACGATCAGTTCGTCGGACCCGCTGGGCCGATGGGCGCCGCTGGGCCGACAGGCGCGAAAGGCACGAACGGTGAACGCGGCGAAACGGGGCAGCGCGGCGAAACCGGTCCGTCCGGAGCGGCGTCGCAGTCGGCGGAACTCGCGGGACCTGTGAATACCGGCTCCAGCAGCCGCGTCGATCTCGGCGGGCCAAGCGTAACGGTCAATGTCGGCCCGAGCGGGCTCGTCGCGTACTGGGTGAGGGCCACGATCGCAACCACGGGCGGAAAAGCAGAAGTCTGGCTCCTGATGCCAAGCGGCGAAGCTCCGCAGATCGTCACCACGTTTGCCGACACGTTCTACACGAAGCCTGAAAGCGACGAAGGCACGTTCATCTTCAACCCAGGGCTTTCCACGGTCTACGTCGGACCCGGCAAAAAGACGCTCTCGCTCCAGTACGCCGACAGCGCCGGGACGGGAACGTTCTCGAAAGTGGAGCTGGTGGTGATACCACTATAAGGAGCCGGTTCGAGTCACGCTCACTCCCGCCAGCGAGTACGGGAGAGCGGCCGCCGGCACCACTGTCGGTCGGAACTCGTCCATTGCGAGCGTGTCCCGAGTCTCGATCGGGACGCCTGCTTCCACCGAGCCGGGCGCTGGCGCGCGCCAACAGGGGCGCTTCCGCATCGCGTCACGTAAGCAGGGTGAGCCGCCCTACCCAAAGGGCTCCCGCGGTCAGCCGGAGATTGTGCGCTCGAGGGCGCGCTGGCGGGCGGGCCGTTGCGTGAGCCGCGCCAGGTAGTCCCTCAGGTTCGCCGGGAGCTCATCCGCGAAGCCGATGCGCTCCGTGAAAGCCAGCGTGCCGCCGACGAGTACGTCAGCAACCGTAAAGCGCTCGCCCACGAGATAGTCACGGCCATCCAAGGCGCTGGACACCGCAAGCGCGGCCTCGTCAAAGCGCCCGCGCGCAACGGCGGAGCGGTCTGGGTCGCTCTGGGCGTGCACGGCGGACTCGATCAGCGGCGGCTCGAGCTCAGCTGGGGCGAAGATCGTCCACTGGTAAAGCAGCGCTCGCTCGTGGGTCCCCGGTGCTGGCACCAAGCCGGCGTCGGGATGCAGGTCCGCGAGGTGCAGGCAGATCGCCGCCGACTCGAATACGAACCCATCCTCGTTCTCGAGCACGGGCACGCGGCCCAGAGGATGGCGGACGCGGTGTTCCTCGCCCTTGCTCTCCTCGCGTGTCATCACCGTAATCTCATACTGCTCCCCGAGCTCCTCGAGGACCCAGGCGACGCGGATCGGCCGGCCCGCGTGCTCTCGGTGATATAGGCGCATCATGGACGGCACGATAATGGACCGTGCAAGAGTTCGCCCGCCTGGCTGCAGGATCCGCTGAATCAACGATGGAGACCGACGCTCTCGCAAGTTGCTGCTCTGCGCGAGAAGGAGGGGGCTGGACCGGCGTTCCAGGCGCCAATAGCGCCGCGCACTGTGTCTGGCCGGCGGTGCAGCCCACGGCGCGGGTCACACGCCGCTGGACGGTACGACATCGGGCCCGGCGTTCTTCCAGAGCCTGATGATCCCCACGTAGTTGGGATTCCCGTCCACCGGCGATAGTTCCAGAGCGGAACGCGGCATCCCCACGAGGCTGGCCGCATTGGGCGCCACGACTACGGAAATCCAGCCGGTAATGCTCGAACGCGGCGGGATTGGGGGTTGCCCAAAAAGCGATGGGCCGGGAGCTCCCCTGGCGTTGAAGAGCGCCGCCGCGCTGAAATCCTCACCAGGACCAGCGGGTATTGGAAGCGCCAGTTCGGCGGGCGGATGGGGGCGGTAGCTCGGCGTCGATGAGCGGACGATCAGGGGCCCGTACTGCAGCGGCCGATCCCCTGGGTTCGAGATTTCGACCTCGAGAGAAACCAGTGCTCCGTGTCCTTCGGGGAAGCGCTTCGGTTCGGCCCGCCAGTTCGGGACGCGAGTCCGAGCGCTCGTCCAGGTGATCACACGCGCGTCGTATTCGGGCATGTGCAGGGTGCCGTTGCGATCGACGATGTTCCTGACCACGATGCCGGGGGCTTCGTGGACGGTGCATAACCCCTCCCGCGACTCGGGGGGTTCGAAGGCCGCAGACCCGCACCAGGGGTACAGCAGCGGATGGAACAGCCTGCTGCCTCCGTTGTCAACGATGATCAGCGTCAGCCTAAGGGCCACTAGCAGCGAAGCCAGCGCGATCGCCGCGAGTCGTCGTCGGCGAATCCTGGATGGGCGGTCTGGGGGGCCGGATTCCTGCGAGAACGGGGAGGTATGCACACCTAGGAATCGGCGCCCGCGACGTAGTGCTTGACGATCAGATGGTCTTCTTGCGCGCAAATCTGGCGCACCGGAGTCGCCCGGAGTCCCAACATCCGGCCGTGAGGCGACTCCTCCTACGTGAAAGCAGTCATCGCATCACCGGTCAGCGAGACGACCGCCTTGGACGGAGACTGTCGCGTAAACCGGGTGCTGTCCGGTGGGTTTAAGACGATTCTGGGTATGCCCCAGAACTTCATAGATGTGGATCGTGAGCAGGTGTTCTTGTTGCCGCCGGACGTGCGGGATTAACTGCCGGAGGGCCATCTGGCGTGGCTGGTCTTGGATGCCGTGGCGGAGATGGATCTATCGGCGTTCTACGGTGCCTATCGCGAGGATGGGTGGGGCCGCCCGGCCTATGACCCGGCGATGATGGCCTGGTCGCGCTGCTGTTGTACTCCTATGCGCGCGGGGAGCGCTCCTCGCGTGGGATCGAGCGTCGTTGTGCCGAGGACGTCGCCTATCGTGTGATCGCAGCCAACCAGGTTCCGGATCATTCGACGCTCGCGCGGTTCAGGCGTTATCACGAAGACGCGGTGGCCGGCTTGTTTACTGGGGTTCTGGTGCTGTGCGCGAAAGGCGGGCCTGGTCAATATTGGGGTGATCGCGGTGGACGGCACGAAGCTGCACGCTAATGCGTCGGATCGCTCGAACATGACCTACGAGCAGATCGCGCGGGAGCTGCTCGGGCAGGCCGAGGAGATCGATCGCGCCGAGGACGAGCGTTATGGCGAGCAGCGGGGGGACGAGCTGCCGCTGACAGGTCTCCAACGCCGCCCGGCGCTCGACCGGCGCTCGCCAACAACCACAACGCCGCTCCGATCACCGGATACGCGGCAACCTTTACGCGACAGCCTCGACGAGCCACAAGCGCACCGACTAGGGATCGGTACATGCCCGCTCACGCCGGCCAGAAGTGCTCGCCTCAGACTCGGTACTCGTCCCTTGCGATCGTCTGCGCCTCAACCACGGAGACGCTCGCGACGACGAAATAGGAGCCGTCCGATGGCGCGCTGCGGCCTCGCGCTTGGATGTGTGGCGGACTACTGATGCTATGCTCGCGCCGCTCAGTATACGGCCGCTGCGGTAACCAATCGTCAGACAAGCTGGGGGCATGGTCATGGGGGCAGGCACGGCATCAGATACGCGACGCACCAAATGGCGGCGCGTGACCCTAGCTCTCGGTGTACCGCTGGCGGTTCTAGGGCTTGCGTTTGCGTCCACCCAGAGCGCGGCTACCACGAGCATGCAATCTGTAGCTGCCCCGCAGTTGGACCTTGCGACCAACTACGTTAGCCCAGGCGACCACGCACAGCTTGGCATATGGGCGCGGGCGGGAACATCATGCGCCCTCGGCTTCTCAGGTCCCCACAAGCGGCACCAAGGGCCCTACCAGGTTGCATTTGGGGGCAAACCCCATATCGAATGGACATGGAGCGTGCCACGCAGTGCTCACGTCGGTGTCTGGAACGCCGAAGTACGGTGTGCCTCCAGTCAGAAGACCCTGCGTTCGGCCGGCGCCGGCAGGCTCGTACTCAAGTTTCATGTCGGAGCTAGCCGGTCTCGCGGAAGGACCACCAGGGTCGTGGCCGGAGGTTCGCTGCGCGTTCGGCTTCATCTAACTCCCCTGAACCCTGGCACATTTGCGGATGTCCCGGCCAACCTGGGTCGCGGATCTGGCGGCATGCAGAGCCCCAACGGCTTCGAACTCGATCAGTGCACCGGTTACGCGGACACCCGTCGCCCGGACATCTACCGGGCTGCGGCAGGTGTAAACGGCGTTCCGCGAGGCGGCTGGAATGGCAACAAGTGGGGCATCTTCGCTCGTCAGGCCGGCCTCCCCACGGGGTCAACGCCGGCGGTTGGCGCAATTGCGTCCTTCCAGGGCGGCACTTGGGGGCACGTAGCCTATGTGGAGGCCGTCAACGCCGATGGCTCGTATTTGGTGAGCGAGGACAATTACGGGCCCAGCGAGGGCTACGTCTCTGGAGGGGTCTTCCACGAGGAGCCCGGCTATGAAGACGGCCCCGATCCATCGACGAGGACGATCGCGCAAAGCCCTGCCGGAACGATCTTCATCTACGGTGGGCGAGCCGGACCAGGACCCGGCCCCGGCCCCGGCCCCGGACCAGGACCCCCGGGGACCAACGGCTACCAGTTGGCGTTCCAAGCGAATACAAATGAACTGATTGCCTTCGGTGGTAGCGCGACAATCAACACCGGACAGGGCATGATGCCGGGCACGAGCCCGAGTGTCACTGCGCTGCCGGGTGGTGGTTATGAGATGGCGTTCCAGGCCAACACCGGGAATCTGATCGTGTTCGGCGACGGCGGTAACGTCAACACCGCGCAGGGGATGAAGGCGGATACGAGCCCGAGCATCGCCGCGTCGCCGCAAGGTGGCTTCCAAGTCGCGTTCCAGGCGAACACTGGCAATCTCTACACGTACAACTCGGCCAATGGGCCGGCCAACCTCCAGCAAGGTATGGACAACAACACGAGCCCGAGCATCACGCCTTAGCCTTCTTAGCGCTTATTGCTAGGAGCGGCACGCTGGCCGCGCGTTATAGTTGATTCCGACACCCTCTGACAACGATGGTGTCTAAGCCGAGGCGATCTGCCACGAGTGGGTAGCCGCGAAGCATGCCTGAGCACGACACTTGCTTTGCGCGTGAACGCGGTCGTCCGCTGACCCGCGCGGATCGCGCCTGCAAAGGACGAGCCACAAGCGCACCGACTAGGAGGGGCTAGCGAAACCCAGATCGTTTGTAGGCATCGGGGCATCATAGATGTCCCGCTAGCTCCATACCCCAGCGTCAGCAGGACGCTACCCCAACCCGATGAGGCCGGGGCATGAGTACCCGGCGCGACCTACAAAAAGATGGGATCGAACAGGGCGAGGACAGATGCAACCGTCCGAGCGATGCCATCCAACGTGTCGATCACGTCCTGGCTTCTATCGCTGAACGCTATGCGTCCGGGGAGATCGGGTTCCAAATCCACATCGGGGTTACTGCCCGTGACGCGGACTGGGACTTCCAGTATTGGCGAATCCACATAAGTCATGCCTTGCCCAAGGCGGAACTTGAGCGCCTTCACCGCGTGCCCGATCTCCGGCATATAGACGGGAACAGGCTCGCAGTCCAGAAAAGACTCGTTGGAGGGAAAAGGGATGCCCAGTCCGGGCGGGAGAATAAAGACGGCGTGGATCACGCGGTGCTTGTCTTCGTTGGACAAATCAGCGAGAACCCCGAGAAAGTTGATCTCGTCCCCCTCGGGGGGGTTGAATGGCTGCAAAGGTTCGACCTTCGCCGAATGGAGCGGGTCGATGTACTGAAGAAAACGATGGTCCATCCATCGAGTCTCGTCGCGGAAGACAGGATCACTCAGGATCGGGAACTGGATGTCTTTCGCCTGTTTATTGCTCGGCTCGACGCCCATGTGCAGGCTCGCGAGTTGCCACCAGAGATGGTCCAACGCGCAGCGAAAGTTGTGGAGTGCGTCTCCGACGAGCAGCCCCCATATATCGCTGACCTCCGGCAAGCTTTGGATGCGCCAAACGACGGCCCCCTTGTCAGCCTCGTACTGCCGACTGAGCGGGATGGAGAAAGTGTCTCCGTGCTTCTTCCTGATTGCACGCCGCAGGGAGCCTACGTGGCGTTTCGCCCGGTTGAGCTTGGCATAGCTGCCTGCCAGAGAATGCCGACTCATGCCGCCAACGCTACAGACCTTGATCGAAGCAAGGCGGACGATAGTTGCGAGAGGATCGTGAGATCAGCGTGAAGCCTTACGCGTTCAATCCTGCGTACTCGCAGCGGCGCCAGGCTCCATTCGTTCTTCAAGCGTCCGAATGCCCTCTCGACAGACGCACGGCCACGGTAGAGGCTCTTCCAGCGCAATGTCTCGCGTGGGATGAGCGTATGCAGCCTGTCCGCCTTGATCCACACGGAAGCGGGCTGGCATTCGCCGGTGGGACAACGCCACTTCGCGGCCTTGCGCTTGTGGTCGGCCCCGGCGAATCTCCACTCGCCATGCTCACAACGCGGCGGCTTATCCTCGCCGCGCTTGACGGCGGGGGTTTGCTTCAAGCAGATGATCGGTCGAATGTTGCGGTCCTCGCACGCCTCGTAGACCGGGCCATTGTCATAACCCTTATCGAGCGCGCACGTCTCGGGATTAAACCCGAGTCCGTTGAGCTTGTCGAGCAGGGGAGCGACGGTCGGGGATTCGTTCATGCGGCCCGTCTCCACCTTCCACGCGAGCGGAAGATCGGTCTTGGCACAGACGGCCATGTGGATTCGATAGCCGTAGAACCCGCCACCCTTCCGTGTCGAGACGGCCGAGCGATGACCCCAGGAGGCATCCGGGTCGCTGTACTTCTCGCGTTCGGGTCCGTTCTTGTACTTGAAGCGCTGTCCGTTGGCGTAGGCGGGCATATCGCTGGCGTCGATGGCGACGTTCCAGCCGAGCAGAGGGTTGTTTTTCTTCAACTCCTTGAGAACTACAGCAATGCACCCTTGCAAGAGGTCCGTATGGTCGCGGAGCTTCGCCGTGAAGCGGTAGCACGCCCATTCCGAAGGCACCTGCCCATCCAGCGCGATCACGGCCGCAAGGTCACGACGCTCGCGCACGAGCGCCACTGTGCGCGTCCACGTAGGGATCGCGTACATGGACTTCGCCAGCGCCATGCCGACCATTGTCCGCACGGGATAGCCCGGACGGCCTGTAGAACGAGTCGCTTCAAGCTGTTCTACAAGTCCGCAAACCTCGGGCGATTCGAGGACTCCTGCGAGGGTTTCAGCGACGGGTCGCCGTGCTACGTTCTGGGAGGTCATGGAGGCTGCAACTCCTTGATCCAGACCCCCGGCGACGCCAATCGCGCGGGGGTCATCTTTAGTAGATGTAGAACACTTGAACCTACAGGGCCGTTCGGACGGAAAGATCGGCCCGTAGACTGCCGTCTGTGCATTGGCCTCCGCAGACAGAGGACAAAGCAGCATGGAGCGCGGTGGGCGGCATGTTGATCGCCGCCGGAGTAGCAGGGGTACTCGCTTGGTGGGTGCCCGCCACTCAAGCTCATACGGCGCTGCCGTGGCAGGTCTATCCATTCGGAGTTGTTGCAATCGGCGGCCTCTACTGGGCGCTAGCCGCGCTTCTACCGCTGTGGCCCTGGACGCGATGGGACAGCAAAGTCCTACTCCGCGCGTGCTACAAGGACGGTCGAACCCTCCAAAGGAGGCTGGCTCAACGCAAATCCCTCGATCCAGAAGCAGCAGAGACTGAGGCGCGATATTCGGCCTGTAGGTGGGCCGAAGAGACTTGGAAGGTGCTCAAGCAGCACTTCGAGGGCTATGCACAGGAGTTCTTTGGCCCTGGAAAGATGGTGCTTGCCGAGACCCCTTCGGCTTTTGATTTCTACTGCCAGAACGACATCGAGCGCCGTTTCGGTTCGGCAAGCGCTTTTTTGGAGCAAAAGCTCCAATACATCGAAGGTTTGCTCAAATGAGAAGCGCCACGCCCAATCCGGCGACGTGGCGCTCCGATGCGCTCTCCTACGAGTGCAGCGCTTCGACGGCCACGCCGAGCGCGAGTAGCGCGAAGCACAGCCCGACGAGCAGCACGGTAGGCCGTTTCAAGACGCGCAGGATGGCGAACGCGAGCCAGATTGCGAGCGCGATGCGCAGGAACCGCCAGGCATTGAGTCGCATAGCGCGCTCACCCGACGATCTTGTCGAGGTACAGCGCAGCGCGGGTCGGAAAGATCAACCCGTCGCTGGTGCGGTGGATCAAGCCTTCGGCCTCCAGGCGCTTGATCGCGTCGAGCGTGTCCTCTCGTTTCGCCTGCGCGCCCGCTTGGCTGCGGACAAGCTCGTCCACGGTCCACGGCCGCTGATCGTTCTCGCCGAGGAGCCGGACCATAATGCCCCACTCGTGCTTCGCGTCGTCCTCGGCCGCTTGGTTAGGCTGTTGCTGCATCGGAAGGTTCCGCCTTTCGGTGCCACGGCCTCGGGGCAGTTAGCGCTGCCGCCGAGGCCAATTTCTAGGATGCAGCCGACGCTAGACTTCCGTGGCGATGGGCGCAAGGACTTTCGTCAAGGGTTTCGCCAAAGGCTCCTAGGGATCGGTACATGCCCGCTCACGCCGGCCAGAAGTGCTCGCCTCAGACTCGGTACTCGTCCAAAGGAGGCACGCTGGGCTCGACTATCGAGGCACCCGCTTTCGCCACGAAGGCGCCAAGGGGGGCGAGTTGCTCAGGCCGCTCGTCGGCGACCCGGCTCACATGGCAGGACCATCTGTCTTCCGCCTCTTCTGAAGCGTACGGATAGACCACTATCGGCAAGGCGATTGCCTGGTCGCCAGCGACCGGTTAGCCGTTGCTCTTGCGCCCGGAACGCCAGAATTCCAGCTCGCCGGCCCAGCCGATCGGCAGCGTCACCTTGAGCGTACCCACGCCTTGTTTTTCATCGCACTCGTAGCTGCTGCTGTTGACGCTCCAGCTTTCCGGCAACTCGGTTGGCAGAGTTTCGATCACTTCGTCGAATGGCGTCTCCTCCAGGATCACCTCCTCACCCTCGATCACGGATTCTCCCTTCTCCCCTGTTACCGTCTGCCGGATGCCGGGGTAATATCTGATCACGCCGGAGGCGCCCGCGGCCCAGATGATACGGTGGTCCTGTTGGCCGGGCACCAGAGGGGCCAGCACCTCCCCGGCCGCTGTTCCCGTCAGAGTGATTAGCCCGTTGCCGGTGGGCGACCAAGTCGTAGTGCTGGTGTAGTACGGCGCCCCGTCGTAGACCTGTGGCGCAGGCAACTGGTATGCGGCTTGGGCCGATTCTGCAAGAAGGTACACGACTGTCGTCGCGCCGGTCGGCGTGATGGCCAGCGCCACGCTGCCCGTCTCGGGGATATCGGGGAATACACGGGGGTATTCCTGATGCAAGACCCAGTCACCGACGAGGCATGGGTCGAGCGCGAAGAAGGAGCCGTTGTTGGGGATCGATTGGGAGACGGGGTCCTTGCTCGGGTCGTAGGCCGCATCTGGACAGAGGTCGTCGGTAATCGTGAGCCCGTCGGTCTGAAGCTTGAACGTCACGCTCGCCAGCGTCCCGTCGTGGCTCAGCTTGGTGATCGAGCGAATGTCCTTGCTCGCCGAGCGGATTGTGCTCAGGGCGTCCCGGCCCGACTTGAACTGCTTGATGAGCGCCTTGTCGTTGTTGAGGTCCAGTGGGCCGCTGAGCGTCGCTCCACCTGTGATGTTGCATGAGCTACTCGCGGCACGGACTGACAGCAGTGATTCCATGGAAGAGCGGGAGGCGTGCGCGGTTGTGCCGTTCGCGCCTTCGGGTGAGGTATCGCTCGCAATCCCCACGCCGGCTGCGGGATTGGTGTCGGCCGCCAGCGTGCCGAGGAAGCCGAGGCGGCGCATCTTGGCGAATTCCCGCCCGCGGAGTCGTATCCACGGCTTGCGAGAAGGTAGGCCGAGGCTGGCTGCCTGTATGTACGTTTCGTTGCCGTGGCTGATGACGTTCAGAGTCTTTCCGCCGAGGCTGGACGGTAGAGTGATCGTCCACCGTGCGCGTGCGCGAGAGGCGTCGACTATGCCGTGACCCGTTAGCTGCGTACCGGGTGCGATGCCTGCTTCGCGAGCGCTGGCGCCACACAGCATCAGCGACAGCGTGACCCGTATGGAATGGGCGCCGAGGACTCGCTTTGCTCCGTGAACTATGCGTCGGACCAGGCGTTTGTCGACATGGACGTGTGTGGGTTGTGCTGGTTGCGGCGTCGGGGCGCAGACCGGTGGTTCGGGTTTTTCGTGGGGGTTCTTTTGTTGTGTGGTCTTAGTGACAGTCGGGAGCGTCACTTCGTGTTGTTTGGTGGCTTGTTCGGGTGTCACGACTGGTTTGGTTGGCAGCGAATATGCGGGTGCGCTTGGTCCCGCTTCGTTGTTCGCCGTTTCGCGGACCACGATCGTGTGTCCGACGTCGCTTGTGGTCAACGTGTAGGACTGTGAGGTGGCGCCATATATCGCCGTACAGCTTGACCCTGACGTGTCGCAATCTTCCCATTGGTAGCCGTAGGAGGTCGGACTGTTTGTCCAGGTCCCGTGGGACCCGGTCAGGGTGTGGCCTACCACAGCTTCGCCGGAGATCGTCGGCGGGGCGTTGTTCGCTGGTACCGTCGGCGGAAAGCCGTCATACACCCACTTCATCTGGTCGGCCATCTGATAGTGGCAGTAGGAGTCGGACGTGTCCGCCAGCGTAAGTTCGACCGTGTAGTCCTGCCCTGCGTTGAACTGATGGGATCCAAACAGCTGCACCCACTGACCGTGGTATGCCTGCTGGATGAACCCGGCGTTTTCGAAGCGACCGTCGGCTGCGGTCAGGATGTACTGGTTCCCCCAGCCGTAGGATGTCCAGGAGGGGATATACACTTCGACGTGCCACGGGCCGGTCTGAGGGAGCTGCACGTGCCACGTGAATGTGGCACCCGAGAATTCACGCCCAGCGGCCACGCAGTGCTGGTTGCCGGTGAACCAGAACCCGGGTGGACTCTCGGGCGACCCGGTCGAGCTGTAGGACCTTCCGACTTCCGGGCAGGTCGCGGGTGGGTAGCGCCCGGACGAAAACGGGCCGCCATCGCTGCTGGGAGCGCATTCCTCGCCCCATCCGTAGTTGACGTTGCCGGTGCCCGTTGCCGAAAGCGAGCCACCACCACCGAGGCTGCTGGAGGTCGTCGTACCAGACTCGTCGACATCCACCCAATACCCGGCCGGGACCACCGCGGCCGGGGCAACGTTGCCAGGCACATCGACCCACGACGTTGCTGACCATCGACCTTGCGCGAGCGCCGCCGACACTTCGAACAGGCCGAAGCACGCAACCGCGGCCACCAGCGCCGCAAGAAGCCCAGGCCGCCTCATACCGGGGTCTCGTCGCGTATGTTCGCTTGCCGTCCCGTCCGTTGGCGTCTCGCCGTCACGGCTGCCTCCATAGTTGAGCGCGCGAGCGGAGCGAGCCAGCGCGCTCTGCCTTCCTGTAGAGCCGTCGCGACCCAAACCCTACCCGTTCTGCGCTGACCGCGTGGATCAGCCGTCACGCGTGCTGCCACGGGCACAACCGGAGGGTTTGTGCTCGTTCGCGAGGTCCTGCTCTGCACGAGCCGCAAAGCGGGCGTTGTCAGGAACTCCCAACAGACTGTCTAGTTGGACGATGTGCAGCAATAGGCCGGTCCGGTAGCGACGCTACGCCGCCGCAAGCCGTCTGGAGTCCAGTCTTGCTGCGTATTCGGATAAGTGCGGGAGATGCCCGTCTGGTAATAGGCTTCCGCGCGATATGACCTTCCCCTTGCCGCCTACGCCGGTCACGGCACCCGAGTCGCCGCTGGATCTCTATGAGCGCCTGCAGGTCACTGAGCCTGGTCTTTCCGATCTTTGGGTCCACCAGGGCAATGCGCTGCAGACCTATAGCCAGGCGCACGTGGAGCATCATGACGTTGCGCTGGAGCTGCCGACCGGATCGGGCAAGACGCTCGTGGGGCTCCTGATCGGCGAGTGGCGGCGCCTCGCGCTCAAACAGCGCGTCGCTTACGCGTGCGTGAACAACCAGCTAGCCGAGCACGTTGCTGGGAAGGCTTCTCGCTACGGGATCGATGTTGTGCTGTTGACCGGTCCTCACCGGGGCTGGGACAACGCCGCGGTGGCCGCTTTTCGAGCGGGCGACTCCGTGGCTATCTCCAACTATCACCACGTCTTCAATCATTGGTCGGCTCTGGCTGAGGCGCAGACGTTGATCTTCGATGACGCTCACGGTGGCGAGGACCCCGTAGCCAACACATGGCGATCCGGGCGGTGCGCAGGGATGAACCGGGGCTGCACGCTGCGATCTTGGGCGTCGTGCGGGATGCCCTCAGCGGACCGTTCGCGAGCATCCTGGCCAATCTGGATGAGGTTGATCCGCGCAGCGATCGTATTGAGCTGGTGCCGCCAACTGTTGTCGCTGAACGCGCCGAGAAGCTGCAACAGGCATTGGAAGGCGCAATGACGCGCGACTCGCACAGCGATTACGCGTTGCGGGCTATCGCCGGCGCGATCGGCCGCTGCCTGGTCTACGTCTCAGCGCGAGAGATCCTGGTCCGGCCGTTCATTCCGCCGACACGAGATCTCGTGCATTTCGCCGATGCCAGTCAGCGTCTGTACATGTCCGCGACGCTCGGCGCCGGTGGCGAGCTCGAGCGTGCGTTCGGCGTCCACAAGATCCGTCGGATACCCGCCGAGGCCACCCAGCAGAGATCCGGGCGACGGTTGATCCTGATGCCGGGTCTGCGCATCGACGAGGGACCAGCCGATCAAGTCATCCGCGACGCAATAGCCGCAACGCCACGCACGGCGCTGATCGCGCCGTCGACAAGAGCGCTCGAGGAGGCTACGGGCCTGCTCCCACCGTTCACGCCGACGATGGACGCGGACCAGATTCAAGAGTTCATCCAGACCGAGCCTGCCGTGCTGGGGCTGGCTAACCGGTATGACGGGATCGACCTGCCCGACCGGCAGTGCCGGCTGATCGTCTTGAGCGGTCTGCCGGCCTACGGTCATAGCCAAGAGCGCTTCCTGTTTGAGACTGTTGGCGCGACTCGCGTGCTGACCGAACGCATCCGCACCCGAATCATCCAAGGAGCGGGCAGAGCGACCCGAAACCGCCAAGACTACGCGGCGGTCATCTTGCGCGGAGACGACCTGTTGCGGTTCATCCAACGTGACCAGGCACGCAGCGAGATGCGACCAGAGCTCCAGGTCGAGCTTGAGGTCGGCGAGTATTACTCCCGCAACAACGACGTCGAGCTCGCCGACATACTGCAAACCTTCTGGAAACACGACCAGGATTGGCAACCGATAGAGACACACCTCCGCGAGCAGGTCGCTGCTCGCCAACGAACGGACGACCCCGTCTCGGTCGCGCTCGCCGCAGCAGCACCACACGAAGTGCAAGCATGGTGGTCCTGCTGGCAGGGCGACCTCTCAGGCGCAGCAGACGCAGCCAGAGCAGCGATAGCCCAACTCGTCGGTGAGTCGCTGCGACCCTACCGCGCGATCTGGGAGTACTTCGCCGCCAGCTGGGCGACCATCCTCGCCACCGAACAACCCCAATCCGACGCATCGCAAGCCGCAGCCCAGCTACGCCAGAGCGCCGAAGCGACAGCGCGCACCCTCCGCTGGTTCCCTCGCTTTACCCAAGAGCCAAACCTGCTACCCGTTGGTCCGGAGTACGACGCCAGAGCAGAGCGAACCACCCAATGGATGCGGCAAGTCAACACGCGCAGTAGGCGGTTCGATGAGACGATCGCACGAATCACCGAGCAGGTCCACAGCGACGAGCCGAACATCTTCCATCAAGGCCTGCAGACCTTGGGGCTCGCTCTCGGCTTCGAGGCATGGCGCGATAACAACAGCGCGGCTTGTCCCGACGGTGCCTGGCGAGACGATGACCGACTTTGGATTCTCTTTGAGGCCAAGACCCTCCAGCAAGCAGAGACACCGCTCGCCGCCAACGACGTGCGCCAAGCGAACTCGCACGACAACTGGATGCAAGCAAACCAGGGCTGGACACCGCTGCCGACGCAGCTCATTACAGCGATTGTCTCTCTACGAGAAACAATCGGCGCCGGGACACAAACCGTGGCCGATCCAGATGTGACACTCGTACATCCCCAGGTCGTAAGATCGATCGCAGACCGAACAGTCGCGATGCTCAACCATCTCCGCGGACTACCAGCGACCCTAAACGACAGCGACCTAACCCAGACCGTCTCACAACAACTCGTAGAGCATCAACTCGACAATCGGTCACTTATCGCATTTTTTGCTCAACGCTCGATACGCGACACACAACCACAGCAGTGAAGAACCAGCGCGCACGGACCCGAGAGCCTGCCGACGCGACACATAGCGAGGAGTCTGAGTCGCAGGACGCCCGGAAGCAGCCCGGACCACCCCGCGTTAAGGTGTTAGGGCAACACAGATCGAGGTGGTGGTGGCCTGACAGCACTGCTTGGCGGATCGCGATCGTCGGCGTCGTCGCGACGCTCGTTGCGGCAGTACCTAGCTATCTCACTCTGTTCCAAACACAAGAAGCTAGTCGAGTGTCAGCTCCAGCAAAGGAAGATCGATTCTTTCGCCGAGTAGACGCCAACGTCACCGAAGCTGGCGGCGCTGGAGTGTATGAGTCGGCAGATCGCCGGCACGAGCCGGTAGAACGAATCAAACGCGGCCACGGACAGGAGTTCGTCGGCTTCTGCATCGGCGAATCGGTACGCAGTGCCTCCAACGGTCTTCCGGATGACATCTGGTTGGTTCTCGGCAATGATCGCCTAGTCGCCGCAGCCATGATCGACGGCAACCCTCCCTCAAGTAAGTTGCCCACACACTGCGCTGGCGAGCTTGCAGGACCGACGAAAGTGAGCCTAACAGGGGCTTCGGGTGGTCGTCATCTGACCCTCTACGCGACAGCGCTTGGCACTACGCTGATCGGGTTTGCCGTACGCACGCCGCACGCCTCTCGATGGGTGCACCTGAGACTGGTTGCTTCCGCGAGAGGAATGTTTTCGGAGAAAGCAAGGGTCCGCGAACCTCTTGTAGCCATCGCGGTGGCGTGTTGGGCAAGCGGAGCGCCCGCCCTCACGAGTGATATGCACGAATACGTGTACGAACCATGGGAACCGAATGATGCACCACCCGAATTGCGAACGGAAGCCACGTCCACGGTCCCCGAAGCCGCAGATGTGGCCTGTTCGCGTCAGGTACAAGAGCCGCCGACCATCGTCAAGTCCACCAAGCCTTCGCCCATCAAACAGCGCTCGCCCGGACCCCAGAGGTCCGACACAAGCCCTGTGACAACACCGAAATACCCTCAGCCGACGATCACTGGGACGCAGACACCTAGGACGTCCACGACCCCTAAAGAAGATAAGCCACAAAAGAACCCTGAAACTAAGTCTTCCGAAGAAAGCGAACTCCGTGGATCACCAGCACCGTCAAAATAGCCGCCAATTGCACGATAGTCCTCTGCGCATAGGAAGGCTTGTCGTCGCACTATTGATCATCTTTCCGCTCTCAGGCTTCGTTGTACGTGGGGCATTCGGGAGGCCAGTGGCGCAATTGTCGCTAGAAGAGATCCCCTTGGTTAGCGACCCTGCGCCTTCATTCTGGGCCGATGCCGGGCTTGCTTCAGTGCGGCCAACCCTTCCGCCTGAGAGCTTTTCGCTCGGGGGCAGAACAAAGAAGCCGAATGGCCGTCGGTTGGGTATCGTCGTCAGACACTTTAAACTCAAGTACGAAAAGAAATTGTTGATCCGAATAACGTGTCGAGGCTGCGCAAAGCACGAACGGGTGTCACATGGCATCGTTGGGATCCGTTCATTGCTGAACCAGTTCATTCCAAACAAAGCGACCCTCATTGT
>DASZGH010000020.1:0-2186 GCA_035938935.1 Solirubrobacteraceae bacterium
CAGCGGGCGAGTCGGTCACCGAGGGAACGATCCTCGAATGGCACGCGAAGGTGGGCGACTTCGTCAAGGTCGACGACACGATCGTGGAGATATCCACCGACAAGGTGGACGTCGAGCTGCCCTCCCCCGCCAGCGGGACGGTGACCGAGATTCTCGCGCAGGAGGGGGACACCGTCGGCGTCGGCCAGGTGATCGCGAGGCTCGCCGTCGGGGACGGGGCGTCAAATGGCGCCGCCTCCGCCGACAGCGGGGCGGCCCCAGCCTCCTCCAGCGACGCCTCACCGACCACGGCCACTGCAGCGACCGCTAGCGCGCCGGCCGACGGCGGCGGCGTCCCCGACGGGACCCGCGTTTCCCCCGTCGCGGCGCGCGTGGCAGCGGCCGAGGGCGTCGACCTCAGCGCCGTCTCCGGCAGCGGGCCGGGCGGGCGGATCGTCAAGGCCGACGTGCTCGACGCAGGCGGCAACGGCGCGGGCGAAGATGGCAAGGGCGCCGCGGCGGTGGCCGCGCGGGCGCCCGCCGAGACGCCGAGCGGCGAGCGGACGCTGCTCAAGGGCGGGGCGGCGATGCTCGCGCGCTACATGGACGAGTCGCGCTCGATCCCGACCGCGACCAGCTTCAGGACGCTGACGGTGACCACGCTCGACGCGCGTCGGCGCGAGCTCAAGGCGGCCGGCAAGCGCGTCTCCTTCACCCACCTGATCGCCTACGCGATCGCGATCGCCGCCGGTGAGATGGACGTGATGACCCACCACTTCGAGCTCCTCGAGGGCAAGCCCTACCGCATCTCAGACGGGCAGGTCAACCTCGGGTTGGCCGTGGACGTGGAGAAGAAGGGCGGCTCGCGCACGCTGATGGTGCCGGTGATCCTCAGCGCGAACCGGCTCTCGTTCGCCGACTTCCTCGCCGCCTATGACGCGCTGGTGGAGAAGGCGCGCACGAACACGCTCACCGCCGACGACCTGATCGGCGCCAACGTCACGCTCACCAACCCGGGCGGGATCGGCACCGTCGCCTCGGTGCCGCGGCTGATGCCGGGGCAGGGCACGATCGTCGCCACCGGCTCGATTGCCTACCCCGTCGGCCTCGGCGCGATCGGCGAGCAGATCGGCGCCGAGAAGGCGATGACGATGACCTCGACCTACGACCACCGCGTCATCCAGGGCGCGGAGTCGGGTCGCTTCCTGGCGCTGATCGAGCGGCGGCTGCAGGGCGAGGAAGACTTCTACGAGGGGGTGTTCGCCTCTCTGGGTGTGGATTTGAGTGCGTACCCACCGAGCGCCGCGCCCGCCGCGCATACTGTCGCGCCCGCCGCGGCGCCGAGCGTCGTGCCCGACGAGGAGATGCTGCAGGCCGTGCAGGCGGCGAGCACGCTCGTGCACCGCTTCCGCAGCCACGGCCACCTGGCCGCGCGGCTGGACCCGCTCGGCTCCGAGCCCGAGGGCGAGCCGCAGCTCGACCCCGACGCACAGGGGCTGACCGCGCAGCTGATGGCGCGTATACCGGCGCAGATCCTGCGCATGTACGTGCCCGGCGAGACGCTGGCCGAGGCGCTGCCCTACCTGCGCCAGACCTACTGCGGGACGATCGCCTATGAGATCGAGCACATCTCCTCGCACCGCCAGCGCGTGTGGCTGCGCGAGCAGATCGAGTCCGGGGCGTTCCGCCAGCCGCTCGCCGGCGACGAGCGCAAGGCGCTGCTCAAGCGGCTGATCGAGGTCGACGCGCTCGAGCGCTTCATGCACAAGGCCTACCTCGGCCAGCACCAGTTCTCGATCGAGGGGCTGGACATGACTGTGCCGATGCTCGACGAGCTGATCCAGCTCGCCGCCGGCCGCGGCGCCAAGGAGGTCGTCGTCGGGATGGCCCACCGCGGGCGGCTGAACGTGCTCGCGCACAACCTCGGCCGCCCCTACGACACGATCTTCGCCGAGTTCGAGGGCGCCTCGACGCTGGAGGCCGTCACCACGATCCCCCAGGGCGGCACCGGCGACGTCAAGTACCACCACGGCACCCACGGCTCCTATCGGCTCCCCAACGGCGACACGATCGACGTCAACCTCGAGTCCAATCCAAGCCACCTGGAGTACGTCTCGCCCGTCGTGGAGGGGGCGACACGCGCCGCGCAGACCACGCGCAAAGGTCCGCGCGCCCACCAGGACACGAATGCCGCGGTGCCGATCGTG
>DASZGH010000021.1:0-31946 GCA_035938935.1 Solirubrobacteraceae bacterium
GTGGTGAGCCGTGGGTTTATGCTCGTGATCCCAACAACAATCTAGTCGCGATGACATATAGCCCGACAGCCAAAAAATGGGAAGGCTGGAGCATAACTGCGTCCACCGGCTCGTCGATCGCGAGCGATCCCGCCGTCGTCCTGTCCAGCGGCTCTATCGAGGTGTTTGCGGGGAATCCGGGCCGTCACCTGATGGAGACCACCTACAACTCAGGCAGCAAAGCGTGGACGGCCTCCGATCTCACCACCGC
The DNA here is from genome assembly GCA_035938935.1 of Solirubrobacteraceae bacterium. Taxonomy (GTDB): domain Bacteria; phylum Actinomycetota; class Thermoleophilia; order Solirubrobacterales; family Solirubrobacteraceae; genus Palsa-744. The sequence goes on from DASZGH010000021.1 coordinate 251, forward strand.
CTCCGGCTCCGAACTGCTGCTCGGCTGACCTCGATTCGTAACCAAGGCGTGGGCTGGCGCGCGCGATACGTGACGTGACCCGACGCCGTTTTCAACGGCTGGTGTGCTCCTACTCGCGGCGGGGGTCGTCGCAAATCCACCGTTCGCGGGGCCCGAGACGGATCGCTACGTGCGCGCGCTGGGCGTCAGCCAGGGACACCTGATCGAAGCGCCCGACCCGAGCTGGTGGTCTCGCGTTGCTCACGCTTTGCGCTGTGGCTCTGAACGGCCTGGCCGCGCCAAGGCTCTCATCGTCGGTCAGCGGTGGTCGTCCGGTCTTGATAGAGTTTGAAAACCTAGGCCTCGACCCGATAAAGCGTTGACTGCGCCCACTCGAGGCTGGCGTTGATGCCATCCGCTAGCGATACGGTGGGATGCCAGCCTGTCGCATACTGAAGACGCGAGCAGTCAAGGTGCGTGATGGGAACATCGACGGGACGCGCATCTTCCTCGACAACTTCAGTTGGTTTTCCGGCCTTTGCAATGAGCAGGTGGATGACCTCACGCAGCGGTGTAGATATGCCGGAACCAACATTGTAGACGCCAGCTGGCGCAGATAGGCCGGCACGCACGGTCGCCTCGATGAGGTCGTCGATGTAGAGGAAATCGCGCTGCGTCCCAAGGTCTCCGTACACGACGAGCGGGTCTTCGCGTGCGATGGCCAGGCTCCAGGCGGCGATGACCCCCTGTCCTCGTCGTGCAATCTGGCCCGGTCCGTAAGGGTTCGAGAAGCGCAGGATGATTGGCTCGAAGTCGTACCGTTCGGCAAAGAACTGGGCGTATCGCTCAACAGCCAACGAGTGATGTCCGTGCAGGCTGATTGGCTGGGTCGGATGATCCTCCGGTGTCGGTAGACGCGTTGCGATGCCGTAAACGGTGCCTCCCGACGAAGCAATCACCAAGCGACGGCTGGCGGTTTCGCGCATAAGGTCCAGGACTGCCGCTGCGGGAACAACATGTCGGGAGATCGAGCCACCGGGATCGTTGCTCGCCATCGCGGGCGTGCTTGCTCCCGCCATGTAAAAGACGACGTCAGCGTTTGCGATCAGCCTGGTCAGGCCCCTTCCAGGGGGGACCTCGCCCTCGATAAGCCTAATTTGCCCTGAGTCGTCCTTTCTCTTGCGTAGTAGCCACTCGCTGAAAGAGCGGCTGTAGAGCGTGACGTCGTTGCCGTCGCGTGCTAGCCGCGTGGCCAAATGAGCGCCTATGAATCCACCGCCGATGACCAGACAGCCAGCTATGAGGCCTTCTTTGTAACGGCGTGGTGGCAGATTGCATGTTGAGCGTGCACAGCGTGCACTATATCCGAGCAGTATCGTCGTAGACAACCTGCAGTGCTAGGATAAGCGGCTCAGTGGACATCCAGCCAGCTAAGCGCGGTATACGCGGGGAAGACATCGTAGAGGTCAGCGATATCAATGATAGGATCAAGAGTGCATAACTTGGACATTTTTGCGGACTCGCTCTGGCAGATGTCCTTCGGAGAGCGGGCTGCCCTAGAGGGCGTTCTCAGCCAGCTCCGGCCCGCACTCTCCATCGAGATCGGCACGGCTGAGGGAGGTAGCCTCGAGCGAATCGCTGCCTACTCAGACGAGGTCCATTCTTTTGATCTTGTCCCCCCCCAATTATCCGTGGCAGAAGCGGAGCATGTAACCATTCATTCAGGTGATTCGCACGAGACGCTACCTCGGGAGCTGGGGCGCCTCGCAGAAGATGGGCGCAGTGTTGACTTTGTCCTAGTCGACGGTGACCATTCCTCCGATGGGGTGAGGCGGGATATTGAGGATCTGCTCAACAGCTCGGCTGTTTCAAGCACCGTGATTTTGATTCACGACACCACCAACCCTGTAGTGCGCGCTGGGCTTGATGCAGTTCACTACACAGCTTGGCCGAAGGTTGCCCATGTTGATCTCGACTTTGTCCCGGGATATATGTTTCGGGAAGAGCGCCTCCTGCATGAGCTGTGGGGGGGGCTGGGCCTGCTGCTCGTCGACTCTTTGCGGCTGGCATACAACGCGGCATCAGTACCTCAGGAGCGCTACTATCCAGCCGCGGCCCTATTTGCAAGTATCCGTGATCGTGTAATAACACGAGAGTTCGGGCCGGGGTCGCTGGAGGTCGAGCGACTGGCGCCCGACTTAACGGTCAATGAGAAGCTCGATAGGCATATTGCTGAACTCGAGGCGGAGATATTGCGAATCACGAGTGTGTCCGCCCATCACGAGGCACTGTGGCGGGACATAATGAACTCTGTGAGTTGGAAGGTCACAGCACCGCTGCGCGGGTTGGCGGCGCAAGGCCGAGCACGAGTGCGTAGCTGAATGCCAAGGCGTAAGCGCGTAGCCTTGGTTTCGAGGGAGCTCTTTCCTTTTGGGGGAGGGGGCATCGGCGAGTACGTCAACGCGTGCGCTCGCGTGTTGTCGCAGGTCGCCGAGGTCGCCATCTTTACGAGTAGTACCCACGAAGAGAGCTTTCAACGTCTCCGTTTCTCTGGAGACCCACGTCTTGTACCGGGGGATATCCAGGTGGTATTTGTACCGGAAGTAGAGCAGGATGACGTGGGTGGTTACTACTCGGCGCTCCACCTATATAGCGCCCGGATACTTGACTCCCTGCGGGAGCACTATGGCGATTGCGGACCGGACCTCATCGAGTTCTCCGACTATCTCGGTGAGGGAGCAGTTACAGCACAGGCGCGCCGCGCGGCTGATTCTATGCTGCGCCGGTCCCTCGTGACGGTTCGGCTGCACACGAGCGCGGAGGTGTGCGCAGTCCTCAACGGTCACGTGGACGCAGACTTTCAGGCTAGGATAACATGCGAACTTGAGCGACTTGCAATGCGAGACGCAGATTTCCTCGTCTGGCCCGGGGGCGACACGCTCTCCTTTTATCATCGTTTCTACGGATCGGACAATCTCGCGCCTGGTTGGCGCATCTTTAACCCGGTCATGCAACACCGAGATGAGTGGCACTCCGAGCGCGTACAGGAGACCGATGTGCCTCTACGCCTGCTGTATCTGGGACGCTTTGAGCGCCGTAAGGGTGTGCAGAATCTTGTCCGAGCGGTGAACTACGTCGACAGCGAGAATCTCGAAGTGAACATCCTGGGCGGTGACACACCCACTGCGCCGTTGGGTATGTCGATGGGCGCTCAGTTGCAAATGATTGCGGCAGGAGATTGCCGCATCAACTTTCTCGATCCCGTTGCGAGGGTAGACCTGCCGCAAGTGATCCGAGCGAGCGACGCAGTTGTATTGCCCTCACTATGGGAGGCGTGGCCATATGTAGGCCTCGAGGCGCTACGGCTGAACCGCCCATTGATCGCCACACCGGTTGGAGGCTTCACCGAGATGGTCAAGGAAGGCGCGAGCGGATGGCTCAGTGCGAACACGAGCGCTGGCGCGCTTGCTGATCTACTGGGACAGCTTCTGTTTTCCCGCCAAGAGATCAGCGGCTTGCGGCAGGAGGCGCTGCCCGCCAAGACATTCGTCCAGTTGACAGATACTGGCGTTATTATCGAGGGCTACGAATCACTGCTTTCCAGCCGCGGTCGATGGACGCAAGGCGGCTCAGGTGCTCGTCCGCACCGGGCGATAGGCCAAACGATGAATGGGCGAGCCCGTGAGCTTTGTCCTGCTGTAAGCGCCCCCCGACCGCCAGTCGTCACCGTTGTCATCCCCTATTACCGGCTTGCCCGATACATCGAGGAGGGGGTTGTCTCCGCGCTCAATCAGACACATCCGCGTACCGAGGTGATCGTGGTAAACGACGGCTCGATGCTGGACGCCGACTGGGTGATCGGCGAACTTGCCTCACGCTATCCGATTGCAGTGGTCACCCAGCTTAACTCAGGCCTTGGCGCAGCTCGCAATTTCGGCATTAGCCAGGCGCGGGGGCGCTTCGTCGTTCCGCTGGATGCGGACAACGTGCTGGAGCCGACCTTTGTAGAGCGTGCTCTGGAGGTCATCGAAAATGACTCGCGGACGGCATATGTGACGTCTTGGTCGCGTTATATAGACGAATTTGGTGAGCCGCTTCCGGCTCCGAACATCGGTTACCAGCCCATCGGCAACACAGGCCCGGAGGTTTTGCGGAAAAATGTCGCCGGCGATGCCGTGGCGCTTCTTCATCGCCGGCTGTTCAATGTTGGATTCTCCTACTCAGAGGATCTAACAAGCTATGAGGACTGGCAGCTATATCAACGGTTCCATACGGCAGGGCTTTACGGGATTGTGATACCCGAGCGGCTTGTTCGTTATAGAGTGCGTGCCGATTCGATGATCCGCCAGATCGGTTTACCTCATATGGACAGGCTGAGTGGCGAGCTCCAAGCCCATCGACGCGAAATGGAGGTGCAGTGGACGCCCAAGAGAGGCTGAGCCTAGAGTCGGTCAGCGAGCATACTGTCATAGCCTGTGAGCACATCCATCGGTACGATTTCGCTGCCACCCTATGTGGTGGCTTGCGCGTATTGGACCTTGCGTGTGGTAGTGGTTACGGTTCAGCGATCCTTGCGGAGACAGCCTCGGCGGTTCACGGGGTCGACAACGATGTAGCCACGGTCGACTTGGCAACCGCGACGGTTGCTCAGCGCACATCAGCCACGTTCGAGGTTGCTGACGCAGTTGAGCTTCTCAGCGAGGACCTGAGTGATCGCTACGACATGATCGTCTGTTTCGAGGCGTTGGAGCATCTAACCGATCTGGAGAGCGCAGTAAGAGGACTTTGCGAGCAAGCGGCGCGGAGCATGCAATTGGTCGTCTCGGTGCCCAACAGCAGGGTATTTGAAGAGGATAATGAGTTCCACGTGACCGATTTCGGCTATGAGGAGGCACTCGGTGTTCTCGGCAGACTTCCAGCCGCGGCCATCGTAGGTCAGTATCTGACTGAGGGCTCACTGATCAGTCCGGAGGGAGCGGAGGACTTCGACTCTAAACTAGTCAACCTCGAGCAGGCCGAGCCGGAGTATGCCAACCACTTTCTTCTCATAGCCAATATCGATGATGGACGTATGTTGCAGTCGCATCGCGCTCGCGGGCTCGTCATAGAGGCCCCTGTTCACAATAGATATATGCGCAACCTCGAGGTCGCCAATAGTGAGCTTCGTAGACGCAACAATGAGCTGGCACGAAAGATGCTGGGAGGAGCGGCGGGGGCTGCGTCGCGCGCGGGCTCCGCAGCCCCTTCATTTGTGAATGGTCTTAATAATCGCATAAGAGAGCTTGAGGCGATCAACCATGAACAAGCGGCGGATATCGCCCACCGCGATGAGATGATCCTCGCGCAGCGGCATGAACTCTTGCAGCTGCGACAAGAGCTGCTTGCGCCACCACCCGCCCCTCTCACAATGCTGGATCGCGTTAAGAAACGTCTCAGTAGCTAGTGGGTATTGAATCGGCGGCAGTCCACTGCAGGCCACGAGCCGGTCACCGAGCCGCGACTATTCTACGCGTGGGCGGGCGGCATGGGTCTGTCCGCGCCACGATGCCACGCACGGTCAAGAAATACGTTTGTAGGGGTCGTAGCGGACCCACAGAGCATGCTCATGTGCGCAGAGATATGATCGCGTTGAGCGGCCGCTGAGCTTTGGGTATTCCAAAACCAAGCGCCAGCGGTCCATCTAGAGTCTCGCAGCCTGAAACCGATCTGATATCTGCGCTTGTCAGCTATGACATCTCAGGGAGGTCACCTCGCACGGCCGGCTGACTGCTTCATCGATTGCGGTCGAGCGCCTGGCAAGTCAGCGGTCTCGTCAAATATTACGCTCGCCCTGCACCGCGTAGCGGCTCTACTTGCGGTATCTCGCGCTGGAGTCTTCGGGTCGCCAGCCGCTGAGCTTCTCGAAGGGATCGGCCCGAGCCTAGCTCTGGTGGAGGCGGGTGACAACCCAGAGGCGGCCCACGCGGCGTGTAGAGAGGGCCTGGCGATCGTCGTCGGTCGCGCCTCCGATGCGTGGTCAGAGCTCTCCGGAGCAAGAGTGACGATAGCGGTCGACCTCGATCCGGCAGATCAGGAGCTCGATGCGCTCAAGGACATGGTGCAGGCGGCGAGATGTGCCGGGTGGAAGGTCGCCTACTCCGGACTCCTGCACACCACCGGCGTCGGCATAGCGAGACATGAGCACCCAATCGTGCTCGCCTGCCGAGAGGCAGACGATGAGATCTCCGAGGCTCTCGACAACGGTCCCCTGAGCATCGTGCTGGACCCGGAGGCGAACTTACGCGATTGGCGTGAAAGCGGGCGCGCGCGGGTACTTCTCGCCTCCTGTGAGGTCGCCGGCCCCACCGGCAACGGCGGTGTTGGCACGGCCTATCATGCGCTCGCGCATACACTTGCCGCGGCCGGGCACGGCGTGACGGTTCTCTTCACCGGACTGCTCGATCCGGAGCGGAGCCGGCGCGAGGGCGAGTGGCGCCGCTCCTTCGCAGAAGCCGGGATCGAGTTTGTCTTCCTGGGGACTCCTTGGTACTCGCCTGTACGCAGCCCCCACCATGCCGTGCGGCGCGCTTACGAACTGCACCGCTGGCTTTGCCAAGCACACGCCAAAGACCCGTTTGACGTGGTCCACATCCCGGAGTTTCGGGGCCACGGAGCCCTGGCCATAACGGCAAAGGCGCTGGGACTCGCCTATCACGACGTCGAGTTCGTCGTGACAACGCACTCCCCAACGCGCTATTTGTGCGAGACCAACCGCGACGGAATCGAGAGCATCGACCCGCTCGTGACCGAGTGGCTGGAGCGACTTAGCGTCGAGCGTGCAGACGTGGTGATCAGTCCGAGCGTCTATCTCCTCGACTACATGCGTGATCGCGGCTGGCGGTTGCCGAAGCGGACGTTCGTGCAACAGAATGCGGTGCCGCATTCGACGCGATCCGGCGATTGCGGCAACTCGCAGGCGCCGCCTTCCGAGCTCGTGTTCTTCGGCCGCCTGGAGACCCGCAAGGGACTGGAGGCGTTCTGTGACGCCCTGGACATCCTCTCCGCCAAGCCCGGCTTCTCGCGTATCCGAATCACGTTCCTGGGGCGGCCCGAGCAGATCATGGGCAAGGATGCCGCCGAGCTTGTTGCTCAGCGCGCATCGAGTTGGGGGCTCGACTGGCAGATCCTGCCGGACCTGGGCCACGACGAGGCGATCTCGTACCTGTGCTCGCGCAGCTGCGTGCTTGTGATGCCCTCACTTGTCGACAACTCCCCAAACACCGTCCGCGAGGCCGTGGCGCTCGGCATCCCCTTCATCGCCTCGCGCTCCGGCGGGATCCCTGAGCTGATCGCCAGTGCCGATCTCGCCTCCTTCACCTTCGACGGCTGGGGTCGGGCTGCCAAGCTTCAGCCAGCTTCTCTCGCCGACCGGCAGGACCCCTTCGACACACACGCGCTGGCCGAGGCCATCAGCAAGAGGCTCGGTGGCGGCGGTGATCCCGCCGCCCCTGCTATTGGGGAGGGTCCGTGCGACCGTGCGTACGACCGCTGGCACCGGGCCATCGCAGCCCGCGAGCGCAGTCGGCCTGCACCTTGTGCACCACCGACGGTGGGCGTTTGCATCGTTGCGCATGACCCCCTCGGCGTCCGGCGGATCGCCGACGCTCTCGCAGCCGGCACGGTCGAGCCCGACGGGGTGATGGCCGTCTGCCCGCCCGATCCGGGGCGCGCAGCCGGCGCGGTCCGGGTCATCGAGGCGACCGGACGCGCGGTCAGCGCGGCGCGGAGTCGGGCTGTGGAGGAGCTGGATGTCGACGTGGTGCTTGTCCTGTGCGACCACACGGAACCCGATGCCAGGCTGGTGGAGAGAGTCCGAGCGGCGATGGCCACCGATGCGGCAGACGTTCTGAGCTTGGTCATACGTGACCCAGACCATGAGCGACCCACGGGATTGGAGCCGTCGTTGGCAATCGAGCCCGCGCCGGCCGATCTGTTCGCGTTTGTGCCAGTGGGAGGCCCAGCCGTCGCCGCAACCGTGTACCCAGCGTTCGCGGTTGGCTCGTACGCGATCCGGCGCGAGGCATTCGCCGCGCTCGGCGGGTACGCCGACGATGTCTGGGGAGACGTCATCGACGACGAGCTCCTGGCGCGCGCCTCGCTCGCGGGGCTGCGTATCGACGTGCTCCCCGAAGCACTCGCGACCGCGGTGCAAGACGACCGCTGGACGACGATGCGCTCGCACTACTGGAATGATGCGCCAGTGCCTGTGTATGAGGGCGAGCAGCAGATCCGGCTCCTGCGCCCGTTTCGCAGGCGGATCGAGGAGCAGCTCGCCGATCTCCCAGCGCTGCTCGCCGGTACCATGCGGGTCGCGGGTGACGCTGCCCGGCAACGCCTCGAGGACCAGCGCGGTCGCAAGGAACTAGTCGATGCGTATGAGGCAAGGCTGGCGGAGCACCGTGCGCTAGTCGACATCTACGAGCGCCGGCTGGAAGAACAACGCGAGTTGATTCCGCCGTACGAGCGGCAGAAGCAGGAGATAGGTGAGGTCTACGAGGCACGGCTGAGGGAGCGCCGTAAGCTCATCGCCCGCTTCGAGGGCTGGGTGAGAGCTAAGACGCAGTTCTCGCGGTGGCGCGCAGTGCTTCGAGGGTGCCGAGCCAAGCGCCCCAGATGACCTGGAGCGAGCCGCTTCAGATTGGGCGCCGCCTCGCCGAGTGCTGGGGCGCGCCGCTGTACGCGAGCCCTTCCATCGCTCTCGGCTCGGACGCTGGCGACGATGTGCTCACGCTCGGCGTTCAAACCGACGGCGCCGATGAGGCGATACTCGTCGTTGACGAGGAGACGTTTCAGGGTCTGTCCACTCGGCAAGTTCGCGGGGCCGCCGCGGTTGTCATCGTCGGAGGTGTGGACCGAGCGTCCAGCGCTGGGCTGCGGGCGCTCGAGCACTCAGCGGTGGATGCCGGCGCGAGCGTTGCGACGCGTATATTCGCCAAGCTCGCACGCGGGAGCGAGGGGCTCGTCGAGGTTCCGCTCGTCGTTGCGACTTGGCGAGACCCAGGTCGGCTTCAGGACCTGCTCGCCGCCGGTCCCCACAGCCTATTGCTCGACCCGTCGGTCGACGCGCAAACCCCGGCTACGCTGCCCGCGCCGGCTCGGGTGTGCGTGGTGACATTCGAGGTTTCCGGCTTGACCGGGGGCGGCATCGGAACTGCCAGCACCTCGCTTGCGCAGACGCTCGCGCGGGTGGGCCACGAGGTCGTGCTCTTGTTCACAGGGTGGCAGGAGGCCGACGCGGTCAAGCGCAACGAGCATTGGCGGGCGCACTACGCAGAGAGCGGCGTGCGGCTGGAGATCATCCGTGCTCCCGGCACACACTCCGTCAAGAACCCACACTTCCCCGTGCGCAGCGCGTACGAGGTTTACTGCTGGCTTCGGCGCGAGCAGCCTTTCGACGTCGTGCACGTCCCTGAGAACATGGGCCACGGCTACTTCGCTCAGCTGGCCAAGCTGCAGGGGTCGCATTTCACCGGCACGACGTTCGTCGTCGGCACCCACGGACCGACCCGGTGGGCGGCGGAGGCCAATCGGACGGCGCTCACGCTCGAGGAGTTCCTCGTCAACGACTTCCTCGAGCGCTTCAGCGTTGCAAACGCCGACCTGCTACTCGGTCCCAGCACTTACCTTCACGACTACCTTCGCAGCCGCGGGTGGGAGATGCCTGCCCGCGTTCACGTGCAGCCCTACGCGCTACCCGCGGCGGTTCGGTCAGTCGACGAGCCTGAACCGAATGACGATGAGGCTCCCGCACCCCTTCCCCGTGAGCTTGTGTTCTTCGGGCGTTTGGAGACACGCAAGGGCGTCGCGACGTTCTGTGACGCCCTCGACCTGCTCGCGGGTATGGCGGACTGCCCGCCTTTCGAGGTCACCTTCCTCGGGCCCGTGGCCGAAGTCCTCGGCGAGTCGGCGGACGACTACATCGCTCGTCGCGCGCTTGACTGGCCATGGCAGTGGCGGCTTCTCGCCGATCGCGATCAACGGCAAGCCGCCGATTACCTGCGCCGCCCTGGCGTGATGGCGGTGATGCCCGGCCACGTTGACAATGCCCCCAACACCGTGAGCGAGGCGGTGGCGCTCGGTGTTCCGCTCGTCGCTGGGCGCGGGGGTGGAACAGGCGAGCTCATTCGTGCAGATCAGCGCGACGATCACACCTTCATGGGCCTCCCACCCGCAGTCATGTTCCCGCTGCCGCTCGGCGACGGTCCGGTGGAAGTTGACGCGCGTCCGCTCGCCGAGCTTTTGTTGCGCAGGTTGACGACGCCGACCGGGACGGCACAGGCGCCGAGCTCGTCGGCGTCTGTGGACGCAGCGTACGATCGCTGGCACCGGGCTGTGCATGCGGCGCGTGATGGGCAAAGACCCTCACCGCAGGTGGGGAGTCGTCCTTCGCTTTCGATCTGTGTTCTCTACGCGGGAAACGCCGATCTCCTCGGCGCTCAACTCGACGCGCTCGACGCCGCCACAGCCGAGAGCGGGGTGGAGGTCGTCGTGGTCGACGCCCGCGCGCGAGCGGAGGGCCAGGTGCCGCATGTCTCGGATCGGGGCGTCGTAGTCGTCAGTCCTGCCAAGCCGGGTCACGCAGCCGCCGCTCGCGCCGCGGCCGTCGCGGCGAGTAGCGGCGACCTGCTCGCGGTTCTGCCCTCGACAGACGTGCCGCTTATCGGGTTTGCAGATGCCTTGCGATCTGCGGCTGCCGCCACCGACGCCCATGTCTACTCGTGTGTCGTTCTCGATGAGCGCGATCCAGACGTTGGGGAGAAGGACGCGATGGTAGGCGCGTTCGTGCCGGTTGACGGACCATCATACGCCGGCCTGACACACCCAGCGTTCATCGTCGGACCGTACGCGATCCGGCGAGCCGCTCTCGATCGTCTCGGCGGGTTCGACCCCAGCGCCCACGGTGACGAGGTCGACCACGAGCTGCTCAACAGGGCCGCCGTCGCGGGCCTTCGGCTGGAGACGGTGCCCGAGCCGTTGGCGGCCAAGCGCGCGCGCGACCGCTGGACGACTATGCGAGCGGTGTGGCCGCACGTGGCGGCCGAGCCACCTTACGACGCCGAGCAGTGGCTGTGCGTCGAACGCCCGTTTACTCAACTATCCCAACGCAACCCCGACCTACTGGGACTCATGCGCGGCGCGCGAACCGAGTCCGTAGGTCTTCGGCGTGATCTGCGCGAGACATTGACGGTCGTGGCCGACCAGCGCTCGTGGGTCGAGTCGCTCGAGGCAGCGGCCGCCGAACAGCGCACGTGGATCGAGAACCTCGAGGCCACCGCTGCCGACCTGCGTGAGGAGCGCGAGGATCTGCGTGAACGGCTCAGGCAACTACGACAGCAGTTCGAGCGCACCGCGGATCGGCGTATCAAGCGAGCGCTGCGAAGACTTGCCCAGCGGCTGGGCAGGGACTCACGCCCGGAGGCCTGAACCCGCCAGAATGGCTCTGGTCTCACGTGCATCTGCTGCCACAGCCGGGATGTCGCCGAAGGTCAACTCGACATACTCGAGCACCCGCGTCGCTCCTGCGAGATCTCCTTGGTCGCGAAGCAGGTTCGCCTTTGCAAGCTGGAGCGACGCGGTCGCCTCTCCCGAGGTTGACGCGATTGCCGCGTCCATCAGCTGCTCTTGACGAGCCGGGGGTACGTGCCGCTTGAGGGGCAAGATCTCGGCAAGCGTCTCAGCGGTGATGTCAGCCGTCACAGCGTAGACACGGCTACAGGGCACGTCGGCGACTTGCTCTACAGAATCACGCAGAAGCTCCATCGTGATGTGGATCCACGGCAACATCCCATGTATGTAGTCCTGCTGAACAATGACGCTTCGGCCTGCCACAAGCGATGGCAGAAACGCACTCGCGACCGCGTCGTTGACCTCCCAACTCTTCAGCACGTCCAGGAAGAGAATCTCGATCGGGCCGCCTGACCACCCTGCTGCCGTGATATCGCCCTCACTTACCGTCGTCTCGTCGGCGAGGCTCCCCAGCAACTCGTCGAATACCGGACGGAAGCTGTCCCCCACGCCGATGTCCGGCCAGGAATCGAAGACCGGCAGCCGCATCACCACGAAAGACGCCCAAGATGCCAAGATCCTCGTCGAGGCAGACCTCGACGAAGGCTTCTTTGAGGGCCGCCTGGGTCGGCTTACGCCTTCGGAGACTGCGTATGTGGGAGCCGTGGCGGCACTCGGAGACGGACCACAGCAAGGTGCCGCGGTTGCAAAGCTGCTGGGGCGAAAGCCCACGTCTTTGTCGCCGGTCCGTGACGAGTTGATGCGCAGCGCCGTCATCTACGCTCCGACGCGCGGCTTTGTGGATTTCACGGTCCCGCACTGCGCCGCGTTCGTGCGTCGTCGCTACCCGATTCCATCCCCTTAACGCGTGCTCCCGCGCGCCCCGGATCTCTGGAATTATCCGCGTCATCCCAGGTGAGTACGAGACATCTCAACCAATCTGCCGAAATTGTTTCTGACTGTCGGTCGGCGCGTCCAGGTGCCAGATGGCCCTCTCGGCGGCCAATTATGGGGTGCTCAGCGCCTCCGCACAACCCCGGTAGATAACGAACAAATCACCAGCCGGCCGCATATTTGCGCTAGGCCGCCGAGATGCAAGACTCGGCTCGCTGCCAAATAGCCTTGGCGCGCGACGGCGGTGTCGCACGAATCGGAGCCCGCAACGAGCGTGATGACAATCTGTCGAATCAGTCCCACTAGGTGGTATGTCCGGGCTGATTCCATGTAGCATTCCGTCAGACTGAATCTGTGGCGAAGAAACCACTGGGGATGAGGGTCGTTATGGGCAACATGGACAACTCCCACGCACTAGGGAACATCTGAATGGCGGGCACGCGCACCAAGCCGCGGCAGCGCCAGTGGATGCGAGGCGGCTCGGCCTCGATGCGCGGCGTCCTGCTCGGACTCGTGCTCGAGCGCCCCGGCCACGGCGGCGACCTGGCCAACCGCATGCTCGTACGGCTCGGCGACACCTGGCGAGTGGACACCAACGACGCCTACCGCCTGCTCGAGCAGCTCGAGCGCGAGGGCTTGATCTGCTCACGTGTGGAACCGCGCAAGAGCAGCGGCCGGCGAGCGCTGATCGTCTACCACCCCACCGCCAAGACCTCGCAGGCGCTCAGCCTGTGGATGGAGACTCTGCTGCCGCGCGAGCCGGTGCGCTTCGGCCTGCACGCAAAGCTCGCCGTAGCGCGCGCCGAGGACGCTCCTCGCCTGATGGTCGCGCTGCGCGACTACGAGCAGAAGTGCCTGGCGCTGGCCAGGATGGTCACCCCCAACGGCGGCGCCCAGCACTCCTGGCCGGCGCTGTTCATGGACTGCACGCGCGAGGCTGTCTACACGCAGCTGCGAGCCGAGATCGACTGGGCGTCGACCGCGCGTCAGCGGATCGCCGAGCACGCCAAACGCCAGCCGGTCACGCCCACCCAGCCGGATAAGCACCCGCGATGAGCGCGCTGCTTCGCATCCGCGAGGTCAGCAAGGCATATCCAGACGGCGGCGGCTACGCAAGCGTCTTCGAGCGCGCCTCGCTCGAGGTCCAGGAGGCCACCCACGTCGGCGTCTACGGCAAGCGTCGCTCCGGCAAGTCCACTCTGCTGCGGATCGCAGCCGGCATTGAGCGCCCCGACAGCGGCAGCGTCCTCTTCGACGGCATCGACCTCACTGCAGTTTCCCCCCGCGATCTGGCGTGCGTCCTGCGCTCGCGGCTGGCCTACATCGCGCTTGAGGACTGGCGTCCCAACCCGGGCGAAAGCATCGCCCAGCACCTCGCGCTCTCACTCGGCGGTCTCGGCCTGAACGTGCGCCAGGCCGAGCGCAGCGTCCTGCGCGAGCTCGACGCCGTCGGCGTCAGCGCCGCCGACGCGCACTCGCCGGCCGGCGGCCTGTCGATGGTGGACCGCACACGCGTGATGTTCGCCCGGGCGCTGGCTCACAAACCGCGCCTGATCGTGATCGACGATCCGGTGCTGACCCCCAGCGTGAGCGAACGCGACGCGCTCTACGCACTGCTGCGCGGGATCTCCCGGGAGCGGTGCGTCGCCCTGCTCGTGGCCTGCGAGGACTTCGCGGCGCTACAGGGCTTCGACGTGTTCGTCTCGATCTCCGCGCGCGAACTGTGCTCGAGCGAGGGCAACGCCACGGTCGTCCCGTTCCCGGTGCCCTTGCGGCTGCGCTCGGCGGGCGACGCCGAGTCCTCATGAGTGCTCTGCGCCTCCGCGAGGTCGTCAAGCACTACCCGAGCGGCGGCGAGACGGTTCGGGCGGTCGATGGCGTGACGCTCGAGATCGAGCCCGGCGAGCTCGTCGCGCTGTACGGCCCGAGCGGCTCGGGCAAGACGACGCTGCTGCTGCTGGCCGCCGGGCTGATGGACCCGGACGCCGGTGAGGTCAGCTTCGACGGGCGCGACCTGAGCAGGATGTCCACGCGCGAGAGCGCGGCCTACCGGCTGCACGAGGTCGGCTTCGTGTTCCAGTCCTTTCACCTGATGCCGGGCGCCTCCGCGCTCGACAACGCCCTGATCAAGCTGCCGGTGTGCGGCTACACGCTGCGCGAGGCGCGGGTGAAGACCGCGCCATGGCTGGCGCGCGTCGGCCTGGGCGACCGGCTCGAGCACCGCCCGCATCAGCTCTCGATGGGCGAGCGCCAGCGCGTGGCGATAGCGCGCGCGCTGGTCGGCGAACCACGTCTGCTACTGGCCGACGAGCCGACCGGCAACCTCGACTCGGCACGCACGCGTGAGATCCTCGCGCTGCTGCGCGACGTCTGCCACGAGAGCGGCATTCCGGGTCTGCTCGTCACCCACGACTCCGAGGCCATGCCGTATGTCGATCGCACGCTCACGCTTCGCGACGGGTGCTTGCTCGACGGCGTGTCCGAGGAGCTGGCCGAGCTCGCAGGGTGAGAGGCCCGATGAACCGCGCGCTGCTGGCCGATCGGCGATCCCTCCGATCGCCGATCGGTCTGCGCCCGTCGATGCTGGTGTTTCTATACCGCAGGCGCCTGCGCGCCCACCCGGTGCAGGAGCTGCTCGCCGGCACGGGGATCGCGGTCGGCGTAGCGCTCGTGTTCGGAGTGCTGCTGGCCAACGCGGGCCTGACCGGCTCGACCGAACGGTTCGTCCGCGCGCTGGCCGGCTCGGCGCGCCTGACGCTGCTGGCACGCTCGCCCGCCGGCTTCCCCGAACGTCTCATCGATCGGGTCAGGGCGCTCCCGGGCGTCCAGGTCGCGACATCGGTGCTGCGCGAGAACATGACCGTCGAGGGGCCCCGCTCTCACCAGGCCGTCCAGCTGATCGGCGTGTCCCCGAGCCTAGCTTCGCTCGGAGGCATCGCCCAGCAGGAGCTCGGCAACGGCGCGCTGCTGCTCTCCGGCGGTCTGGGTCTGCCGGGCGGCGTGGCCCAGACGATCGGCGCGCAGCGCGGCTCTCGCGTCGATCTCGTCGGCAACGGTGCGCGTCACGGCGCGAGCGTCGGCGCCGTGATCGGAAGCGAAGCGGTCAAAGCGCTGGCCGGATGCCCGGTCGTGGTCGCACTGTTGGGAGTGGCGCAACGGCTCGCCGGGCGCCCCGGGCGGGTGACGCAGACATTGATCGTGCCCGCACGCGGCCACGATGCGCAGGTCGTGCGCGAGCTGCGTGCTCTTGCGGGTGGCCGTCTGGACGTCGAGCCGGCCGGCCACGAACTGCAGCTTCTCAGTCAGGCCACCGTCCCCAACCGCCAGTCAACGAGCCTGTTCTCGGCGATCAGCGTGATGGTCGGCTTCCTGCTGGCGCTGAACGCGATGCTGCTCACGGTCCCCGAGCGCCGTCGCTTCATCGCCGAGTTGCGCATGCAGGGATATGACCCGCGCCAGATCCTGCTGATGCTGGCGTTCCAGGCGGTCGCGCTGGGGCTGGTCGCATCGGTGATCGGCGTGATGCTCGGAGACGTGCTCGCTCGCACCCTCTATCACCAGGTGCCGAGCTACCTGGCGGTCGCGTTCCCGATCGCCGCCGAGCAGTCGCTCAGCGTCGGCATGGCGCTGGCGGCGGTGGCCTGCGGGGTGCTGGCGACGTTGCTGGCCTCGCTCTCGCCCGTCCTCGATCTGCGCCCTAGCCTACCGGCCGACTCGGTGTTCCGGGAGGCTGGGCCATCAGCCGGTCTGCTCAGCGTCCAGGCGATGCGCTGGTGCGGCCTCGCGGGCCTGATCGCGATCGCGCTGGTGGGCGCAGCGGTGGCGATCGTGCCGTCGCTGACGATCTTCGGCGGGGTTGCCCTGGCGGCCGCGACTGTTCTGTTGATACCGCCGATGCTTGTGCTGGTAGCGCACTGGTTCCCGCGCCTGACCGTCGACAGTCACAGCGGAGCGGCGATCCTCGCCGCCTCGGAGCTGCGCGCGATATCGACGCGGTCGGTCGCTCTGGGAGCGATCGTCGCGCTTGCGGTGTACGGCAGCGTCGCGATCGGCGGCACACGCGACGACCTCCTGCACGGGATCGAAACAGCGACGGCGCAGTACCACCGCACAGCTGACCTGTGGGTGGCCGACGGCTCGAACGTCTTTAACACGGACGGTTTCCCGGCGGCCGTGGCCAGGCGGCTGGCGCGCGTTGCGGCGGTCGACTCTGTCCGCGTCTATCGCGGCGGCCTGATCGACGTGGGCCCGCGGCGACTGTGGGTGCGCGCGCGGCCAACCGAGGACCCGACGATGTTCGAAGCAAGCCAGATCCTCAGCGGCGACTTCGCGCAGGCGCAGGCGTTGATCCGTCGTGGCGGTTGGGCGGCCGTCTCAAGCGGCTTTGCCGGCGAACACGGCCTGGTGCTCGGCAGTCGCCTCCTGCTGCCGACGCCGTCCGGCTCGGCTGCCTTCCGCGTTGCGGCTATCACCACCAACTCCGGTTGGCCGGCGGGAACGATTACGCTCAGCGCCCCCGACTATGCCCGCTGGTGGGGCAGCGCCGAAGCCACCGCGCTGGAGCTGGACCTGCGCCCTGGGGTCGCTCCGGCGGCGGCAGCGCGCGCGGTGCGCGCGGCGCTCGGCCCGGGCACGGGCCTGCTGGTGCAGACGAGCGCGCAAAGCGCCGTCCGGGCGGACGCCAGCGCGCGTCAGGGCCTGCGCACGCTCTCGGACATCTCGACGATGCTCTTGATCGCCGCGGCGCTGGCGGTGGCGGCGGCGCTCAGCACCACCGTCTGGCAGCGCCGCGCGCGGCTGGCATCGCTGAAGATCCAGGGCTACCACGCCGGCCAGCTGTGGCTGGGACTGCTGATCGAGAGCGTCGTGATGATCGCGCTGGGCTCGCTGGTGGGCGCCGCCGTCGGCGTCTACGGCCACGCGCTCGCCGCGCACTGGCTGACGATCACGACCGGCTTCCCGGCCCCGTTCTCGATCGGCGGCGCGCACGTGTTCCTGACCTTCGCGCTGGTCACGGCAATAGCAACGGCGGTCATCTCGCTGCCAGGTATGGCAGCCGCTCGGGTCCCGCCGCGCATGAGCCTTCAAGAGTGAGGACGAGTCCGGTTTTCGAGCTGTCACGCAAGACCCTCCAGTGGTGCGTCGAATACACAACAACCGCCTTTGCTTCGCGGCCGAGCTCCTATGCACGGCTCGCGGCTACTGGCTCGGCGTGTTCCCTCGTGTGGCGGCCGAGATACGGCACAGACGCGCGCTCGCGGCCCGCATCCCCGATCCGACTCTGCGGCGTCTGGCGCTGCTCGCGCTCGATCGCAAGGGCGCCAACCTCGAGGGCGCCGCGGCCTTCGCAACGCTGGCGCCGGCGCGGCAGCGGCCGCCGGTGGTGCGGGCGCTCGTGTCCTGTCAGGCGATGTGCGACTACCTCGACGTCCTCTGCGAGCAGTCGGGCCCCGATCCGGTAGCCAACGGCCAGGCGTTGCACGAGGCGCTGCTCGACGCGGTCGGGGCGCCTGGCGAGAGTGGCGCCGACTACTACCGGCACCACTCCCACCGACTGGACGGCGGCTATCTGCGGGCACTGGCCCAGAGCATTCGCGCCGCAATCGCGCCGCTGCCCGCGCGCGCCGCGGTGGCCGATTCGATGGTTCGGGCAGCCGAGCGCATCGCCGGCTACCAGGCGCTCAACCATGGCGACGCCCACGGCTCCTACCAGCCGTTCGAGAGCTGGGCCAGGCGCGAAGGCGGGCCCTTTCCTGATCTGCGCTGGTGGGAGGCCGGCGCCGGAGCCGGCTCGACGCTTGCGCTGCACGTTCTGATCGGGGTGGCCGGCGACGCCGGGATACACCGGCGCGATGCCCGCGCGATCGACGCTGCGTACTTCCCGTGGATCGGAGCGCTGCACTCGCTGCTGGACAGCCTCGTCGATCGCGGCGAGGATCGCGCCATGGGGATGCGCGGACTGATCGACTGCTATCTCTCGCCGTCCGAGGCGGCGGTGCGCATGCGGACGATCGCGCGCGAGGCGCTGAGGCGTGCGCGGCTGCTTCCCCAGGGCTCTCGCCACGCGCTGATCCTCGCCGCGATGACCAGCTTCTATCTCTGCGACATGCGGAGCTCCAGCGCGCGGTTGCCCAGTGCGGTCATTCCCTTGGTCCTGGAGGAGATGGGCTCTCTGGCCACGCCGAACATGGCGATGCTGCGAGTCCGCCGCTCGCTGCGAGGAGGTACAGCGCCTGACGATCCGCCGCTCCTGTTGCCGGCTGGTGACCACGCCGAGCGCATGTCCGTTTAAGCCTGGCTGCCGGCGGCGTGTTATGAATCTCGAAAGTCAAGTACCTGACTTTCCTCTTTTCTTTTCTTGGCCTATGCGCAACCATGCTCGGCGAAGTACCGAGCCGATGCCCATTCGGTCCATGGTGCCCTCCGGGGGGCCACGCCGGCCCGCCCGCGCGCGCATAGAGAGGTTTGCGCACGCGGGCGGGCCTGTCGTCGGTCTCATCCAAACTGGCCGGCCGCTCCATCTCGCCCTCGAAGTAATCTGCCAGCGGCGCTCGCGCGACACGCGCCTGAACGCGATGCAGATCATCCCCACGCGAATCCAAGGTCCCAGCCTGATCCAGCCACGGGCATTCGGCGACGAGCGTGGGTTCTTCATGGAGACCTATCGCCGCGCCGCGCACGCGCAGATGGGCATCCCCGCCGCCGAGGAGTTCGTGCAGGACAACCACTCCCGTTCCACCCGCGGCGTCGTGCGCGGGATGCACTTCCAGGTCGGCGCCGGCGCCGCCAAGTTGGTGCGCTGCGCGCGCGGACGCATCCTCGACGTCGTGGTCGACCTGCGCCGCGGCTCGCCGAGCTGGGGAGAGTGGGAGGGCTTCGAGCTCGACGACGAGTCGCAGCGGCTGCTGTACGTGCCGGTCGGCTTCGCTCACGGCTTCTGCGTGCTCAGCGAGGTGGCCGACGTCCTCTACAAGCAGACGGCCTACTACGACCCGACGCTTGAACGGGGAATCGCCTGGGACGACCCGCAGGTGGCGATCCGCTGGCCCTTGCCGGACGCCGATCTGCTCGTCTCCGAGCGCGACCGCGCCGCGCCGCGCCTGAGCGAGGTCGCCGCCTCATTGCCGTTTCACTACGAGCCGTCTGCGCGGCCTGGGTAGGGTCGCAATGGCGCCCTGCCTACCGTCGTTGGCTGGAGACGTGCCCGGCCGCGGCCGGGCGCTCAGAGCTCTGTGATCAGCAGCCGGTAGCCGAGATCGATCTGCTCGAGCTCGAGCAGATCGTGGTAGCGATCCTCCCAGCGGCCGCTGTCGAGATCCTCGGCGAGCTCGTCCAGCCCACCCAGCGCGTTCTGCGCGCCCGGGAGGTGGAAGGTAGACATGCTGGCACGCACCTCCACGTCCAGATACGCTCGCGGCCGGCGCCAGTACGCGGCCAGGAACCCGTCCTCGCAGTCGCATGCGATCGGCACTGGCTCGACCCTTACGTCCTCGCCCAGGGCCGCGCTCTGCTCCTCGAGCATCGGGAAGCGGGAGCTGTCCAGTCGTCCGAGCCTTGGCAGGTAGTCGCGCATCAGCCAGAAGCGGCTGCTGTAGCAGGGGTCGTAGGTGAAGATCACGACGCGCTTGCGCGCCACTCGCCGCAGCTCCTGCACGCCGATGCGCCAGTCGGGCCAATGGTGGAGCGACATGCACGCCATCGCGGCGTCGACGCAGCCGGAGGGCAGCGGTAGGCACTCCGCATGGCCCCTGATCGCGGCGGCCAGCTCGGGCGAGCGCTGGGCGATCATCCGCCGCGAGGGCTCGATCGGCAGCACCTTGCGGTCGCACGGCTCGTACGCGCCGGCGCCGGCGCCCACGTTGACCACCGAGGCGGCGTCGTCGAGCGCGGCGTGTATCTGCTCGGCTATGCGCGGGTCGGCTCGGCGGGTCGTCGTGTAGCCGACACCGATCTCTTCATACGTGGGAGCTGGAAAGTCATCTGAAATGCTCATGATCCGATCGGGCCGGGTGGCGCCCGCCTCGCATTTCCTCAGCTCTGGCTGCCCTTCGGACAAGCCGGTTCGCGATGTCCGTGCGCTTCCGTCCCTGTCGTCCAGGATAGGTGGAAAAACGCAAAAGTCGATCTCATACACTTGAAAATCGACACAAACCTCTCCGCAGCGTGCGGATTGATTCGCGCCTGCAATGCTTAGGCCGATGGGCAGCGCCCCGACACGCACGGACAGCGCGCGCGCCGGCCGCGCGCGCGCGCTCGCGAGGCGTCTGCGCGAGCTCACGCTCACCCCGGCGCAGTACGCGATCGCGGCCTACTGCGCGATGGCTGCGTTCACTCTGATCGTGCTCAGCGGCGCCGCGGTGCGTCTCACCGGCTCGGGGCTGGGGTGCCCGCGCTGGCCGCGCTGCTACGGCAACGTCTACCCACCGCTGAGCACCCATGCCCTGATCGAGTTCTCAAACCGCGTGGTGACCGTCCCGGTCACGTTCGCGGCGTTCGCGGCGTTCGTGCTCGCCTTTCGCCGCCGCCCCTATCGCCGCGACCTGGCTCGCCTGAGCGCGCTGCTCCCGGTCGGCGTGCTGGCCCAGGCGGTGCTCGGCGGGCTGACCGTGCGCGGGGCGCTCGACTACGGCTGGGTGATGGCGCACTTCGCGCTCTCGATGCTCGTTCTGGCGGCGGCGGTGGCCCTGGCTTGGCGGGCCTCGCACGAGCCCGGCCAGCGACCCCGAACGGCGGACCGGTCGCTCGCGCTCGCCGCGCGCGCGACGGTCGCCCTCGGCGCGCTTGCGATCTTCGCCGGCACCGCCGCCACGGCCGCCGGGCCGCACGCCGGCGGCTCGCCCGGCCAGCGCATCAACCGGCTGAGCTTCGACGGCAAGCAGACGATGGACTTCGTGATCCACCGTCACGGCGAGATCGCGCTGGCCTTCGGCCTGGCTGCCCTGGTCGTGTGGTGGCTCGCGCGCCGTTCGGCCGGCGCGGATCCGCTGCTGCGCCGCTCTAGTACAGCCGTCTGCGCGCTGATTGCCCTGCAGGGGCTGGTCGGACTCGACCAGTACAAGACGCATCTGCCCACCGAGCTCGTCTGGGTGCACGTCAGCCTCGCTTCGATCACGTGGGTGGCGGTGCTCTGGACGGCCTGCGCGGCCGGCCGCCTGCAGCCGCGCGCCGCCGGAAATAGGGGCGAAATTTCCGAAGATCCGCGCAAGCGCCGCAAATACGTCCTTTCCACCCGTTAGCCTGGCCACAGCAACGACACTCGAGAAGGGAGTGCCATGACCAAGAACGAGCTGGCTGAAGGGGTCGCGCAACGTACGGGGCTGGCGGGAACGCAGGCTCGGCAGGCGCTGGAGGCGGCGATCGACCTGATCTCCGACGAGCTGGCGGGCGGTGGCGAGGTCTCGCTTGCCGGTTTTGGCAAGTTCAGCGTCAGCAACCGCGCAGCTCGCCAGGGTCGCAACCCGGCGACGGGGGAAACGATCAACATCGCCGCCAGCAAAGCGGCGAAATTCTCCGCCGCGAGCGCACTCAAGAAGCGTCTCAACTAGGAGCGAATGGACTCAGATCAGCGGCGAGCCCGTCGTGAGGCGCGCAGGCGTGAGCTTGCGCGGCGAAGGGCACGGGGGCTCGCCGCGCTGGCTGCGGCGGTGGTGGCGGTCGTCGTGCTGGTCGCGGTAGCGACGGGCGGCTTCTCGAAATCGGCGTCGAGCGGTTCGGGCGCGAACGGTGCGGCCGGTACCGGCGCCGCGCGCAATCGGGGGGCGCGCGCCGGCAGCGGCGCGACGGGTAACGGTGCGGCTGGCGCTGGCGCTGGCGCTGGCGCTGGCGCGGTGGCCGGTGGCACCGCCGGAGCGAGTGCTCGCTCGGGCAGGGCGGACGCGCTCGTGACCCCGGCGCAGGCGGCGCGGCGGGTTAGCGGCGGGGTGTCGGTGCCAATCCTGATGTACCACGTCATCAACCCACCGCCCGCAGGCGCCAAATTTCCCGGGCTGTACGTCTCGGGCGAAGAGTTCTCAGAACAGATGGAAGCGCTCGCGCGCGCGGGCTTCCATGCGGTGACGATGGATCAGATGCTCGCCAACTGGACGCGCGGCGCGGCGCTGCCGGGCAAGCCGGTCGTTTTGAGCTTCGACAACGGCTACCAGTCGCAGCTGACGGGCGCCGAGCCGGTGCTGCGCAAGCACGGGTGGGTGGGGGTCGAGAACATCCAGCTCACCGGTCTGCCGCCCTCGCAGGGTGGCCTCAGCCAGGCGCAGGTGGCTGAACTGGTGGCGGACGGCTGGGAGCTCGACACCCAGGGCATCAGTCACGCGGACCTGATCGCGATCTCATCGTCAGCCCTGCACGAACAGGTGACGGTTGCGCGCCAGGAGTTGCAGCATCGCTACCACGTGCCGGTCAACTGGTTCTGCTACCCCTCCGGCCACTACGACCAGACGGTTGTGGAAGCGGTCAAGGCCGCGGGCTTCGTTGGCTCGACGACGGTCGTGCCCGGCTGGGCCTCGCCGGCACAGGATTCCTACCGGCTGCCGCGCCTGCGCGTGCTCGGCGGCACCAGCGGTACGCAGCTGGTCGGCGAGATCGAAGCGATACGGTCGAATCCCGCGCCGCCGGCCTCCTACAGCGGCGCCTAGGATAGGATTCCGGCCGATGAATCACGTGCCCGGCTGGGGTTCCTGGAGCTTTGATCCGATAGCGATACTCGCGCTGCTCGCGGCGTCCTACGTGTACGCGCGCATGTACCGCCGCGCTCGCGCCGCCGCTCGCCCGGGCTCGATCGGCGCCGGCCACTGGCTACCCTACGCGGGCGGGATCGCGGCGCTTGCGATCGCGCTGCTATCGCCGCTTGACGCGATCGGCGACGGTTGGCTGCTCTCCGCGCACATGCTCCAGCACGTGCTGCTCTCAGATGTGGCGCCGGCGCTGATCGTGCTCGGCCTGCGCTCGCCGGTGCTCCCGCTCGGGCTCGCGCCCGCGGCTCTGCGCGCCGTCGCTCCGGGCGGGCGCTCCGGGCGGGCGCTCGCGCTGGTCACCTCGCCGTGGGTGGCGATTCCGCTTTGGGCGGTCGCGACCTGGGTGTGGGCGATCCCGGCGATGTTCGACTTCGCCGCCCAGCACAGCGCCGTACATGCGCTGGAGCACGCAACCCTCTTCTACACGGGCCTTGCGCTGTGGTGGCTGATCGTCGACCCGCTGCCGCGCGGCCACCTGCGTCCCGGTGGCGAGCGCCTGGCCCTGCTCGGCTTCACCCGCGTCGCCTCTGCCGTCATCTGCGTACCACTGACGTGGATGACGAGCGTGCAGTACCCGCTTTACGCCTCGGCCCCGCGCTCCTTCGGCCTGTCCGCATTGGCGGATCAGCAGCTGGCGGGCGCCGGCATGTGCTTCATCGAGTTCCTCGTCTTCGGGATCGCCTTCGCGGCGGTGTTCATCAGCGTGCTCGGCCGTGACGAGTCGCGTGTCGCTGTGGCCGAGCAAGCCGCCGCGGGGCGTTAACCCCTCAGCCGCAACCCGTGTTGTTGCCGCAGCTGCTGCACGTGTAGCAGCTGCCCGTGCGCTGCATCATCCCTCCGCACTGGCTGCACGCCGGCCCCAGGTCCAGCCCTTGCAGGCGGGCGGGGACGACCGGCGGCGAGTCGGTCAGCGCGGCGGCGGCGGGCACGCTCTCGGCGCCGGCGCTTGCCTCGGGACCTGAGGTATCGCTCGCCGCGACCGACTGGGCCGCCTCCTGCGCGGCCTTGCGTGCGCGCACCTCGGGGGTGAGGATGCCGAGCTCTTCCTGGGTGTCAACGTCGAGCCAGCGTGAGCCCAACCAGCGCATGATGTAGTCGGGCATCGACTTGGCGAACGGAATCTCCGGGTTGTTGGTGATGCCCTCGGGCTCGAAGCGCATGTAGCTGAACTTCTGCACCAGCGTCTCCAGCGGCACCCCGTACTGCAGCGAGATCGAGATCGCCGTGGCGAACGAGTTCATCATCCCGCGCAGCGTCGAGCCCTCCTTGCCGATGTCGGTGAGGAAGATCTCGCCGACGCTGCCGTCCTCGTACATGCCGGCGGTGATGTAGCCCTCGTGCCCGCCGATCGAGAACTTGTGCGTGATCGACTGGCGCTCGCGCGGCATCCGCTTGCGCCTTGGCCCCGCCTCGGCAAGCGCCTTGGCCACAGCCTGCTCGACGACGGTGTCGACGTCGGCCGGCGCCTCGCTCTCTTTCTGGGCGTCGGTGCGCAGGGCCTGCGCGGTCTTGGAGCCGTCGCGGTAGATGGCAAGCGCCTTGACGCCCAGCTTCCACGCCTGCGTGTAGGCGTCGGCGATGTCCTCGACCGTGGCGCTCTCGGGCAGGTTCACCGTCTTTGATATCGCGCCGGAGATGAACGGCTGCACCGCCCCCATCATCTTGATGTGACCCATGTGCGAGATCGCGCGCTCGCCGACGGCGACGTCGAACACCTCCAGGTGCTCGGAGCCCAGGCCGGGGGCGCCGACGATCGTGCCGTGCTCGTTGATGTACGCCTCGATCTGCTCGATCTGCTGCTCGGAGTAGCCGAGCGTCTGGAGCGCCTGCGGGACGGTGCGGTTGACGATCGTCATCTGCCCGCCGCCGACCAGCTCCTTGAACTTCACCAGCGAGAAGTCGGGCTCGACGCCGGTCGTGTCGCAGTCCATCAGGAAGGAGATCGTCCCGGTCGGCGCCAGCACGGTCGCCTGCGCGTTGCGGTAGCCGAACTGCTCGCCGAGCGCGACCGCCTCATCCCACGACGCCCGGGCGGCCTCAAGCAGCTCGGTGTCCGTGCAGGCGCCGTCGGGGATCGTGTAGGAGGCGTCGCGGTGCATGCGCATGACGCCGTTGTGCTCCTCGCGGTTCTCCCCGTAGCGCTCGTAGGGCCCGAGCGCCGCGGCCACGCGCGCGGACTCGCGGTAGGCGCGCCCGGTCATCAGCGCCGTGATCGCGGCGGCGGTCTCGCGGCCGGCGTCGGAGTCGTACGGCATGCCGTTTGACATCAGGTAGGCACCGAGGTTGGCGTAGCCGAGACCGAGCTGGCGGAACGCGCGCGCGTTGACGCCGATCTCCTCGGTCGGATAGCTGGAGGGGCCGACGACGATCTCCTGTGCCAGCAGCACGATGTCGACGGTGTGCTGGAAGGCCTGCACGTCGAGCGTGCCGTCGGCGCGGCGGAACTTCATCAGGTTCAGCGAGGCAAGGTTGCAGGCCGAGTCGTCGACGTGCATGTACTCGGAGCAGGGATTGGACGCGTTGATGCGCCCGCTGTTGGGGCTGGTGTGCCACTGGTTGATCGTCGTGTCGTACTGCACGCCGGGATCGGCGCAGCGCCAGGCGGCCTGGGCGATCTCGCGCATCAGCTCGCGAGCTGGGATCGGATCTCCGACCGGCTCGCCGGTGCTGCGCGAGAGCAGGCGCCAGTCCTCGTCGTTCTCGACGGCGCGCATGAACTCGTCGGTCACGCGCACCGAGTTGTTGGCGTTCTGGTACTGGATCGAGAAGAAGCCCTCGCCGTCGATCGACATGTCAAAGCCGGCGTTGCGCAGCGCCAGCGCCTTCTCCTCCTCGCGCGCCTTGCAGGTGATGAAGTCGAGGATGTCGGGATGGTCGACGTTGAGCACGACCATCTTCGCCGCCCGGCGCGTCTTGCCGCCGGACTTGATCGTGCCGGCCCAAGAGTCCGCCCCGCGCATGAACGACACGGGCCCGGAGGCGGTGCCGCCCTTGGCCAACGGCTCCATCGAGCCGCGGATGTTCGAGAGGTTGATGCCCGAGCCCGACCCGCCGCGGAAGATCATGCCCTCCTTGGTGTTCCAGTCGAGGATCGACTCCATCGTGTCCTTGACGCTGAGGATGAAGCAGTTGTGGACCGCGACGTTGTTGGACAAATACTCGCCGGACTCGGTTTGGATGTCATAGACCTCCATCTCACCCAGGTCGTCAATAGCGACGACCTCCTCCTCGCGCAGATCGGGACACCGCTTCGGATTGCGCAACGACAGCGATCGGAGCAGCTTGTCGGACTTCTCCCGCCCGATGAAGCCGATCAGCTCAGCAAAGCGCGAACGCTCGGAGCCGATGGAAATCGACAGCTCGTGCATGTCGTGACGGTCCTCGCGTCGCTCGTGCTTGCGACTCCTCCTCGAGTAGATGCCCAGCACCCCGAGCAAGAGCTGAACGTCCTCAGTCCACCGCTCTCCAATGACCGCGAAGCCGATGCGGGCATTCTCAAATGTGTTGGCTTGTCTCACGGTCACATAGCCATCGGCCTGGAAGATGCTGCGGAGATACGCCACGATCTCATCGTGCGACGCTGTAAACAGCCTTTGCGGAACACGAATCTCAGTGCCTCGCGCAAGCAGGCCCCAGGACTCGACAAACGCACGCAACTTCTCTCCATAGAGACGGATCCGGCGCACGCGAATGTGTTGGGTGTCGGCCTTCCGCACCTTGCGATGAACATTTGGCAGTGCGGTGTCGAGATGCCCCATGACCCAGTCGTACTCCTCGTCTGTCGCAACCTGAAACTCGACAGTCAAAGAGCGGTTCGTGCCGCTGTACTGGCCGACGAACCCATCGGCCTGCAGCCAGCCCGCAAGGGCGGCCTCGGAGATTGCTACACGGTCCACCTCGCGCAGTGCCTGGAACATCGACTCCTCAGACGAGCCTGCGCCCACCGCGACCCGGATCGGATCGCAAACCTTCGCCTTGTGCGGATGCAGGTGCATCCGCATCCCCACCTGAAGCTGATCCATGCGTAGCCAGGTCGGCTCGGTGCGGCGCTCGGAGACAGCCTTGACGATGTGGTCAGGTGTGGCTTCCACAAAGCTCCCGTTGCGCAGGCGAGCACGCAGCACCCGCTTGCGACCGTTGGCCTTGGTGGCGAGTATGCGGGTCGTGCCGTGAGCGTCGTAGACCTCACGGCCCACTTCATTGCCCTCCACCAACTCGCCGATTGGCGCCATTCCGTGGGGTGTGGATACAAGCGCGTTGTACGGCTGACAGGCCGAGCACTGCGGGGACTCCTCGAACCCGACGTTGAACCAGACCGGCGAGTTGAACGCCGCCATCTGGTGCAGCAGGATGTGCGTGAGCTCGGCCTCGAACGCGTCGGCGTCCACCTCGCTAGCAAAGTAGGCGCGCTCGCGGCCCCAGCCGGCGATCGTGCCGGCCACGCGGGTGATCATCTGCTTGACCGAGCGCTCGCGCTCGGGGTGGCCGATCTGCCCGCGGAAGTACTTCTGCGCGACGATGTTGGTGGCGTTCTGCGACCAGCTGGCCGGGAACTCGACATCGGTCTGCTCGAAGGCGACGCGGTCGCCGTGGCCGATGCGCGCGTCGCGCAGCTCCCACTGCACCTCCTCGAAGGGGTGGACGCCGGGCGTCGTGAACATGCGCTCGATGCGTAGTGCCTCACCGGCGCGCGTGTCCTGTGCGATTGTGGGGTGCGGGGATGAATCCATCGGCCTAACCTCCTCTGCGCCGGCACTGCGCGACGCCCACTCGACTCTGTTCACTGGGGTCGAGCATCGTTGCGCGCGGGTCGGACAGATCGGCGTTAACCCTTATTTTAGAGGGCTTTCCTCAGCGTCCGATGCGGGCCCAGTCAGAGAACTCCGCCCACGTCGCCGAGGCGTGGTTGCTCGCTTCGCGCAGGGAGTAGATCGTGGCCGTGGTCCAGCGCGGTTCCAGCGCCAGCCAGCGCGCGAGCGCCCACACCAGGCAGGCGAGCAAAAGCAGGGCGCCGACCGCAGCCAGTACGTAGTCCAATCCAGACAGTCGTTTGCTCGGCTTGTGTGCCCTGCGACCGGCCACGACGAGGGTGCTCGGCGCCCCGGGCACGGCGCTGGTCGGGGCGCCGCCGGCCGGGCCCCTGGCGCCGGTGGCCCCGGTCGGCGTGGCGCTGAGCGGTGTCTTTGCGCCCGGTGTCGTAGGTGTCGTGCCCGCGGGCGCGGGCGCGGTCGCCGTCGGGACCGAGGTCGTGGGTGTCGCGGAGCCAGGGGCGACGGTGCCCGGTTGGGCGCCGTTGGGCGCCGCGGTCGCGGCCGCGGCGCCGGCTGGCGTCGCCAGCGCGCAGAGGACCGCCGCGATCACCGCTCGCTGTGAGCGTTGCCTTGCCATCGCGCCGATGGTAACGAGCGCCGACTTCGCTTGGAGCCGGCTACCGCCCGGGCGCGGGCAGCAGATCCGCGATCACGGCCAGCGCCAGCTCGAGCACCCGCTCGGGCGCGAGCGTCGCGTCGATCGGCCTGACCCGCTCGGGCTCGGCCTCGGCGAGACGCTCGTAGGCGCTCGCGACGCGCTTGAAGAACGCCTCCCGCTCGCCCTCCAGCCGCTCGGCCGGACCGCCGCGCCCGCGCAGCCGTTCGCGGGCGAGCTGCGGCGAGATCCGCAGCAGCAGCGTGCGGTCGGGGGCCAGTCCGCCCGTGGCCAGCTCGTTGATCGCGCGGATCCGATCGACTCCCAGCTCGCGGCCCGCGCCCTGGTAGGCAAGCGAGGAGTCGAGGAAGCGATCGAGCAGCACGTCAGTCCCGGCGTCGAGCAGGGGCACGAGCCGCGCGCGCATGAGCTCGGCTCGTGCCGCCGCGTACAGCAGCGCCTCGGTGGCCGCGCCGATCTGAAGCGATGGGTCGGCCAGCAGCGAGCGGATCCGCTCGGACAGCTCGACCCCCCCGGGCTCGCGTAGGACCTCGACTCGCGCACCGCGCCGCTGCATCTCCGCGCGCAGCGCCGCCGTGAGCGTGGACTTGCCCGAGCCGTCGATCCCCTCGATCGTGATCAGCCTGCCGCGGGCCACGCCGGGAAGGTAGCCGCTGTGGCCGGCGGACGGGCGTGCGCATGACCGGCGGGAGCGCGACCGGCGCAGTGGCTCGTAGGATGGCAGCAGTGCCGGGCCAGACCACAGTGACGCCACCTGACGAGACGCTCGAGGGGATCGAGCAGCACCCGCACGCCCGCGCGGTGCTGCTGCCCGCGCTGCCGCCGGCGGGCGCTCCCTCGCACGCCTACCTCTTCCACGGCCCGGCCGGCGCCGGCAAGCGCACGGTCGCGCGCGCGTTCGCCGCCGCGCTGCTGGCCGAGGGCAGCGAGGACCCGACCGCGACGCTCGCGCGCGTCCGGCGCGGGACCCATCCCGACCTGACCTGGGTCACGCCGAGCGGGGCAAGCGAACTGCTAGTCGGCGACATCGACGAGGCCGTCGTCGGCGCGGTCGCCCACACGCCGTTCGAGTCGCAGCGGCGCGTGTTCGTGATCGAGGCGGCGGGGACGATGAACGATCAGGCCGCCAACCGGCTGCTGAAGACGCTCGAGGAGCCGCCCGCCTTCGCCCACCTGATCCTCCTGGCCGAGCACCGCGAGGACGTGCTGCCGACCGTCGCCTCGCGCTGCCAGGCCGTGCGCTTCGACCCGCTGGCAAGCGAGGAGATCGAGCGACGGCTGACGTCGGCCGATCCCGCCGTGTCGGCCGACCGGGCCCTGGATCCGGCGCGCGCTCGCGCGTGCGCGCGCCTGTCGGGCGGCGACGCGCAGCTGGCCGAGCGTCTGGCCGGCACCCTAAAGGGGACCCCCCATGGCGGAGGGCAGGCAAGCGAGTCGGGCGTCGCGTTGCGCGAGGCGGCCGAGGGCTATGTGCGCGCCGCGCTGTCCGGGCGCACGGGCGAGCGCCCATGGGGGATGCTGCTCGAGAGCGCCAAGGCCGCCGGCGCCGTGGCCGGCGCGGCCTGCGCCGAGCGGGTGAGCGAGCAGGCGCAGCTGCTGCCCTCGCGGGAGCGCCGCCGGCACGAGCGCGAGGGGGCTGACGCCGTGCGCCGGGCCGAGCGCCGCGTACGCACGCAGACGCTCCAGGAGGGAATGCGGCTGGTCGAGCTGTGGTTGCGCGACGCCTGGTGCGTGGCGCAAGGCGCCGGCGAGCTCGTGCTGGCCGTCGACCGCCTGGCCGAGCTCGAGGACGACGCACGCGGCCGCACCGGTGAGGCGCTGCGCGAAGGGGTCGAACTGGTGCGCGACACGCGCCTGCGCCTGGCGCTGAACGTCTCCGAGGAGCTGGCGCTGGAGGCTTTGGCCTACCGGCTAGCGGAGCTGCTAGGCGCCGCCGGGTAGATCGGCCCGAGCTCGGGCCGAAGGTTGTAAGTCTCAAACGCCAGGAAGCGAGAGAACAATCGGTTCTCGGGTCCGTGGAAGTCGGCGGAGCCGGTGCTGAGCAGCCCCAACTCGCTGCAGCGGGCCGCCAGCAGCTCGGTCTGCTCGCGCGTGTGCGTCACGTAGAAGGCCTCGACGCCGTCGATGCCGAGCGTTCGGAAGCGATCGATCATCGCCAGCACTTCGTCGGGGCCTTCGACGTCCCAGAACGGGTGTGCCCAGATTGCCACGCCGCCGGCGGCGTGGATCGCCTCGATCGCCTCGGCGACCGTCGGCGTCTCCCTCAGCGCGAAGGCGCTCTTGCCCTCGATCAGGTAGGCGCGGATCAGCGAGCCGACGTCGTCGATCTCCTCTGCGCGCAGGCGCTCCGCGTTGCCAGGGTGCGCGAGCACGGCTTCGGCCAGGTGCGGGCGCCCGATCGGCTCGCCCGCGGTGACGCGCGCATCGATCGTGGTCGTGTTCAGCTCGAATCCTGCGCTGCGCAAGTTTTCGGCCATCCGCAGCGTGCGCTGCTCGCGGTCGGCCAGGAAGCGCTCCAGTGTCAGGAGCAGCTCGGGGTCGGTGTGGTCGATCGCGTAGCCGAGAACGTGCAGTTCGCGCACCCTGCCGGAGTCGTCGCCGCTGTCTGCCCCCCGCATGGGGTGGTCGATCGAGGAGATCTCGATCGCCGGTACGACGCTGACCCCGTGCTCCTCGCCGGCCACGATCGCCTCGACCACGCCGGCGAGGGTGTCGTGATCGGTCAGCGCCAGCAGCTGCACGCCCGCGCCGGCCGCGGCGGCGACGACCTCAGCGGGCTCGAGTGCGCCGTCGGAGCGCGTCGAGTGCGACTGCAGGTCAAAGCGCGGCAGGCCGGGCGCGGACACGCGCCGGAGCCTATGCGATGCGAGCGCACGCCGGCTCGGGCGAGCCGGTGGGATCGACGTGGGCGCCGATGCGCTCGGCGACTAGCTCGCGCAGCGCGCGCACGGCCGTGTGATAGCGCTCGGCGTGCTCGCCGAGCCGCGTCTTGCGATCTGCGCGTCCGCTGAGATCGTGCGCGGCGTCGGTCTGGCGCGCGCGCAGCATCGCCTCGTTCCAGCTGTCCTCCAGGTAGGCGAGCGCCGCCCCGACCTCCTCGCAAGGCAGCGGCTCCCGAGTCT
>DASZGH010000022.1:0-25704 GCA_035938935.1 Solirubrobacteraceae bacterium
CTTGTGAGCCCTTTGACGGTCACGCCGGTCGCGGGGGGCGTGCCGTTCAGGATCGTCGGCGTTTGCGCCGTGGTGCCGATGTAGGGCGTGACCGTGTACGTGCTCACCGGCCCGCCTTCGGCGGGTTCGCTCCAGGAGACGTTCGCCGACACCGGGCCGGCGGTGGCGCTGACGCCGGTCACCTGGCCGGGTATGGTCGAAGAGGTCGGCGTGACTGGGTTGGACGCCGCGGAGATCGGCCCGGACCCGTTGGAGTTGGATGCCTGCACCTTGAAGGTGTAGGTGGTGCCGCTTGTGAGCCCTTTGACGGTCACGCCGGTCGCGGGGGGCGTGCCGTTCAGGATCGTCGGCGTTTGCGCCGTGGTGCCGATGTAGGGCGTGACCGTGTACGTGCTCACCGGCCCGCCTTCCGTGGGCGCGCTCCAAGACACGGTCGCCGCGCCGGAGCCGGCGGTGGCGCTCACGTTCGTCACCTGGCCCGGGACCGCGACCGGTATGAAGTCAACGTCGACCCAGTAGTTGGTCGCTTTGAATGTGCTGGTCGGGAACGTGCTCGTTGCGCTGTAGGCGTACACGCCATTGACGCTCGCCGTGTTGGCCAGCGCGCTCAGAGGCGGGTTGACCGCGCCCGCCGACGCGAACGCCGACGGGTTGTCGGAGTAGTGTCCTTTCGGCGCTAGGTAACCCGCGACATAGGTGGTGTTCGGCGTGATCGCCACAGGGCTGGAGAAACTCACCTGCTGCCAGCCCGACGTGCTCTCACCGCTGAAGGTGGCGGACGCGAGCAGCGTCCCGCTTGCGCTCCACAGACTGCCGGTGTGTGTTCCGGTGTTGGTGGACGCCTTGTAGAAGCGGATGCCCGTGATCGAGCCGGCCACTTCGGAGCTGAACTTCACGCCGACCTCGACCGAGTGCGTGTCGGCGGAGTCGATCGTGGTGGGAGTCGCAAAGTCGAAGATCGTGTCTTGCGGAACGACCGTGCGCGAAGGGGCGGACGCCGCGCCCGTCCCGACCGCGTTGCTCGCCGATACGGTGAAGGTGTAGCTGGCGCCGTTGCTCAGGCCTTTGACGATCGTCGAGGTGCTACCGGAGCCGACTTCCACCGTGCTCTGTGCCGCCGCGCCGATATATGCCGTCACCTTGTAGCCCGTGATCGGGCTCCCCCCGTTGCTCGTCGGGACATTCCAGCCGACCAGGGCCTGGGCGCTGGCGGCGCTGGCTGTCACTTCGGTGGGCGCCGAGGGCGGTGCGATCGTGCTCGGCGTGACTGGGTTCGAGGGCGCGGATGGCGGTCCCTGTCCGCTCGGATTGGAGGCTTGCACCCTGAACGTATAAGTCGTGCCACTGGTCAAGCCGGTGATCGTCGCCGAGGTGACCGGCGGAGTTCCGGTGATCGTGGTCGCCGGTTGGGCTTCGCTGCCGATGTAGGGGGTGATCGTGTAGGTGGTGACCGGGCCGCCTTCCGATGGCGCGTTCCAGGAAAGGCTCGCCGCCTGGCTCCCTGCGGTGGCGCTCACCCCGGTCACCTGCCCCGGGGGACCGGCCGGGACGAACACCGGGTCGACCCAGTAGTTCGTCCCGTTGAAGCTGCTGGCCGGGAAGGTGCTCGACGGGCTGTAGGAGAAGACGCCGTTGGCGGAGGTGTAGGCTCCGTTTGCGACCATGCTGCCGGCTGGCACTGCGTGCAACGGCGGGCTGTTGAGCGCATTGCCTCCGGTTGGGGGCGGCGTGTAGAAGTAGTACGGCGAAGCCGAGTAATGGCCGTTGGGGTCGAAGTAAGACGCTATGTAGGTCGTGCTCGGGAAGACGTCCACCGGGGTCGAGAAGGTCACCTGCTGCCAGCCGGATTCCGTCTCGCTCGTGAACGTCGCGCTCGCCAGTCGCTGCCCGCTCGCGCTCCACAGACTGCCGACGTGCGTGCCGGTGTTGGCTTCGGACTTGTAGAAGCGCAGCCCCGTTACCGTGCCGAACACTTCAGTGGTGAACTTCACGCCGAGCTCGGCTGAGTGCGGGTCGCCCGCGTCAGGGGTGGGCGGTGTGACTCCGGCACCCCAGATCGAGCAAGGGCAGAGGACTTTCACGACCGTGCCCGCAGAGGGAGTCTCGAGGTTCGCGCTGTCGTCAACAGCGCGCGAGAGGATCGTCGCGGTCGGGTTCCCGTGCGCTGCCCACCTGTAGGACCAGGTCACCGAGGCTTCGGCGGGCGTGGTCAGCGTCGCCGGGTGCCAGGTGGACCCGCCGTCGGTGGAGACTTCCACGCCGGCGACCACGCCTCCGCCGGCGTCGGTGGCGGTGCCCGTGATCGTGACGGCGTTGCCGTCCTGCAGCGTTTCTCCTTGCGCGGGGGAAGTGATCGTCGATGTCGGCGGCGTCGTGTCACTGGACTTGCTCGCCGTCTGCAGCCCGGTGAGCAGCGATCCCGGCTGGGCGCCCATGTCGGCGAGCAGGTTGACAGTCGCCTGCTCCATGTTCGGGTCGGGCGGTTTGTGGCTCGGATCGGTGATCCCTATTTCCCAGGCGTTCGTGTTGTCAAGTCCCCACGACCACTGCACGGTTCCCGCGCCGAACACGAGCGCGCCGCTCGGCGCTCGGTAGAGCGTGAGATGGTGAGTCGCCGTCGCGTTGCCGTTGAGGCTGCTGCCGTAGTCGGTGAAGGCCTGCAGGCCGCTGACGGTCGTGGAGGAGAGGTCGAACTCCCCGGCGGGTCGGAAGCCGTTGTCGACGTCTTCGTCCCACTCGTAGCCGAGCGTGCCGGTTTCCGGAGACAGCGTCAACGTCTGACCTGCCTGCAGGCTGGCGACGGCGGTGTTGCGCCACAGCCGCAGCCGGCTGTACTGAGAGGGGACCGTTATGTCCGACGTCCCCGAGTTCACGGTGAACTGCTGGCCGGTGAGCGCGTTCTCCGGCCGTCCGCCGTCGGCGGGGGGGCTGGCGCGCGGGTCGCGCCAAGCCCCCGTCCAGACCGACGGATCCTGCGGGTCGGTCGGACCTTCGAAGTGCGTCTCCTTGTAGGAGACGAGCGTGCGGTAGGACGTGTTCGAGCCGTCGATGCTCGCTGCCCAGCGCGTCTTCCAGAACAGCTCGTTACCGCTGAAGAACGCCAGATTCACACCTGCTTCGCGCGCCGCTTCGACGTTGGCGCGCTGGGCCCCAGACCAGTACTCGTCGTGTCCGCTGGAGACGAACAGCTTGTGGTTCTTCAGCAGCGAGCCGTTGCGGGCCACTTCGGCCTCGCTGGTGTAGCTGACGTTGTACCCGTTCTCCTCCAGGAAGCGAATCAGCTGATATTCGGCGTAGTAGGGGTCCGACGCGCCGCTGTCGGTCGTCAGCGCGCCGTCGAACGGCCGGTTGTAGGAGACGGCGTAGGCCGCCTTGTAGGCCTTGGGACTCCCCGTCGGGCAGGCCACGGTGCAGGTGTACAGGCTGTTTCCGCCGTAGTCGTTGTAGGCCTCCCAGGTTGCGTCAGAGGTCTGCAACAGGATTTCGGAGTGGCTCGAGTCGTTGCGAACCACAAAGAAGATCTGGCTCTCCCCGCCCGTGTCGTCGCGGACGAGATGGGCGATGTAAAGACCGGAGACTGCGCCGGCCGGCACGGTCCAGGAGGCTGAGACTCCCCAGTTCCCGCAGTCGATCAGCCCGGTCGCCGATTCGGTCAGGCACGCGGGCTGACTCTGTGGAAGCGGCGCGCTCGGTTTGATGTGTGAGGCCACTATGCGCGCTCCGTTGCCGCCGTAGTAGCCCAGGCGCAGGATGTCGATGTGATAGGAGCTGGCCGGCGTGTTGATCTTAAAGGAGATCGTCTGACCGGCGTTCACGCTCTGCGAGGTCGCAAAGCCCTGGATCGTGGGGTCGCCCGCACCGCGCACCTGCCAGTCGCTGGGCGGATCTCCGGGCAGCGCGTTCTCGCAGACGATCGGGTTCGGCGCTGTGCCACATTCGGCGGCTCCGGCGCGCGCGGCAGGCCACAGGAGAACGAAGGCGAAGACCGCGAGCGGCCACAGGCGCCCGTGCCGGGAGCGAAGCATCTGCAGTGCGCTGCTCGTGCAGCGTCCGATCGAGCTCACCCCTCACCACGCTCCGCGCGTGTTGAGAACCGCCGGGACGGTCTTCGCGATGATCAGTAGGTTCAGCCGCAGCGAGCGCCTGCGCGCGTACTCGACGTCGAGGCGAACCATCTCCTCCAAAGGCACCTGCGAGCGGCCGTTGACCTGCCACAGTCCTGTGATCCCGGGCTTGACGGTGAAGCGGGCAAACCAGTGCGAGGGGTAGCGCTCGACCTCGTAGGGGATCGGCGGGCGCGGCCCGACCAGGGACATCTCGCCGCGCAGCACGTTCCACATCTGTGGCAGCTCGTCGAGGCTCGAACGGCGCAGCAGCTGGCCGAAGCGCGTCACGCGCTGGTCGCCGGCCATCTTGAAGCGCGCGCCGGGCGCTCCCTGGTCAGGCCGCTTGCCTTCGATCAGGTCGAGCACGAACTCGCGGTGGCGGTCGGGGGCCACGCCGTCGTGCATCGTGCGGAACTTGTTGACCGTGAACGGCTTGGCGTCGCGACCGAGGCGCACCTGGCGAAACAGCACAGGCCCGCGCGAGTCGAGCTTTACCAGCAGCGCTATCAGCCCCATCAGCGGGGCGAGCAGGATCAACGCAAAGCCCGCTCCGACCACGTCGAGCAGCCGACAGCTCAGATCGCTCGCGCGCACACCGTAGCGCTTGCCGCGCGTGGACATAGCGCCGTTGGCCGGCAGCGACGACACGCGTTGATCGACAGCGCTGGACACCACAACTCAACAAACGCCGCTGGTTGGCCACATCTTGTGTGGCATCTCACGCGGCCTTTGCCATCGTGTGCGCGGCCAAGCGCTCGATCACGTAGTCCTGATCGCGTTCGGAGAGGTCCGGGAAGAGCGGAAGCATCAGCGTCTCGCTCGACGCTGCCTCGGTGTGAGGCAAGAGCGGGTGTGCATGGCCCTGGCCGATGCCGGGCGTCCCCAGCTCGGATACGTGTCGGGACTGGGCGTAGGCGGCCTCGAGATGGATCGCCATCACGCCACGGCGGGTGGCGATCCCGTCAGCGAGCAGGCGGCGCATCAGCTCGGTGCGCTCGATCGGCGCGCCGGGTGCGACTCGCACGCAGTACGACTGCCAGGTCCGAACGGCGTATGGCGGCTCGTACGGGGCTTCGAGATAAGCGATCCGCTCGAGCGCGGCCGTGTAGCGCTCGGCGAGCGCGCACCGGCGCTCGAGGATCCAGTCGAGCTCGCGTAGCTGGCACAGCCCGATCGCGGCTTGCACGTCGGTCATGCGGCTGTTCCAACCGCGCTCGGGGTAGGCCTCGACCACGACGTCACGCGCGTTGTGGCGGGCCAAGTCTGAAGTGTCCATCCCATGCGCGCGCAGGCGCCGCAGTCGCTCGGCCAGGTCGCCGTCCTGGAGGGCGATCATGCCCCCCTCGCCGGTGGTTATCACCTTGCGCGGGTGCAGGGAGAAGCAGGCGGGCGGCCCCAGCGAACCGACCGGCCGTCCCTTGTACGTCGCGCCGATCGCGCATGCCGCGTCCTCCACGATGGCCAGGCCGTGGCGCTCGCCGAGCTGCAGGAATGCGTCCATGT
The DNA here is from genome assembly GCA_035938935.1 of Solirubrobacteraceae bacterium. Classification (GTDB taxonomy): domain Bacteria; phylum Actinomycetota; class Thermoleophilia; order Solirubrobacterales; family Solirubrobacteraceae; genus Palsa-744. The sequence continues at coordinate 5,610 of DASZGH010000022.1, forward strand.
CGGCTGGCAGCCCCACCTGGTGCACCGGCATGATCGCCTTGGTGCGCGAGGTGATCGCGCGCTCGGCCGCGGCCGGGTCGAGGTTGTAGGTGAGCGGATCGATGTCGGCGAATACCGGCTCTGCGCCGCAGTGCCAGACGGCGTTGGCGGTCGCGATGAAGGAGAGCGAGGGCACGATCACCTCGTCCCCCGGGCCGACCCCGCTTACGTGCAGCGCCAGCGCGAGCGCGGTCGTGCAACTGGTCGTGGCGACCGCCTCGGCCGCGCCGACACGGGCCGCGAACGTCTGCTCGAACTCGCGCACGCGCGGGCCCTGTGAGATCCAGCCGGAGGCGATCGCCGCGGCGACGGCCTCCTGCTCGCCCCCGGTCAGGTGCGGTCGCGCGATCGGGATCTCGCTCATGACGCTACCGATAGAGCCGCGGGCGCGCTTGCGCGCTGCGCGCGCCACCACTCGACCAGCCGGCGCAACCCCTCCTCGAGACCGACCTCGGCCTCGAAGCCCAGGCGCTCGCGTGCCATCCTTACGTCCGAGAGGCGGCGGGGAACCTTGTTGACCGCGCGCTCGGGTCCGTGCTCGACCGACACGTCCGCGCCCATCACCTCGATCAAGAGCTGAGCGAGCTCTAGCAAGCTGGTCTCGGTTCCGCTCGCCACGTTGAAGACCTCGTCGGTCACGTCCGCTTCGGCGGCGAGCAGGTTGCTGCGCGCCACGTCTTCGATGTAGACGAAGTCCATCGTCTGCGACCCGTCGCCGAGGATCAGCGGCGCTTCGCCGGCAGCGATCCGCTCCATCCAGCGCACCAGCACCTCGGTGTAGACGCCGTGTATGTCCATCCTCGGCCCGTACACGTTGAAGTAGCGCAGGGCGACGTAGTCGAGACCGCGCATCGCGTGGAAGCTGCGCAGCAGTCCCTCGTTGAAGGTCTTGGCGGCGCCGTAGAGGGTGTCGTTGGCGTAGGGGTGGTGAGACTCCTCGGTCGGGAAGCTCTCGGCCAGCCCGTACACCGACGCCGAGGAGGCGGCGACGACGCGGCGCACCCCGTGCGCCAGCGCCGAATCGATCACGTTGTAGGTCCCGTCGACCATCACCTCCAGCGCTAGGCGCGGTTCCTCGGCGCACTGCGTGATCCGCAGCGCGGCCTGGTGGAAGACGACGTCCACGCCGCGAGTGAGCTCGTCCACGAGCTGCCCGTCGCGAATGTCGCCCTGCACCATGCGCACCGGGCCGTTGGCGCGAGCCCACGCAAGGTTCTCACGGCGCCCGCGCACGAAGTTGTCGAGTACCACGATCTCGCTCGCTCCCGCCTTCACGAGCTGGTCGGCGATGTTCGAGCCGACCGCTCCGGCGCCCCCAGTGATCAGCGCTCGTTCAATGCGCACCGCGATAACACCTCATCTCCACCAAACGCTTGCGAGGGCGCTGTTTTTCCGCGCGGATCTCAAGCTCCGGGGCCGTCGCCGAGCAGCTCGACCGCCGCCATGTTCCACTGGTCGGCGGTGGGCGCGGTGTCGCTCATGCTCACCGTTTCCCCTGCTGTCCCCGTGATCTGCCCGGTGTACTGCGACCAGTACGTGTCGTCCGTGCCGGTGTCCAGATACTGGTGGAGCATCACCTGGTTGGTTCCGAGTGTGCGCGCCACCGATTTGTCGTAGTCGTTGCCGACGGCGAACACAAGCGAGGCGTCTTCGGTGGTTTTCAACGACACGCTCGGGGCTCCGCTGGCAGCGCCAGCGCTGGCCGATGCGCCGATCCCGTTGGACATCTCCATCGAGATCACGGTCAGCGACTGGTCGTAGCCGCTGGCGCTCAGCGTCGAGGTGATGGTCGCCCCGCTGAGCGGTTTGGATGCCGTCGCCCACCAGATCTCGGCGTCGCCTGAGCGCGTGTTGGCGCGCTTGACCAGCGTCCATGTCAGGCCCGCGCCCGAGACAGTCGCCGACTGGCGCCCGCCGCCGGGCGGCCCGTCGGCGCCGACGAACGCCAGCAGTTGCTCGCCGGCTTCAGTCGTGGTGAAGGCGGGTGTGGTCTGGCTGCCGTGACCGTCGGCGGAGACGTTCACGTCCATTACGAAGCAGGGCCCGGGACTCCCCGGGTTTTCGACATTCACCGTCACCGGCGCGGAGGTGCCGGTGTTGCCCGAGACGTCGGTCGCCTGGGCGGTGATCGTGTTGGCGCCGTTGCTGGCGAGCGTCGTGGCCCAGCTGATCGCGTAGGGAGCGCTCGTGACCGGGGAGCCGAGCGGCATGCCGTTCACGTAGAACTGGACCGAGGAGATCGCGTCGAGCTTGTCGGTGACGTTCGCGCTCACCTGCACCTGCCCACTGACCGTCGTGCCCGCGGTCGGGCTCGTGATTGCGACCGTCGGCGGTTCTTTGTCGGGTTCGCCGCCGCCTGAGCTGGCTTCGGTGGTCACCGGCACGTCCGACGAGGTGCCCACGAATCCGGCGCTGTCGGTCGCCTGAGCACTCAGGAAGTGCTTGCCGGCGGGCGTGTTGCCGACGCTCCACTGCATCGTGTACGGCGGCGCCGTGACCGGTGAGCCGATCGGCTGGCCGTCGAGCAGGAATTGCACCGAGCTGATCGGGCGCGGCCCCGACACCGACGCCGTGAGCGTCGCGCTGCCGGAGATCGTCGATTCGCCAGCTGGGCTCGTCAGCGCGACCGTCGGCGGCGTGGAGTCAGGGTGGGTCTGTTCGAGGACTTTCACAGTCGTTCCTTCGATCTGCAGCTCAGTGTCGACGATGTTGTTGGAGGGATTGGACTCCTGCAGGTAGTGGTAGGGGTCGATCTCCGAGCGCAGCCAATAGATCCCGTTGGGAAGGCTTGTGATGTCGATACCCTCGCCGCCGTCGGTCGCGTCGTACTGGTCCCCCCAGCCGACGCTCAGCCCGAGCGTGCCTTCGGGTCGCTCGCAGTTGCCGCTCGGATAGCCGTTTGTGCTCGGGGCGTTGGGAACGCCTCCGACAAACGTGTCAGAGGTCATGCAGAACAGCGTCTTGGGGCTGGTGGCGACCACACTGCCAAGCCCGCCTCCTGCAGCGGCGTTGTAGAGCCAGAACTTGGTGAGCGGGAATGCATAGTCGCTCGGGGGGTTCCACACCATCGGTCCCACGATCGGCACGCTGTGGTCGAACTTCCAGACGCCCGGGCTGGGCATCGTGTAGAGCGCCTGGTAGCCCTGCGAGATGCCGGTGGTCGAGTTGTACACAGGCCTGATCTCAAGCGGTCCGGCGCCGAGGTCAGAGCTGATGTGCTCGAACTCGAGCATCCTGACGCCGCCGCCCGGCTGTGCGATGAAGATGTAGGAGCTCGGCACCAGCACCTGCAGGTCGGGGTAGGCGATCGGAGCCGGGCTAGGCGTGACCGCGCTGGAGGGGGTCGAGGCGGGCCCCGTGCCGATCGAGTTGGTCGCGCTCACGGTGAACGTGTAGCTCGTGCCGTTGGTCAGGCCGTTGATCGTCGCGGTCGTGGCAGGTGGGTTGCCCGGGACGACCGTGCTCGCCTGGGCGGTCGAGCCGACATAGGGGGTGACGGTGTAGCTGGTGATCGGGCTGCCGCCGCCCGCGGGCGCGGTCCAGCTGACGGTTGCGCTCGAGTCGCCGGCAGTCGCGGTTACGCCCGTGGGGGCTTCCGGTGCGGTCGGTGCGGTCGGCGTGACCGGATTAGAGGGTTCGGAAACCGGACCCGCCCCGCTCGCGTTCGATGCCTGTACGGTGAAGGTGTACGTCGTGCCTGCGCTCAGGCCGTTGATCGTCGTGCTTGTCGCCGGCGGCGATCCGCTCAGCGTCGTGGCCGTCTGAGCAGTAGTCCCGATGTAGGGGGTGATCGTGTACTTGGTGACCGGGCCGCCGCTCGACGGCGCGTTCCAGCTCACCGTCGCCGAGCCAATGCCGGCCGTGGCGCCGACTTTGGTGACCTGGCCAGGTGGGCTTGTGGGGGTGGGTTCGAAGTTGACGTCCACCCAGTAGTTCGTTGCCTTGAACGAGTTGGTCGGGAACGCGTTGGCGGCGCCGTACACGTACACCCCGTTCGGGCTGGTGGTCTGGGCAAGCGCGGTGAGCGGCGGGTTGCTCACGCCGGAGCTGGCAAAGCCGGAGGACGTGGCCGAGTAGTGGCCCTTGGGGGCGAGATAGGAGGCGATATAGGTCGTGTTGGCCGCGATCGTCACCGGCGTGGCAAAGTTGACCTGCTGCCAGCCCGAGGGACTCTCGCCGGCGAACGTCGCCGTGGCCAGCTGTGCCCCCGTCGAGCTCCACAGGTTGCCGACGTGCGTGCCGGCGTTGGTCGTGGCCTTGTAGAAGCGCACGCCTGTAACGGTGCCTGGCACTTCGGAGCGGAACTTGACGCCGACCACGACCGAGTGACCGTCGCCGGAGTCGATCGTGGCAGGAGCGCTCGAGCCGAAGATGGTGTCGACCTGCGCAAACGCCAACGTCGGCGCCGCAAACGCAACTAGCGTCAGCGCGCAGATAGTCAGCACGATCCGGGCGCTGGCCGGCGCGATGGCAGTGGCGCGCCTTGCGGCGTGTCCAAGCTGTCCTCTCACGAGATATCTCCCCTCTCCGACGGTCTCATTGTCTGCGTCTATCGCTGGCGTGGCCCTGCTTGGCCGCGTCGCAGGCGATGTCGTCAACTAACGGCTGTAGCTGGGACGTTCTTGCATATCCACATCAGCCGACGGCTGGATCGGTCAGCGGCCGGATCACGCGCGCCGGGTTACCGGCCGCGATCACCCCCGCCGGAATCGAGGAGACGACGACGCTGCCCGCACCGATCACCGAGTGCGCACCGATCGAAACGCCCTTGAGGATCAGCACCCGATCGCCGACGAAGACATCTTCGCCAAGCTCCACAGCTGCCGTGCGAGGTGACCCGCCACGCCTGGCGCCGGGGCGCAGGTCGTGGAAGTCGCTGTCGTAGATCGTCACCTCGGAGCCGATCAGCGCGGCCGCCCCGATCTGGATCCCCGGTCCCTCGCTCTTGATGAATACGTTGTTGTTGAGCTGGGCGCCGGCCCCGATCTCGATCGAGGAGCCGGGCGTGACCGCCTCCAGGTGGCAGTAGCCGGTGTAAAACGCCTTGGAGGTGGGCCATCCGAGCTCGACGTCTCGGCCGAGTTGGATCGAGCCTTGGCCGTGGAACAACACGGGCTGGTGCAGCAGCGGCTTCCCGCTGACGCGCCGGCAGGTTGACAGCGCGCGGTACTTGACGATTCGGGCGCGTTGCAGGAGGTTGCCCAGCCGCGCGCGGGCCCTCGGCATCGGCTCCGGCCTAGCCTAGGCGGCAGCGCGCTCGCGCCGCTTGGCGAGCGACAGCGGCACACCATTGGTGCGAAGAGAGTCGCCGGCCAGCTCCACCAGGGCGACGATGTTCAGCCCGAGCTCCACGTTGGAGCGCGGCTCTGACCCTGTGCGAATCGCCCGCGCGAAGTCCTGCAACTCGAGGCTGAGTGGCTCCTGCGGTTCAACGCGTGGAATGATCACGTCACCGGTGCGGTAGATCAGCTGGTGCTCGCCGAAGTTGGCGGGCTGCTGGGCCAAGTCCATGCCGCGGTCGTACACTCGCACCGGCTCGTCGGAGGCGGTGTCGTCGTACTGCACCATCCGCTTGCTGCCGACCACGATCATCTGGCGCACCTTGCGAGGGGCCAGCCACGAGATCTGGACATTGGCCGTCGAGCCGCCGGCGAAGGTGAGGGTCAGGAAGGCTGTCTCGGGCACGTCCTGCTTGAAGACGCTGCTGCCCGACGCGGCCACGCCGAGGACCGGCTGATCCAACCAGTACAGGAGGATCGAAAGGTCGTGTGGAGCCAGATCGCAGACCACGCCGTCGCTCTGGTACTTGCCGAGGTTCATGCGCGAAGAGGTGACGAAGTGAATATCGCCGACCGTGCCGTCCTGGATCAGGTCTCGCACCGCGTTGACGGCAGGGCTGTAGATGAAGGTGTGTCCGGGCATCAGCACGAGCTCGGAGTCGGCGGCGATGTCCGCCAGCTCCTGGGCGTCGCTCAGACGCGTGGCCAGCGGCTTCTCGACCAGGACGTGCTTGCCGGCTTGCAGCACCTGCTTGACGATTGCGTGGTGGGTCTTCGGCGGCGTCGCCACTATCACGGCCTCGATCGAGTCGTCGCGCAGTACCGCGTCGAGCTCGCCGACGGGGCGCACGTCCTGGTGACGGGCGGCGAGCGCGCCGAGGCGGGCGGGATCGCGGTCGCACAGCGCCCGCAGTTCGAACTCGGAGCGCTCGGCGAGGTTGCGGGCGAGGTTCGGTCCCCAGTATCCGCAGCCGACGACGGCTGCCCCAATTGGAGTCTCGCGCGGAACGATGCGCCTGCCGCGACGGAGCTCCTCGACGCTTGTGTTCCAGGCGTCGAACATAGCTTTAGCGATTCCCCGATTTTTGGACGACGATCATATGCTCGATCAACGCACGGAGGCGGCGTCCGCTTTTGGGGTAACTGCGACTTTTACGAAATCGCGCACCGCGTCGGCGACCCGGTCGAGCTCGGAGTCGCTCATCGAAGGGAACAGCGGCAGCGAGCAAATCCGCTCGGCATGGCTCTCGCTGACAGGCAGGCTGTCCGGGCCCATCCCGAGATCGGCGTAAGCCTCGGTCAGGTGGATCGGCGAGGGGTAGTGAACCGCAGAGGCCACGCCCAACTGCTGCAGGTGCTCGCGCAGCTCCTCGCGACGCTCGCAACGGACGACGAACAGGTGGTAGACGTGATCGGCGTCGGTAAACGGCAACTCGATCAGCTCGATCGCGCGCTCGCCGGCGGCGGCGGCGTCCAGGTCGGCCAGACGCGCGCGCAGCCCGTTGCCCAGCCGCCGGCGCTGTTCGTTGACACGGTCCAGGCGGGCGAGCTTGCGCCGCAGGACAGCTGCCTGCAGCGCATCCAGCCGCTCCGTGCCCCCGACCACCCGGTGGTGGTAGCGCGGGCGCTCGCCGTGGGCGCGCAGCAGCCGGATGCGCTCGTCCAGCTCGGGGACCGACGTCACGATGGCGCCCCCGTCACCCCAACCCCCCAGGTTCTTGGTCGGATAGAAGCTGAAGCAGCCGAGCACGCCGATCGAGCCCGTGCGCCGGCCGCGGTAGCGGGCGCCGTGGGCCTGGCAGGCGTCCTCGATCACATGGATGCCGGCCTCTTGTGCTAGCGCGACGATCGGATCTAGATCGACGGTCGCGCCGAACAGGTGCACGGGTATCACGCAGCGCACGCGCCCATTCAGCTTCGCCGCGACGATCTCCGCGGTGAGTAGATGCGAGTCGGGGTCGACGTCCACAAGCAGCGGCCTAGCGCCGACGGCACTCACCGCCTCGGCCGTGGCGATGAACGAGTTGGTCGGCACGATCACCTCGTCTCCCGGGCCGATCTCGAGCGCGCGCAAGGCGAGCGTAAGCGCCGCGGTGCCGGAGGAGACGCCGATCGCGAAGTCCGTTTCGCAGTAGGCGGCGAACTCGCTCTCGAAGCTCTCGACCTGCTCGCCGAGCGTGAAGGCGCCGCGCTCGGCGACCTCGCGCACCGCGCCCATCAACTCCTCCAGCAGCTGCGGATCGGCGCAGTCCAAGCGCGTGAGCGGAACGGTGGCGCGGTTCTCAGGAGGGCTTGCCTGGCCGGACGTCAACATGCCTGGCCCACCGCCAAGCGCGCGCTGGTGGAGGGGGACGAACCGAGCCGGCGAAGCTCGTCCTGAAGCGCCCGGCGTCCGCGGTGGTGCAATCCGTGGATCGAGCTCTCGGTGCGACCCATCTGCGCGGCGATCTCCGGCGGCGAGAGCCCGACGACGTGGCGCATCACCATCACGTCGCGCTGCTCGTCAGGCAGTGAGGCCAGCGCCGTGTGCAGATCCCGAGCGCGCTCGCGAGCCTCAGGGTCGAGATGATCGTCTGCTCCGAAGACCTCCTCGGTCGGAGTCGGACGGCGCCTGCGCAGGTGATCGAGCGCCACGTTGCGGGCGAGCCGCAGGAGCCAGCCCGAGAAGGGCACGCCGTGATCCTGGTACTGCACGATCACCGTGATCAACTTCATGAAGACGTGCTGAGTGAGGTCCTCGGCCTCCTGCTCGTCGCGCACGATGCTGCAGATGTAGCCGTACACGTTGTCGGAGTAGCGGACGTACAGGAACCGCAGCGCCTCGCGGTCCCCCGCCTTCGTGCGGGCGATCGCCAAGCGTATTTCGCGTGTCCCCTCCGGCGACTCGTCGAGCGTCGTGCGGCGGCGAAAGCCTACGTGTCCATCCTTGACATTGAGGCGATGCATGGTTTGTTTTCCCCGAATTGACGGCGGAATCCTCTGGGTCCCTATGGGCACAGGAGGTTTGCGGCATTGATAATGGGTAGTCACCATCCTCACCGCAATCGCCCGGACGTCGCTATCTACGTTCATCCGATGAACGGGAATCTCGACCAGGTGGCGGTTGGAGCGATTGATCGCCGATCCCAGGGCCAATCGGTATTTACTTTGCAAATACCGCGATTTTTTTCGATGGACCTGCGTTCATATGTGGCAAATGTCTCTTGTCTTGACCGGGCCCTTTGATCGGCCTAGGAGAACGCTCGCTCGGCTCGCTCGGCGATCTCGCGGGCGATTGCCAGCGAGGAGGTCGCCGCGGGAGAGGGGGCGTTGCGTACGTGCAGCGCCCGATCGGTGGTCGAGAAGACAAAGTCCTCGACGAGCCGCCCGTCGCGCGTGAGTGCCTGTGCGCGAACGCCGGAGAACGAAGGCCGCATGTCCCCCGCTCGCAGCTCCGGCACGTAGCGCGCTGCCGCCTTTGCCAGCTCGGAGGCAAGCGCCGCGTGGCGCAGCTCGATGACGCCCGTTCGCCACCACCGGCGCAGCATCCACCACGTCCCGGGCCATCCGAACGTGTCCAGTAGATCCCGCCGGCGCACCGTGCGCAGGCGATAGGCGTCGCGCGCCCCGGCCATGAGCGCGGTCGGTCCGACCAGGACCTCGCCGTCGATGTGCCGGGTCAGATGCACCCCCAGGAACGGCAGCGCAGGGTCGGGCACCGGATAGATCAGCGAGCGCACCAGCTCGCGGCGCTCGGGTACGAGTCGCAGGTAGGCGCCCCGAAAGGGCACTATGCGAGGATCGGGATCGGCCCCGGCGCTGACCGCCAGACGGTCAGACCAGGCGCCTGCACAGAACACGGCGTGCCGAGTCTCGGTGGCTCCCTGCGTGTGCTCCAGCCTCAGCGCCCGATGCGCGCTTGCGATTCCACGCACCTCGCACCCGGTGGCGATCGCTCCGCCCGCCTGAAGGATGTCTTGCGCGAAAGCGCGCGCGACCGCCGCGAAGTCCACGATCCCTGTGTCCGGTGAGTGCAGTGCGGCGAGCCCGCGCGCGTGTGGCTCGATCGCTTCGATGCCGCCGCGCTCCACGCGCCGCAGCCCGGCAACGAGATTCGCTCGACCACGGCGCTCCAGCTCGTCCAGGCGCGCGAGCTCGGAGCGCTCGAGCGCGACGATCAGCTTTCCGCAGCGCCGGTGGGGGATCTCGCGCGCCTCGCAGTACTCGTAGAGCTCGCGGGCTCCCTCCACGCAAAGGCGAGCCTTCAAAGAGCCGGGCTGGTAGTAGACGCCGGCGTGGATCACGCCCGAGTTGTGTCCGGTCTGATGCGTGGCGAGCTCTGCTTCACGCTCCAGCACGCACACGCGGGCGCGGGGGCTGCGGCGCTGGAGCTCGCGCGCCACCGCCAGTCCGACGATCCCCCCTCCGACGACCGCCAGATCGCAGCTCGCGGGCGCAGGCGCCGCGCGCTCCTGTGGCATGCTCATGTAGCGGCGTCCGCGCTGGCGCAACGCATCTGAATGGCGCCCGAGCCGAGTCTCCCAATCGCCTCCACACACCGCTCCGCCGCTTTGCCGTCGCCGTAGAGCGCCGGATGCTCCGCCGGCCGAGGCCGCTCGAGCGCCGCCAGCGCCCGCTTGGCGTCGAGGTCCACGAGCGTGTTCCAGCCGGTCTGTACGGTCTCCACCCACTCGGTGTTCGCACGCAGCGTGACGCAGGGCACGCCGGCAAGGTAAGCCTCCTTCTGCACCCCGCCGGAGTCGGTGAGCACGGCCCGTGCCCCGTGCAAGAGCGCGGCGAACTCGACATACCCGAGTGGCTCGGTCAGGACGACTCCGTCGGCGCCCTCCAGCCGCGCCAGCAGCCCAGCGGCGCGCATCCGAGCGCGCGTGCGGGGGTGCACCGGGAATACGACGCTTCCCGGCAGCGCGGCAACGACGTCCACGAGCGTCTGCAGGCGCCGCGGGTCGTCAACGTTGCCGGCGCGGTGCGCGGTGAGTACGAGGTAGTTGCCCACTTCCAGCCCGTATCGCTCCAGGACCTCGGTCCGTGTCTGGGCCTGCTCGCGCCAGGAGCACGCCAAATCCACCATCACATCCCCTACCACCTCGATCGCGCCGTAGGTCGACTCGTCGCGCAGGTTCTCGGCCGCCGTCTGGGATGCGCACAGCAGCAGATTGCTCATGTGGTCGACCAGGACGCGGTTGAGCTCCTCGGGCATCGAGCGGTCGAACGAGCGCATGCCGGCCTCCACGTGCGCCACCGGCACGTGGCGCTGGGCCGCGGCCAAGGCGCCGGCAAGCGTCGAGTTGGTGTCGCCGTACACAAGCGCCGCGTCGGGCGCGATCTCGGCGAGCAGCGGCTCGAGCGCCGCCAGCATGCGAGCCGTCTGAGCGGTGTTCGATCCGCCGCCGATCCCCAGCTCGCAGTCGGGTCGCGCCAGCCCCAGCTCGCGGAAGAACACGTCCGAGAGCGCGTCGTCGTAGTGCTGCCCGGTGTGCACGAGCACCTCCTCGTGCGCCGCCCGCAGCGGCCCGGAGACAGCGGCGGCCTTGACGAACTGCGGGCGGTTGCCTACGACGGTGAGGATGCGCACGGGTTGCAAGCCTACGGGTCCGGCTGCGCCCTCGCGGTGTTCCACCAGATGCTTGCGAGTGTCGCTGGAGTCATGTCGCCATAACTACCCAAAGATCAGTATAGTCCCGTTTCGTTAAACAATTCGACGAAGGGATTGGCAGGAGGTGCGAGCCCGATGATCGGCGACCCGCGCGACGCGTGGGCCTACAGGTTGGCGGTCGGCGCTCTGGGTCTTGCGGTGGCGATAGCGCTCGCGGGCGCGATTGTGATCGTCGCCCTCGGCGATCCGACCACTTCGAGCCCGTCGAGCACTACTTCAACCACCACAAAGACCACGACGACATCCAGGATCCGTGGTGGGTCGAAGGTCGCGACCGTCTCCAAGGCGAGCACCACGGACACTCCGATGACAGCGACCGCTTCGGTGACTCCGATCGGGCTCTACGTGGTGGGCGGCGCCCTGACGGGGGCGCTGCTGGGCATCTTGATCCCATTGCCGTGGCCGTCGCGGTTACGCGGCGAGGCGAACGGTGATAACGCTGCACAGACGGACGGCGTGACCCGGGTGTTTATCGGCCTGGCGGCGGCGGCTCTCCTGGTGGTGTTTGTCGCCACGATCACCGTGGGGGTGGTCCAACGTATCGTCTCGTTGGAGGTGCTCGGCGCCGCAAGCGGCGCAGCGCTGCTTGGACTGTTCGTGCCCTCGCCCGCCATGCGGCAATAGACATACAAATGACGGGTTGGCCCGGCTCAGGCACTGGCCAGTGTCCGACGGTTCCCTCGAGGTGCGCGTCTGGTTCTGAGGACGACCGGTTATTCAACGGGCTGATCCAGCATTCGTTCGCTATGCGGATACCGCCCGAGCTGCATCCGCAGTACACCAGAGAGGACGTATCGGACTTGCGCGAGCTGCTCCACGCCCTCTTGAGTGTGCCGGCGGGCGCCGGTGGTCATCCTGGATTCAAGCTGATGCCAGTCGTCGACCTCATGGCCGGAAAGGGTGTGAGCGGTCAGGTCGCTTGCAAGGGTGCGAGCTGCCAGACCGGCGGCTATAGCTTGCTTGTGAGTAGGCAGATAACAACCATCTCGCCCCTGCGCCTCCCATTCTCTGGAGTAGGGACTTCGCAGCCTACGTTGCCGGCCGCCTTCAGCTGGGCGCAGAGCCAGATAGGGCCGAATGATTGCGATGCCGAGCCATGGGAAGGGTTCATCACGGCCAAGAAGCCGGCCGAACCGGATGCGCTCCCGCGGCCAAACGACTTTGTGGTAATGCAGGACGTCGAGCCCGTACCGGGCACGGCGCAGCAGGCCGCAGAGGAGCCGGAGGCCGTCTCACGGCTGCTCTGCCAGCTGCTCGGACACCGTCGCTCGCGGCTGTTCGGGCCCTCGCTGGCGGGACGTATCTTCAATGTGCTGTTGCCACATGCGATTCTGAGTCCTTCGCCGCTCCAGGACGCTGAGGATCAGCCCTTATACGGACAGTGGATCCTGCAGCCCGCGCTGTCGCTCTTCTCGGGAGATCGCGACCGCGGGATCCGGCCGGTGTTCACGCTGACTCTTTTCATGGTCCCTGTCGAAGACGCAGATGCAGACAGTTCGCTGGGATTACGGTTCAAGGAGCGCGGAATGCCAGTGCAGGAGATCTACGAATCGGTCCAGATGGGATGGTCGCTTGCCAGCTCGCGACCGCCGTTATGGCGGCCGACTTTCTTAGTGAGCGGCCCCCTGGTCGAGTACGTTCACAAGCTCGACCTGTGTGCGCCGGAGAACTTGACACTGCGGGGCTCCACCAATAGCCGCTCGTCGCCGGCTTGTGGCGGCCCGGACCAGCTGGCGTGGGATCGATTGACGCTTCGTCAGGTGACCGAAGCGAGCCTGTACCCCACCGTGGTCAGGATGGTGCAGGGACCCGCCGGCGTGGCGGACCGGCGCACTCGTGAAGAGATCGGCGAACGGGTGCTCACGTCGCTGTCCGCATCGCGCGTCTCGTCGGTCGTGGTGGTGGACAAATGCTTCAAGAAGCGTGACCCCAACAGTGCGTCGAGCGACAGCGAGTTCCCTGGATCGCTCGAAATGCTAATGGAGAGGATCTCCGGATCGACGAGGATCGCGCCGCGCCGCAGGTATCGCCTGGATCGCTTCTTCTTCGACGAGGATGGCTACGCGATCGGTGTGCTGCCGGCCAACCGCTGCGTGGTCGTCACGACCGACGCCAAAGCGCAGTTAGGTTACCTGGAATCGGGCCTGATGCAGGCGGGATGGATCGCATACATGGTGATTGGGGCCGCCACAGCGATCGGGTTGATGCGGTCGATCTACTATGACATCGAGAAAGTCAGCCGCTCCAAGCCGAGCGCGATCGCCTCGATCGAGCGCGAAGTCGTCGTGGATCTGCACGAGATCTACGACCTTGACATCACCTGGGAGATGTATCGTCATCGCTACCGCCTGCTGCGCGACCGCCTGGGGATCACGCGCGACTACAAGGCGCTGCAGAGCAAGCTGCAGGCGCTCTACCGAGAAACGAGCACGCGCTTCGAGGACACGGCGCAGGTGCGGTTGATCTGGTTGACGGCGGCGATCGTGCTGCTGACGCTCGCCGTCGTGATCGTCACCGTCCTACACAAATGACGCGCCGCGGGCTGTGTCAGGCCGCCGCGCCCACGACCGCGCTCGACCAGTCGATCACGGCCGTCGGCCTCACCACATGCCGTGAGAGCCCGAGCTCCTTGGGCTCGAGCCCGAGCGCCAGGCCGACCAGCTGCGGCAGATGCAACACCGGCATCTCCAGCTTGCGCCCGACGACTTTCTCGGCCAGCGGCTGCTGCATGTCGAGGTTCAGGTGGCACAGCGGGCAGGGCGTCACCAGGCAGTCGGCTTGAGCGTCCTTGGCGTCGCCGAGGTGGCGGCCGGCCTGCGTCAGCGAGGCCTGCTTGTTCATCGTGATGATCGGAAAGCCACAGCACTTGCGCATGCCGGCGTACTCGATCACGGTGCCGCCGAGCGCCTCGATCAGCTGCTCGAGGTAGTGGTCGCGGGGATGCTCTGAGTCGATGCCGAGGCGGTTGCGAGGCCGCACTATGTAGCAGCCGTAGAAGGGCCCGACCTTGAGGTTCGTCAGCGGCCGCTTGACCATGCCGGCGAGCTTCTCAAGCCCGATCTCCTCGACCAGCAGCCAAAGGAAGTTCTTGTTGGTAAGGCCCTTCTCGTAGTTGAGTCCCTCGTCGGCGAGCGTCTCGTTGACATGCGCTCGGTATTCGGCGTTCGCGTCCAGCCGCTCCTGACACTCGCCCTGCGCGCCCTGGCAGGTGGAGCAGATGTTCATCATCAGCTCGGCCCCGTCGACTTGCTGGGCGAGCGCGAACGTGCGCGCGTTGAGAGTGTCGGCGAGCTCCTGGTTGTGCTCGGCGATCACACCGGCGCCGCAGCAGCTGGCTCGGTCCAGCTGCACCAGCTCGATGTCAAGCAGCGGCGCGACCTTGGCCATCGAGCCGTGCAGCTCGGGGGTGAAACCGCGGCTGACGCAGCCGGGCCAGTAGGCGACCTTCATGCCGCGCTCCCGTCCATAGACTCGGTTTCGGTCCCCTCGGTGCTGGCGGCGCCAACACCCACGGGGACCGGCTCGTCCTCGCCGCTCACGTACAGGTTCAGCTCGTAGCGCTCGGGCTTGCCCTCGACCTTGGCGTAGATCTTCTTCACCGCTTCCAGATCCTGCTTGGGGATCTTGTGGCCGAAGATCGCGATCTTCAAGCTCATCTTGCGTTTCATCACCGCGCGCACCGCGACTGGCAGCGAGCTGAGCAGCTCCTTGCCCGCGGCGGGGTGGAACTTGCCAAACCACGAGTTGCCGCCATAGGAGCGCGGAATCATCTCTGCCTCGTGCAGGAGACCGTAGTCCTTGATCAGCGTTGTCACGGTTTCCTCGTGGCGGTGACCGTTGTTCTGGTCGTTGATGTGCTGGTCGGCCCCGGCGATCCGGCGTAGCCGCATGATCTGGCCCATCGGGTTGACGTCCTTCGGGCAGGCCTCCACACACTTGAAGCAGTGCGTGCAGTCGTAGATCCCCAGCGGATCTTCGGAGAGGTCGATGAGTCGCTCGTGCTGCTGTTCGTCGCGGGGATCGCCGACGAAGCGGTAGGCCTTGGCCAGCGCCGCCGGTCCGATGAAGCCCGGATCGACCTCCATTGCCAGACAGTCGGACACGCAGGCGCCGCATTGGATGCAGGCCATTGCCTGGGTGACGTCGACCATGCTCTCGCGAGGCACCAGATGCTCGCGCTCGGGCTGGGGCCCGTCATTGAGGAGCCATGGCGTCACGCGCTGCACCTTCTTCCAGTGCACGGCGTCCATGTCGACGATCATGTCCTTGATCACGGGCATGTTCCCCATCGGCTCGACCTCGATCACTCCGTCCTTGGCCGACGCCTTGGCGTGGTCGAGGTGGGTGTGGCAGGCAAGCCCGGGCTCGCCGTTGATGCGCACGCCGCAGGAGCCACAGATGGCCGCACGGCAGGAGCAGCGGATGCCGATCGAGCCGTCGAACTTGGCCTTGGCCTGCAAAATCCCCTCCAGCACGGACCGATGAGGCTCGAGCTCGATGAGGTGCTCGTCCCAGTAGGGCGCCTCGCCGGACTCGGGGTCGTAGCGACGCAGACGGAGAGTGAACTGCTCCGGCGGTCGGTGGGTCTCGGCCATCAGTATTTCCTCTCCTCAGGCTGCCACTGGGTGATCGTCACGGGCGAGTAGGAGATTTGGGGCCCACCCACCCCGCCCCCACCCACCCCGTCACCGCTCGCGGTGATGTCGATGTGCTTGAGCCACTCCTCGTCGTTGCGCTCCGGGAAGTCGGTGCGGAACTGAGCGCCGCGCGACTCCTTGCGCTCGATCGCGGCCACGACGGTCGCCTCGGCGCAGTCGAGCATGTAGCCGAGCTCGATCGCGCCGAGCACGTCCTGGTTGAAGACGGTCCCGTGGTCGTCCACGTAGGCGCTCTCGGCCTCGCTCTGCAGTCGCTTGACCGTTTCGTGGGCCTTTGCCAGCCCCTCTTCGTCGCGGTAGACGGCGACGTACTGGTTCATCGTCTCGCCCAGCTCCTGCTTGATCTCCGAGACCCTGCGCCCATCGCGCGAGCGAGCCAGGATCTCCGCGATCATAGCCTCGTCCTCGCGCAGCTTCGCCTCGCCGGCCTCCGGCATAGCCATCGAGGCGGCGCGAGCCGCGGCGTGTTCGCCCGCGCGGCGCCCGAAGATCAGGGTGTCGAGCAGCGAGTTGGCGCCGAGGCGGTTGCCGCCGTGTACCGAGACGCAGGCCACCTCGCCGGCTGCGTACAGCCCTTCGATCGAAGTGGCGCCGTTCACGTCCGTCTTGACCCCGCCCATGATGTAGTGCTGCCCCGGGCGGATCATGATCGGCTCGCGAGTGATGTCCACGCCGGCGAAGTCCTTGCCGATGTTGACGATCTCGCGCAGCGCCTCGAGCGTGCGCTTGCGCGGGACCTTGGTGATGTCCAGGTAGATCCCGTCTTTGCTCGCGCCGACGCCGCGTCCCTCCAGGATCTCGGTCTGCTCCGCGCGCGAGACGACGTCTCGTGAGGCCAGCTCCATCTTGTTGGGCGCGTACTTCTCCATAAAGCGCTCGCCCTCGGAGTTCAGCAGCACGGCCCCCTCGCCGCGCGCCCCCTCGGTGATCAAGAGGCCGTTCTCGACCAGCGTCGTCGGGTGGTACTGGACCATCTCCATGTCCATCAAGGGCGCCCCGACGCGATAGGCCTGGGCGATCCCGTCGCCGGTGACGATCAGCGCGTTGGTCGTCGGCGAGTAGACCTGCCCGGCCCCGCCGCAGGCAAGGATCACGTTCTTGGCGCGCAAGGTCTCCATCCGCCCGGAGCGCACGTCGCGCGCGACGACCCCGCAGCAGCGCCCGTGATCGTCCTGCAGCAGCGAGGTCACGAACCACTCCTCGAAGCGATCCACCTGCTCGTGGTGCTTCATCAGTTGCTCGTAGAGGACGTGCAGGATCGCCTGCCCGGTGATGTCGGCCACGTAGGCGGTGCGCTTCATCGAGGCGCCGCCGAACGCCCGCAGGTCCAGTTCGCCGGAGTCGTTGCGATGGAAGGTGACCCCGATGTGCTCGAGGTGCATGACCTCCTTGGGCGCCTCAGAACACATGACTTCGATCGCGTCCTGGTCGCCGAGGAAGTCCGACCCCTTGACGGTGTCATACGCGTGCGAACGCCAGTCGTCGGCGACGTTGATCGCGGCGTTGATGCCGCCGGCGGCGGCCACCGAGTGCGAGCGCACGGGGTGGACCTTGCTGACGATCCCGACGCTCGCGCCAGCCTGCGCGGCGGCGAGAGCGGCGCGCTGGCCCGCAAGGCCGGCGCCGATGATCAGTACGTCATGGGATGGCACGGGCGGGGACTCTATAACGCGCTTGCGTCTGCCCGCCGTCAGCGCCCGGCTGCGGGATTCAGCGCCTGGCGGATCTGGGCGATCGTCACGATGCCCTGCACGACGTCGTCGGAGTCGACGGCGACCATCCCGCCGAGCCGGCCGAGCCCTTCGCTTTTGAGCAGGGACTCCAGCGGCTCCTGCGAGGAGATTCGCACCGGCAGGTCCAGCTCGAGCACGTCCCCGACCTCCAGGGCAGGTCGCCCGGCCGCTATCTCCTGGTCGACGCGCTCGGAGCGCACCACCCCGAGCAGGTGCCGCGCCTGGTCTACGACGACGAACCACGGCTGGCGGTAGCGGGCGAAGAACTGCTCCTGGGCGTCGAGCAGCCGCAGCTCGGAGGGGATCGTCGGCGGCTCGCGGTCCATGATGTCGCCGACCGTCACCCGCTGGATGCGCTGCCCGAGCCTTCCCTGCATGACCGCGCCGCCGGAGGCCTGGTAGAGGAGCATGCCGAGCACGAGGCTGAACAGCCCGAAGCCTTCGCCGCGCGCCAGGCCGAGGAGCCCAAACAGTCCCAGCCCCACCGCCAGCGCCTGGCCGGCGCGCCCGGTCAGGCGGGTGCCGCGGTGGCGGTCTCCCGTGCGCCACCAGATCGCCGCGCGTGCGATTCGTCCGCCGTCGAGCGGGAAGGCGGGGATCAGGTTGAAGACGAGCAGGATCGCGTTGATGGCCGCTAGCCACCACAGCAGGGCCAGCGCGGGCGAGATGGTGCCTTCCGCCAGCAGTGCTTTGGTGACGTGTTCGCTGCTGCCGACGAGTTGGGTTCCTAGCGCGAACAGCACGAACAGGCCGAGGGTGACGGCCGGGCCGGCGACGGCGACCTTGAATTCCTCGCCGCTGCTCTCCGGTTCGCGCGCCTGCCTCGCCATCCCTCCGAAGAACCACAGGTCGATGCCGAGGATCGGGATGCCAAGGCGGCGCGAGACGAGCGCGTGGCCCAGCTCGTGCAGCACCAGCGAGGCGAAGTAGCCGAGCGCGCCAACTACTGCGATCGCGTACGCCGTGCTCTGCGAGCCGCCGATCATTTCGTGGAATTGGCTCGACAGGTACACGATCAGCAGCCCGAGCACGACAAACCAGCTCGCGCTGACGCCGATCCTGATCCCGAAGATGCGCGCCAGCTGGATGCTGCCGCGGGTGCGCATCGGTCCGCTCATGGCCATGGGTTGATTCTAGGCTCGTGCGCGGCCGCTCCGGCTGCGCCGTGGTGGGCGCCGCCCAAAACTTGTGCGGGGCGCTTCGGCGACGCGGGCGGTAGGGGAGCCCGGAGCGGGCCTCCTCTACGCGTCGACCTGCGGGCGGCCGCGCTCCAGGATCGCCTCGAAGTCGGTCCCCGCCGGCAGCGTCCCGTACTCCAGCCCCCTGTCCCCGCCCAGCCTCGAGGCGCAGAAGGCGTCCGCCACAGCCGGGGCGCCGTGGCGCACGAGCAGCGAGCCCTGCAGCGCCAGCGCCATGTCCTCGACGATCCGGCGCGCGCGGACCTCCAGCGTGGCCGGGTCTGAGAACTGGCGCTCCAGCTTGGCCACGTGCGCGTCCAGGCGCGCGTCGGCGCCCTGGGCCTCGCGTAGCTCTCCCATGAACACCTCGAGCGAGCGCGGGCTCTTGACCAGCGCGCGCAGCACGTCGAGGCTCATCACGTTGCCCGAGCCCTCCCAGATCGAGGCCAGCGGCGCCTCGCGGTACAGGCGCGGCATCCCCGACTCCTCGACGTAGCCGTTGCCGCCCAGGCACTCGAGCGACTCGAAGGCGTGGTTGGGTGCGCGCTTGCACACCCAGTACTTGCCGACCGCGGTGGCCAGCCGCTTGAACAGGTGCGCGTCGCTGAGGTCGTCTGGGTGGGCGGGACCAGATCCGGCCGGCGCCTCGGCGCCGGCTTCGTCGTAGGCGCGGGCCAGGCGCATCGCCAGCGCCGTCGCCGCCTCCGACTCGACGCACAGGTCGGCGAGCACGTTGCGCATCAGCGGCTGGTCGATCAGGAGCTTGCCGAAGGCGGAGCGGTGCATTGCGTGCCAGCTGGCGTTCACGACGCCGGCGCGCATCCCGGCGGCGCCGCCGATCACGCAATCGAGGCGCGTGTGCCCGACCATCTCGATGATCGTCGGCACCCCGCGCCCAGGCTCGCCGACCATCCGCGCCCAGGCGCCTGTGAATTCGACCTCGCTGGAGGCGTTGGAGTGATTGCCGAGCTTGTCCTTCAGCCGCTGGATGTGAAACTCGTTGCGGGCGCCGTCGGGCAGAATCCGCGGCAGCAGGAAGCACGAGAGGCCTTCGGGATCGCCGCCCGCGGACTCGGCCTGCGCGAGCACCAGGAACAGGTCTGACATCGGCGCCGAGCAGAACCACTTGTGCCCGACCAGCTCGTACTCGCCGCCGCTGCCGCCGCCATTCAGAGCTCGCGCGAGCGTGGTGTTGGCTTTGACGTCAGACCCTCCCTGCTTCTCGGTCATCGCCATCCCCGCGATCGCCGATCCCTTCTCGCTCGCCGCGATCAGGCGCGGGTCGTAACTGGTGGCGGTGAGCAGCGGCTCCCACTCGGCCAGCAGCTCCGGCTGGGCGCGCAGCGCCGGCACCACCGCAAAGGTCATCGTGATCGGGCAGGCATACCCCGCCTCGGCCTGCATCGCGGTCATGTACATCGCGGCGCGGGCGACATGGGGCGCGGGCTTGGTCGTCTCCCGCCAGGGCAGAGCGTGCAGCTCGTGCTCGACCCCCATCGCCATCAGCCGGTGCCAGGCGGGGTGAAACTCGACCTCGTCGATGCGATGGCCG
>DASZGH010000023.1:0-80882 GCA_035938935.1 Solirubrobacteraceae bacterium
GGAGTGCTTTGCGATCGTGCGCGAGACCGGCAGGCGCACGATGGGGATGCGCCATTTCGACGTCCAGCTGATCGGCGCGATGGCCCTGCACGAGGGCTGCATCGCCGAGATGAAGACCGGCGAGGGCAAGACCTTGACGGCCACGCTGGCGGTCGTGCTCAACTCGCTGGCGGTGCGCGAGTCTGAGCCCGACGCGCCCGACACGGTCGCGCAGGAGGGCGAACTGGAAGCCAGCTCCGGCGAGAACGGCGCCGGGCTCTCCGCCCGCGAGAGCGCTGAGCGCGCCGGGCGCAAGGGCGTGCACGTCGTCACCGTCAACGACTACCTGGCCCGCCGCGACGCCGCCTGGATGAGCCCGATCTACAACGCGCTCGGGATGACGGTCGGCGTGCTGCAGAACCAGCAGATCTACGAGGAGAAGCAGCTCGCCTACTCCTGCGACGTCGTCTACGGCACCAACTCGGAGTTCGGCTTCGACTACCTGCGCGACAACATGGCCAAGGACCTCTCCGAAAAGGTCCAGCGCGGGCATCCCTTCGCGGTGGTGGACGAGGTCGACAACATCCTGATCGACGAGGCACGCACGCCCTTGATCATCTCGGGAGCGCCCGAACAGGCGGCGGACCTGTACGTGAAGTTCGCTCGCCTCGCCCCCCGCCTGACCCCGGGCAAGACGCCGGAAGGGATGGATCCCCACACCAAGAAGGGGTTCGTGGCGGACTTCGACTACGAGTTCGACGAGAAGCAAAAGACCGTGGCGATCACCGAGCAGGGGGTGGCCAAGTCCGAGCGCTTCCTCGGCATCGACCATCTCTACAAGGCCGAGAACGGGCACCTGGTCAACCATCTGATCCAGGCGCTGAAGGCCGAGTCGCTGTACAAGCGCGACGTCGACTACGCCGTGATCGACGGCGAGGTGAAGATCATCGACGAGTTCACCGGGCGCATCCTGGAGGGCAGGCGCTGGTCGGAAGGGCTGCACCAGGCGGTGGAGGCCAAGGAGGGGGTTCGCGTCCAGGAGGAGAACCAGACGCTCGCCACGATCACCTACCAGAACTACTTCCGCCTCTACGACAAGCTCTCGGGCATGACCGGCACGGCGCTGACCGAGGCGACCGAGTTCATGAAGATCTACGAGTTGCCGGTCGTGCAGATCCCGACCAACATGCCGATGGTCCGCGACGATCGCAACGACCAGGTCTACAAGACCAAGGAGGGCAAGTGGACGGCGGTCGTCAAAGAGATCGCCGATCGCCACGCCAACTGTCAGCCCGTGCTCGTCGGGACGATCTCCGTCGAGGTCTCCGAGCTGCTGGGCGAGCGCTTGAAGCGGCGTGGGATCGCCCACACGGTGCTCAACGCCAAGCCCGAGCACGCCGCCCGCGAGGCGGAGATCGTCGCCGAGGCCGGCCAGCCGGGGGCGGTCACGATCGCCACGAACATGGCCGGGCGCGGCGTGGACATCAAGCTCGGCGGCAACCCCGAGCACCTCGTCGGCCTCGAGCTGGCCAAGCACGACATCGGCCCCGAGGACCCGGCCCACGAGCGACGCGCCAAGGAGCTGCTCCCCGACATCGAAGCGCGCGTGGCTGCCAACCGCGAGCAGGTGGTGGCCGCCGGCGGGCTATTCATCTGCGGCACCGAGCGCCACGAGTCGCGGCGCATCGACAACCAGCTGCGCGGGCGCTCCGGCCGCCAGGGCGACCCGGGGGAGAGCCGCTTCTTCCTCTCGGCCGAGGACGACCTCGTGCGACTGTTCGCCGGCGATCGCATCTACAAGATCCTCGACCGGCTCGGCAGCCTCGACGAGGAAGGCAACGAGGAGCCGATCGAGGCGGGGATGCTCTCCAAGCAGATCGAGAAGGCTCAGAAGAAGGTCGAGGAACAGAACTTCCTGATCAGAAAGCGCGTGCTCGAGTACGACGACGTCATGAACGAGCAGCGCCGGATCATCTATGCCTACCGCGACGAGGTGCTCGAAGGGCGCGAGATGGGCGGGGAGGCGCGCCGGCAGGTGGTGGGCACGATCGAGCGCACGATCGAGCAGTACACGCCCGGCGACTACATGGAGGACTGGGACCTGGACGGGCTGTTCACCGCGCTCTCGCAGTTCTTCCCCGTCGAGCTGACCGACGAGGAGCTCGACCCCGAGACGGTCGACCGCAACCTGCTGGCCGAGCGCATCTCACAGATCGCGATCGAGCAGTACGACGCACGCGAGCGCGAGCTGGGCGAGGAGTTGACGGGGGCGCTCGAGCGCTTCCTGATCCTGCAGATCATCGACGAACGCTGGCGCGAGCACCTGTACGACATGGACTACCTGCGCGAGGGCATCCACCTGCGCGGCTTCGCCCAGATCGATCCGCTGGTCGCCTACAAGAACGAGGCGTTCACGCTGTTCGGCGACCTGATGAACAGCCTCTGGAGCGACTTCACGCGGATGATCTTCAACGTCCAGGTGACCGTCGACGGTCAGAACGGAGAATCGGGTCCCCCCCCGGCCTTTGCCGCGTCGGGCAGCTCGACACGGGCCGGTCGTGTCTCCTACTCGGGCGGATCCTCGGCGATGGGCGCCGGCGCGATCGCCGCCGCGGCAGCCGCGGCCGGGGGGGTGGGGGGGGTGGGTCCCCAATCAAGCGCCTACGACGGCGAAGCGCAGGAGCCCGAAGCCCTGCCGGTGGTCGAGCAGCGCGTCACAGACTCAGAGCACGAGCTCGGCCGCAACGACCCCTGCTGGTGCGGGTCGGGTAAGAAGTTCAAGCGCTGCCACGGAGCGTAGAAGGCTCCCCGGCTTCCCGCTTCGCGATGAACTCTTCGGTCGCCGCCGGGCCGATGAACGGGGTGAGGACGGTGCGCACCAGCTCGGGCAGGATCGTCGGGATCGTCTCCACCGAGTGCTGGGTGATGTGCAGATAGAGGAGTTCGAAGAAGCGCTGGACGACGGGCTGGTCCAGGCTGCCGGCTGCCGATGGGTCCAGTAGGTCGTAGCCCGGCTGCAGGAAGATCGAGAAGGCGTCCATCAGCGACTGGGTCAGCTCGAGCGCCGCCGGCCCCGCCGAGAGCAGCTCGACGATGCCGGTGCGGGCGAACGCCGGTTCGTTCTGGGCCCATTCCACGTACGCGTGCAGCCCGTCCCAGACGGAGTCGGGCCAGCTGGGCGAGCTGCGGTAGATCTGTTGGCAGAAGCCCATCACGTGATCGACGCCGGCTTCCACTCCGGAGAAGACGGCCTCCTGCTTGCTGGCGAAGTGCTCGTGGAAGGAGCGCGCCGAGATGTGCGCCTCGGCGCAGATCTCCCGCACCGTGGCGGCGTTGTACCCCCGGCGTGCGACCACCCTCACCGCGGCGAGCTGGATCTGCTCGTAGGTGTTGTGGACGGTGAAGCGTCGAGGCTGGGCTTCGCGTATGACGGCGGCGTAGCGCATGTCCTTATGACGACAGCGTACACGACGCCAGCCGTAGTTCAACCATGGAAATCAATCGTCGGCGAGGCCGTAGCGGATCGTCGGCGGGGCCGGCCGCCGGCGCTGATAGCGTGGGGTCGATGGCAGGCACCGTTACCGGCGAGTCGAGCCCGCAGAGGATCGCGAGCATCCGCGAGCAGCTCAAGCTGCTCGGGGATTATCTTTGACCCCGCAACACTTCAGGAGCGCACCGATGCGCTCGAAGCGCAGATGCAGGCGCCCGGCTTCTGGGACGACGCCGAGGCCGCCGCCAAGGTCTCCTCTGAGCACGCTCGCGCCAGCAAGCGGCTGCAGACGTTCACCTCCCTGCAGGCCGACGTCGAAGACCTCGAGGGCCTCGTGGAGATGGCCGCCGAGGACGCGAGCATCGAGGAGGAGGTGGCCGAGCACCTCGCCTCGGTCGAGCAGCGCCTGGCCGAGCTCGAGGAGCAGCGGCTGTTCGCCGGGCGCTACGACGCCGGCGACGCGCTCGTCAGCGTCAACGCCGGGGCCGGTGGCACCGACGCGCAGGACTGGGCCGAGATGGTGCTGCGGATGCTGATGCGCTGGGCCGAGCGCCGCGGCTTCTCCGTCGAGTTGCTGGAGGCCAGCCCCGGCGAGGAAACCGGGATCAAGTCGGCGACGTTCAAGGCCTCGGGCGAGAACGCCTACGGACTGTTTGGCGCCGAGCGCGGCGTGCACCGGCTCGTGCGCCTCTCGCCGTTCGATTCGGCGCACCGCCGCCACACGAGCTTCGCCGGCGTCGAGGTCGCTCCCGTCGTGCAGGACAGTGGCGAGGTGGAGATCGACGACGACGACCTGCAGGTCGACACCTACCGCGCCTCGGGCGCCGGCGGCCAGCACGTCAACAAGACCGACTCCGCCGTGCGCATCACGCACAGGCCGACCGGGATCGTGGTGCAGTGCCAGAATGAGCGCTCGCAGACCTCCAATCGCGCCACCGCGATGGCGATGCTGCGCTCCAAGCTGGTGGAGAAGCAGGAGCGTGAACGCGCGGAGGAGATCGCGCGCGAGAAGGGCGAGGCCCAGGACGTCAACTTCGGCTCGCAGATCCGCTCGTACGTGCTGCATCCCTACTCGATGGCCAAGGACCACCGCACCGGGCATGAGATGGGGGACGTGCAGCGGGCGCTCGACGGGGATTTGGATGGATTTGTGCGTGCTTATCTGCTGAAGTCGGCCTCATCCAAGTGAGCGGCGGCGAGTTGGCGGACCTGGCGCGTTTTGCCCTCTTGGAGGACATTGGCGGCGGCGATGTAACGACCGGCGCGACCGTTGCTGTGGATGCGCGTGCGCGCGGCCTGATCGCGCAGAAGGCGCCGGGTGCGATCTTCGGGCTGGACGCGGCCGAGACCTGCTTTGCGCTGCTCGATCCCGACGTGCGCTTCGAGCGCCTGGTGTCGGAGGGAACCTGGCGCGAGGACGGTGGGCCGGTGCTCTGCATCGAAGGCTCGGCCAGGGCGCTGCTCACGGGCGAGCGCACCGCCCTGAACTTCCTGGGCCACCTGTCGGGCGTGGCGACGCTCGCGGCGCGTGCGGTCAAGGAGGTGCAGGGAACCGGAGCGACGGTGCTCGACACGCGCAAGACGACACCGGGTCTGCGGGCGCTGGAGAAGGCCGCGGTGGCCGCCGGTGGAGCGCACAACCACAGGGCTGGTCTGTATGACGCGATCCTGATCAAGGAGAACCACATTGCCGCCGCCGGCGGGGTCGCCCAAGCGGTCGCGCGTGCGCGCGAAGCGGCGCCGCAGCTGGCGGACACGCTCGAGGTGGAGGTTCGCGACCCTACGGAGATAGAGCAGGCGCTGGAGGCGGGCGCGCCCCGTCTGCTGCTTGACAACATGAGCGTCGCGCAGCTGCGGGCCGCCGTCGAGCAGGTGGCCGGCCGCGCGCAGCTGGAGGCCAGCGGCAACGTCACGCTTCAAAGCGTCCGAGAACGAGCGCTGACCGGAGTGGACTTCATCTCGATGGGGGCGCTGACCCATTCCGCACCCGCCCTGGATCTGTCGCTGTCGCTAACAGAGGTTAGCGGATAAGCTATTATTTTTTAAAAATGCTTATTGAATATGCTACGGTATGATCATGTTCGTAAGCGACGATCGTGTAGCGGGCGATCTGATCGGGAAGATCCGCAGCGTCAGCGGGCTCACCCAGGCGGAGCTCGCGCGCAGAACCGGGCTGCAAAGCTCGGTTCTCAGCGCATACGAGCACGGCCGGCGCCAGCCCTCAGGAGCCGCTCTGGCCCGGATCGCCCGGGCGGCGGGTCTGGAGTTGATCGTGGCGCCGCCCTCCGACCAGCTCGCGCTCGAGCGCTCGGGGAGAGTGCTCAAAGATGTGCTCGACCTTGCTGACAGCATGCCGTCTCGTCGTCGAGGCGAGTTGACATATCCGCCCCTGATTCGCCTTAACAAGCCCTTCTTGAAGGCATGAGCCGCCTCGAAGACCGTCTTCTGGCTGTACACGACGGCCTCACCGCAGCGGCGATTCCGCACGCGATCGGCGGGGCGATCGCCCTTGGCTACTGCGTGCTCGAGGCGAGGGCGACGCAGGACGTGGACATCAACGTGTTCGTCACGCCTGATCGCACGAAGGAGGTGTTCTCTGCCCTTCCGAGGGAGGTCGTCTTCAGCGGGCTTGATGTCGAACGCGCGGAACGCGACGGTCAGGTCCGTCTGTGGTGGGAGATCACGCCGATCGACCTGTTTTTCAATGTGCTGCCGATTCACGAGGATGTTGAGAAGAACGTTCGGCACGTGCCACTCGGCGGGCGCACGATCCCGGTGCTGAGCTGCACGGGGCTCACGGTGTTCAAGGCGATGTTCGACCGCCCGCGCGACTGGGTGGACATCGAAGCAATGGTCGAGGCCCGCGCGATCGATCTCGACGAGGCGATCGAGTGGGTCAGCGAGATGGCGGGCGCCGACTCCGTCAATGCCCGCCGGCTGGAGGAGCTTGGCTCCGGGACGCCTCCTGGCGGGGGATAGACTCGGTGTAGGTGGGTGTTCGCACCCGATACCGATCCTCGAACCGCAGAGCTGCCATGAACACGTTGCTGCCGATGGTCCCCACCCAGGAGCCGCTCCCCGAGCTGAGCGCGGAGGAGATCGCCGGGCTGCACGCGGAGATCAGGGTGCTCGCCGCCAAGCGCAACGCGACGATCCTCGCGCACAACTACCAGGTGCCCGAGGTTCAGCAGATAGCGGACTACGTGGGAGACTCGCTCGGGCTCTCGCGCAAGGCCGCTGAAGCCGAGGGCGAGACGATCGTCTTCTGCGGAGTGCACTTCATGGCCGAGACGGCCTCGATCCTGTGTCCCGAGAAGACCGTCCTGATCCCCGACCTCGACGCCGGCTGCTCGCTGGCGGCGTCGATCGATGCGGAGCAGCTGCGCGAGTGGAAGGCCACGTATCCCGAGGGCGTGGTCGTGATGTACGTGAACACAACCGCCGAGGTCAAGGCGCTGACCGACTACTGCTGCACGTCCGCCAACGCGGTCGACGTAGTGCGCTACATCTACGAGAACCACGGCCCCGACACCGAGATCCTGTTCGGGCCGGACATGTGGCTCGGCGCCTACGTCGAGAAGGAGCTCGGCAAGTCGATGCATGTGTGGGATGGCGAGTGCCACGTCCACGCCGGCATCCGCCCGGCCGACATCGAGGCCACGCGTGCGGCGCATCCCAGCGCCGACTTCCTGATCCACCCCGAGTGCGGTTGCACCACCTCGATCATGGAGTACGTCGCCGCCGGCGATGTCTCCGCCGAGGGGGTGCACATGCTCTCGACGGGCGGGATGCTGCGCTACGCGGGCGAGGCCGAGCGGGACGCGGCAGGGCATCCTGATCAGCGGCTCGAGGCGGTCGTCGCGACCGAGGTGGGGATGCTCTACCCCCTCCAGATGGCCGCCCCCGACGTCGACTTCATCGCCGCCAACCCCGAGGCCTCGTGCGTCTACATGAAGATGATCACGCTGGAGAAGCTGCGCGACTCCCTGCGTGACATCAAGTTCGAGGTTCGCGTCCCGCCTGAGATCGCCGAGCGGGCGCGCGTGCCAATCGACCGCATGGTCGCGATCGGCTGAGCCGCTCAGGAGAGCGGCGCTACGGCATCGAGCCGGGTGGGGCCATCCAGATGGAGTCGAAGGACATGACTTCGGCGAGGGTGTCGTAGTCGTGGTCGTAGTGGAGTACTGCCGCCCCGGTCTCCTGGGCGGTGGCCGCGACGAGGTAGTCAATGACAGGCAGGCGGTGGGAACCGTGAGAGCGGTGGGCGAGCGTATGCATCGCGTTCTCTGCGGCGCGGGCGGTGGCGCCGGTGAGCTGTGCGACCCGGAGGACCGAGAGCCGCTCCGCGAGCTCTTCGAAGTCGGCGCCGCCCCGTGCTTGAAGGAGGATCTCCAGGCGGATGGCGGGTGAGATACACAGTTGGCCGGCTCTCAAAGTCAGTAGCCAGCGGTCACGCACAGCTGGATGTGCGGCGCGCCCCCAGGCAGACGTGTCGATGAGCAGGGGCAACTCGCCCCACGGGCTCTCGCTATCGGAACGGCCAGGCAAGCCGCTTGCTTTCGCGCATCGAATCCCAATCCCACGGGGCGGTCTCAGGATGCTCGAAATACGACGCGAGACCCTCGGTCAGCTCCTGCCGGCGCTCCTCGCTCATCGGCTCCTCGCCGATGTGCCGAGCGCCGAGGATCGCCAGCTCGCGCACCTGCTGTGAGCGCGGCAGCCCGGGGCGCAGGTGCGGCGCCGCGGCGCGCAGCGCCCGCGCGAGCTCAGGGTCCTCGGTGACTTGTATGCGGGGGTGGGATGTCGCCACGGGGTCAGTGTACCACCACTGTGTCACTGGGTTGATTGCAGTCTTGCTCGCGGCGGCGGGCCACGCCCTGCTACGGGAGCGCACCGGCCGTACCTCCGTCTCACGTCTACATTTGCCATTGACAACTAGACTCAACTTCGGGTAAGGTTCTCTACGTAGCCGACGGGAGAGGGAAGTCGGCGGGTCCATAGTCGTAGCCCAGAGGAGGGGAACGCCCTGATGAGAAGCTTGTTTACGCTCGGCGCCTTGTGCGCCGTGCTGCTGGTGGGCAGCGCTTCGGCTTTTGCTGTCGCTCCGATCGTCACCAAGCCCGGCAACACGCCACTGGGTCAGGGCGAGGTCGGCATCGGCGCCTACGTCACCCCTGGCGGCTTGGCGATCAGCGACTGTCGCTTCGACTACGGGCCCACGGAAAGTTATGGCTCGAGCGCCGCCTGCGAACCGACGCCTCCGGCCAATGACGAACCTGACCTCGTGAAAACCAAGATCTCCGGCCTCACTCCTGGCGCTACCTACCACTATCGGCTCTCGGTCACGAACGAAACGGGGACCACGAGCAGCGAAGACGGCATCTTTAAGGTCCTCGACGCTCCCAGCCAGGAATCTTGTCCGAACGCGGGCGCGCTCGGCGCCGCCCAGCTTCCCGATTGTCGTGCTTGGGAGGTGGTCTCGCCGTCCAACAAGAACGGCGGTGACGTCGGTGGGCAGACGGGTCGTACTCGTGCTGCTGCTGACGGGTCGGCCTTGCAGTTCAGTTCTCTCGCCGGCTTTGCGGGAACCGGTGGCAGCAGCGTGTCTACCGAATACATCGCTCAGCGCTCTTCAAATCCGAATCCGGGTGATAACGGTTGGGAGACGCACGGGATCACTGCGCTGCAAGAACCGGTGTCGTTTGTCGCCGCTGCCGCCGGCCAGGAACCGCGTTACCGGGGTGATCTCTCGTCCAGTCTCGACAGTGGTGTCTTTTCTGCTTACAGCCCGTTGACGAACGATCCCAATGTTGCCAACACTTTCAACCTCTACGTCCGTCATGACCTTTTGATGCCTGGCGCTGGCAGCTACCAGCTCGTGACTGCTTGCCCGTTTTGTCAGGAAACCAAAACGCCGTTGTCGGCTCTGCCCGGGAGCATCGCCTTTTTCACCCAGCTAGAGGCGCCGTATCTGGCGGGCGCGTCGCCTGATTTTGGCAATGTTATCTTCCAGTCTCGGTATGCGCTTACCGCTGATGCCCCGGAACAGCCGGCGTCCTGCGGTTTCCAGAGTTTTGGTGTCTTCACGTGCAACAACCGGTTGTACGAATGGGATCACGGCACGCTTCGCCTTGCGGGGATCCTCCCAGATGGGACTGCGGCCTATGCATCGATCGCTGGGGCCGGTGCTCGCCAAAATAACTTCTTGACTCCGCATACCGTTTCCGATGGGTCCGATGGTCACACCCGTGTTTTCTTCACCTGGCCGACCAACGATGGTATCACCACAACTCCCGAAACTGGGTCCGCCGAAGCTAGTGCCGGGAACCTATACATGCGCGTCGATCACACCACCACCATCCAGCTAAACGAATCCGAGCGCAGCGAACCGTCGAACTACGCGCCCGCTGAATACCTGGATGCCTCGGCCAATGGTGAGCGCATCTTCTTTAGCTCCAAACAAGCGCTCACTGATGACGCCGAAGAAGGTAATAAGAACCTCTACATGTATGACGCCAGTAAGCCCGCATTTGACCCACACAAGCTCACATTGCTCAACCGCGGCACCAGAGGCTACGCCGGAGTCGAGGCAGTGATCGGCGCTTCGGCCGACGGCCACTATGTCTATTTCGCCGATCACTATCGGCTTCTCAATGGTGAGCCTGAAAATGGCATCTACCTTTGGCACGATGGTTCATTGACCAAAGTTGGTCCAGTGGACATTGAAGAACATCTCGGGCTAGGTGACAATTGGGGACAAAATCCTAGACATGCTCGGGTTACACCGGATGGCCGTCACCTCCTCTACACAGAGGTCGAAGGCGAAGGCATGCTCTCTGCCTACGGTGGGGTCGACTACGACCAGAGCGCATGCGGCCAGAGCTTCAATGGCTGCCGCGAGCTGTATGTCTATAGCGCCGACACCAACTCGTTGCAGTGTGCCTCGTGCAACCCGTCTGGTGGCTCTGCTCCTCCCTTGGGGAGAGACGCGATGGCCTCCGACGTGAATCTCGCAGTGAGAAGTGGTGGGACTGCCGGCAATTTGTATGACAACCACGCCCTGTCAGACGATGGCCGTTATGTGTTCTTCTCCACCGGCGAGCGGCTCGTCCCGGCGGACACCAATGGCCAGATAGACGCTTATGTCTATGACACCGTGACTGGCCAGCCTCATCTTCTCTCCAGCGGTGAAAGTTCGACTGGCTCTTATTTCCTGGACGCTTCGGGCAATGGTCGTGATGCGTTCTTCATGACGCAGGAGCAGCTTTCCCGTTGGGATGTGGACGGTCTCTATGACGTATATGACGCTCGTGTCGAAGGTGGCTTCCCGGAGCCGCCGTTGCCCCCGCCGAGCTGTCAGGGTGACGCTTGCCAGCCGCCGCCGATCCAGTTGAACGATGCTACGCCTAGCAGCGCGAGCTTCACGGGCGCGGGCAATCAGAGCGCTGCCCCTGAACCGTACAAGCTCAAGAGTCGCGTCCATCGTGCGAAGAAACACCACAAGCGAACCGTCAAGCGCGGAGCCAAGCACAAGCGAACCGTCAAGCACAAGCGGAGGACCGGCCGATGAGCGCCGCGACGAACACCACCAAGCACGCGGGTATCCTGACTGTCCTCATAACGTGCGCTGTGCTGTTGCTGGCGGGCGCTGCGCCGGCTGCAGGTGCGCCGGCGTGGCAGATCGAATCGCTTTCCAATAGCACGGTCCAGCCTGGTGGTGAGCACGAATACATCGTTCAGCTCACCAACCCTAGTAGTCAGAGCACTACGGGCGAAATCGAAGTCACCGGAGCGCTTCCGGCGGGGATGACCGCCGAAGAAGGCGCGATCGACCCTGAAGTCTTCTCGCCGGGTGTCCCTTGTACAGCGGGCGATGGATCGTGGCCGATCAGCGGCGCCAGCACTTTCAAGTGCGTGTACTCGGGAGAAGTGCAAGGGAAATATGGTTTCACGTTGGTGAAGCTGAAGGTATCGGTCGATCCCGCCGCTTCAGGTGTATTGACCAGCAGCTTCAAAGTCTCTGGCGGCGGGCTGGCTCCCGCGAGCAGGGTCGATCCGACATTGGTTGCCTCCCAAGCGCCGGGTTTCGGTCTTGACGCTTTCGATGTGGCGGTCAGTAACGCTGCCGGGACGCCTTATACGCAGGCGGGTGGCCATCCGGAAACGGCTACCACTTCGCTTGATTTTAACACGGTTGACACTCCTGCTCCGCTGCCGTTGACTGGATATCCGGTTGAGCCGACAAAGGACGTCGTCGCGGACTTGCCGGCGGGCTTCATCGGCAACCCGACGACTGTCGATCAGTGCACCACCGGCGACCTGCTCTTCCTGCCCGGCGGCGAATGGGAGCCGCTGTGTGCGGCCAGCTCGCAGGTGGGCACGATGACAGTGCGCTTCAACTTGACTCCGCTCAACGGGGTCGCTCTTGTGCCCCTTCCTCTCTACAATATCGTCCCGCCGGCGGGGGCGTCCGCGCGTTTTGCGACTGTTATTCTCGGCACGCCGATCGTTTTGGACGGGCGGCTTCGCAATGACGGCGAATACGCGATCGCTGTTGACTCGCGTGACATTCCCGACGTGCTCGGCTTGGCCGGGATCACGACCACATTCTGGGGGCGCCCCGGCTCCTCCGTGCACGATGGTGAACGCGCCTGTCCGGGGCAACAGGTCCCGGCCAATCACGGTCCAACTTGTGTTAGCGGCAAGCCCGGTGTCTTCTTGCGCAACCCGACGTCGTGTACGGGTAGGGGGTTGCCGTGGGCGCTCCACATCGACTCCTGGGATCATCCAGGCGCGTTCACGACCGATGGCGCCCCTGACCTGACAGACCCGGCGTGGAAGTCGAGCTCGATCGTCTCTCACCAGCTTCCGGGTTATCCGGCCAGCCCGAACGATCCGAGCACTGCGTGGGGTCCGGAAGTCCCGATCACGGGTTGTGAGGAAGTCCCGGTGAAGGGTAACCTGCAGGCGTCCCCGACCGCGATCGAAACAGAAACGCCGACGGGACTGACAGTGCACGTCGAAGTCCCCAATCCGGGTCTTGAGAACCCCGAAGGGATCTCTGCCTCGGACATCAAAGGGGTCAAGGTCACCCTGCCCCAAGGCGTGACGATCAACCCGTCTCAGGCCGAAGGGCTTGGGGTCTGCACGCCCGCTCAGTATGCGAGCACGGAATTGAGCTTCCACCCCGACCCCGCAAAGGGCTGCCCGTCCGACTCGAAGATCGGGACGGTGGTGCTGCACTCATTGTTGCTGAATGAAGAGGTCGACGGGAACGTTTACATCGCCAAGCCGTTCGACAATCCGTTCGGGTCGCTGCTCGCGCTCTATCTCGTCCTTGAAAATCCGCAGCGGGGCATACTTGTCAAGCAGGAGGGGAAGGTAGAGACCGATCCTGTGACTGGACAGATCACGACGACGTTCAGCGCAATCCCACAATTGCCGTTCTCGAGCTTCGACTTCAAGTTCAGGGAGGGCGCGAGGGCGCCGCTCGTGACACCAGCCCTGTGCGGCACGTATGAAACCAACGCCGTGCTCACCCCTTGGTCTAACCCGAGTCACACGATCACAAGCAGCTCGACCTTCCAAATCGTGCACGGGATCGGCGGTGGCGCATGCCCGTCGGGTGGCGTTCCGCCGTTCGTTCCGCAGGTCATCTCCGGTTCGCAGAACAACAACGCGGCTTCCTACACCCCGTTCTACCTGCACATCACCCGTCAAGACGGCGAACAGGAGCTCACGAAATTCACGACGGTCCTGCCACCAGGGTTGACTGGGAACCTGACAGGCATCCCGTTCTGCTCCGATGCGGCGATCGAAACGGCCAGGCACAAGATGGGTGCTCAAGAGCTCGCGGAACCGTCGTGTCCCGCGGCAAGCGAAATCGGGCACACAATCGTCGGCGCCGGTGTCGGCAGTGTCGAGGCGCACACCCCAGGAAAGGTGTACTTGGCGGGCTCGTATCACGGCTCTAATCTGTCGATCGTGTCGATCACGTCGGCTACGGTCGGACCGTTCGATCTCGGTACGGTCGTGATCAGGTTTGGACTACGGATCAACCCGACGACGGCACAGGTCGAAGTTGATTCGACGGGGTCTGATCCGATCCCGCACATCATCGACGGGATCGTCGTGCACGTCCGCGACATTCACGTCTACATGGATCGACCGAATTTCATCCGCAACCCCACGTCATGTGATCCGTTGAGCGTCACGAACACGATCACCGGCGCCGGCGCGGACTACACGAACCCGGCAGACCAGAACCCCGTCAGCGTCAATACCCGCTTCCAGGCGGCGAACTGCTCACTGCTAGGCTTCAAACCGTCGTTCAAGGTCTCAACATCTGGGAAGACAAGCAGAGCGAACGGGGCGAGCCTGACAGTCAAGCTCACCTACCCGAAAGCCCCAGACGGCTCGCAGGCGAACATCGCCAAGGTCAAGGTGGACCTGCCTAGGCAGCTGCCGTCGCGTCTGACGACGCTGCAGAAGGCTTGTACCGACAGGACGTTCAACGCGAACCCAGCAGCCTGCCCAGCAGCATCAAGGGTCGGGATTGCGAAGGCGATCACCCCGATCCTGCCCGAACCGCTCACCGGTCCCGCGTACTTCGTCAGCCACGGCGGCGCGAAGTTCCCCGAACTGATCGTCGTCATACAGGGCTACGGCTTCACGATCGACCTGCACGGCGAAACGTTCATCTCACCGGCAGGAATCACGAGCTCGACGTTCCGCACCGTCCCCGACCAGCCCGTCACGAGCTTCGAACTGACCCTCCCACAGGGCCCCAACTCGGCGCTCGCGGCGAACGGGAACCTGTGCAAGAGCAAGCTCAAGATGCCGACGGCGTTCACGGCGCAGAACGGGGTGGTCATTCGTCAAACCACTTCGATCACGGCCACAGGATGCGGGAAGGCAAAGCGCGCGCGCAAGGGCAGGGCGAGCCGGCGGCGTGGCAAAGGCAACCACAACACACATGCGGGCGGGAAGAGATAGGCGCCACCGGGGCGTGGCTCGCCGGTAGGTTGTTGCGGCGGGTTGCGCGCCAGGGGGTCGCATGGGGAGGATGATGTCCGCGAGCAATGACGCGCCGGCAGCGTTGGATCGCCTCCGTCCGGGGCGTGGGTCGCTCTCGCGCGACGAGGTCGACGACATCCAGCGCGCGCGGATCGTCTCGGCGATGGTCGAGGTCGTCTCCGAGGTCGGTTACATAGGCGCCGCTGTCGCTCCCGTCGTCGCGCGCGCCGGGGTCTCGCGGCGAACGTTCTACGAGCTGTTCGAGGGGCGCGAGGACTGTTTCCTGGCCGCGTTCGAGTGGGGCGTCGAGCAGGCCCGGCAGGTCGTGGTCGAGGCGTACGACTCGCAGCGCTCGTGGCGCGAGCGGATGCGCTCGGCGCTCGCGGCGCTGCTCGCCTTCCTCGATGCGGAGCCCGAGCTGGCGCGTGCGTGCGTGATCGAGGCGCTCGGCGCGGGCAAGCCCGTGCTGGAGCGCCGCGCGCAGGTCTCGGACGAGCTGATCGCCGCGCTCGACGCGTCGGCCCCCCAGGCGCGCGGCGCGAGCGACGCGCCGCTCTTGACAGCCGAGGGCATCGTCGGGGGCGCGTTCTCGGTGCTGCACGCACGCCTGCTCGATGGGTCCGGTCCCCTCGTCGCCCTGCACGGACAGCTGATGGCGCTGATCGCGCTGCCCTACCTCGGCCCGGGCGCCGCCGGGGAGGAAATCACGCGCTCGGCGCCCGCGGTGGACCTGCCCGAGCGGGCGCGGGTCGGCGCCGAGGGCGGGCGGCTGCTCGAGCGGCTGGACATGCGGCTCACCTACCGCACCGTGTGTTGCCTGGTGTTCATCGGCGAGCATCCCGGCTCGAGCAACCGCGAGGTCGCCAGGGGAGCCGACGTCTCAGACGAGGGGCAGACCTCGAAGCTGCTCGGGCGCCTGACCCGGCTCGGCCTGATCGCCAACGACCGCCCGCACGGCCCCGGCCACCCCAACTACTGGACGCTCACCCCGCACGGACGTCAGGTGCTGAGCGCGATGCGGGGCGGCGCTAGAGCGGAGGTCGCCGGCTGAGGTGTCGCTGCTTGGGAATCGTCGGCTGGAGGTCGCCGGTTAAAAGTCGCCCTGCTCGTGCGGGCCCACGCACGCGACTGCCAGCTCGTCCGCTACGTTCGAGGCCACCTCTCTGACCTCGTCGAATGTGACCGTGTCGAGCGCCGCGATCGCGGCGTCGGGGTCGACGTCCTCGCCGTAGACGATCTTCTGGCTGGCGCCGTAGCGGGCGACGGCGTTCGTGTTCTCAAAGGCGAGCACGAGGCGGCCCGCGGCGTACGCGCGGGCGCGCTGCACCTCCTCCTCGGTGGGGCCGTCCTCGCGCAGCTCGTCCACGATCTCGCGCATGCGCGCGTACGCCTCGATGCACTTGGCCGAGTCCAGCCCCGAGCCGAGCTGCAGGATCGGGACGTCCGCGTAGGCGTGCGCGATCGCGTACACCGAGTAGCACAGCCCCCGCTTCTCGCGGATCTCCTCGAACAGCCGTGAGCCCATCGAGCCCCCGAGCAGCGTCGAGTAGATCGACAGGGCGGCGCGTTCGCGCACGTTTGAGACGTCCACTGCCGGCCTGTAGATCATGCGCAGGTGTGACTGGTTGGTGTCGCGCTGCTCGACCAGGGTCTCGGGAGCGAACCTGGGCGCTTGCACGTACGGCTCGGGCGAGGGCAGCGCGGGGAAGCGTGCGAACAGCTGGGCCAGCTGGTCCGTGTCCGGCAGGTGCTCGACGTTGCCGACCAGGAACGCGCTCCCGGCGGCGCCGGCCCAGCGGCGCTCGCGGAAGGCGACGATGCCCTCGCGCGTGAATGAGCGCAGGTTCTCCTCCGGCCCGAGCACGGTGCGCCCCAGCGGGTGCTCGCCGAAGGCGGCCCTGTCGATCAGGTACTCGGCGACGGTCGAGGGCTGGTCGTAGGCGCGGTTGATCTCCTGGATCACTACGCCGCGCTCGCGGTCGAGCTCCTCGGCGTCGAGCTTGGGGCGGGCGACGAAGTCGCTGAGCAGGTCGATTGCTGCGGGCGCCGACTCCGCCCTGACGGTGATATGGAAGGCGACCAGGTCGTGGCTGGTGTAGGCGTTGAGCATCCCGCCGAGGCGCTCGGCGGTCTCGTTGACGTCCTTGTAGGTCGGGTACTTTTCGCCGCCCTTGAACACGAGGTGCTCAAGGAAGTGCGCCGTCCCGTTCTCCTCGGCCCGCTCGGTCCGTGCCCCGGCGTCGAACGCCACGAGCACGGTCAGCGCGCGCGTGCCCGGCAGGCTCACGCTGTACACGGGCAGGTCGTTCGCCGCCACGGTCGTCGTCCCTATCTCGGCCATCCGCGCGTCCACGATAGGGGATCGATAGGGGATCGGCTCGCCACTTGGCTCGCGCCGCCGCACACGCCTGTCTGCCGGTAGTTGCCCGCAGCGTGCAAATCGCATTGCATGCAGGCAAAAGTGCGGCTCATCACGGGATCTCTCGCTACTGTGCGCGGCCATGCCCGACCCCGACACAGGCGCCCGCCCCACGCGCACGATCCCGCGCAGGGCGCTCGCGCCGCACATCCGGCCTGAACGCCGCCGCGTCGTCCCCCCGCCCGTGCAACGACCCGTCGCCGCGCCCACCCGTCCCGCGAACACACCCGGCGCGAACACCGTCGTCGAGTTCCGCGGCGTGACGAAGCGCTACGACTCGGGCGACACCGGCCTCGAGCGCGCCACATTTGCGATCGACCGTCAGGAGTTCGTGTTCCTGGTCGGCTCTACCGGCTCGGGCAAGTCCACGATCATGCGGCTGCTGATCAAGGAGCTCGACCCGACCGAGGGCGTCATCCGCGTGGCCGGGCGCTCGCTGGTCGAGATCGAGCGAGGGCGCGTCCCCTACTACCGCCGTAACGTCGGCGTTGTCTTCCAGGACTTCAAGCTGCTGCCCACGCGCACCGTCTACGACAACATCGCCTACGCGCTGCAGGTAACGGGTGCCTCGCGCAAGCAGATCCGCGCCTCGCTGCCCGACATCCTGCGCCTCACGGGTCTCTCGACCAAGCTCCACAACTACCCCCACCAGCTCTCCGGTGGCGAGCAGCAACGCGTCGCGGTCGCCCGCGCGTTCGCCTCGCACCCGCCGCTGCTGCTAGCCGACGAGCCCACCGGCAACCTCGACCCGGACACCTCGATCGGTATCATGCAACTGCTCTACCGGATCAACCGCGCCGGTACCACCGTGATCGTGGCGACCCACGACAACGAGATGGTCGACAAGATGCGCCGGCGCGTGATCGAGCTCAAGCGGGGACGGATCGTCCGCGACGAGGCGACCGGGCTGTACGCCCAGGACGAGACGACGGGCGATCTGGCCGAGCGCCTCAAGCGCGAAACCGCCGCCGAGGCGGCTGCCGTCGCCGCCCGCGCGCGGGGCGCAGGCCGCCTGCCCGGCGGTGTGCACCGATGAAACTCGGGTTCTTCCTGAAGGAGGCCACGCGCTCGATGCGGCGCAATCCAGCGCCCTCGTTCGCGGCGTTCTCGTGCGTGCTGGTGACGACGCTCGTGCTGGGAGTGTTCATTCCGGTCGTGCAGGCCACCAACGGTGCGGCCAACTCGATCCGCGGGCGCGTGGTGGTGGACGTCGACCTGAACACGACCGCAACACCAGCCGAAGTCGCGCGCGTGCGCAAGGAGGTCGAACACGTTCGCTACGCCGGACACATCGAAGTCGTCTCCAAGCAGAAGGGCTTCGAACAGGAGCGCAAGCTCGACCCGCGGGCCTTCCAGCTGATCGGCTACAACCCGCTGCCGGAAATCCTGCGGATCACGCCGGCCAACCCCGACGACGCCGACGCGCTGCGCGCCGAGCTCGACCAGAGCTCGCCTCCGGGCACGCGGCTGGTGAGCGACAGTGCGATCGCGGCCGTGCAGAACCGCCAAGCCCAGACCGACAAGATCCTCACCGCGACCCGGATCGTGAAGATCACGATGGCGCTGCTGGCAGCGCTGCTGGTCTTCTCCTCGATGCTCTTGGTCTCCAACACGATTCGCCTATCGCTGTTTTCGCGCCGGCGCGAGGTCGAGGTGATGAAGCTGGTCGGCGCGACCGACTGGTTCATCCGCTGGCCGTTCGTGATCGAGGGTCTGTTCCTCGGCGCGGTCGGCGGCGTCTGCGCCATCGCGCTGCTCGCGCTGGCCAAGATCACGCTGATCGACCCCCTTGCCGGCACCGTCAAGCTGATCTCGCAGCCGACGATGATCGACTTTCGCCTGCTGATCGTAGTCCTGATGGGCTGTGCGATCGCGGTCTCCGCCGCCGGCTCCGGTATTTCCCTGCGCCGCTTCCTCCGGGTCTGACGCGCGCGCCGTGCGCGAGCGGCGTGGTGGGCCGTCGCAGCGCATAGGCTGAGTGTCGGTGAAGAACCCCAGATCTCAGATCGCGATCGTCGCCCTGGCCGTGCTGTTGCCGGTGCTGCTTGTGCTCGGCATCTGGTTGGGCGGGCATCCGAGCGACCTGCCCGGGTTCGCTCGCAAAGCGCTGGTTGCCGACAATGGGTCGCTCGTAGTCGGCGAAGCGATCGAACGGATCAACCACGACTACTACCGACCAGTGTCCAAGGCGAGCTTGTCGAGCTCCTCGATCGCGGGGATGGTCTCGAGCTTGCACGATCCCTATTCGAGCTACCTCACGCCGCAGGAATACAAAGGCTTCGACCAGCCCGCCAGCTTTGCGGGGATCGGCGTCGAAGTGAACCCGAAGCCGACGCCCACCGGACTGGAAGTGGTGCACGTCTTCGACTCCTCGCCGGCACAACGCGCCGGCCTGAAGCCGGGCGATGTCATCGTCGCGGTAAACGGTCGTTCGCTGCGAGGCGTTCCGCCCAACACCTCCACCGCCCTGATCAAGGGGCCGCCGGGCACCGACGTGCGGCTCACGCTCGCCCACCGCGGCTCGTCGCGGCGCACGGTGATAGTGATGCGCGCCGTCATCTCCGAGCCCGTCGTCGCCTCCGCGATGCGCACCCATAAGGGCGTCAAGCTGGGGTGGGTGTACCTGGCGACGTTCAGCGAAGGCTCACACGGCGAGCTCTACGACGCGGTCAAGGGGCTGCTCAAAGCGGGGGCGAAGGGGATCGTGCTCGATCTGCGGGCGAACGGCGGCGGTCTTGTCAGCGAGGCGCGGCTGGTGGCGAGCATCTTCATAGCCTCGGGCACGATCGTCACCACGCGCGGGCGCACGCAGCCGACGATCGTCCTGACCGCCGCCGGCGGGGCGATCCCCACGCGCATACCCGTGGTCGTGCTGGTCGACCACGACACGGCGTCGGCGTCGGAGATCGTGACTGCCGCGCTGCAGGATCACCACAGGGCCACCGTCGTCGGCACGCACACGTACGGCAAGGGAGTCTTCCAGGAGCTCGAGCCGCTCTCCGGCGGCGGGGCGATCAAGATCACAGTCGGCGAGTACTACACGCCGAGCGGACGCAATCTGGGCGGCTCGGGGGTCAAGGAGGGGGCCGGCGTCACGCCGGAAGTGACAGTGGCGCACGGGGTCGACACCGAGCACGGGCTCGAAGTCGCGCTGCGCACGCTCGCGGCGAAGGTGGGATGAGCCCGCCGCCGCGCAGCGGTCGCGGCGCCGGTGGCGCCGGTCGTGGTGCTGCTGGCGGTCGCGGCGCACCCTCCCCGGGCGCGCGCCGGCGCCCGGCTCTCAAGCGCGGCGGCTCATCGCCGAACACGCACGTGGTCTGGCCACCCGCCGAGCGCTCGGAAACCGCCCGCGACGCGATCGAGCGGGTGCTGCGCGAGGCCGGGCTAACGCGCGAGTTCGAGGCGGATGTCGAGCGCGAGGCGCGCTGCGCCGCCGGGCGCGCGTGGGAGCGCGCCGAGGGCGAAGCGAGAGCGGACCTGCGCGAGCTGCCCACCTTCACCGTCGATCCCGCCACCGCGCGCGACTTCGACGACGCGATCTCCGCCGAGGCGCTGGCGGACGACAGCGTGCGGGTGTGGGTGCACATCGCCGACGTCGCGGCGCACGTCCCGCTCGGCTCGCCGCTGGACCTGGAGGCGCGCAGACGCGGGACGAGCGTGTACCTGCCGGGGACGGTCGAGCCGATGCTCCCGCATTCGCTCTCCTCGGGCGCCTGCTCGCTGGTCCCCGGCGCCGAGCGGCTGGCGGTGACCGTCGAGCTGCTGCTGCGCGGCGCGCAGGTCGCGCAGGCCAGCTTCTACCGCTCGATCGTCCGCTCGGACGAGCGCCTGGACTACGAGCAGGTCGACCGCATCTTCGCCTCGACCGATCGTCGATCGATACCGGAATCGGAGGCCCACCCACCCGGGCACGCGGCGGGATCGACGATCGTCCAGCGCGCTCCCGAACCATGGGGCGCGCCGCTGGCCGCCGCTCGTGTTGCCGCGGCGGCGCTGCAGGATGCGCGCGAGCGCGGCGCGGCGCTTGTGATCGACTCCGAGGAGCCGGAGTTCCGCTTCGACGAGCAGGGCAACGTCTGCGAGATCGCGCCACGGCCACAGACCGAGTCGCACCGGCTGATAGAGCACCTGATGATCGCGGCCAACGAAGCGGTGGCTCGCCACCTCAAGCAGACGCAGACGCCGTGTCTGTACAGAGTTCACGAGCGCCCCGACCCCGAGCGCATCCGCCGGCTGGTGCAGCAGCTCGATTCGCTCGGCGTCTCCACGCCACCGCTGCCCGATCCGCTCCTCTCCACCCAGGCGGCAGAGCTGGTGGGGGAAATATCGCGGCGCGTGGACGCTCACGTCCGCCGCAGCGGGCACGGGCGCGCGGCGCTCAGCTCGCTCGTTTTGCGCTCGCTCAAGCAGGCCTTTTACTCGCCCAAGAATCTCGGCCACGCCGGGCTGCATTCGAGCTGCTACTGCCACTTCACCTCGCCGATCCGCCGCTATCCGGACGTCGTCTGCCACCGCGCGCTGCTGTCCTCGCTCGGCGCGGACGAGCAGATCACCGGCCGGCGCAAGCTGGTCGAGCTCGGCGAATGGGTGTCCGAGCGCGAGCGCAAGGTCGCGGCGCTGGAGCACAAGGGCGACGACATTGCCGCCTGTTTCCGCCTCGAGCAGCTCCTGCTCGAGGGCGGTTACGACCAGGTCTTCGCCGGCGAGGTGACAGGGCTGATCGCTGCTGGTGTTTTCGTCGCGTTTGGAGAGGCCTTCGAGGGGATGCTGCCGGTGCGGCTGCTCACCCCAATGGGTACACCCCCTGGGGCGCAGGCAGGCAGCGCAGGCGAGGAGCGCGACTGGTGGACGCTGAACGAGCAGTCGACGATCCTGCGCGGCGAGCGATCGGGCGCAGTCGTGCGCCTGGGCGATCCAATCTTGGTGCGGGTTGTGCGGGTCGATGCCGCAGCGGGTCGGGTGGACCTTGCTCCGGCCGTTTAGGCTGGGCGAATGGCCAAGTCAAAAGGCGGCAAGCGCAAGATCGGCGCTGGGGACGTGGCGAGCAATCGCTACGCGTCCTACCGCTACGAGCTGCTCGAGCGGATCGAGTGCGGCATCGTGCTTGCCGGCACCGAGGTCAAGGCGCTACGCGCCTCCGGCGCCCAGCTGAAGGATGGGTACGCGACGATTCGCGACCCCCCATCGCACCCTGAAGGGCACAAGCGGGGGGCAGGCAGCGAGCTGTGGCTGCACTCGGTCCACATCCCGCCCTACCTGCCGGCCTCGCGCGAAAACCACGACCCCGAGCGGCCGCGCAAGCTGCTGCTGCACCGCGCCGAGATCGAGCGGATCGCGGTGCGCGTGGCCGAGCGCGGGCTGACGCTGGTGCCGACGCGCGTCTACTTCAAGGGGCCGCACGCCAAGGTCGAGATCGCGCTCGCTCGCGGCAAGGATCTCTATGACAAGCGTCAGACGATCCGCGAGCGCGAGTCCAAGCGCGACATGGAACGCGGGCTGCGCGAAGCGCGGAGGTGAGCGACGGCTTCATGTGAGAGGTCACCGCTCGCGACGGGTTGCACTCAAACCGGGGCCGCGCGCCCGCCCTACGGTGATCTCAGGCCAGCCGAGGGGCGCTCAGGGGACCTGTTCGCAAGCCTTGAAGCCGTTGCGCTTGGCGATCGCCGCCATCTGCTTCTGAGTTGATTCGGCCGAGGAGATCACCTGTTTGCCCGCCGCTGTGTTTTTCGTGGTGACGTATTGGCCGATCTTGGCCGTGTCTTCCGCCAGCGTCTGGGCCCCGGCTACGAAGCTTTTCCAGTCGGCTTCTAGGGCCGGCGGCGGCACGAGCTGCCCCAGTTCGACCAGGGCCGTCTGCTCGAAGCCCGCCAACTTGGCGGTTAGACGCTCGAGCTGCTGCGGCGTGTTGACTTCGCCTCCTTTGTTCGCCGCTTCGATCTTGACTGCCACACGTCTGCAGATCGCGTTTGCTCTGCTCGTCAGCTGCGCGCGCGTGAGCGGCTTGGGCGAGGAACCGCAGCCCATCGCCAGCGCGGCGACGGCCAGTGCGCTCGTCACTAGCGCGGGCACGGCGGTGCGTGTTCGTCCCATTTGGAGTTCCCCTTGATGCGACTGGCTCGTCCTACCCAGTGGAACAGGGTACCGGGTCGCGGGGGCTCTCAGATCGAGCGGAAGCTGTGACCGGCGCTGTAAAGGATGTGCGTCTGGGACATGCCTACGCCGAGCGCCACGATCAGGGCTACGTAGACGACGCCGACGGCAAAGCGGCTGCGGGGTGGCACGCGATAGTAGGCGGCCTGCTCGATCGTGCGCGAGCGCAGCTGGCGCCAGCGGCGCGGCATCTCGCGCAGGGCCAGCAACACGAAGATGAACAGGAACGGGTTTCCCAGCAGCACGATCATCGCGACCAGCCCGCCGATCCCCACGAACCACATCCACGGCGCCACCGCCGCCATCGCGCGGCCGCCGTCGAACGGCACGACCGGGATCAGGTTGATCAGGTTCAAGAAGAAGCCGATGTAGGCCAGCGCGAGCAGCAGGTCGCTGCCTGTGAGCGCTCCCGCCACGGCGACGGCCAGCGCGCCGAGCGTTCCAAGCACCGGGCCGGCCAGGCCAACGCGCGCC
Source organism: Solirubrobacteraceae bacterium (assembly GCA_035938935.1). GTDB lineage: Bacteria > Actinomycetota > Thermoleophilia > Solirubrobacterales > Solirubrobacteraceae > Palsa-744. The sequence goes on from DASZGH010000023.1 coordinate 23,529, forward strand.
TCGGCCAGCGCGTTCTCGCCCAGCGAGCGCGAGAAGATCGCAGCGCCCAGGAAGGGGATGAACATCGGCGTGCTCGCTTTGATCCCCTCGCGGCGCAGCTGGATCACGTGGCCCATCTCGTGTACGAACATCAACGCGACGAAGCCGGCCGCAAACTGCCATCCCCAGAACAGGCTGTAGGCGGCCACGGACACGAGCGCTGTGCCTCCAGTCGTCAACAGCTTCAGCTTCGGCAGCAGCAGTACGGCGCCCTTGATGTAGGCCCCGAACTTCGCCGCCAGCGCGCCCGCGCCCGCCAGCGCGCCGCCCGCTCGCTTGCGGAACGTGCTCGATGGTCTGCCGAGCGAGGATTCGTCTGGCTGGCCGACGGTGCTGCCATGCGCGCCCGGCATCGCCGGAGAGGGAACGGCCGGAGGGCCGATCGGGGCGCTGAGAGGGTTCTCGCTCACGACTGGCAGCTCGCCGTCCATGCCTACATTCTCGCAGCTACCCGTAAGCGCTCGGTAATCTCAAGCGTTTCCCGGAACTTGCGGAGAGAACCCATTTGTCCTCTTGACCGCGTACCTCCAGAGGCGTAAGTTGAACACAGACGCGGAACCGAGCCGCGAAGAGCGAGGCCACTGAGGTGTAAGGCCGCGCCACCGGTCACCGGGAAGCCTTCGGGCGGACCGGAGGCAGGTTCCTCAAGCGGCCCGGGACCGCGTCGATTTCGTTAAGGGCCGTGGCTTTCCGTCTGCACCGCTGCGCGCGTATGGGCGGCTGCCGGCGCTACACTCCAGCAAGAACATCCATGGGGACGACAGGCTTCGACGCGGTCGGTTCGTCTGGATGGTCGCGAGTCGAGGTCCCGGGCGGCCTCGTAAAACACCCGGGAAAACCATAAGTGCGGACTCTCACGAGTACGCCCTCGCCGCTTAGCTAGAAACTAAGCGCGAGGTCTCGGGCCCCACTCGCCTGTGGTGGGGAAGGCCGGGATCAGAAAGCAGGCTCACCCGGTGAGGAGCGCCTCCGCCGAGCCGGGGAAAGCTTAGGAGGCTGGTCCCCGACAACCCGGCCGGCGAGGCGAGTCAGGGACGAGATCAGAGCGCCGGCTACGCTCGTAGAAGCCATTCATACGCGACCGCGGACCCGGGTTCGATTCCCGGCGTCTCCATTTCGTTAGAGTTTGAGGTCGTCATGTGAGTTCGTGGTCGAAAGTAGTCCCCTCCTTCGCGCTTGCCGTTATCCTGACCTCATGGCCGAGCAGAGCGAGTTCGAGTTCGTCTTCGAGCCCCAGGACGAGGGCGGCTATCACGTGTACGCGCCCGACCTTCCTGGGCTGCACACGCAGGGCGAGGACATCGACGAAGCGACCGAGAACGCCCAGGAGGCTCTTGCTCTCTACGTCGAGGGTCTGCGCGAAGAAGGACGGCCGGTCGGCTCCGGGATCGTCCGGCGAAGGCTCGCCGTTCCCGCGTGAGCGAGCGGCTGCCGGTCGTCTCCGGCGCGAAGCTCGTCGACGTGCTGCAGAAGCTCGGCTGGGAAGCGGTCCGCCAGCGCGGGAGCCACGTCCGACTCAGGCATCAGGATCGTGCTGTGTCACTGGTGGTGCCGCTGCACCGCGAACTCAAGCGCGGGACGCTGAACGGCATCCTCAGAGACGCAGGTGTGAGCCGCGACGAGCTTCGCGAACTGCTCTAGCGCCGCAGTGCTTGCGTAGACTTACCCCGCTGCCCGTAGACCATGACATCCGCTTTCCGGGCGAGTCCGGCGAGTACCGCCGCGAGCGCAACCGGCTGCTCGAGGCCGAGATCGAGTTGCGGCGGGCGATCGAGCGCGTCGCGGAGCTGCGGCGCGCGCTGCCGGCGGGTGGAGTCCTGGCCGACGACTACCGCTTCGAGGCGCTCGACGGCAGCGAGGTCAGGTTCTCCGAGCTGTTCGCGCCCTCGAAGGACACGCTCGTCATCTACAGCTTCATGTTTCCGCGCTGGTCGGGCGATGAGAGGCCTGGGCCGGCGGACGGTGAGACGGCGCGGCTGCCGCTCGCGGAGACTCCGTGCGCGTCCTGCACGTCGATCCTCGACTCGCTCGATGGCGCCGCGCCCCATCTCGCCCAGCGAATCAACTTGGCTGTGGTCGCGAAGTCGAATCCGAAGCGGATCGGAGCGTTCGCCAGCGAGCGCGGCTGGCGGCACCTGCGATTGCTCTCGTCGCGGGAGAACACGTATAACCGCGACTATCACGCCGAGACGCCGGAGGGCGAGCAGCGGCCGATCGTCAACGTGTTCGTCCGAAACGGGGATGAGATCCGGCACTCGTGGGCTTCGGAGTTGATGTTCGCCCCACGAGATGAGGGCGAGGATCCCCGCCACGTCGATTCGATCTGGCCGATCTGGAATGTGCTCGACATGACCCCGGGCGGACGAGGGACCGAGCCGAGCTTTCCCAAGCTGGATTACAAATAGCGGCGGTTGGTGCAAGGAGGACGCTCGCTACCCACGAGCAGCTCAGACGCGGCTACAGTGCGGTCGGTGACCTATACCGCCGCCGAGGGCCGGCAGCAGATCCTGGACGCGCTGGCGCTCGCCGCCGATGAGATCGCGCTTGCGCTGGCCGAGCTGAGCGAGGCCTACGAGCACCTCGACGAGCGCACCGCCGAGCGACTGGAAGAGAGTCTGTTCGCGCCGGTGCAAGCGGCATATGGCCGCGCCAAGCGCACCCACAAGGAGTTCGCGCAGCGCAGCCGACTGCCCGAGCGCCAGTTCGCGACGCCTGCTCAGGTCGCTCCCTCGACTGCTGTCAAGCAGCTGATCGAGCGGGCGCTGGAGGCGCTCGTGCGCGCCGACCTGGGCCTGGGCGAGTTGCAAGACTCGATGCTGCCGGTCGAGGTCGGCGACGCCGAGCTGCGCGCTGGGCTCGCCGAAGTGCGCGGGCTGACAGAGCGCGTGCGCCCGCGTGCGCGCGAGCTCATACGCACGCTCGGGCGCTGAGCGAGCCCGAGCGCTCAGAGCCGAGCGCGCCGACTCCGCGCCACTTTGGGTCGGGACGTCCGGGACGTGGCGGTCCTCACGCCGGCGCCTGGGCGCCTACCGCATGCGGCGGGACACGCTCGTGCCAGCGCTCGACGCGCTCCAGCTGGGCGGCGAGCGAGAGCAGCAACGGCTCGGAGCCGGCTGGGCCCAGCAGCTGCACGCCGACGGGCAGGCCGTCACCGGTGAGGCCGGCGGGTACGCTCACGCCCGGCCAGCCGAGCACGTTCCAGGGCCAGGCGAACGGGCAGGCGCCCGCGATCAGGCGTTGGGTGGCTCTGCTGCCAAGTCCCTCCGCGGCGCCGATCGGCAGCGGCGGGGAGGCGGTGGTGGGGACGAGGAGCACGTCGGTTGCCGCGAAGGCCGACGCGATCCGCCGCTGGAAGCGGGGTTCCAGGCGGCGCGCGATCGGCAGCCCCGATCTCGCCAGTGCTCCGCCGAGCAAGGCGGTTCCGCGTGTGCGACGGTCGAGCACGGAGCGGTCGCGAACGCGTGATGACACCCATTGGTGCACGCCCGACTCGCCACGCACGAGCAGGTTCAACCCCATCAGCCCGTAGCGCGGCGAGACCTCGACGCGCTCGTGGCCGAGCCCTTCCAGCACTCCGGCGATCCGCAGCGTGGCGGCGCGCGCCTCGGGGTGCAGCCGCACCGGGGCGGCGCTGTAGGGGTGGCGCAGCGAGACGGCGATGCGCAGCGGCCCGGGCTCGCGCTCGGCGGCCTCGCTGTAGGAGCCCGTGGGCGGCGCCGGCCGGTGGCGGTCTCCGGGACGGTTGCCGGCGAGCACGTCGAGCATCAGCGCCGCGTCGGCGACGGTGCGCGTGAGCGGTCCCAGGCTGGTGAGCCCGTTGAATGACTCGGGCTCCGGCCAGGTGGAGATGCGGCCACGCTGAGGCTTGACGCCGACCAGGTTGCACCAGGCAGCGGGGATGCGCACCGAGCCGGCGCCATCGGAGCCGACCGCCGCCGCAACGATGCCCGCCGCGACCGCCGCGGCGGAGCCGCCGCTGGAGCCGCCCGGGGTGTGATCCAGACTCCACGGGTTGCGCGTGGCGCCGAACGCCTTGCCCTCGGTAAACGGGTAGAGGCCCACCTCCGGGGCGTTGGTCTTGCCGACGATCACCGCACCGGCGGCGCGCAGGCGGCGCACCATCTCGCAGTCCTCGCGCTCGGCGGGGAACGGCCCCGCGCAGCCGAAGCTGGTCGGGTGCCCGGCGAGGTCGACGTCGTCCTTGACCGCCACCGGCACCCCGAGCAGCGGCAGCCGCTCGCCGCGCGCGAGGCGCTCGTCGGCGCGGGCGGCGTCGGCGAGCGCGGACTCGGAGCAGACGACCCGAAAGGCATTGAGCGTGTTCCGCGTCGCCTCGATCCCCGCCAGCGCGCTCTCGAGGAGATCGATCGAGCTCGTCTCGCCCGACGCGAGCATGCGCACCTGATCTCTCAGTGTTGCAAGCGGGCGTCTCGTCGAGGCGCTTGCGAGTGGGAGGGGGGAGGGGTTGGGCGTGCTCATCTCGTAATGGGCTCGCCGCAAGGATGTCCGGAGGCCCGCGGGTTGACCGAGTGCGCGCGAGTCGCACCACCAGGCCCCGTTCGCTCGGACGAACGGTACATCGTTGAGAGGGAAGGCATGGCTGGGCCATGGCGCAAATACACTCGCGAGGTGAGCATCGGCGCCTCGACCATCGACACTCCGGCGATCGTTCGCCGCTTCCACGCCGCCCGCCGCGACGGCGATCTGGTCGTGCTGCAGGGGTTTCATGCGCTCAAGCATGCGTTGCGCTTCGGCGCCGAGGTCGAGCTGGTCGCCTGCTCGGATGCCGCCCAGCTAGACGGCCTTGCCACCGGCCTGGCGCCTGACCTGGGCGCTGCGATCCAGCGGCTTGCCGTCGTGCTGGGAGCCGAGGCGTTCAAGCGGCTCGGGCCGTACGTGCCACACACCGGCGTGGTTGGCATCGCCCGGCGCGTTCACAGCGATCCCGCCGCGGTCCTGGCCGCGCCCGAGCCGGCGCCGGTCGTGCTGCTCGAGGACCCGCGCCACCTCGGCAACCTCGGCGCGGTGATCCGCGTGGCCGCCGCCGCGCAGGCGGCCGGGGTGCTGACGACGGGCCGCCAGGACCCCTGGGACCCAGTGGCCGTGCGCGGCTCGGCCGGCCTTCACTTCGCGCTGCCGGTCGCGCGCGTGGCCGAGCCGCCGGTGAGCGATAGGCCGCTGCTCGCGCTCGACCCCGGCGGGGTGCAGCTGCAGCCCGCGCTGGTGCCGGCACGGGCGCTGCTTGCCTTCGGCACCGAGCGCGCCGGTCTCAGCGACGAGCTGCTCGCCCGCGCCGACGCGCGCCTGCGCCTGCCGATGCGCGAGGGCGTCTCCAGCCTGAACCTGGCGACCTCGGTGGCCGCCACGCTCTACGCGCTGCGCTTGGCGAGCCGGATAGAGCCTGGAGGAGATCAAAACTGATTGCTTATCCGCCTCCTGGGCGATAACGCATCAGAACTGATGCAAACTTCAGGCGTCGCCGCTCGGCATGTACGGCGCCAGCTCGCGGCGGGCAATCGAGAGCTTGTGGACCTCGTCGGGGCCGTCGGCCAGGCGCAGCGTGCGCAGGTGCGCGTAGGCCCAGGCCAGCGGGAAATCATCTGAGACGCCGCCGCCGCCGTGGACCTGGATCGCACGGTCGAGCACCTTCAGCGCGATGTTCGGCGCCGCGACCTTGATTGCGGCGATCTCGGTGCGGGCGTGGCGGTTGCCGACGGTGTCCATCAGCCAGGCGGCCTTGAGCGTCAAGAGGCGCGCCATCTCGATCTCGATCCGCGCCTCGGCGATCCAGTCCTGGACGTTGGCGCGCGCGGCGACGGGCTGGCCGAACGTGGTCCGCGCCACCGCGCGCCTGCACATCGCCTCCAGGGCGCGCTCGGCCGCGCCGATCGAGCGCATGCAGTGGTGGATGCGCCCCGGCCCGAGGCGGGCCTGGGCGATCATGAAGCCGTCACCCTCGCCGGCGATCAGGTTGGACGCCGGCACGCGTACGTCCTCGAACAGAATTTCGGCGTGCCCCTCCTGGTCTTGGTAGCCGAACACCGGCAGTCCACGCACGATCTGAACGCCCGGCGTGTCGATCGGGACGAGGATCTGGCTCTGCTGGCGGTGCCTGGGCCCGTCCGGATCTGTCTTGCCCATCACGATCATGATTCGGCAGTGCGGGTGCAGCGCCCCCGATATCCACCACTTGCGCCCGTCCAGCACGTAGTCGCTGCCGTCGCGCTCGATCCGCAGGGCGATGTTGGTGGCGTCCGAGGAGGCGACGTCGGGCTCGGTCATCGCAAACGAGGAGCGAATCTCACCCTCGAGTAGAGGGTGAAGCCACCGCTGCTTCTGCTCCTCTGTTCCGAACTGGTGCAGCACCTCCATGTTGCCGGTGTCCGGCGCCGAGCAGTTGCATGCCTCCGAGGCGATGTGCGAGTGCCCGAGGATCTCCGCAAGCGGCGCGTAGTCGCTGTTGGAGAGTCCGGCGCCGTGCTCGGCGTCGGGCAGGAACATGTTCCACAGCCCCGCCGCGCGGGCGCGCGCCTTCAGCTCCTCCATCACGGCGGGCTGGTGGTGGGGGTCGCCGGCCTCGGCGAGCTGGCGCTCGTAGACGGGCTCGGCGGGATAGACGTGCTCGTCCATGAACGCCTTCAGGCGCTCCTGGAGCTCGACGCAACGCTCGCTCGGCTGGAAGTCCATGGGATCACCTCTCCGGCGGTTGGGGGGCCGGCCGCCGCTCGGCGGTCGCTGGGTGTGCGAAAGGATCATCGCCGATGCGCTCGAAATCGGAGGTCTGATCGCTCTTGCCCGCCGGCTGCTGGCGGCGGCAATAGGATCATCGCCGATGAGCGCCGGATCGGCCGACAACAGCTCAGGGGGAGCCGACTACCGGTCCGCCGGCGTCGACTACGACGCCCTCGACGAGGGCAAGCGGATGGCGATGGCCAAGGCGCTTGCGACCTCGCCGCTGCTGGCCGCGCACGGCGCCCGCGCGCTCGACGCCTCCCGGGGCGAGCCGGCGTTCGCGTTCGAGCTGGGCGAGCGCACCCTTGCCTTCGTGGTCGAGGGCCTGGGCACCAAGTCGGTGATCGCCCGCCAGGTGCTCGAGCGCCACGGCGTCGACCACTTCGCTGAGGTCGCCTACGACACGGTCGCCGCGATCGTCGGCGACCTCTGCTGCGTCGGCGCGCTGCCATTGGTCGTCAACGCCTACTTCGCCACCGGCGCCTCGGAGTGGTACGCACAGGCGGGCCGCGCGGCCTCGCTGCTGCAGGGCTGGCAGCGCGCCTGCGTGGATGCCGGCTGCGCCTGGGGCGGGGGGGAGTCGCCGTCGCTCTCCGGGTTGGTCGGCGAGGACGACGTCGAGCTAGCCGGCGCCGCGGTCGGAGCAGTGCCCGAGGGTCGCACAGCGATCCTCGGCGACGGGCTGAAACCCGGCGATGAGATCGTGCTGGTCGCCTCCAGCGGCCTGCACGCCAACGGCGCCTCGCTCGCGCGCCTGGTGGCAGACCGCCTGCCCGACGGCTACATGACGCGCTTGCCGAGCGGCCGCCCGCTCGGCGAGGCCTTGCTCGACCCCTCGATCATGTACGCCGGTCTCGTTCAAGCGCTGCTGCACTCCGACGTCGAGGTCTCCTACCTAAGCCACATCACCGGCCACGGCCTGCTCAAGCTGATGCGCCGCCCGCAGCAGCTCACCTACCGGATCTCAGAGCTGCCGCCGGTCCCGGAGGTGCTCGCCTTCCTGGTCGAGCAGGCGGGCCTCGACGACCGCGCTGCCTACCAGACCTTCAACATGGGCGCCGGCTATGCCGTCTACTGCGCGGCGGGGAGCGGGAGCCAGGTCGTAGAGCTGGCGCGCGCGGCGGGCCTGCGAGCGCTCGTGGCGGGCCGCGTCCAGGAGGGCCCGCGGCGCGTGATCCTCGAGCAGATCGGTGTCGAATACGCCGGCGAGGAGCTCGAATTCACAGAGCTTCGCGACGCCACCTAGTTGAACCTGTCTGCGCTTACGGGTAACCTTGCAGGCGAATCGCCAATGCTTCCCGGATGGCTGAGACATCTGGGGAACACGATGTCGCCGGAGGGTCATCCATCCGGAGCTACCCGGATCGAGGCGACCCGTCCATCAACCGAGGAGAGAAGCCGATGCGCAAAGCATCCACCCGTCTGGCCGTGCTGGGCCTTGCCCTGCTTGGCCTGGCCCTGCCCGCGACGGCCGTCGCGGCGCCCCAAGTCACGTTCAAGGTCAAATCGATCCCGATCAAAAAGAACCCCAGCTCCACAGGCGGGCCGAGCTGGCCGGGCACCGGCAACATCCTCGGCGCCGCCACCGCCGTCGAAGCTGAATTCCACATCACCGGCAACGAATACTTCGGTAGCCCCTCGCCGCTGATAGGCGTGACCGCGACCTTCCCGACCGGCTCGAAGGTGACGACCAAAGGCTTTACGACCTGTCCGACCGGCACCCTCGAAAGCCACGAAGTGCAGAAGTGCCCGTCCAAGTCGATCGCCGGGCCCAAGGGAGAAGCCAACGGCGTCGTCAGCTTCGGCTCCACGCGCGTGCACGAGAAACTGACGGTGCAGCCGTTCTTCGCCCCGGGCGGCGGCCTGGCGTTCTACGCGGAAGGCCGCGAACCGGCCTTGATCGAACTCCTGTCCAAGGGCGCGTTCACGTCGCTGTCGCCCACGCCGACGCTCTCGACCGAAGTGCCGCTGGTGGTCACGGTGCCGGAAGCGCCGTACGGTTCGGCCGAATACATCAAGGTCGATGTCGGCGCCGCGTTCATGAAGGGCAAAAAACTGGTGTCCTACGGAACCCTGCCGAAGAAATGCCCGAAGGGCGGCTTCCCGGTCAGGGCCACGTTGAAGTTCTTCAGCGGCGAATCGGTCACCGTCACGGCCAAACCGCCGTGCCCGAAGAAATAAGACGGGGGGCCAGAACGGGGAGATGTTGAGCACGGTGGCCGCCTCCATTGGGGAGGGGGCCACCGGCAGGACCAGAACCAAAGCCACTGAATGAGACATCGAGGGACGTGAGGCGCGGAGCGCGGATCGTTCCGAGCGGCAGCGGCAAGGGGCGGCCCGGGGAAGGGCCGCCCTCTGCGCGTTATCGAGACCGAGGTTGAGAGGGTTGAGCAAGCGCAACGAGGGGTTCAGGAGGGGAGTCGCGGCGGCGGTCGGCGCAGCCTGCCTGCTCGTGCTCGTCGCGATCGTCGCGCTCGCCACCTCGGCCGGCGGCTCCGGAGGCGAATACGAGGTGCGCGCGATCTTCGACGACGCCGGCAACCTGACCGTTGGCGAGGAGGTCACGATCGACGGCGTCAACGCCGGCAAGGTGCAGTCGGTGCAACCGACGCCGCACGCGCAGGCGGCGGTCGTGATGAAGATCGAAAACCCCGGCTTCCAGGACTTCCGCGAAGACGCCACCTGCACGATCCGCCCCCAGGCGCTGATCGGCGAGAAGTTCGTCGACTGCCTGCCGACCGAGCCGCGCGTGCAAGGCACGCCGCTGCCGCCGGCGCTGAAGACGATCCCATCCGGCCAGGAAGGCGCGGGCCAGGTGCTGTTGCCGGTTACGCGCACGCACAGCCCGGTCGACCCCGACCTGCTCGGCGACATCGCGCGGCTGCCCGAGCGCGAGCGGCTGACGATCCTGATCAACGAGCTCGGCGCGGGATTCGCCGGCCGCGGCAAAGACCTCAATGTCGTGATCCGCCGCGCCAACCCGGCGCTGGAAGGCCTCGAACACGTGCTGGCGATCCTTGCCGGCGAGAACAAGGTGCTGACCGACCTCGCGGTCGAAGGCGATCGGGCCACGGCGCCGCTAGCCGCCGACCGGGAACGTCTGAGCGGCTTCATCAACTCCAGCAAGACGGTGGCGCAGGCGACCGCCAACCACCGCGGCCAGCTGCGCGAAAATCTGGCGCTGCTCCCCGTCTTCCTGGAACAGCTCGGCCCGGCGATGGAACGGCTCGGCCGCTTCGCCGACCAGGCGACGCCGACGTTGACCGACCTCGGCATCGCCGCGCCGGGCATCAACAAGACCTTCGAAAGCATCGGCCCGTTCTCGAAGTCCTCGGAAGGCTTCTTCAAGTCCTTCGGCGAAAACGCGCGCCGCTCCAGCGCGGCGCTCAAGGCGTTCGAACCGCTGCTGTCCCTGTTCAAGGGCTTCGGCAAGCAGGCCAAGCCGGCGGCGGCCAACCTCTCCGGCCTGCTCGCGGGACCGAGCGGCCTGCGCGAAACCGGCGGTCTGGAGCGCCTGCTCGACTTCATCTACCTGGGCACCGGCAGCGCCAACGGCTACGACGCGCTCGGGCACTTCCTGCGGGCGGAAGTGGTTGCAAGCGCCGGTTGCCTGACCTACGCGGTGGCTTCAAGTGGTCAGTGCAACGGCAAATTCATCGGCGGCAGCGCCGCCAGCGCGAAAGCACCCGGCGCGACCACCAGCCTCGTGATGCTGCGCACGCTCGCGGTCCTCAAAGGCATGACGCCGGCCGAGGCGATCGCAAAGTACCCCGGCAGCGAAGGCGCCAGCGCGACCGACACGGCACCGTCCTCGTCAGCCCCGGCGGCTCAGCCGGTCGGCGGCGCGGCGGCGGGAACCACCTACTACACCCCCGAAGAAGGCTCCGAAGCGGGCGGCCTGCTCCTCAACTACCTGCTCGGCAACTGAGATGAGACGGCGATCGCTGACAACCTCGATGCTCGCGCTCCTGCTGGTGCTGAGCGCGTTTGCGCCGGTGGCCAGAGCGCAGGTCGAACCGACCGTGACCGCGCAGAGCTCGGAAGCGCCGGCCAACACCACCACCACCACCACCACCACTGGCAATGGCACCACCGCAACCGGCACGACGACGGTTCCGGCGCCGCCGGGTGGGGCGGGACCGGATCTTCCGCCGCCCGCTCCGACGAGCACGACGCCCACCACCAGCACGAGCGCGGCGCCACCTGCGACGCCGCAGGTGGTCGAACGACGCAGCCAGCCGCGAGCCACGTCCAGGCACCCGAGCGCCGAACACGGGCCGGCCGTCGGCACGCCGACCGGCACGCCCCGCCACGGCGCCGCGACAGCGGCGCCGCCATCCCCGTCCTCGATCACGCCCCCCCTCCCCGCGACGCTTGGAACCTCCACCACGCTCGGCGTACCGAGCTTCTTCATCGACAGCTTCTCGATCCCGCCGTTCCTGCTGCCGATCTACCAGGCGGCGGGCGCCGCCTACGGGATCCCATGGCAGGTGCTGGCGGCGATCAACGAAGTCGAGACCGACTACGGTCGCGACCTGTCCGTCTCCAGCGCCGGTGCCGAGGGCTGGATGCAGTTCATGCCGAGCACGTGGGCGCGGTACGGGGTCGATGTCAACCGCAGCGGCTACCGGGACCCGTACAACCCGGCCGACGCGATCTTCGCGGCCGCTCGCTACCTGGCGGCGGCCGGCGGCGCCAAGGACATCCGCGCCGCGATCTTTGCCTACAACCACTCGCAGGCCTACGTGACCTCGGTGCTGCTGCGCGCGCGCCTGCTCGGAGGCACGCCGCCGGCGCTACTCGGCGCGATCACGGGCCTGACCGAAGCGCGCTTCCCGGTGTACGCGGCGGCCCACTACAGCGACGGCTTCCCGACCACCGAAGGCCCTGCGCCGCGCACAGTGCCGGGCACGACGATCTACACGCAGAGCGACGCCCCCGTGATCGCGGTGCAGGACGGCCGTGTCGTGCGCATCTCCCAGTCCGGTCCGCTCGGCGCCAGCATCACCCTTCGCGACGTCTACGGCAACACGTACACATACGCAGAGCTGGGCACGCTCGCAAGCGTCTACCCGGTGCTCGAAGCGCTGGGATCGGGCTCGCGCGGCGCAGGTGGCTCGGGCCAGTCGGGCCCGACGCCGAACCTGCCCCCGGCCGCGGTGGGCGCCACGCGCTCGTTCCGCTCCGGCTCGGACGAGGTCTACCTGCACTCGCTGCACACGGGCTCGCAGGTGATCGCCGGCACCGTGCTCGGCCACGTCGCCGCCGCGGCCGACCCGCACATGGTCTTCCAGTTGAGCCCCGCCGCAGCGCCGCCGATCGACCCCAAGCCGATCCTCGACGGCTGGGTCAAGCTGCAGAGCTCGGCCGTCGTCAAAGTCAAGGGCCGCGACCCGTTCGCCCGCATCGCGGCGACGCCGGGTCAGGCGCTGCTGGAGTCGAAGACCCAGCTCGACCAGCAGCTCCCGCGCGACCGCGGCGTGCGCCTGGCTCCGTGTGAGCGCCACCTGATCGCCGAGGGCCGCGTCGACCGCCGCGTGCTGGGAGTGCTCGAGTTCCTGTCGGCCTCGGGCCTGCGCCCGACCGTCTCGGCGCGCAGCTGCGCGCAGCCGATCGGGGCTGGCGAATCGCTGCGCGGCGCCTCGCCCGGGATCGCCGCGGCGGTGATCTCGGCAGTCAACGGCGTTCGCGTAGTCGGCCCCTCCGGTCCCAGCTCGATTGCTACGGTGCTCGTGCACCGGCTCGCGCAGCTGCAGGGCGTGATGCGCCCGGTGCAGATCGCGGCTGCGACCCGCTTCGCCGGCGCTCCGGGCAGCGTCGCGCTGCCCGCCTACCGCGACGCGATCGCCGTCGGCTTCGTGCCGGTCGGCGGCCCGCAGGCAAGCAAGGCGGGCTTCGGCGCGGGCCTGTCGCCGGCGCAGTGGGTGCGGCTGATCGCGCGGTTGGGCGAGGTCCCCGACCCGAACGTCGTCGCCAAGCCCTCGCCGGCGGCGATCCCCGACCCGAGCGCTGGCGCTGCCGGCTCCGGCGCCGGGACCTCCTCGACGCGGGCGCCGGGGAGGTAGCGATGGCGACCGCAACCCCCCCGCGCGAGCCGGCGGCGACCCCGCTGCAGCCGCCGACTGTCCCACCGAGCCGCCCCCGGCGGCTGAGCCCGGCGCGGCTCGCCGCCGCCGCCGCGCTGCTGCTGGTCGTCGCGATCGTGCTGCTGCTGGCGCTGGGCGGTAGCAGTAGCGCTACCTACCACCTGATCTTCGCCAGCGCCGGCCAGCTCGTGCGCGGCGACCAGGTGCAGGTAGGCGGCGTCCCTGTCGGCCAGATCAAGGAAATCGAACTGCTGCACAACTACAAGGTGCGGATCACGATCCACGTCGAATCTTCGCTCGTGCCGCTGCACAAGGGCACGATCGCCGAAATCCGCGTGCCGTCGCTCTCGAGCGTCGCCAACCGCTACATCGCGCTCTCGCCCGGTCCCAACAACGCGCCGGAACTGCCGTCGGGCTCGACGCTGCCCACCAGCGCGACACGCGAAGTGGTCGACCTCGACCAGCTGTTCAACACGTTCACGCCAAAGACGCGCAGGGGTCTGCAGCAGTTCTTCCAGGGCTCGGCCGAAACGTACACGGGGGCCGAACCGCAGCTGCAGGTCGACGCCCAGTACTTCCCGCCGGCGATCAACGCCCTGGATCACGTGCTCGCCGAGATCGGTGGCGACGGCCCGCTGCTCTCGAGCTTCCTGGTCGAATCGGCCAAGGCGACGACGGTCCTGGCGGGTCGCAGCCAGCAGTTGACCGAACTGATCTCCAACGCGAACAACGCCTTCGGTGCCGTCGCCTCACAGTCCGAAAGCCTGACGGCGGGACTGAAGCAGCTCCCGGTCACGCTGCACGAAGGCAATCACCTGTTCACCGAACTGCCGGCCACGCTGGCCGACCTGCGCAAGCTGATCGACGTCTCCAAGGCCGACACCGTCGAACTGCCGACGTACCTCAGCCGCCTGCGCGTGCTCGTGCCGCACCTGACGCCGGTGGTCAGCGACTTCGGCCAGGCGCTCAGCAAGCCCGGCTCGACCAACGATCTGACCGAAGCCGCGTTGGCGCTGCCAGACCTCGCCAAGGCATATGGCGGCGCCTCGGTCGACAACGTGCGCGCGCTGGAAGAATCGGTGCCGATCACATCGCTGTTCGGGCCCTACTCGCCCGATCTGGGCGGCTTCATCCGCGCCTTCGGCTTGACCGCCGGCTACTACGACGCCAACGGGCACTACGCGCGCGCGGGCGCCGTGTTCCCCAACTTCAAGCTGAACTCCGAAGGCGCGCTCAAACCGGCCGAACCCTCGCAGGTGATCGCCGGCCTGAAGACGGGCCAGCTGCGGCGCTGTCCCGGCGGCGCTACCCAGCCGGCCTCCGACGGCTCCTCGCCGTTTGCCTCGAGCCAACTCGCCTGCGACCCCACCCAGACGCCATGAACCGACGCCGCTCGAATTCGCTGGCCGGGAGTCCGCTGCTGATCGGGGCGGTCACGACGTTGATCGTGATCGTCGCCGTCTTCCTCTCCTACAACGCCAACAACGGCCTGCCGTTCACGCCCACGTACGACATCAAGGTGCAGCTCCCCGAGGCCTCGGGTCTGTTGAAAAGCAACCAGGTGCGGATCGGCGGCACGCGCGTGGGGATGGTCACCTCGCTCAGCCCCTACCAGGACCCGAACACGGGCAGGGTGACGGCGATCGTCTCGCTGAAACTGGAAAAGAGCGCCGGCCCGCTGCCGGTCGACACCCGCGCGGTCGTGCAGTCCGTCTCGACCGTTGGCCTGAAGTACCTGTCCCTGGAAAGGGGTCACTCGACGCAGATGCTGAAGCCTGGTCAGACGATCCCGGTCTCCCAGACGCGCGAACCGGTCGACCTCGACCAGTTCTTCAACATGTTCGACAAGAAGACGCGCACCGCCAACAAGGTCAACCTGACCACCTTCGGCAACGGCCTGGCCGAACGTGGGATCGGCATCAACGAAACGCTCGCCACTCTGCGCCCGCTGGTCACCAGCGCGATCCCGGTTCTGCGCAACCTCGCCTCGCCGCAGACCGGCTTCGGCCAGCTGTTCGTCGCGCTCGACCGGCTCGCCAAAGAAGTGGCGCCGGTGGCAAGCCAGCAGGCCGCCTTCTACAGCGAAGGCGATACCTTCTTCACTGCCTGGGCGAGCGTCGCGCCGTCGCTGGAACAGGCAACCGAAGCGGGTCCCGCGTCGCTGCGCCAGGCGATCTTCTCGCTGCCGTTCGAGGCCGAATTCGTGAACAAGAGCGCTGAGTTCATGCGCCTGCTGCGCCCCAGCGCGAAGATTCTCACGACCGTGGCCGCACCGCTCGGCCACGCCTTCTCCGTCGGCGCGGTCAACATCCGTGCGGCGACCGCGCTGGCGCCGCAGGTGCGCGAATCCTCGGAAGCGCTCGCGGCCGCCGCCCAGAACCCGCTGGTGACGAATGGGATCGAACAGTTCACGCGCACGCTCGGCTACGCCAACCCGCTGCTGGCGGGAGTTGCGCCGGTGCAGACCAACTGCAACTACGTGACGCTCGCCTTCCGCAACCTGGCCAGCGTGCTGTCCGAGAGCGTCGGCGTCGGCACGCTCGGCCGCGCCGCCGGCGTGCTCGCCCCCGACGGCCCCAACAGCGAGGGCATCCCGGCCTCAGCGCCCGCCAACGGGCCGTCGGTCGATCACGGGCCACCGAACGAAATCAACGGCGTGAAGATTCCGGGCGCGCCCGTCGACAACAACCACCTGCACTACAACCCCTACCCGTACGTGGGCGGCCCCGGTCAGCCGAAGGTGTGCGAAGCCGGCAACGAAAGCTACGTGCCGGGCAAGGCCACGATCGGCAACCTGCCGAGCTCCGGCAGCAAACACGAGGAAACCAAGCGCGAAAACAACCTGTTCGGCGAAAAATACCCGCGGGCGACGCTCGAAGCGCTCGGCCTGGCCGGCTCGAAGGCAGCGAAGAAATGAGCCGCGTGCGCTGGTGGCGGCGCTACCAGGAGCTGCCGGTCCCGGAGTTGCAGCGGTCAAATCCGGTGCGCTTCGGCCTGATCACGGTCGTGCTGTTGGCGATCGTCCTGTACTTCGGCTTCACCAAGCACATCCCGGGCAAGCACGGCTTTCGCCTGAAGGCGCAGTTCGCCACCGCCGTGAACATCGCCCCGAAATCCCCGGTGCGCATCGCCGGCGTGCCGGTGGGTCAGGTCACTCAGGTCCAGCGCGACGGCAATACGGGAGTCGTGACGATGGAAATCTCGAGCGCGGGCCTGCCGATCCACCGCGACGCCAGCGCCAAGATCCGCGCGCGGATCCTGCTGGAAGGCAACTGGTTCGTCGACCTGCAGCCGGGCACCCCGTATTCGCCGACGGTCTCATCCGGCTACACGATCCCCTCCACGCAGACCGCCGACCCGGTCCAGCTCGACCAGATCCTCGACGCGCTGAACACCGACACGCGCGCCAACCTGCAGACGTTCCTGGCCGAATTCGGCTCGGCGCTGACGCGCAAGCCGACCCCCGCGCAGGATGCCGAACAGAACCCGGCCGTGCGGGGCCTGAACGCCGCTCAAGCGCTGAACAAGACCTACCGCGACAGCCCGCAGTCGCTGCAGAGCGGAGCGATCGTCGCCCAGTCGTTTGCCGGCGTCGAACAGCACGACCTCTCGCACCTGATCGCGGGCCTGGAGGCCACGACCGCCAAGCTCAACGTGCACGAGCAGCAGCTGGGCGAATGGGTCGGCAACTTCAACACGTTCGCAGCCTCGCTGGCGAACCAGTCGACGAGCCTCGCCGGCGCGGTCGCCGAGCTGCCCGGCACGCTGCAGAACGCCACCCGCGCGTTCGCCAGCTTCAACGCGGCGGCGCCGACGATCCGCCGCGTCTCGCTCGAGCTGGTGCCTGGCGTGGAACAGACCCCGGCGACGATCAAGGCGGGCTACCCCTGGATCGAACAGGTGCAGGCCTCCACCGCGCCCAACGAGCTGGGCGGCGTCGCCAAGGGCCTGCGTGAAGCGGCGCCGAGCGTCGCTCAGCTGATCGTGCCCCAGGCGGCCTTCGTCGAACAAACAGATCTGTTCTCCAAGTGCCTGAGCAGGGTGTTCTACCCGGCCGGCAACACCAAGCTGCAGGACGGATCCAGCACCTCGGGCGTGGAAGCGTACCGGGAATTCTGGTACGCGACTACGGGCACTGCCGGCTTCAGTCAGAACTTCGACGGCAACGGCCCGTTCGACCGCTTCATGATCGACACTGGCAGCACAACGCTGGTATCGGCGCCAGCGAGCATCGTCGGCGCGAGCTCGAGCGGCAAGAGACTGCAGCTGCTCGCGCACACCTCACAGCCGCCGCTGGGCACGCGCCCGGCGTTTCCGGCGAGCGAGCCGCCGTACAAGCCGCTGGTGCCCTGCTACAAGCAGGCGCCGCAGAACCTCAACGGCCCCGCCTCTCAGGGACCCGCGGATGGGAGCGGGGGATGAGCGCCGAGCAGAAGCCGTTGCCCGAGGTTCACGCGGGGGAGCGCAGCCTGCGCGACCAGCTCGAGCGCTACCGCACCGCGTTCGTTTCTGTTTTGGCGATGATCGCGATCGCGCTGGTGATCGGCGGCTACATCCTTGCCCACGAGCGCCTGTCGCTGCCCGCCTGGTTCCCCGTGCTCGGCAAAGAATACGTGACGCTGAAGGCCGAATTCCGCACCGCCCAGGCGGTCACCCCGGGTCAGGGCCAGGCGGTCACGATAGCGGGTGCCAAGATCGGCGAAATCGCCAGCGTTCGCGCGCACGAAGGCGCGGCGCTCGTGACGATGAACGTGACGCCCAAGTACGCGCACTACATCTACCGCGACGCGACGATGCTGCTGCGCCCGAAGACGAGCCTGAAGGACATGACCGTCGAGGTCGACCCGGGCAGGCCAACCTCGGGGGTCGTTCCCAATGGCTACACGGTGCCGCTGTCGCACACCGCCCCCGACGTCAACTTCGAGGAGTTCCTCTCATCCTTCGACACCGAAACGCGCGCCTACCTGCAGGAGCTGTTGGCCGGCGCCGCCGAAGGCCTGAAGGGCAACTCCGAGAACCTGTCGGCGGCGTTCAAGCGCTTCGACCCGATCGCGCGATACACGCGCGAGATCACCGCGCAGCTGCAGCTGCGCCACCGCAACATCGAACGCGGGATCCACAACTTCCAGCTGATCGTGGGCGCGCTCGGCAACAAGGACACGGAACTCTCGCAGCTGATCGACGCCTCCAACGCCGTCTTCCAGACGTTTGCCGAACAGCAGCACGCCTTCGAACGGACGATCGCGCTGCTGCCGAGCACGCTGTCGAAGACAAAGAGCGGGCTCGGCAAGCTCGCGACGGCCACGAGCGTGACCGGCTCGACGCTGCGAAAGCTCGAACCGTTCGCGACGAACCTGGCGTCGGCGCAGGAAGCAACGCGCTCGCTGTACAAGCAGAGCACCCCGATCTTCAAGAACCAGCTGCGCCCGTTCGCGCGCGAAGTGACGCCGGTGATCAACCAGCTCGAGCCCTCGCTGAAAGAACTGGGCGAAGCGTTCCCCGGGCTCGAAGTGAGCTTCTCGGTGGTCAACGAACTGTTCAACGAGCTCGCGTACAACCCAGGCGCGAACACGGGCGGCTTCCTGTTCTTCCTGCTGTGGGGCGGGCACGACTTCAACAGCGTGCTCAGCAGCGCCGACGCGCATGGCCCGGTTGGGAGGACGGTCGCCTACCTGAACTGCAACGTGCTTCCGCTCCTGAAGAGCGTCGGTGAAATCAACGCCTCCGTGCGTCTGTTGGTCGCGCTGTTCAACCCGCCGACGGGCGAAGAATGCGTGGCTCACGGCTTGAGCGCCCCTGCGGCGACGATCGCACGCGCGAGCACCCGCTCACACTCGCACGGCGAACAACTTCCACGGAAACTGCTGGGCGCCAGCAACAGCTCGTTCGGGGCGCTCGTGAGCGCGGGCAGAGGGGGCCACTGACATGCAAAAGCGCGCGCCGACGCTGGCCAACATCATCGTGATCGTGCTATTCGCGCTCAGCTGCTTCGGGCTGTTCCTGTTCCTGTGGGAGTCCTTCGGCGGTCCGGTGCCGCTGAAGCCGAAGGGCTATCGCTTCACGGCCGTGTTCCCGCGCACGCTGGCGCTGGCCGAACAGTCCGACGTGCGCATCAGCGGCGTCAACGTCGGGCACGTGATCACGCTGCATCACGACAAGGATGGCTTCACCCACGCCTCGATCGAAATCGCCGGCAAATACTCGCCGATCCCGTCGAACATGCACGCGATCCTGCGCCAGAAGACGCTGCTGGGGGAGACTTACGTCGAACTGAAGCCCGAGGGCGCGGGCGCGCAGCCGCTGCCCGACAACGGTCTGCTGCCCGAGGGGCAGGTCGAACCGTCGGTGACGCTCGACGACATCCTGGCGGCGCTCGACGCGAAAACGAGGGCCAACTTCCAGATCTGGATGCAGTCGCTGGCGCTCGGCCTCGGCGGCCGCGGCGAAGAGGTCAACGCCGGCTTCGCCGCGACCCAGCCGCTGATCGAAGACGCCAACAAGCTGGTCACGGTCGCCAACTCCCAGGAGGGCGCGCTGCGCGCGTCAGTCCACAACAGCGGCGTCGTGGTCGACGCGCTGACCGCGCGCGAGGGGCAGTTCCGCGGCTTCATCGAAAACGGCGAGCGCACGTTCCACGCGGCTGCGCTGGCCAGCGAACAGTTCGCCCAGGCGTGGCGCGAACTGCCGGCGTTCGCGCGCAACTCCCAGACCGCGCTGCGCAGCATCGACAGCCTCGCCACCGTCGCCGTCCCGTTCTACGACCAGTTCCGCCCGGCCGAGGAACAGCTGACGCCGCTGCTTGAGGCGGTCAAGCCGTTCACGCCGCCGTTCGACGCCTTCCTGACGGCGCTCGGGCCGTTCACCAAAGCCGCCAAGACGGGGCTGCCGGCGGTCAAGCAGGTGACGCAGCACACCGTTCCGATCCTGGCTGCGCTGCCGCCGGTGCTGCACAACTTCAACCCGTTCTTCGAGTACCTGAGCGAGTACGTGCCCGAGATACAGGCGCTGTTCGCCAATGCCACAGCGGCTACGCTTTCACACGAAAAGAACGCAAACGTCAATGGGCCGCAGCAGCACCTGCTGAAGGTGTTGAACACGCTGACCCCGGAAGGGATGTCGGTGTATCCGCAACGGATCGGGACCAACCGGGGCAACGCCTACCCGCAGCCGGGGACGTTCTCCACGCTGGCGAGCGGTCTGTCCGTGTTCTCGAGCGCCAACTGCGCCGACTCGGCCCCTGCGGCGAGCGGTCCGCCTCTGGGCACGATCACCCAGGAAGTGATCGAACAGCTGATCGGCAAGCCCACGAAAACCGGCAGCATCGGCGCGACAGTCGAAGACCACATCCTCAACGACCCTGCGGTCGCCGCCAACCAGGTAGCCGCACCGGTCTGCAAGCAGCAGGGGCCGTTCACGTTCAACGGCGTGACGAGCCAGTTCCCGCACGTGACGCCGTTCTGAGCGGGCACCCCTGAAAACGGTCGTGTTTCGAGGCCCGCCCCCCCCGTCCCCGTTTTGAACGGCTTCAGGGCGACACGAGCGCCAGCGCGCGCTCGTGATCTAGGTAGGGCAGCAGTGCGAAGTAGGTGAGATCGGCGCACAGCGCCGGCAGTTCGTCGGTCTGGCCCTGTAGCGCGCGGCGGTGCAGGATCGAGACCACGCCGCCGACGATCGCCTCGGAGGTCTGCTCTGGCAGCTGCGCGCCGCCGGCGCTCTCGGTGCGGCCCTGCTGCACCAGCGCGATGAACAGGCGGAGCGCGATGCGCTGGCGCTCGCACGCCTCTGGGCCCGCGCCAAGCATCTCGACGAGCAGCACGCGTGCC
Organism: Solirubrobacteraceae bacterium; assembly: GCA_035938935.1. Taxonomy (GTDB): domain Bacteria; phylum Actinomycetota; class Thermoleophilia; order Solirubrobacterales; family Solirubrobacteraceae; genus Palsa-744. The sequence goes on from DASZGH010000023.1 coordinate 44,209, forward strand.
GCGGCTGGATCGTCGGCGAGCGCCGCCAGCAGGCGCTCCAAGCCCAGACGCACCCGCTCGGCCCACGGCGCGTCCAGCTCCAATAGCTCAAGCGCCACCCGTTCGCCGTGCCCGATCAGCTCGTCTAGAGCCTGGTTGAAGCAGTCGCGCTTGTCGCGGAAGTGCTCGCTGAACACCGCCTCCTCCAGCCCCGCGACCGACAGCACCCGGCTGACCGTCGTGCGGTCGTAGCCGCGCAGCGCGACCGCCTCGATCATCGCCTCCAGCAGCCGCCGGCGCGGATCGCGACGCGACGTAGCCTGTGCGGGTGACTGCCCCGCGCTGGTGTCACGAAACATGCCCCTACCTCCAGGCAGCGAGCGTAGACCCAACGGCCCCGATCTGTCAAGGGGGATGTGTATGAAGTAGTACCCGGTGGTTGGACGTCTGGGGTTGAGGGGATCCTGGGGGCTCCACTAGTATCCGTACCGTGGAGAGCGAGGAGGGGACCCGCGAGCAGGACGGCTACGAGGAGGAGTCGGTCGATTCCGGCGCGGGCACGGGCGTGGACGTCGAGGAGGCCGACGACCAGGAGTTCCAGTACCACTCGACCGGTGGGCTAGACCTCGCCGGCGAGGCGACCGACCGCGAGTGGTCGATCCGCTGTGTGGACGTGGTCAAGCGGCTGGCCGGCATCCCGGTCCTCAACGGGCTGAACGTCGCCATCCCCGACGACACGATCACGGTCGTGCTCGGGCCTTCGGGGACCGGCAAGAGCGTGCTGATCAAGCACCTGATCGGGCTGATGTTCCCCGACTCGGGCGACGTCCAGGTGCTCGGGCAGTCGGTGCCCACGTTGACGATGCCGAAGCTGCTGGCGCTGCGCCGGCGGATCGGCGTGCTGTTCCAGGACGGGGCGCTGTTCGGATCGATGTCGGTGTTCGACAACGTCGCCTTCCCGCTGCGCCAGCACACCGGCATGTCCGAGCCGCAGATCGCCGAACGCGTGCGCCAACGCCTCGTCGACGTCGGTCTTGTGGAGGCGATCGACTACGCCCCCTCGCAGCTCTCCGGCGGCATGCGCAAGCGGGCGGGATTCGCGCGCGCGCTCGTGACCGAGCCCGACGTGGTCATCTTCGACGAGCCCGACTCGGGCCTTGACCCGGTGCGCACGGCCTTGCTGTGCGACCTGATCCAGGAGATGCACCAGCTGTACGGCGGCACTTACATCGTCGTCACCCACAACATCGCCTCGGCGCGCCAGATCGGCGAGTACATCGCGCTCCTCTGGCGCGGGCGGATCGTCGAGGCCGGCGACGCCGAGCGGATGTTCTCCTCGGAGAACCCGTTCGTGCGCCAGTTCCTGAGCGGCTCGGCAAGCGGGCCGCTGGGGATGGACTGAGCGCGGCCCACAGACGGGTACTCTCCCCACCCATGAACTACCGCAAGCTCGGCTCCAGCGGCATCGAGGTCTCGGAGATCAGCCTCGGCTCGTGGCTGACCTATTCCGGCGGGGTTGCGCAGGAGCAGGCCGAAGCCTGCGTGAAGGCGGCGTTCGAGGAGGGGATCAACTTCATCGACACCGCCAACGTCTATGGCCGCGGCGCGGCCGAGACCGTGCTCGGGCAGGCGCTGTCCGGGTACGAGCGCTCCTCCTACGTGCTGGCGACGAAGGTGTACTTCCCGATGTCCGACACCGATCGCGGGCTGTCGGCCGAGCAGATCCACAAGCAGATAGACGCTTCGCTGGAGCGCTTGCGCACCGACTACGTCGACCTCTACCAGTGCCACCGCTACGACGAGGACACTCCCCTGGAGGAGACGATGACCGCGCTCACCGAAGTCGTGCAGGCCGGCAAGGCCAGGCACATTGGCTTCAGCGAGTGGCCCGTGCAGCGGATCGAGGAGTCGCTCGCCCGGGTGGGTGGGGTGGGTGGGTCCTCATTTAAAGCGCGCTGGGTCTCCAGCCAGCCGCAGTACTCGATGCTGTGGCGCGCGCCCGAGGCCGAGGTGATCCCGCTGTGCGAAAAGGAAGGGATCTCCCAGATCGTATGGTCGCCGCTCGGCCAAGGGGTGCTGACCGGTAAGTACCGTCCCGGCGAGCCACCCCCTTCGGACTCGCGCGCGAGCAGCGAGAGCATGAGCGGCTTCATAGGTCGGCTGCTGCAGCCGGCGGTGCTCGAAGCGGTCGAGCGGCTGCGACCCGTCGCCGAGCAGGCGGGCATGACGATGGCCCAGATGGCGCTCGCCTGGGTGTTGCGCCAGCCGAACGTCGCCTCGGCGATCGTGGGCGCGAGCCGCCCCGAGCAGGTGCGGGCGAACGCCTCGGCGTCGGACCTGACGCTCGATGCCTCGACGCTCGCCGCGATCGACGTAGCGCTCGACGGCGTCTACGTTCGCTGAGCGCGGCGCTTGCCTCTTCGCTGAGCGGGCCCGGCGAGACAGCCTGCCGCCGCCGCCGGGCCCGACAAACGATCGCGCTCTACTGCTGCTTGACCGCGCTCACATCCACGAGGATCTTGACCTTGTCGCTGACCACGAGATTGCCCGAGCCGAGCGCGACGTTGAACTTCATCCCGAAGTCGCCGCGGTTGATCTGAGCGGTCGCGGAGACGCCGACGCGGTCGTTGCCCTGAGGATCGGTCTCGGTGCCCTCGAACACCGCCTTCAATGTCACGGGGCGGGTGACGCCGTGGATGGTCAGGTCGGCGGCGATCTCGAACTCATCGTCGTCTAGCGGACGGATCGCCGTCGAGGCGAACTCGATCCGCGGGAAGCTCTCGACCTCGAAGAAGTCGGCCGAGCGCAGGTGCTCGTCGCGCTGGGGCTCGCGCGTGTCGACGCTCGCGACCTCGACGCTACCCGTAGCGTGAGCGCCGTCGGGACCGACCTCTAGCGTGCCCTCGAACTGGTTGAACTGGCCCTTGACGGTGGCGATGCCAAGGTGCTTGACGTGGAACTCGACACTCGAATGAACCGGGTCGACCTTCCAGGTGCCAATGGGGATCGGGGTGGTCGCGGCGGCTGGGACGGTGGACGTAGCTGACATCGGTCTCTCCTTTGGTGATCGTTGCCTTGGCGGGCCACGAATTACGTAGTTGTATGCACAATCATAGCAGATGCTTGCACACGCAACTATCGACCGCAAACGAAAAGAACGAGAAGGGGTGCGGTGGCTACTCAGATTCGGGCACTCTCTGCGCTACGGGCGCACCGCCGCACGAAAGGCGAGAATGAGGCTGTGGCCCGAGCCAAGCTGGTCCTATTCGATATCGACGGCACGCTGATCGACACCGGCGGCGCCGGTGCGCGCAGCTGGGCGTGGGCGTTCGAGCACGTCTTTGCCAGGAAGGTCGACATCGCCGAACATTCGACGGCCGGCATGACCGATCCGGCGATCGGGCGGACGACGTTCACCGAGGTGATGGAACGCGCGCCCACGCCCGAGGAGCTGACGCGCCTGATGGCCAGCTACCAGGCGGTACTGCCGGACTACGTTGCCTCCTCGGAAGGCTACCGCGTGCTCGACGGTGTGCGTGAGCTGCTCACGCGCCTGACCGAGGCAGGCGTGGCGCTCGGGCTGACGACCGGTGGCCTGGAAGCGGTGGCTCACACCAAGCTCGGGCGTGGCCAGCTCAACCGCTTCTTCCTCGTCGGCGGCTACGGCTCGGACTCCGAGGATCGCACCGCGTTGACCAGGACGGCGATCGAGCGCGCCGAGCGGCTGCTCGGCCACGCGATCGACTCCGAGCAGGTGTACGTGGTCGGCGACACGCCGCTTGACGTCGCCGCCGCCGAGGGGGCCGGCGCCGTGTCTGTCGGTGTCGCCAGCGGCCGCTACAGCGTCGCCGAATTGCACGCCGCCGCGCCGGACCACGTCCTTGCCTCGTTGGCCGAGCCGTTCCCCGGCGCTCCCGCCTGAAGGCAAAGTTCCCGCCGCCGCGCCCTCTAGCGTTTGTGGGCCATGCAGCAGGCAACTGAGACGCAGACCGTGGCGCCGCTGTCGGTCGCGCAGCTGGCCGCCCGCGTGGGCGCCGCTCTGCGTGCGCTCGGCGACGGTTGGGTAGAGGGGGAGGTGACGCAGATCAACCTGCACCGTTCCTCCGGGCACGTCTACCTGACCATCGCCGACGAGTCCGCCAGCCTCGACGCCTGTATCTGGAAGGGACGGGTCGATCGCTGCCGGCCGCTGCCGGCGCAGGGCGAGCTCGTGCAGGCCCACTTCGAGCGCGTGGACTTCTACCCGCCGCGCGGCGCGACCAAGCTGATCGTGGATCGGCTGCGCCCCACGGGCGAGGGCGAGCTGCTGCGCCGCCGCGCCGAGACGCTGCGGCGGCTGCAGGCCGACGGGCTGTGCGATCCGCAGCGGCGCAAGCCGCTGCCGGCCTTTCCGCGGCGTGTAGGGGTGATCGCGGCGCGCAACGACGCCAACGTCGACGTCATCCAGGCGTTGCGCAAGCGCTTCCCCCCGCAGGACATCGTGTTCTGTGCCGCCTCGGTGCAGGGGGTGCATGCGGTCGGCTCGGTGATCGACGCGCTCGGCCGGCTGCAGTCGCTGCCGGGCGTGGACGTGATCGTGATCGCGCGCGGTGGCGGCTCGACAGCCGACCTGGTGGCATTCGACGACGAGCGGCTGTGCCGGGCGATCTTCGCCTGCTCCCAGCCGGTGATAACGAGCATCGGGCACACCAAGGACCGCCCCAACTGCGATCACGTCGCGGCGGCCTTCGCGCCCGTTCCGGCCAAGGCGGCGGAGCTTGCGATCCGCCACTGCGCCGCCGAGCTCGTCCAGGAGCTCGACCACCAGCGCGGACAGCTCGCGCGTGTGCTGGACCGCCCGCGCGAGACGGTAGACCGTCTCGGCGGGCAGCTCGCCGCATCGCGGCTGCGGGTGACGCGCAAGCGAGCGGACCTGATCGCCGCGCTCGACCGCCGCTCCGCCGAAGCGCTGCGCGAGCTGCGCCGCCGCCTAAGGCACACTCGCGAGGCGATACAGGCCGACTCAGCCCGGCTGGCGCCGTCGGCCGCACGCCTGCTGGAGCGCCAGGCCGAGCGGCTGCACGGGCTCGGCGCGGTGATCGGCGCCAAGGACTTCCGCCGCCGCGGTTGGGCGATGGTCAGTAACGCCGAGGGCCGTGCGCTGACCAGCGTCGCCGAGTTGCTGGCCGATCGTCGATCCCGTCGATCGACGATCGGTGGCGGTCAGGTGAACCTGCACTTCGCGGACGGCCAGGCCGCCGCGAGAATCGACGAGATCGATCGAGGAGGACAGCAATGAGCCAGCCGATCACATTCGAGCAGGGCTATGAGGAGCTGAAGGCGATCGTCGCGCGGCTGGATGACCCGGACCTCCCGATCCACGAGATGTTCGAGGGCTTCCGCCGTGGCAAGGGGCTAGAGCAGGCGCTGCGCGCCTACTTGCAGGAGCGCGAGGGCGAGCTGGCCGAGCTCGAGGCCGGCAATGACCTGGTCGAGTTCGAGATCGTCGCGCCCTCGGGCGAGGCTGTCCGCGGATAGCGCTCGCGTCGTTTGTGCAGGACACAGCACGCGCGCGTGCGCCCGACGGGGTTAGAAGGTCTTTCAGAATGAATCGACACGCCTGGTCACCCCTGGACGCGGCGCTGGATCGTCACGAGACGTCTTGCACGTACCACCAGTACGCGCTGCGACGTCCCGCGACGACCAGCTTGGTCCATCGACGCCCAGCCGCGCCGATTCATTCTGAAAGACCTTCTTAGCGCGGCTGCACCACCAGCGCCTGCGTCGCCCGTCCGAGCGGGCCGGCCTCGTCGTGCAGCACGCTCTCGGCCCAGCCGATCCCGCCCGGATGCAGCAGGGTGCGCGCATCCAGTGCGATCCACTCGCCCACCGGGCGGCGATCCAGCGAGATCGACAGGTCGGCGTTGATGAACAGGTAGCGGTCGAACGGCAGTGCGGCGGCAACGCCGTTGCCGAAGTCGGCGCTGGCCGCCACGCGCGCGAGCGCGCTCGCCGGCTGGCCGGGCAGTAGCGGGTGGCGCAGCCGCATCCAAACGGTCGCAGCGCCAGTCGGGATGTGTCTCGACTGTGTGTCGAGCTCAGGTAGCTCGCCGACCAGCGGGTGGCCGCTGAGAAAACGCATCTCCATGGCGCTGGCGGCGAAGCTGCGACCGTCGGAGTCGAACGGGACCGCTGCAGTGTCACCGTCATCGGGTGAGGCGATGAGCCGCGGGGTCGCTTGCAGCAACTGCTCCAGCGCCGGCTCGGGCAGCTCGCTCGGCGCCGGCGCGATGCGCAGCGCGCTGGCCCGGCAGACGATCTCGCCGCCGGCCTCGATCTCGGCCGCGAGCGCCTGCACCCGCCTCCCGGGGCGGGTGATCCGGGTTGCGAGCTTCAGCGGGGCCATCGGTATCGGCCGTAGGAATTCGAACTGCATCCGCGCGATCGGCAGCTGCTCGCCGGGCTGCATCCGCTCGAACGCCGCCGCGATCAGCGCTGCCGGCGCGCCGCCGTGCAGGGCGCGCTGGTCCCACGGGCCGCGGGCGTGCTCGGTCGGGTGCAGCAGGTCTCCGTCGGCGAGGAAGATGCTGTCGGTCATCGCGGCGGATCGTATTCGCTGCGTCCCCGGGCAGGGCACAATGGCGCCGGGTGGCGCGTCGGCTCAGGCGGGCAGGCCGGCGACGAAGTCGGCCAGCTTGCCGGGGTCGCGCAGCGGCGCGCCATGCCCGAAGCACGTGAGCGACGGTCGTAGCGCCGCCAGCCTCCGCGCCGAGGCACGGTTCTGAGCGGGGTCGACCGCGAACATCGCCGGCGGCTCGTGCAGACCGGGCAGGCCGGTCATCAGGTTCATGTTGTTGAGCACATCACCAAGGATCAGCACCCGGTCGCGCTCGCGCCACAGGGCGACGTGCCCGCGCGTATGGCCGGGCGTCTCCAGCACGGTGAAGCCGGCTACCTGGTCGCCCTCTTTGAGAGCCGTAGCGACTGGGTGTGGCGGCCCGACCCAGAAGCGCTCCTGCACGCGTTTCAGCCACGCCGGCGCGTTGGCTCCGGTCACCTTGCCCGGCGTCTCCATCGCCGCCACGTCGTCTTGGCCGCACCAAAGCGGCACGCCGAAGCGCTCGCACACCGCATGGCTGCAGCCCTGGTGATCGGGGTGAACGTGCGTGAGCGCGTGCGCGGAGAGCGTGCGCCCGGCGAGCTGCTTGAAGATCCGCCGCTCGGCCTGGCGCGTGGCGGCGTCGACCAGAACGTTGTCGACGAGGTAGACGTTGATCGCGTTGGGAGGCCACCCGCTGAGCAGGTGGACGTCCTCGGCTATCTCCTTCATGTTGCGCTCCCTCCAGTTGGCAGTACGCGCCCGGAGACTCTAGCTGCGCCGCTGCTCCCAGGTGAAGCCACGCACCGCGAACACCACGCCGAACCCCCCCCACAGGGCGATGACCACAAGGGCCGACACGTTCTCGCCGATCCCCGCCCCGGTCACTATCGCCGCGTACAGCCCGTCGATCAGCGGCTTCAGCGGCAGCGCTTCGGCGATGTGGCGCAGGAACGCGGGAGCGCTTTTCGAGTCGAACACGTAAAAGGACACGAACACCACAGGCAGGAACACTGCGTTGACGTAGGCGGCGGTGGACTCGAAGTTGGGGATCGTGTGCGCGAAGGCGACGCCGAGCGCCGCGAAGCAGACGACGCCGGCGAGCACGAACACGACCAGCTCCAGCCAGTCGCGCGGCCAGCCGATCCCGAAGAACAGCTTGCCGGCGACGGTAATGATCGCGATCTGGACAGCGGTATTGGTGATCGCGTTTGCCGCCACCCCGCCGAAGTAGGCGCCGGTCGGCAGCGGCGTGCCGCGGATGCGCTTGAGCACGCCGCGCTCACGCAGGAAGACGACGTTGTAGGCAAGCGCGGTGAAGGTGGTGGACATCACGGCCATCCCTGCGATGGCGGGCACGAGCAGGTTCAGGTCGTGCTGGCGGCCACTGAGGATCGCCCCGCCCGCCACCAGGAACAGCAGCGGCAGCGCGAAGTTGAAGAACGCCGCGCTGGGATTGCGCCAGAACATGCGCCGCTCCAGCCGGTACTGGCGCCAGGTCAGGGCGAGCGCGTCAGGCATCGGTGGCTCCGCTCGTGCGCGGATGAGCGAGCTCAGGCATCGGCGAGGTCTCGGCTCGCGCGTGGGCGATCGCGTCACGCATCGGCCGTCAGCTCCAAGTACACGTCCTCCAGCGACGGTCGCCCGACGCTCAGCTCCTCCAGGCGTTCGCCGCGAGCGAGCGCCTGTTCGGTCAGCTCGTGCAGCGTGCGCGTGGGGTCGTCGGTCTGTACCTCGACCAGATCTCCGCCCGAGTCGCGGTAGGCGACCCGGTAGTGTGCGGCGCCGACGCTCAGCTCGCGCGGCGGGCCGATCGCCAGCACGCGCCCGTCCTTGACGATCGCGACCCGGTCTGCGAGCGCCTGGGCCTCGTCTAGGTAGTGGGTGGTCAGCAGGATCGTCTTGCCGAGCGCCTTCAGCGAGCGGATCGTCTCCCAGGCCGCGCGGCGCGCCTCCGGATCGAAGCCGGTGGTCGGCTCGTCCAGGAAGATCAGCTCCGGGTCCCCGACCAGCGCCAGCGCGAAGTCCAGACGCCGCAGCTGGCCGCCGGAGAGCTTGCGCGCGCGCACGTCCGCCTTCTCCTGCAGGCCGACGAGCGCGAGCACCTCCTCGACCGAGCGCGGCGCGGGATAGAAGCCGGCCCAGTGGCGCAGCGCCTCGCGCGGGGTCAGCTGGCTGTAGATGCCGGCGGCCTGCAGCACGATCCCGATCCGCCGCCGCAGCGCCAGCTCGCGCCGCACCGGATCGTGCCCGAGCACCGACACCTCGCCGGCGCTGCGCTCGCGGTAGCCCTCGAGGATCTCGACAGTGGTCGTCTTGCCGGCGCCGTTGGGCCCGAGCAGCCCGAACACCTCGCCAGCGGCGACCGAGATATCGATGCCTCGCACCGCCTCGAACTCGCCGTAGCGCTTGTGCAGGGCGTGCACCTCGATCGCGGCCGTCACCGCTCAGATCCTATTTACCAATGGACCCCGCGCATGAGGTTCGCCATCGCCAGCTGCTCGAGCGACGCGCGCTCGCTGGTCTCGGCCTCGCCGCGCGAGGCGGCTGAGTCGGGGAACACGCGATAGGCGAGGTGCAGGATGCGGTCCACCGCACTCGGGGCCAGCGCATAGAGGACCTCGCCGGTCGTGCCCAGCGTCGTGCCCATGTGCTTCGGGCGCGTACGCAAGGCCTCGCAGATCATGTCCGCGGCCTCCTCGGGAGTGATCGTGGGGAAGGCGTCGTACAGCTTCGTTGGCGCGATCATCGGCGTGCGCACGAGCGGCATGTGGATCGTCGTGAACGTCACCCCGTCGCCGATCGTCTCGGTGGCCACCACGCGCGTGAACGCGTCGAGCGCGGCCTTCGAGGCCACGTACGCCGAGAAGCGCGGCGGGTTGGTCTGCACGCCGATCGAGGAGATGTTCACGATGTGCCCGTTCCCCCGCGCGCGCATCTGCGGCAGCAGGCCGATGATCAGCTTGACCGCGCCGAAGTAGTTGATCTGCATGGTGCGTTCGAAGTCGTGGAAGCGCTCGTAGCTGAGCGCGATCGAGCGGCGGATCGAGCGGCCCGCATTGTTGACGAGCATGTCGACGTGGCGGTGGTCCTCTCCCACCCGCTCGATCAGACGGTCGATCTCCTCCATGTCCGACACGTCCGCGGCGTACACGTAGGCCAGCCCGCCGGCCGCGATGATCTCGGCGCGCACCTCCTCGAGCTTCTCGACGTTGCGCGCCACCAGCAGCGGGATCGCTCCGGCGGCGGCGACCTTGATGGCGGCGGCCCGCCCGATCCCCGAGGAGGCGCCCGTGATCAGGACGCGCTTGCCGGCGATCGCCTGCGCGAGCGTGCGCCCGCGGCTGATCGAGGGGTCCATCTCGCGCTCCCAGTAGTCCCACAGGTGTACCGCGTACTCGCGCAGCGCCGGCACGTGCTCGTAGGGAGAGCCCGCCAACGCGCGTGCTGCCTGGGTCGTGTCGAAGGAGGGGACGAGGTCGACGTGTTCGAGCACCTCCTCCGGTATCCCCAGCTCGCGCAGCGTCAGCCGTCGCGCCTGGCGCAACGGCGGCACTTTCATCAGCATCGAGATCGGCCCGGTCGGGATCGCGTCGAGCAGGCGCTTGTCGATGCTCACCGCAAAGCGCGGCGCGTGCGCGGCCGCGGCGAGGTCGTTCATCACCGCGTCCACGCGCTGCGAACGGGGATAGGTGAGGTGGAATGCCTTGCCGTCCAGGCCGGGCCGATGCGCGATCTCCTCGAGCGCGCCGGCCACCCAATCGACCGGAACGACGTTTGTCTTGCCGAGATCCAGCCCGACCAGCGGCAGCCACTGCGGCACGAACTGCCGCGCGCGCTGGATCGCCTTGAAGAAGTAGTAGGGCCCGTCGATCTTGTCCATCTCGCCGGTGCGCGAGTCGCCCACCACGATCCCCGGCCGGTACACGCGCCAGGGCACGTGCGGTTGCTCGCGCACGATCCGCTCGGCCTCGAACTTGGTCGCGTGGTAGGGCGAGGGCAGGCGCTGGCCCTCGTCGAACTGGTCCTCGCCGAACACCCCCTTGTAGACGCCGGCGACGGCGATCGAGGAGACGTGGTGCAGGCACCCCGCCCGCAGGGCGCTCGCCAACTCGACGGCGTGATTGGTGCCGCCGACGTTGACCGCCATGTCCAGCTCCACCGGCGCGGTCATGTCGTAGACGGCGGCGAGGTGGAAGAAGTGCTCGACCCCTCCCTCCAGCGCACCGACCTGCTCGTCGTCGAGCCCGAGCAGCGGCTGGCGCAGGTCGCCGATCACCGGGTTCACGCGCCGGCTGACGGCAGTGTCGGTGAGCGCTTCCCAGCCGTCGACCAGGTCGTCGAGCTTGGCCAGCGAGTCTTCGCGCACGAGGATGTGGATCTTGCCTTTGCGCTGCAGCAGTCGCTCGACCAGCCGTCGCCCAATGAAGCCGGTGGCGCCCGTCACGAAATAGGCCATGTCGTCTCCCGGTGGTGGATCAGGCGAGCATAGCCCCGCTGGGCGTCTCGAAGCGCGCACCGCCGCGGCCACGCTCTCGTGTCGCCGCGGCGGTTGCCCGCACGCGTGCGCACCTCAGGCGCCAGCGCCCGCCCCGCCGCGGCCCTCGCCACCGGCGAAGCGGGCCGCTCCTTGCACGGCGTCGAGGTACGTGTCTGGCCCGGCCTGAGCCTCCAGCCGCAGACCCTCTTGCAGCGTCATGCCCAGGCCCTCGATCGCGGCGCGGCGGTCGGCGAGCATCGTAGGCTGCGGGAAGCGGGCGAGGTTGTTGGCTAGCTCGACGGCGCGCTCCAGGTGCCGACCCTCGGCGACGACCTCGGTCAGCAGGCCCATGTCGTGGGCCTCGGCGGCGTCGATTATGCGCCCGGTCAGGATCAGGTCGAGCGCCCGGCCGAGGCCGACCACGCGCGGCAGCCGCTGGGTGCCGCCGTCGATCAGCGGCACGCCCCAGCGCCGCTCGGAGTAACCGAGCCGCGAGCCCTCGGTGGCGATGCGCAGGTCGCACCACAGCGCCAGCTCCAGCCCACCGGCCAGGGCGTAACCGGAGATCGCCGCGATCGTCGGCTTGGAGGGGGTCAGGCGCGTGAAGCCCATTGGACCTTCGGGGCAGGTCAGGCGCGGGCCGAGCGTCTCGATCGCCTTCAGGTCGGCGCCGGCACAGAACGCCAGCCCGCCCGCGCCGCACAGCACCATCACGCGCGCGGCCTCTTCGGACTCGAAGCGCACCAGCGCCGCGTGCAGCGCCTCGGCGGTGGCGCCGTCGACCGCGTTGCGCCGCTGCGGACGGTCGATCGTCACGACGACGGCGGCGCCGTCGCGCTCGTAGCGGACCTGTTCGCTGTCTACCAACCGCCGCGCCAGCGGGCGTCGCCGACGTGCGCTTTCTCGGCCGCTTTGCGCTCCTGTTTGCGCTTGTCCAAACGCCACTGGATCAGGCTCATCGTGAGCACGAACAGCGGGAAGAACAGGATCAGGATGAAGCCCGCGTTGGTGACGACCTTGTCGTTGGTGGCGCCGTAGAAGCCGCGGCCGTCGTTGTAGGCCAGCGCGCTCGGCGCGAACGTGAGCAGCAGCAGCGCGGAGGCGAGGGTCGTGGCCAGCAGGCGGCGCATATGGGTGATCTTATCTGAGCGCACCTCGGAGGTGACGCGCGCGCGCAGTGCCCTTCAAACCGACGTCCCTACCATCTCGACCGTGGCACTCCTCACCGCCTCAGACCTGCGCAAGGACATCGCCGGCAAGCCCCTGCTGGGCGGAGTCTCGTTCAAGCTCGAGCGCGGCGAACGCCTGACGATCGCCGGGCGCAACGGCGCCGGCAAGACCACGCTGCTGCGGATGATCGCCGGCGAGGAGACGATCGACCGCGGTGAGCTGGCGGTGGCCAAGGGCGTGCGGATCGCGCTGCACGACCAGCGCCCGCCCAGGGATCGCGACTCGACGCTGCGCGACTACGTGCTCTCCGGCTGCGCCGAGGAGCTCGCGATCGAGCGCGAGCTGGCCGAGCTGGAGGCCAAGATGGCCGCCGGTGCGGGCGAGCAGGCGCTGCTGGATCGCTACGCCCGCGCGCAGGCGCGGCTGGAGTCCCGCGGCGGCTACCTGTGGCGCGACCGCGCCACCGTGATGACGCGTGGCCTGGGCTTCTCCGAGACAGACCTCGACCGCGGCCTCGACTCCTTCTCCGGCGGCCAGCTCACGCGCGCCTCGCTGGCTCGTGCGCTGGCCACCGGCGCGGAGGTACTGCTGCTGGACGAGCCCACCAACCATCTCGACATCGAGTCGCTGGAGTGGCTCGAGCAGACGCTCGTCGATCTCGATGCTGCGGTGATGCTGGTCGCCCACGACCGCTGGTTCCTGGAGGCGGTCGGCACCGCGGTGCTGGAGCTATACGGACCGCCGCCTACCCGTTCGCGCTTCTTCGCGGGCAGCTGGCACGCCTGGCGGCGCGAGGAGGCGGCGCGCGAGATCGCGCTCGGCAAGGCGATCGACAAGCAGCAGGCCGAGATCGTGCGGATGGAGCGCTTCGTCGAGCGCTTCCGCTACAAGGCGACAAAGGCGCGCCAGGCGCAGTCGCGCTTGAAGAAGCTGGAGAAGATCGAGCGGATCGAGCGAGATCCACGCGACTCGGCGGCGCTTGCGTTCTCGTTCAAGGCACCCGAGCGCTCCGGCCGGGTGATCTTTGAGCTGAGCGGCGCACGCATCGAGGTGGGAGGGGAGGGGAAGGGCTCTCCATCCCGTCCCCACCCACCCCGCTCCGCCGATGGGCGTGCCCTCCCCGTGCCGGAGTCCATCGAGGCTCGCGCCGGCGGGCCGGTCGTCCTGCTCGAAGGCGCCGAGCTGTGGTTGGAGCGCGGCGAGCACGTCTCGCTGGTCGGTCTCAACGGCGCGGGCAAGACGACGCTGATCGAGACGCTGGCGGGGAGGCGCGAGCTGGCGGCGGGCAAGCTCAGCGTCGGGCACAACGTGACCGTCGGCTACCTCTCCCAGCACGCGGACGAGCTCGGCGCCGGCGGCCCGCCGGGCCAGAGCGTCGCCGAGGCCGCGCAGCGGGCGACCGGCCTGACTCCGAACAAGGCGCGCGCGCTGCTCGGGCGCTTCCTGTTCTCCGGCGAGGACGCGGACAAGCCGCTGGAAGGGCTCTCCGGCGGCGAGCGGCGGCGGTTGTCGCTGGCGATCCTGATGAACGGAGCGCCGAAGCCGCCAAACGTGTTGATCCTCGACGAGCCCACCAACCATCTCGATCTGGAGAGCCGCGAGGCGCTCGAGGACGCGCTGAGCGAGTTCGAAGGCGCCGTGCTGCTCGTCTCCCACGACCGGGCGCTGCTCGACGCGGTGGGCACCCGCACCGTCGCGATCGAGGAGGGCTCGCTGCGCAGCTTCGTTGGCGGCTGGCCGGAGTACGCGCGCCACCGCGAGGAGCGCCGCGCGGGCACGGCCCAGCCCGAGTCGCCTGCGGCCCGTCCGACCGAGCCGGCCGCGGAATCTGGTGCCCGGGCTCCTGCGGCCTCGGCTCCCGCGGGCAACGGGCGCGTCAAGTCACAGCCCGCATCCAAGCGCCCGCCACGTAAGCAGGAGGGGCCGTCCAAGAACCGCGTTCGCGAGCAGGGAAAGGCCGAGCGAGCGGTCGAAGAGGCGGAGGCGGCGCTGCGCACGCTCGAAGGCGAGCTGGCCGATCCGGCCGCGTGGGTGAGCAAGTACGAGGCGGCCAAGTCGCAGGCGCGGCACACGGCGGCGAAGCGGGCTGTCGAAGCGGCTTACGAGCGTCTCGGTGCGCTGATTGACTGAGACGGAGCCTTGGCGCGCATTAAAAACAGGCGCCGGGGCTCTCTGACCTGAATGACGAGTACCCCGGCGCCTGCCAACCAACCCTCGTTCCGGTCGGGTTAGGACCGAATGGGCACCGCCCAGTATAGCGAAAAACCTGTCCATTTGTGCAAAAGTTCGCGAGTCTGCGGCGATTTACCCGCTAGTTGCGTGGTTTTGTACGTGGGAAACACTCCTGACGCCATCCAATGCGGGACCTCGATGGCTCTATCGGGGGGCGATCGGGGGCGAATACAGGCGTCTAGACTGATCGGAAGTGCAAGGGACGAGTTCGTGGATCGACTGAGAACACTGCGCAACGTGGCGATCGTCGCCCTGATCGCTGCCGCCGTGCAGTTCCTGCCCGGTGGCGGGCAGGTCGCCGAAGCGTTCGCCGCCGCGCTGTGGGTCGTGTTCATGGCCGGCGCGGGCTACCTCTGCTACCGGCTGTACCGCGAACGGCGCGTCGACCTGTACGGCCTCGGCGGCCGCTACCGGGCGATGCTGTACGGGGCGCTCGCCGTTGGCTATGCGGCGCTCGCGGCGCGCGTGCGGATGTGGGAAACCGGCGCGGGCGAGGCCGCTTGGTTCGCCGTGATCGGGCTGTGCGCCTGGGGGCTGCTGGTCGTGTATCGCTACTCGCGCAGCTATTGACAAGTCTGACCGAACAGCGGCGCGGGCTGCCCGACAAGCCTGGCGTCTACCTGTTTCGCGACGGTAAAGGACGCGTGATCTACGTTGGCAAGGCCAAGTCGATCCGCAAGCGTGTCGCTTCGCATTTCAGCAAGGCACAGGTGCCGTCTAGTCCCGGTCACGCCGAGATGCTCGCCGCCGTCGAGGCGATCGAGTGCCTGGTGGTCGGCAGCGAGGCCGAGGCGCTGCTGGCCGAGCAAGGCTTCATCAAGCAGTACCGGCCGCGCTTCAACATCCGCCTGCGCGACGACAAGTCCTATCCGTTCATCGCGATCTCGCTGGACGAGGACTTCCCGCGCGTGTACTTCACCCGCGAGCGCCACAGGCCGGGCCGCGCCTACTTCGGTCCCTACTCGAGCGCCAAGCGCGTGCGCTCGACGCTCGAGCTGCTCGGCAAGGTGTTCATGTACCGCTCCTGCACCGGCTCTGAGCCAGGAAGGCGCAGTGGTAGTCCCTGTCTGGACTACTACATCAAGCGCTGTGAGGCGCCGTGTGTGGGGTACGTGTCCAAGCGCGACTACCGGGCGTCGATCGACGGTGTGATCGACTTCCTCTCCGGCCGTTTCAAGGCGATCGAGCGCGACTTGGAAGAGCGGATGCAGGCCGCGTCGGCATCGCAGGAGTACGAGCAGGCGACGCTGGAGCGCAACCGCCTGCGCGCGGTGCGCTCGCTGATGGAGCGCCAGCGCGTTGCGCGCGAGTCGATCGGCACGCTCGACGCCGTTGCCGTCGCTCTCAGCGGGCGCGACGCCAACGCGCAGGTGTTCCAGGTGCGCGACGGGGTGCTCTCCGACCGCCACTCCTTCTATCTGTCCAACGAGGCTGAGCGCGACGTGGGAGAGGTGGCCGAGGAGTTCATGCTCCAGTACTACGGCGGCCCCACCTCGATCCCGGCCGTGATCGTCGTCCAGCCCGAGCTGGTGGCTGCTCGGCCGCCGGCAGGCGAGGGAGTCAGCGAGGAGGTGGCGGACGAGGATGGCGCGGGCGAAGACGTGGGGGGCAAGGGCATCGCCGGCGAGGCGCTCGCGCAGGCGCTTTCGCAGCGCCGCGGCGGTCCGGTACGACTGCACGCCGCCGAGCGGGGCGACAAGCGACGCATCCTCGAGCTGGCGCATCGCAACGCCCTGCTCGCGCTCGAGACCGAGCGCCTGCGCGACGAGCGCCGCCACCAGCGCCGCGCCGAGGCGCTCGAAGGGCTGGCGCAGGCGCTCGAGCTGGACACGGTGCCGGTGCGGATCGAGTGCTTTGACATCTCCAATCTTGGCGGCACGCACACGGTCGCCTCGATGGTCGTGTTCGAGGGCGGCGCGCCGAAGAAGTCCGACTACCGCCGCTTTCGGATCAGAACGATTAGAGATCCCGCCCGCTCCGACGACTACGCCTCGATGGCCGAGGTGCTCTCGCGCCGCTACGCGCAGTGGGAGCGCCAGGCCGACGTCTCCCCGCACGACCCCGCCTACGATGCCAGCTTCGCTGCGTTGCCGGGCGTCGTCGTGATCGACGGCGGCAAGGGCCAGCTCGCAGCTGGCGTCGGGGCGCTGGAAGGGTTTCGCGCGCGCGGCGTGGCCGTCGTCTCGCTGGCCAAGCGGATCGAGGAGGTGTTCCTCGTCGATCGGTCCGATCCGCTCGTGCTCGACCACTCCACGCCCGAGCTGCAGCTACTTCAGCGCGTGCGCGACGAGGCGCACCGCTTCGCGATCACCCATCACCGCTCGCGCCGCGACAGCGCGATGACCGGCTCGCTACTCGACGGGCTGCCGGGGATCGGGCCGGCGCGCAAGCGCGCGCTGCTCACCCACTTCGGCTCGCCCGAGGCGATCCTGGCGGCCTCTCGCGAGGAGCTGCAGAGGGTCCCCGGGTTGCCGGCGAAGACCGCACGCGACATACACGCGCGGCTGCACCGAGCCGGCTAAGGACCTATCCCAGTAGGTCCTTAGCTCCCTACTACCGCTTTCCCCCGCCGTGATGGGCACAATGACTGCAAATGGCCGCAACCAGGCCGGTGCCCCCGCGCGAGCAGAACGGACCGACGAGTACGTCGCGTCTACAGGACCTCGTCGTCATCACCGGGTACTCGGGGGCCGGCAAGTCCACGGCGATGAACGTGTTCGAGGACGCCGGCTACTTCTGCGTCGACAATCTGCCGCCGGAGATGATCCGCTCGCTGGTCGAGCTGTTCGTGCACGAGGGATCGAAGGTCGAGCGCGCCGCCGTGGTCTCCGACGTGCGCGGTGGGGTCTACTTCGAGGCGCTGACCGCCGTGGTCGACGACCTGCAGGCGCTCGGCATCGCCCACCACGTGCTGTTCCTTGAGGCCGCCGAGCAGACGCTCTCCACTCGCTACAAGGAGACCCGCCGCCGCCATCCGCTGGCCCCGCACGGCTCGATTGCCGAGGGCGTGGCAGCCGAGCGTGCGCTGCTGGAACCGCTGCGCTCGCGCGCCGACATGGTGATCGACACGACCGGGATGTCGGCGGCGATGCTGCGCGCACGCATCGGCGAGGAGCTGTTGCCGCGCCAGAGCGCTGGGCGGCTGGCGCTGACGTTCATGAGCTTCGGCTTCAAGCACGGGCCGCCGCGCGAGGAGGATCTCGCCTTCGACGTTCGCTTCCTGCCCAACCCCCACTACGAGGCCGAGCTGCGCGAGCTGACCGGCCACGACGAGCGGGTGGTGGCTTACATCGCCCGCGACGGGCGCCTGCAGGAGCTGTACGAGCGCCTGCACGCGCTGCTCGACTTCCTGCTGCCCGAGTACGTCGCCGAGGGCAAGGCGCATCTGGTGATCGCGATCGGCTGCACCGGCGGCCGGCACCGCTCGGTGGCGATCGCCGAGCATCTGGCGGCGCGCTACTCAGACCGCGACGATCTCACGGTGGCGGTAGCCCACCGCGACATCGGCAAGCGCTCGCACGAGCGCTGAGGCCGGCCCAGTCGCCGCGGAGTGAGCACCGGCGGGAGCGGCAGGGTAGGCCGCTGATAGCCTTTCCCGCCCGCGCCGGGCCGACGCCCGGCATCGTTCATCTGGCATAGAGGGTGCGCAGTCGCGGCCCTCTTTTCGTTAGGAGGCTGTGAATGCCCGTACGCGTGGGGATCAACGGATTCGGTCGCATCGGCCGGAACGTGTTCCGCGCCGCAATGGCTCGGCAAGACGTCGGCGAGATCGAGTGGGTCGCGGTCAACGACCTGACCGACTGTCGTACGCTCGCGCATCTGCTGAAGTACGACTCGATCCTCGGGCCCTACCCCGGCGAGGTGGCGATGCGCGACGAGCACACGATCGCTGTCGACGGCCGCGAGCTGAAGGTGCTGGCCGAGCGCGACCCCGGGGCGCTTGACTGGGCAGGGCTCGGCGTCGACGTCGTGATCGAGTCCACCGGGCTGTTCACCGACCGCGACAGCGCCGCCAAGCACCTGGCCGGGGGCGCCAAGAAGGTCGTCATCTCAGCGCCCGCCACCAATCCCGACGTGACTGTCGTCCTCGGCGTCAACTTCGACTCCGCCTACGACCGCGACTTCCACCAGGTCATCTCCAACGCCTCCTGCACGACCAACTGTCTGGCGCCGGTGGCGAAGGTGCTCGTGGACACGGTCGGCGTCAAGCACGGGCTGATGACGACGATCCACGCCTACACCGCCGACCAGCGACTGCAGGACCTGCCGCACAAAGACCTGCGCCGCGCCCGCGCCGCCGCGATCAACCTGATTCCGGCCTCGACCGGCGCGGCCAAGGCGATCGGGCTGGTCGTGCCCGAGCTGCAGGGCAAGCTGCACGGCTTCGCCGTGCGCGCCCCCGTGCCCACCGGCTCGGTGGTCGACCTGACCGTCGAGTGCGAACGCGAGACGAGTGTCGAGGAGGTAAACGCGGCGCTGAAGACGGCGTCGCAGAGCGGGCCGATGCAGGGGCTGCTCGCCTACACCGAGGACCCGATCGTCTCCAGCGACATCGTCAGCTCGCCGTACTCCTCGATCGTCGATTCCCAGCTGACCGCGCTGATCGACGGCACGATGCTGAAGGTCGTCGCCTGGTACGACAACGAGTGGGGCTACTCCAACCGGCTCGTCGACCTCGTGCAGAAGATTCTGTGAAGGCGTGCCGTTCCCCCTTGGTGGGCGCTTTGGCGGCGATCGGGGTAAACAGCAAACAGACCAGCAGGCAGGTCCCCGAGGCAGGAGGCCCAGGAGCGTGAGGCGATGAAGAGCATCGACGAGCTGGACGTGCGCGGCAAGCGGGTGCTCGTGCGCGTGGACTTCAACGTGCCGCTGCGCAAGGACGAGCAGGGCGAGCCGGTGGTCGCCGATGACACGCGGATCGTGCAGGCGCTGCCCACGATCGAAGCGCTGCGCGCACGCGGCGCGCGGCTGATCCTTGTCTCTCACCTCGGCCGCCCCGAGGGCCGGCCCGAGGCCGACCTGTCGCTCGCGCCTGTGGTGCAGCGACTGCGCGAGCTGACGGGCGCGGAGGTCACGCTCTCGCCCGAGGTGGTCGGCGAGCGCTCGCGCGAGCTCGCCGCCGGGCTCTCAGGCGGCGACATCCTCGTGCTCGAGAACGTCCGCTTCGACCCCGGCGAGACCGCGGGAGACCCCGACTTTGCGCGGGCGCTGGCCGGCTTGGCCGACGCTTACGTCAACGACGCCTTCGGCGCTGCCCACCGCGCGCATGCGAGCACGACCGGCGTCGCAGCGCTGCTGCCGAGCGCGGCCGGGTTGCTGCTCGAACGCGAGGTGCGGACGTTGACGGGCATCCTGGAGAACCCCGAGCGGCCGCTCATCGCGGTCATCGGTGGCGCCAAGGTGGCAGACAAGATCGCCGTGATCGACCGTTTCCTGGCTCTGGCCGACGTCGTCATCATCGGCGGCGCAATGTGCTTCCCGTTCCTGTGCGCCCAGGGGCACACGGTTGGGTCGTCGCTGTGCGACGAGGAGGAGATTCCACACGCCCGTCGTCTGCTGGCCCAAGCTGAGGGCGCCAGCCAGGCGCGGCTGCTGCTGCCGAGCGACCTGGTGATCGGCGAGCGGCTGGCCGAGGACGCCGCGTCGCGCATACTCGACTCGGTGGACGTTCCCGACGGCTGGATGGGGCTCGACATCGGACCGGGCACGGTCGAGCGCTATTCGCGGGAGATCGCCAGCGCCGGGACGGTGTTCTGGAACGGGCCGATGGGGGCCTTCGAGTGCGAGCCGTTCGCGGGTGGCACACGCGCGGTCGCCCAGGCGGTGGCCAAGGCGCCGGGAATGACCGTCGTCGGCGGCGGCGACTCCGCCGCCGCGCTGGCGCGCTTCGGGCTGGAGGACGCCGTCGACCACCTGTCCACCGGCGGCGGCGCGACGCTCGAGTCGATTGGATCCCACCCACCCGCGACGCTCCCGGGCGTGCAGGCGCTCGAGGGGGCCAGCGTCGCGTGAGCGCGCACACGCGCATCCCGCTGGTGGCGGGGAACTGGAAGATGTACAAGACCGAGTCCCAAGCTGAGGAGTACATCCAGGCGCTGCTGCCGCGAGTGTCCTCGGTCAGCGAGGTGGACGTGGCGATCTGCGTGCCGTTCACAGACCTGCGCGCGATGGTCGACTCGGCGCGCGGTTCGCGCGTGGAGGTCTATGCGCAGAACGTGCACCAGGAGCCCGAGGGCGCGTTCACCGGCGAGGTCTCGGCGCCGATGCTCGCCGAGCTGGATGTGGCGGGGGTGGTGCTCGGGCACTCCGAGCGGCGCGAGCTGTTCGCCGAGAGCGACCGCGCGCTGGCGGCCAAGCTGTCCGCCGCGCTAAACGCCGGGCTGGCGCCGATCCTGTGCGTGGGGGAGACCGAGGCCGAGCGCGAGGCCGGTGAGACCGAGCGCAAGCTGCGCCACCAGATCGGCGAGGACCTCGCCTCGGTGTCCGACGAGCAGTTGCACGGGGTGGCGATTGCCTACGAGCCGATCTGGGCGATCGGCACCGGCAGGGTCGCCACCCCTGAGCAGGCGCAGGAGGCGATCGCGTTCGTTCGTGCGCTGATCGCCGGGCGCTCAGCGCAGGCGGCCGAGCGCGTCCGCATCCTCTACGGCGGCTCTGTCAAGCCCGAGAACGCGGCTGAGCTGCTGTCGCTCCCGGATGTCGACGGCGCTCTGGTCGGCGGGGCCTCGCTCCAGGCCGAGTCGTTCGCGGCGATCGTCGCGGCTGCGCGGGGCTGAGCGATGGCGGCGCCGTGCGTGTGCCTGGTCGTGCTCGACGGCTGGGGCATGGCCGAGCCCGGCCCCGGCAATGCGATCTCGCTCGCGCGCACGCCTGTGTTCGACCGGCTGTGGGCGACGTATCCGCACACGACGCTGAGCGCCTGCGGCGCCGCCGTCGGCCTGCCGGAGGGCCAGATGGGCAACTCCGAGGTCGGGCACCTGAACCTCGGCGCGGGCGCCATCGTCAAGCAGGATTTGGTGCGCATCGGCGAGGCGGTTGCGAGCGGCGTGCTGGTCGAGAATCCTGTGCTGCGCGAGGCGCTGGCCGATCGGCGATCCAGTCGATTGCCGATCGGTGGCGCGCCGCGCGTGCACCTGCTCGGGCTCGTCTCCGACGGCGGCGTGCACTCCTCGCTCGATCACCTGCGCGCGCTGATCGCGCTGGCGGCTCAGATTGCGCCGGAGAGCGATGTGGTCGTGCACGCCTTCACTGACGGGCGCGACACGCTGCCGCACGCCGGCGCCGCCTTCCTGGCCGAGCTCGACGGTGACGACCGCGCCCGCGTTGGCACCGTCGTCGGCCGCTACTGGGCGATGGACCGCGACCGCCGTTGGGAGCGCACGCAACGCGCGTACGATCTACTCGTCCACGGCCGCGCACCTCACCACGCAGTGAGCGGCGAGCAGGCCGTCCGCGACGCTTACGAGCGCGGCGAGACCGACGAGTTCATCGAGCCGACGACGGTCGGCGCGGAGGCCTGCATCCGCCCGGGCGACAGCATCCTGTGCTTCAACTTCCGTCCCGATCGCATGCGCGAGATCGTCCGCGCCCTGGCCGAGCCGGCCTTCGGCGAGATCGACCGCGGTGGCGCCGAGCCGGTGGCGCGGCTCGCGACCCTGACCGAGTACGAGGAGGGGTGGCCCTATCCCGTCGCCTTCGCGCCTGAGCGGCCGAAAACCACGCTCGCGCGCGTGATCGCGCTCAGCGGGGCGCGCCAGCTGCATGCCGCCGAGACCGAGAAGTATCCCCACGTCACCTACTTCTTCAACGGCGGCAAGGAGGCCCCCTATGGGGGCGAGCGACGCGAGTTGGCGCCCTCGCCGCGCGATGTGCCCACCTACGACCACAAGCCGCAGATGAGCGCCCGCGAGGTCGCCACCTCGTTCGTTGCCGCCTGGAGCGAGAACGGGGCGGGTGGGTTCCGATTCGGGATCGTCAACTTCGCCAACGCCGACATGGTCGGCCACACCGGGGTGATCGGAGCGGCCGTGGCAGCGGTCGAGACGGTGGACGAGTGCCTCGGCCAGGTGCTCGACGCGGTCGCCAAGCGCGGCGGAGTCGCCGTCGTGACCGCCGACCACGGCAACGCCGATCACATGCTCGAGCCCGACGGCTCCCCCAACACCGCGCACTCGCTCAACCCGGTGCCGCTGATCGTCACCGCGCCCGGCCTGACGCTGCGCGCGCGGGGGGGTATCCTCGCCGACGTGGCGCCCACGGTGCTCGACCTGCTTGGCATCGCCCAGCCGCCGGAGATGACCGGGCGCTCGCTGATCGAGGCGAGCACGCCGTGAGCGACGAGCAGGAGCGGCGCCGCGGCTGGCTGGCGCTCGGGATCGCCTTCCTCGGCGCCGGCGTCAACCACTTCTTGATGCCGCGCGCCTACGAGCGGATCGTGCCGCCCAGCCTGAAGTCGCGCTCGCGCGAGGTCGTTGCCGTCAGCGGCGTGGCGGAGATCGTCGGCGGCCTGGGCGTGCTGCTGCCGTGGACGCGCCGTCCCGCTGGGCTCGGCCTGATCGCGCTGCTGGCTGCCGTGTTTCCAGCCAACCTGCACATGGCGCGCTCGCCGGAGGAGTTTCGGCGCATTCCCCGCTGGGCGTTGTACGCGCGGCTGCCGCTGCAGCCGCTGATGATGTGGTGGGCGTGGTCGGCCACCAGGAGGCGCCCAAGCGCGAGCCGCTGAGCCGTTTTCGCGTGGCCGACGCTGCTATGTTCGTGCTAGCACGCAGTCAGTGCAGAGCATCGTCATGTCCACGGCAACAGCAACCGCGACGGTCCTGAAGCTCGCTCCGGGGGAGGAGTCGAGCGCCGGAGAGCCGGACCACCTCAGCGAAGCTGAGCTGCGCGCCTGGCGCGGTCTGCTGCGTGCCCATGCCTCGCTTGCCAAGCGTCTCGAGGGTCGCCTCGAGCGCGAGCACGGGTTGCAGCTGAGCTCCTACGAGGTGCTCCAGCACCTGATCGACGCGCCCGGCGGCAGGATGCGGATGTGCGACCTGGCCGAGCAGGCCCAGCTCTCGCGCAGCGGACTGACGCGCTTGGTCGACCGCCTCGAGCGCGACGAGCTGCTCGTGCGCTGCAGCTGCGAGCAGGACGCCCGCGGAGCCTTCGCCTGCCTGACCGATGCCGGCCGTGAGCGCCTGGCCGCCGCGCGCGGAACCCACCGCGCGGTCGTGCGCGAGCACTTCCTCTCGCACTTCTCCGAGCGCGAGCTCGAGGCGCTCGGGCGCATGTGGGAACGCATCGGCGTCGGCTGCTGCGGCGCCTGACGAGCCCGAACTACAGCTCGCTCTCTACGCGCTCGCCCTCGACGGTAGCGGTGTGGCGGTCGTCAGCATTCGGCGCTCGCGCGGCGCGGCTGTGGCGGCGGTGGGCTACGAACAGGCCCACGAGCACGACCAGTACCGCGAACAGGCCGAACAGTCCGAAGGTCTGGATCGCGTTGCCCGCGGCGTGGCCGAGGAAGTAGGCGAGCAGGCCGATCGCGGTTGCCCAGCAGATGCCGCCCAGGGCGTTCCAGAGGAAGAAGGAGCGCCAGCGCATGTGCGTCGCGCCGGCAAGCCACGATGCCCAGACGCGCAGGCCGAGGATGAAGCGCCCGAAGAAGACCGCCTTCGGTCCGTGACGCTCGAAGAACGGCTCGCCGCTGACGATCACCTGCTGGCGCTGGCGTTCGAAGCGGCCCGGTCGTTCCAGCAGCCATCGACCCCCCTTGCGGCCAATCTGGTAGCCGATGTTGTCGCCGATGATCGCCGCTGCCGCAGCGATTGGGATCACCAGCTCTATCTGCAGCTTGCCCTGGCTTGCCGCCACCGCCGCCGCGATCAGGCCCGTCTCGCCTGGGACGGGGACGCCGCTTGACTCCGCCGTCACGACCAGGAACAGCAGCGGGTAGCCGAAGACTTCGACGAGGTGGGTGACGTTCAGGAGCGCGGCGAGCATGTGTGAAGCGGGCGTCCGGTATGGGTCGGGCACGGTCGCGCCCCTGTCCACATTAGGGCCTGGCGGCACGACGGCGGCGCGCCTCTAGGATGGCGCGTCGTGGCATTCGCGATTGAAGCCCGCGACGGCGCCAACCGCGCCCGCGCGGGGGTGCTGCATACCGCGCACGGTGACGTGCGCACGCCCGCGTTCGTCCCGCTGGCGACCAAGGCCACCGTCAAGGGGCTGCTGCCTGAGGAGGTCGCCGCGCTCGGCTACGAGATGGTGCTCGGCAACACCTTCCATCTAATGCTCAACCCCGGCGCCGAGCTGATCGAGCGCTTCGGTGGGCTGCACGAATTCATGGGCTGGGACGGGCCGATCGTCACCGACTCAGGCGGCTTTCAGGTGTTCTCGATGGGGCACGGCACGGTAGCTGAGGAGATTAAGGCCCGCCCATCCCGCGGCCGTCACGGCGCGGGCCAGCGCGAGGGGGCGATCCTCGCGATCGAGGAGGACGGGGTGCGCTTTCGCTCCTACTTCGACGGGCGCGAGCGCTTCATATCCCCGGAGGACTCGATGGGCGTGCAGGCGGCGCTGCGCTCGGACATCGCGCTTGTCTTCGACGAGTGCACGCCCTTCCACGTCGACCGCGACTACACCGAGCGCTCGACCGAGCGCACCCACCGCTGGCTCGAGCGCTGCCTTGCCTGGCACGGCGAGCACGGGCCGCCCGACCAGCTCGTCTATGGGATCGTGCAGGGGGGCGTCTACGAGGACATGCGCCGCGCCTCCGCCCGGCTGGTGGCGGCCAGCGGCTGTGAGGGGGTGGCGATCGGCGGCTCGCTCGGGGCCGAGAAGGCGCAGATGTACGAGGTGGTGGGGTGGGCCACCGACGAGCTGGGGGGAGAGCGCGAGACGCTGCCGCGCCACCTGCTCGGCATCGGCGAGATCGACGACCTGATTCGCGGCGTCGAGCTGGGCATCGACACGTTTGACTGCGCGATGCCGACCCGCCTCGGCCGCCACGGCACGGCGCTCGTGTCTGAGCCGGATAAACGCTGGCGAGTCGATCTGACCAATAGCGAGTGGCGGACCTCGGAGCAGGTTTTGATGGATGGGTGTGCCTGCCATGCGTGCTCACGCGGCCTTTCGCGTGCCTACCTCGCATATCTGGCGCGGTCGCGCGAGCTGACCGGGGTGCGGCTGCTGACCGAGCACAACCTCGCCTTCATAGCCCGGCTGATGGGGGATCTGCGCCAGGCGATACTTGACGGACAATTGTCTGCGGTTGCCGCTACGCTGCTGGGCGGCAAGTGACGGTTGCCCGGGGCCTTGCACGAGAGGGCAAGGCCCCGGCTTCTACTTGGTGTTTTCGCCGACCAGCTGCCTCAGCGCTTCGGCCGATTCCTGCACGTCGTTGTAGAAGACGTTGCGCAGCGTGACCTTCGTCGGCGCGGGCGAGCTGAGCACGACGATCAACGCGATCACACCTGCCAGGGCTAGCAGCGCTACGACAGCGCTCGTCAGGCGGCGCGCTCCCGCCGAGCGGCGGGGTGCGGCAGCGACCGGCCTCGGCGCCGGCTGGCGCGCGGGTCCGCGGCGGGGCTGGCGCGGGACCACAGCCGCTTCGCGCCGCGTGGCGCCCTCGCTCGCGCGGCCGGCGCCGGCGAGCACGGTGGTGGCCTCGGTCGCGGGCGCTGCGGCACGGGCGCTACGTGGCTCGGCGGGGGCGATGCCGAGCGCGCCGTCGCCGATCGCCCGGCCCATCTCACGCGCGCTCTCGTAACGGTCGCGCGGGTCGAGCGCGAGCGCTCGCGCCACCGCGTAGGCGAGCTCGGGGGTGCACGCCGCCACGAGCGTGTCGAGCATCGCCGGCTCTTCCTGCTGCTGCTTGAGCGCCAGCTCGGTCAGCGACGCCGCTTCGTAGGGCAGGCGTCCTGAGATCAGCTGGTAGGCGACGACGCCGAGCGCGTACAGGTCCGCGCGTGGGCCGGCCTCCTCGCCGCGCGCCTGCTCGGGGGCTAGGTAGGCGGCGGTGCCTAGCACCGAGCCGACCTGGGTGATGCTCGACTGCTCGGTGGCCTTGGCGATGCCGAAGTCGGCGAGCTTGACCTCACCCTCGCGCGAGCGCAGCAGGTTCCCGGGCTTGACGTCGCGGTGCACGACGCCGTTGCGGTGCGCGTAGTGCAGGCCCTCGCAGGCCTGTTCGACGATCCCCACCGCCTCGTCGACATCGACCCAGCCGTCGTCGCGCAGGATCTCCGCGCACGATTGGCCCTCGATGTACTCCATCGCGATGAAGTACTGGCCGGTGCGCTCGTCTTGGCCGGAGTCGAACACCTGGACGATGTTGGGGTGGATCAGGCGCGCCGCCGCCTGCGCCTCGCGCTGGAAGCGCGAGACGAACGTCGGGTCCTCGGCGAGGTGCTCGGCCAGCAGCTTGATCGCCACGCGCCGCTCCAGGCGCCGGTCGAAGGCGAGCTGGACCTGCGACATGCCGCCGATGCCCAGCCGCTCGCGCAGCTCGTAGCGGCCCGCTATCTCCTGCACGCTCACCGGCCGCCTTCCGGGCTGGCGCCGCCGGCGCCCGCGGCGCCGCTGTTGCCTTCCACTTCGCCTTTGTCTTTGCCTTTCCCTTTGCCCGAGCTTTCTTCGCTTTCTTCGGGCGCGGGAGTGCCACCGCCGTTGTTGGGCGGCGTTGTTGTCGTCGTCGTCGGGGTGGTCGGCGTGGTGGTAGTCGGTGTGGTCGTTGTCGTCGTCGTCGTGGTGCTGGGCGTGGTAGTCGGCGCTGTCGTCGTCGGCGTCGTGGTCGTAGCCCCCGCTGAGGGCTGTGCGCACATCGCGAGCGCCACTTTGCGCAGGTTGGCGATCCCTTCGTGCAGGCGCCTGCGCAGGCCCGCGTCGACCGAGGCGGGCAGAGCGAGGAAGTCCTGTTCGGTCTTGCCGAGCTTGGATTCGGTGGTCAGGCAGTTGCCGTTGCCGCTCTGCGCCGCTTGGGCGACAGCTTCGAAGTCGCTTTGCAGCGGGCCGGCGCTGGCGGCCGGGATCAGGCCGGTGCCCGAGCTGCCGCAGGCGACCAGTACGGCCGCCGCGACGCCGAGCAGGGCGGCGGCTAGGAACTTGATGGGCCGCGCAGGGGGGGTTTGCGAATGATGGGGAAGGCTCATTGACCGTACTCCAGGCGCTCGGCGAGCGAGTTTGGCAGGCGAGCGGCCTTGATCGCGGCAGCGGCGCCCGACACGTCGTATGGGGTTCGATGGTAGGAGGCGAGCTGGTCGTCCAGGTCCAGCAGCAGCCAGGCGGCGCGCGGATCGCCGTCGCGCGGTTGCCCGACGCTGCCGGGATTGAGCAGCCATTCGCTGCTGGATAGGTCCAACCGCGTGCCCTCGCGGCGTGGTTCGCCGGTCGCCGGCTCACCATCGCGGCGCACGAAAGCCGAGGCTATGTGCGAGTGTCCGATCAGGCACACCCGGTCCGGCTGCGCGTCCAGGCACAGATCGGCCAGCAGGTCCGAGAGCACGTACTCCCACACCGGATCGCGCGGGCTGGCATGGTAGAGGCCGAGCGAGTCCTCGCGGCCCTTGGGCTCGAGCTCGGTCAGGTAGGCGAGATTGACTGGGTCGATCACTTCGCGCGTCCACTGGACGGCGACGCTCGCACCCCGCGTGAAGTCCTCGAGCGCCAGAACGCCTGCGACCGCCATGTCGTGGTTGCCGGCCAGGCACACTGCGACATGGCGGCGGGCCAGCTCGACGCAGGCGTCGGGGTCAGCGCCGTAGCCGACGAGGTCGCCGAGGCACCACAGCTCCTCTGCCTCGCTGGCGGCGACCGCTTCCAGGACCGCTTCGAACGCCTGCAGGTTGGAATGGATGTCCGAGACCACAGCGACCTTCATCCGGCCTTCACCCGTCCCCTCTGGTTCGCGCCTGCGGCGGCGGCGCGGGGCTCGCTACTGGTCGCCTTCGCCTTCCTCGCTCTCGGTGCCGCCGTACTCGGGCAGGTTCTTGATGCCCTCGCGCGTGCGCCACTTCGAGTAGTTGTCCTCCATCGCGTCGATCAGCTCGCGCATGAAGCGAGGCGAGAGGTTCACGCGCGAGACGACAACACCCGGCACCTCCTCGGCCTCGACCTCGTGATCGACCCTTGCGAAGGTCACCGTGAACTCGTAGTCGGAGTGGCTCACGTTCGCGAAGTTCGCGTACACGCCCCCCATGATCTCGGGGGAGAGGTGGATGTTTATGTGGCGCTCGGCGCCTTGGCTCTCATCGTTCACACAGCAAGTATCGCAACCCCGGCGGGGGAGGGCGCGCGGTCGGCGCTCGCGCGGTCCATAAGATCATCGCCGTGAGCGAGACGACGGGTCCACTGTGAGCGAGAGGACGAGCGAAAAGGGGCTTCGCGAGACCGTGCTCGAGCTCGCGCGCGAGCTCTACGGCGGCGACGGGGTTCGCGGCTCGGTCGCGCTGGAGCGGCCGCCGCAGGCCGACTTCGGCGACTACTCGACTAACGCTGCGCTGCTGCTCGCGCCGGCGGCCGGCGCGGCGCCGCGCGAGGTCGCACAGCGGCTGGGCGAGGCGCTCTCGGGGCGGCTGGGGGAGCAGCTCGAGCGCTTCGAGGTGGCCGGCCCGGGGTTCCTGAACCTGTTCCTCTCGGACGCCTGGCACCGGGCGGCCCTCGTGGCCGCGATCACGGCCGGCGATCGTTTCGGGCGCGGCGAGGCCGCCGAGCCCGAGCGCGTGCTCGTCGAGTTCGTCTCGGCCAACCCGACCGGCCCGATGCACGTCGGCCACGCCCGCAACGCCGCCTACGGCGATGCGCTGGCACGGGTGCTCTCCTTCCACGGGCACCGCGTGGAGCGCGAGTTCTACGTCAACGACGCCGGGTCGCAGGTGCTCAAGCTGGGCGAGTCGATCGCCGCGCTGGCGCGCGGCGAGCAGGTCCCCGAGGATGGGTACCGGGGCGACTACGTGCCCGCGCTCGTCGCCGAGGTGGAGGAGCTGCTCGGTGTGCCCAGCGCCGCCGATCGGAGATCAATACCCCATGCGGGGCACGTAGCGGGATCTCCGATCGGCCAGCTCGCTCCGGCCGAGCTGGGGGCGGCCGCCGTGACCGCGATGGTCGCTCGGATGCAGTCCTCGCTCGGCGCCTTTCGCGTGCAGAGCTTCGACCGCTGGGCGTATGAGAGTGCGCTGCACGCACCGCGCGCCGATCTGCGCGGTCCCGCTGGCGAGCCGGTCAGCCCGGTCGACCATGCGCTGGCGCTGCTCGAGCGCAGCGGGCACACCTATCGCAGCGAGGGGGCGCTGTGGCTGCGCACGACCGGCTTCGGCGACGACAAGGATCGCGTGCTCGTGCGCTCGAGCGGCGAGCACACCTACTTCGCCTCGGACATCGCCTACCACCAGGACAAGCGCGAGCGCGGCTTTCAGCGCCAGATCGACGTGTGGGGGGCCGATCACCACGGCTACATGGCCCGGATGAAGGCCGCCTACGAGGCACTTGGCGGGGACCCCGGGCATCTGGAGATGCTGATCATGCAACTGGTGCACCTGGTGCGGCGCGGCGAGCGCGCGCAGATGTCAAAGCGCGCCGGCGAGTTCGTCACGCTCGAGCACCTGCTGGCGGAGATCGGAGTCGATGCGGCGCGCTGGTATCTGCTCTCGCGCTCGCACGACACGACGATCGACCTCGATCTGGACCTGGCGCGCGAGCAGTCAAGCGAGAATCCCGTCTACTACGTGCAGTACGCGCATGCGCGGATTGTGTCGATGCTGCAGAAGGCGGGCGCCGAGCGTGTGGACAGCGCGCTCGCGAGCGGCGACGCCGGCGCGAGCGCTGGCGAGGCCCGCGAGCCGCTGGACCCGGCCGAGCGCTCGCTCGTCAAGGAGCTGCTGGCCTTCCCGGGCGAGGTGCGCGCGGCGGCCGAGCGGCGGGCGCCCCACCGCATCGCCGCCTACGCCCTGCTGCTGGCGCAGAGGTTCACCGCCTTCTACCGCGACTGCCGCGTGCTTGGGGCCGAGTCCGACGCGCTCGAATCGCAGCGGCTGGCGCTATGCGTCGCCTCGATGCGAACGCTGGCGGCGGCGCTCGACCTGCTCGGGGTGAGCGCACCGTCAGAGATGTAGGCGCACGGGCTCTCTTGGCCGTGGTGTCGAGGCGGTCGTGCCGGGCTGGGCGCAGCCGGTCTCCGCAGCCGGTCTCAGTCGAAACGCTCGAGGTCGGCCTGCAGGCGCGCCGCGTCACTGGGGCTGAGACTTGGAGCTTCGCCGTCCGGCTCTCGCTGCGCGCCCGCCCGCCGTCGCCAGTCCGGAAGCAGTACCGCCAGCAGGACGATCAGGGCTAGGACCACCGCGGCGGGGACGAGATAGGCGGCCAGGTCGAAGCCTTTGGCGCTCGGCAGGGCCAGCACCGCCGGACCGTATTCGTCGACCAAGGTGCGCTTGATCTGTGCTTCGCTGCGGCCCTGTGCGATCAGCCCGCGGATGAAGGCTCGCTCGCGGTTGGCCTGTGGCGATTCGGCCACGTTCAGCGGGATCTTGCAGGTGACGCACATCACCTGGCGTTCGATCGTCGGCAGCGTGGTAGTTGCTCCGTCTGCCGTTGCGACGCTTATGAAGAACACCGCTGCGACCACCGTGAGGATGGGGCGCCTGACCATCACGACTGCTCCGCGAGCTTTACGGCACGCTCGAGGAATGTATCGCTCGCTTCCCCGCGTGAGATCGCCACGATGTGGCCGTCGCGGTCGATCACGAAGCTCTCGGGTAGAGCGTTGGTGCCGTATGAGTGGGCGAATTCGCCGGTTGGGTCGCGCACGGTCGGATATGTCAGGTGATAGCGCTTGACGAAACTCAGAGAGTCGGGTGTGGCGTCCTCGTAGGCGACGCCGAGCACCATGCCGTCATGGCGAGACAGCTCCCGCTCTACACGCTCGATTCGCGGCGCCTCTTCCTGGCATGGGGGACACCATGACGCCCAGATGTTGAGCAGCACGACCTTGCCTCGGTAAGACGCAAGCGAAGTCCGCCGGCCCTCTGCAAGCAAGGGCAGCGCCTCCTCCGCGGATGGTGCGTTTGGATGAATGCCCTGGGCGACGGCGTCGTCAAGCGTGTGGGTTGGAGATTTCGCCGATACCCCGTACACGAGCAGGCCGATCAGTGCGGCACCCGCCAGGCCGACGATCAGAGGCGCGTACAGGCGTTTGGTCATCGACGGAAGGGTATTGCGCCAGCAGCCTCCAGGCGGCGCCTCGATCGTGGGCTTCGCCCGCCGCAGCGTGACGGTGGTGCGCGGCGGCGTAATATCTCGATACAGCGCGGTGGTAGCTCAGTTGGTAGAGCGCAAGCTTCCCAAGCTTGAGGTCGCGGGTTCGAGGCCCGTCCGCCGCTTGAGGATTACAAGGACCCTGATGGCGCTGAATCCTCAGCAATAGCGCCATATCTGGGCCTTTCTGGTTTGGTTCGCCGTGGCCGTCCGGGCGGACGAACACGGTCATCTGAGGACATCCAGACTAGCGATCTGCGGTGACGTTGCGGTGACGGAATGAAGCACGCCGGGTTCTGGGCCGGCGTTTGGCGCAGACTTTGGGCCGCTTGAGGCGAACATCACTTGCTGTCGCCGACACTCATCGCGACGCTCGACAAGATTGGCGTCGGCTGACGCGCCAACCGTCGAAGCTCGGCCGCCTACGGCGGACACTATCTCGTGTCCGCCCAGTCTTTGGCCTCCTTCGCGCGAAGCGAGACTCGCCTGCGTGGAAGTGTCTACGCCTCCGCGGCGCCTTTACGCTCAGCGTGCGATGCGGGCGGGATCGACCCCTGGCGTTCGCATGCGTCCGTGAGGTCAATCGCGCCAGTCGACCTCAAAGTGCCCGATTGGCTCATCGAAGCCCTTCGCGGCGAGTGGCCCCGCGTCGGAGAACCGGATTCCCTTTCCGCGGCAGAGGTCGTGCACCCCGGATGAGACGACAATGCAATCTGGCTGAGCGCATGAGCACAGCCGCGCGGCCTGCTGCACAGCCGCTCCGAAGAGATCATCCTGCTCAGTTACGGGCTCTCCCGCGGCCACCCCGATGCGCACCCGCAGTCCCGACTGCCCGCCGGCATTGAGCTCTCCAAGCGCCCGCTGGATTTGCACCGCCGCGCCGACCGCTTGGGACGCCGCGTCGAACGCCGCCATGATCCCATCCCCAGTGTGCTTGACTTCGCTGCCGCCGAACTGCGCCAAGCCAGAGCGCACTATTGAGTCGTGTTGGCGAACTAGCTGCATGGCCTCGCGATCACCTAATTGTTGGGTGAGACGAGTGGAGTCGACCATGTCGGTGAAGAGGATCGCTCGGAAGGCGCTTTCTACGTAGGGCTCGCCCGGGGGGTGAGTATTGAGCCGTCCAAAGAACCCTCGAATGCTCGCCTCGTCGACCTCGACCACGTTCAGCGGAAGCATCCCGTGCGAGGCCCTGTGGGCTGCCTCGACTGACTCCTTGTCGGGACCCTCGATCAGGCAAAATCCGCTGCCGGCCTCTTCTTCGAACCAGTAGGTGACGAAGCGTACGCCGAACCTCTCTTGCACCTCGAGATCGCGCAGGTGAGCGGTCGCGATATCGGCAGCCGTCGCACCCGGGAGGTCGTGGCGATCCATATAAAGCGGCATCGGATCGAACTGTACTCCGCCACGGCGCACGGATAGAGCGGCATCCTCATCGAGCTGGGTGTCGCCCGCAACATCGCTGCGACGGCTGAACTTCAGTCAGCAGCGCTCGTCAGCGGCTCTCCCGCGGTGAGGGCTCGCAGTTAAGCGAGTAAGGCGCGTATCAGCTCGGTCAGGTCGGGCTCGCCGCTCTGCGCAACCCAGCACTCGAAAGAGATGCGGAAATCGCGATTGCAACCTCGCCCAGGATGCTTGCGCCCGGATCGACCACACCACGCTCGCGCAGTGCCTCGGAGACACCTGCGGCCATCGCTGCCAGCTTGTGCAGCTCGGGCTGCCGGCGATTATGCCCTGGCGCTACGCGCGGAGTGCCGACTGCGGCACTCCTGGAGCATCAAGCCCGCCGCTCCGGCCGCGCCCCGATGAGCCAGAGTCAGCGCTACCGACCGTTCTTCCGGCCTCCCTGCACGGAAGCAAGCGTCTCGATCGTCGCCGACAAGACGACCGTTATGGACGAGGCTCGGGTCTGATGCGCGGCAACTTGAGCGCTTCTGCTTCGGTGGTGCAAGTAGCCCTGTGCCGATCCCATCCGGTGCGTTTGGAGTTCGTCCGTTGCGCTCGGCTTCTCGGTGCTCGGTGGGACGCTCGCTCGGCCCAGCAAAGCGCAAGCGCGGAGCATCTGCCTGGGATGCCCCAGGGCTGGGACGCTGGCGTCGACGGCACTACTCTCACACGAATCCAGGTACGCCAGTGCTGCGGAACTGCCCACTCCGCGCGAGCGCTCGCCGCTAGCGCCCACGGGGATCGGCGCCTTCGAGCGGCCAGTGGCGGACCACGCCGGGGAGCCAGCGGCCATCCTCCTCGCGCGTGAGGATGAAGCGGCTGATCGTCAGCTGGCCGCCCTCATGGTCGCCGTAGAGCAGGTCGACGGTCAGGACCTCACCCGCTAGGAACGCCTCGCGCAGTCCCTCGCGGAAGGGATCGTCGTGCTCGCGTATCGCCCCCTGCCAGAAACCCGTGTCGCCCGCTGGCACGTACAGGTCACGTGTCTGCGGGCGATGCTCGCCCCGCTCGGCGTGCGGGGTATCGATCTCCGGACGTCGCGCCAAAAAGCGCCAGGCTTGAAGGACCGCGAGACCGTTGCCGACGTTGCGAAGTGGGATCACGAAGTAGTAGCTCTCGCCGTCGCGCTCGACCGCGGCCGTGCCACCCTCGACGCGCACCATCCGCCCCTCTCCGAAGCGGACCGTCTCGGGCGGATCATTCGGGCGCGAGGGAGCGAGCACCGGTCGCAGGCCGAGCAAGAGCGCCCGCTCGGCAATGGCCGTCGAACGCTCCGCAATGCGCGTCGAGCGCTGCCCGAACCGCACCGAGGAGAACGTCGCAACGGCTAGCACGAGCGTGCCAACAGCGGTCGCCAGGGAGGCAACCGTCGGCCAGTCGAGAGCCATGGGCACCGTCATTGACTAAATGCTCTCGCCGGGAGCGGACGGTGGCGACGGTTGAGAGCGCGCTGGCCGTATTGGCGGAGTGCAGAAGCGCCTCAGGCTCGCACAATCACGTCCGGTGGTCGTCCTGTCCGCGGGTGTGCAGCCAGCTGCTTGCGCGCCTGCGCAACGCACCGCTGGGGGTACTCGGCGAGCTCGAGGTGGAGGCTCGTCGCAGCGCCGTGCTCGGCCTCGTCGCCGCGCTCATCCCGATCGTCGAGCAGATCAGCCAGCTCACCAGCCAGATCGCCGGCGCCGTGCGCTCCCATCCGGATGGCAAGATCTTCCTGGGCCTGTTCCGCGACGCAAAAAGCGTGATCTGCGCCGCTGGCCTGTTGGCGGAGATCGGCGACAATCGCGCTCGCTACCCCACGCGCGACGCGCTGGCGGCCGACGCCGGCCAAGCGCCGGTCACGATCCAGTCGGGCAAGCGCAGCAACGCCACCTTCCGCTGGCCCGCGACAAGCGCCTGCGAGCGCACATGAGCGTGCTCGCCGACAGCACGCGCCACTGGCATCCCTGGGCCAAAGGCGTCTATCGCAGAGCCCGCGAGCGTGGTTGCGATCATCCGCACGCCATCCGTGTGCTCGGGCGCGCGTGGACGCACGTGCTGTGGAGCTGCTGGCAACACGCACCCCCTACAACCCCGCCCAACACGGCGCGCTGCAGCGCATCCACGCTGCCGAGGGTTGACACAGGGCGTCTCACGCCGCGACCAGGCGAAGTGTCCGGTAGGCTTTCTGATACGCCGGCTGGATAGATACAGCCAGTCAAAACGAGGGAGAGCCATGAGTGTCCGGTCCATCGCGGCTGCGGTGGCACTTCAAGATCTTGATGGGCAAGCCGCGTTGTCTAAGGATCCAATTCAGTGGCTAGAGGAGTACGTACCCAGTGAGGCGGTTATCGGCTTTGTCGCCACGATGGCCTTTACGGGGAGCTGGTCGGTGTTGGGCCGTTGGGCGATCGTCGCGCTCTTCGGTCTCCTAGTCGGCTTCTTGATCGCCCATGATCCGTTCGGTGAAAGAGGCCGCAACGCTGGTCCGAAGATCGCGGTCTACCAGACCGTGGCCGGGTTGCTCGCCTACCTCGCGTGGACGCTTCTTGACCCGCACAATCCTATCTCCCTAGATCCGCGAATCGGAGTAGGCATTGCGGTGTTTGTAAGCATCATGCTCTCGGCCCTAGCGAGGTCGCGGCCTGTGCGGAACTTGGTCAAGCAGCATCGACGCCCAGCGACGTCTCGGGCAGTCTCGTGAGGCGCCTGATCGTTATCGCGTACCGCTTCGCGGAGCCGCGCTCGGACGGACACGGCGCCGTAATGTCATGCCCTCTCCAACAGGAAGGCTCGCTTCAGATACGCATCGAGGTAGCGCTCGGTGAGGAAGCCATAGCCGGAGACGCCCCACTCGAGCCCCCAGGAGTTCTTGACGATCGCGCGTCGACCGGCTTGCTGATTATCGACTACGCCGACGGCCAACACCGCGTGTCCGCCACGCACAACTCGTCGGGCGGGAGCGTCTACGAGCCCACCGACCTCGGGTTGAAACGGTCGCTGCCAGGCACCTGGGACAACCCGCAGCGAGAGCATAACCGCGAGTCCGGCACTCAGCGCTTGCTCGATCGCCGTAAGGGTCGCAGGGACCAGCTCGCTCCAGCGGGGGAGCTCGCATTGATGGGCGTGAAGAGACGCCGCCGGAGGGCGATTCGCCGGCCAGCAGGGATCGCCGTATGGCCAGGCCAGCTCCCACGCATGCCCGTGAATGGCGAGACCTTCGAGCGCCAGCTGGACGGTGGTTCTTTCCTCCCGAGGTGGGCCGCCACTCTGGTGGCCCGCCCAGATGGCATCCTCGGGTGAAAGGTCCACCTCCTCGGCGGCCATCCACTCGTGGGCGGCGCTTACCGCGAAACCGACGCAGGTGGAGCGGGTCTTGCCCTGGTCACGGACAGGACTCTGCAGAGCGCGGTGATCGACCACCACGCTCAGGTGCTCAGCATGAGGTCGCTCTCGGACACCTGGGCGCCGTGCAGAGCCGGGTTGATCGACACCAGCAGCTCGAAGTCGCTGGCTATCGCGCCGCCGGCGGGACGCTGCTCGACGATGCCGAGCCGGTGGTTGCCGCGTTCGGCTTCGGGTGCGACCTCG
>DASZGH010000024.1:0-1687 GCA_035938935.1 Solirubrobacteraceae bacterium
CCTCTCCATTCCCGGCGCCCCGACCGACCAGCCGGACGAAGACGGTCATGGCGGTTTCCCGTTCGCGCTCCGAGAGCTGATCGTAGGACGACTCGGCGAGGCGCGCCACGGCGCTTCGGACGCCCCCGTCGCGAAGGTAGGCGTCGTAGCGCAGCCAGCCGTCGGAGCGTTCCTGCCAGAGCTGCACGAGGGCAGTGGACAGCAGCGGAAGCCCCCCCGGCTCGTCCTTGACCTCAGCGACGAGTGCGTCCACGAGGGCAGACTCGACGCGGAGGCCGACACGCCGCGCCGGCAGCTCAATGGCGCGCCGCAGCTGATCGCCGGTCATCGGCCCGACGAGCACAAGGTTCGCGGCAAGCAGCTCGGCGAACTCGGGGTACAGCGAGCAATGGCCGGTGTAATCGGCGCGGATCGTGACGGCTACGGCCACGGCGGGGTCGCTGGCCAGCTCGACCAGGCGCCCGATGAAGGCCTCCTGCTCCGCCGGAACCGCGGTGGTAGTGAACACCTCCTCGAACTGGTCTACGACGAGGACGAGCCGCTCACCGTGCTCGGCGCCGGACAGCGCGCTATCCAGCTCCGCCATCGGCCTGGCGCCCGGCCGGACAACTGCGCGACCCCAGCGTTCGCTGCCGGGCAGCAACCCAGCCGCCAGCGACGGAAGCAGGCCGGCGAGAACGAGCGAGGATTTGCCGCTCCCGGATGGACCGACGACGCCGAGTAGACCGAAGCCGACCGACCGCGCGGCGAGTTCGCCGACGAGCTGCTCACGCCCGAAGAAATAGGCGGCGTCGGACTCCTCGAACGTGCCGAGGCCCTTGTAAGGGCACACACCGGCAAGCTGTTCGCGCGTGGCCGTGTCGTAGATGCGGCGGAGCTTCAGGGCGATCATGTTGTCGGCGAATCGCAAGCCCTCCGCCTGACGGCTCCTCCCAGCCGCCAGCCACTTCGCGGCGGCGGCGAGACGGCGCGCAGCCTCGTCGCGAGACCAGTCGACCACCAACTCGTGCACGCGCGAGGGAACGCCCCCCGAGGCGCGCAGGATTTGCTCGGCAGGGAGGTCGGCGACGTCGATCACGTATGACCGAGCGATCGCC
Source organism: Solirubrobacteraceae bacterium (assembly GCA_035938935.1). Taxonomy (GTDB): domain Bacteria; phylum Actinomycetota; class Thermoleophilia; order Solirubrobacterales; family Solirubrobacteraceae; genus Palsa-744. The sequence continues at coordinate 1,098 of DASZGH010000024.1, forward strand.
CGCACACCGTGCTCGTCAAGCGGGCCGAGTTCGCGCCTGCCGTCGTCGTTCACGTCGACCGCCTCGACGAGGCGTGCCACGGCCGGATCGCCGCCCGCGTCGCGCACCAGGCCGAGCACGAGCGCCGGGCCCGACTCGATCTTGTGCAACGAAGCATTCAGCGAAGCCACAGACTCCCGATATATGCCCATATCGTCGAGGACCCAAAGGCCCGGGAGCGAGGGGGCGCAGGCCTCGCGGATGGCGGAGAGGGTCTCGGCGCCTGCCGCACCTCCGGCGCCCGCGTAGCGCACCGAGCCTCCGTCCGCGTACACCACAGACGCGAACGCCCCGGCCAGGCGCGTCTTGCCGATGCCGGCCGGGCCGGTCACGAGAATGACCCTGCCGCAGCCTCGCCGCGCCTGACGCCACGTTCCCCTGAGCCAGGCCATCTCTGCGTCGCGTCCGACAACCGGGAGGGGCTCGTCCAGCTCGATGGGCAGGAACCCGCGGGCGCCGCCGGGTGCACGTCCTTCGCGTCCCGCTTCGCGCTGATCAGGCAGCGCGGTCGCAACCGGCTCATAGGTCGCGACCGGTTCGCCGAAGCCCTT
>DASZGH010000025.1:0-23722 GCA_035938935.1 Solirubrobacteraceae bacterium
CTCACAAACGCCCCCCCACAAGAACGCGAACGCATCGCACTAGACGCCATCCGCACACACATCGCACACGTACTCGGACACACAACACCACAAGCCATAAACCCCAACCACACCTTCAAGGAACACGGATTCGACTCGCTCACCGCCGTCGAGCTCCGCAACAGACTGAACACAGCCACCGGACTACGCCTCCCAGCGACGCTCGTGTTCGACCACCCAACGCCGAGGGAGCTGGTACGCCGGCTGCTCGAGGAGATCTTCCCCGACTCCGCGGGGGCCCACGGAGAGGTCAACGCCGAGGAGGCCTCCGTACGTCGGCTGCTCGCATCGATACCGCTGGCTCGATTGCGTGAGACGGGTCTGCTGGACACGCTGCTGAGCCTGGGCCAGGACACCGGCCATCCGCTTGCCGTGCCCGCAACCGAGCTGATCGACACGCTCGACGTGGATGACCTGGTGCGTATGACGATCGAGCAGTCGGGGTCGCTCACAGAGACGAACGGGGGGAGTTGAGATGTCCGCGTCCGCAGAGCGAGTGGTCGAGGCGCTGCGCGTGTCGCTGAAGGAGGCCGAGCGGCTGCGATCCGAGAATCGCCGTCTGCTGGCAGCCGCGCACGAGCCGATCGCGATCGTGGGCATGAGCTGTCGCTATCCGGGCGGTGTGCGCTCGTCCGACGATCTATGGGAGCTGGTCGCGGAAGGGCGCGATGGGATCGGCCCGTTGCCCGAGGATCGTGGCTGGGACCTCGAGAGTCTCTATGACCCCGACCCGGATGCTGCCGGCAAGACGTACACGCGGGCTGGCGGGTTCATCGAGGACCCCGGCGACTTCGACGCGGCCTTCTTCGGAGTGAGCCCGCGCGAGGCGCTGGCGATGGATCCCCAGCAGAGGGTGTTGCTGGAGCTTTCCTGGGAGGCGATCGAGGGCGCCGGCTTGGATCCCAGTGCGCTGCGGGGAAGCCTCACCGGCGTGTTCGTAGGCTCGATCTATCACGACTATGCCCTGCCTTCGACCGGCGGGTCGATCGAGCAGCGCGCGCTCCGCGAAAGCCTGGAGGGCTATATGGGCACCAACGGCGCCAGTGTGGTGTCCGGTCGCCTGGCTTATTGGTTCGGGCTGGAGGGGCCGGCGGTGACGGTCGACACGGCCTGCTCCTCTTCGCTGGTAGCGATGCACATGGCCTGCCAGGCGCTGCGCACGGGAGAGTGCTCGCTCGCGTTGGCCGGCGGTGTCACGATCATGGCGACGCCCAATCTGGTGATCGGCTTCAGCCGCCAGCGCGTCCTCTCGGCGGAGGGACGTTGCAAGGCGTTCGCCGATGCCGCAGACGGCACCGGGGTTGCCGAGGGGGCCGGAATTGTGATGTTGGAGCGGCTATCGGACGCGCGCAGGCTCGATCACCCGGTGCTCGCGCTGATCAAGGGAAGCGCGATCAACCAGGACGGGGCCAGCAATGGTCTGACCGCCCCCAACGGCCCCTCTCAGCAGCGAGTCATCCGCCAGGCGCTCGCAGCCGCGGGCGTCTCCCCGCAGGAGGTTCAGGCGGTCGAGGCCCACGGGACGGGCACGGTGCTCGGCGACCCGATCGAGGCCCAAGCGCTAATGGCCACCTATGGGCAGGGACGTGAGAAGGATAAGCCTCTGTGGCTGGGCTCTCTGAAGTCCAACATCGGCCACTCCCAGGCTGCCGCCGGCGTGGGCGGAGTGATCAAGATGGTGATGGCGATTCGCAACGGCCGCCTGCCGCGCTCGCTGCACATCGATCGGCCCACCACACAGGTTGATTGGTCCGCTGGTGCAGTGGCGCTGCTCACCGACGAGGTTGCGTGGCCGGCCGCCGGGGAGCCTCGCCGCGCGGGTGTGTCGTCCTTCGGGGTGAGCGGCACCAACGTGCACGTCATCTTGGAAGAGGCTCCCGCTACTGAGGGTGAGGGTCAATCCCCGTCCGGTGCGCCGGCGCCCCTGCGGGCCGCTGAGGCGCCGGAGAACGTCGCGCCTTCCCCCATGGCGCAGGGTCAGGCAGTGGGGGAGGCTGGGGGTGCCGCGCTAGGCGCTCCCTTCTCCTGCTCGCTGACGCCCTGGCCGCTGTCCGGTAAGGGTGAAGTCGCCCTGCGCGAGCAGGCTGCGCGCCTGCACGACTTCGCCACGGGGACGTCGCGACCTGCCCCCCAGGACATAGGGCTGTCGCTTGCTGCTCGCGCGCGTTTCGAGAACAGAGCGGTGATCCTCGGCGACGATCGCGAGCTGTTCGGCAGACTGCAGGCTCTCGGCCGCGGAGTGTCCGACGCTGGCGTCGTGAAGGGCGTCTGCGACGCGGGTGCTCGGGTCGTATTCGTCTTTCCCGGCCAGGGAGGACAGTGGGCCGGCATGGCCGCGGAGCTGCTTGACTGCTCGCCGGTGTTCGCACGGCGCATGGCCGCCTGTGAAGAGGCGCTCGCGCCGCACGTCGACTGGTCGCTGGCGCAGGTGGTACGCCAGGCGCAGGGCGCGCCGAGCTTGGAGCGGGTGGACGTCGTGCAGCCGGCGCTGTTCTGCGTGATGGTCTCGCTCGCCGAGCTGTGGCGTGCCTGTGGCGTGCACCCGGAAGCGGTCGTTGGGCACTCTCAGGGGGAGATCGCCGCCGCGTGCGTGGCGGGTGCTCTGTCATTGGCGGATGCGGCGCGCATAATTGCACTGCGCAGCCGTGCGCTGTTGCGGTTGGCGGGCCAAGGGGGGATGGTCTCCGTGGCGAGCGGAGCGGACGCCGTGAGCGCGTTGCTTGCGGATCTGGGCGAGGCGGTGGGCATCGCCGCAGTGAATGGCCCCAGCTCGGTGGTCGTATCTGGCGAAATCCCGGCTCTCGACCTGCTTGTGCAGGCATGTGAGGCAGCCGACATCAGGGCGCGCAAGATCCCGGTGGACTACGCGGCCCACTCCATCCAGGTCGAGCAGATCCGCCAGGAGCTGCTGGACGGGTGCGCCGGGATACGACCGCAGAGTGGGGACACGCCCTTCTACTCCGCCGTCACCGGGACGCTCACCGATGGTGGGCAGCTGAACGGCGAGTACTGGTATCGCAATCTACGCGACACGGTTCGCTTCCAAGAGGCCACGGGTGCGTTGCTGGCAGCCGGCTATGGCCTGTTCATCGAGGCAAGTCCCCATCCCGTGCTCACGGTGGCCGTGCAGGAGACCGCCCAAGCGCAGGAGGAGTTGGGGGCCCTCCAGCCCTCCGGATCGGAGTCCACCGCCGGCTCCTCGACCATCGCCACGATCGGCACGTTGCGCCGCCAAGACGGCGGCGCGCATCGTCTGCTGACCTCGTTGAGCGAAGCGTGGGTGCGGGGCGCGCCGGTGAATTGGCGCTGCTTCTACGAGGGAACGCGAGCCAAGCGCGTGCCGCTGCCCACCTATCCCTTTCAGCGCGAGCGCTACTGGCTGGCGCCCACATCCGGACGCCTGGGCGACCCAACGGCGGCGGGGCAGGAGGCGATCGAGCATCCGCTGCTGGACGCAATGGTGGCGCTGCCGGACCGAGATGCTTGGGTGTACACGGCGCGCCTGTCGCTCCAGACTCATTCCTGGCTTGCCGACCATGCCGTGACGGGGGCTGTGATCGTGCCGGGCGCGGCGCTCGTGGAGCTCGCGCTGGAAGCGGGTAGCCGCCTTGGGTGCGCCAGGCTCGGGGAGCTCATCATCCAAGCGCCGCTCGTCCTGCCAGAAGGCGTCGCCGTGCAGCTACGGATTCTGGTCGAGGAGCCAGACGAGGCGGGAGCGCGCCGCGTGAGCATCCATTCGCGCCCACAGGCTTCTGCCGAGGACACGGTGTCCGCGACCGAGTGGCTCTGCCATGCCCAGGGTCTGCTAGTGGACGGCGAGCCGTCCGAGCCGTCGCTCCCCACCGTCGAGCTTCTGGAAGACTGGCCTCCGGCGAACGCCGAGCGCCTGGCAATCGACGATCTGTACGAGCGTCTAGCCGAGCGTGGCCTGGAGTACGGCCCCGCCTTCCAGAATCTGCAGGCGGTATGGCGAGCGGGTCAGACACTGTTCGCCGAAGTCGCCCTGTCCCAGGAGCAGCGCGCCGTGGCGCGGCGCTTCGGGCTTCATCCGGCCCTGTTGGACGCTGCCCTGCACGCGCTCGGCATCCCGCTGCTGGACTCCGGGGAGGGCGATGTGCGCCTACCGTTCTCTTGGAGCGAGGTAGAGCTGTACTCCAGCGGGGCGAGCGCACTGCGAGTCGCGCTCACCCCGCTGCCGGGCGATGCGGTCACGCTGGCCATAGCGGATGAGACCGGTCTGCCGGTGGCGTCGGTCGGATCGATGGTCGCCCGTCCGGTGTCCAGCGAGCTGCTGTCGGGTCTCGAGCCGGCTCGCCAGGAGCTTCTGTTCGGGGTCGAGTGGGTCGGGCTGCCCGTTCCGACCGAGCAGGTCGACGGGCCTATGGCCGTTCTCGGCGATCCCGACGGAGTGGTGAGCGCAAGTCTGCGGGCGGGTCTTTCCGAGGCCCTCCGCTGCGCCTGCAAGGACCTGGACGAGCTCGGTGAGCGCCTTGCCGTCGATCCCGTCCCGTTGGTGCTGGTCGATTGCGTGACCGCCACAGGCGATCAGGCGGGCCACGTTCTGCCGGCGGTGGCTCACGCGCTGACACGTGAGGCATTGAGCCTGCTGCAGGCGTGGCTCGCGGACGAGCGCTTCGCGGAAGCCAAGCTCGTATTCCTGACGAGCGGCGCGGCCGCCGGCCCCGAGGTGACGGAGCCGAGCGGACTCGCGGGGGCCTCGCTGTGGGGACTTGTCCGTACTGCTCAGTCGGAGAATCCTGGTCGCTTCGTTTTGCTGGACGTCGATGCTGATGAGGGCTCGTGGTGCGCGCTGCCCCACGCTCTGACGCTCGATGAGCCGCAGTTGGCGTTGCGGCGGGGTGCCGTGTCGGCGCCCCGACTGACGCGAGTCGCCGCACCATCGAGGTCGCCGGCGCCAGACGAGGAGTTGGACGGAGCGGTGCTGATCACAGGCGGCACGGGCGGGCTCGGTGCGCTGCTCGCGCGCCATCTTGTCTGCGAGCGTGGTGTGCGCGAGCTGCTGCTCGTCTCTCGTCGGGGTCCCGACGCGCCGGGGGCACCGGAGCTGCGCGACGAGCTCGAGCAGCTCGGCGCGCTTGTGCGGCTGGCGGCCTGCGATGTGGCGGACCGCGAGCAGCTGCAAGAGCTGCTCAGATCCATTGAGCTGGATCTTCCCCTGCGTGGGGTCGTGCACGCGGCTGGCGCGCTCGACGACGGAGTAATCGACTCGCTCACAGGCGATCGCCTGGACGCTGTCCTTGCCCCCAAGCTCGACGCCGCCTGGAATCTGCACGAGCTCACGCGCGAGCTCGAGCTGCACACGTTCGCGCTGTTCTCCTCGGTGGCGGGCACGTTCGGCAGCGCCGGGCAGGGCAGCTATGCGGCCGCCAACACCTTCCTGGATGCTCTGGCTACGCACCGCCGCGCCGCCGGCCTGCCCGGCCACTCGATGGCGTGGGGCTGGTGGGACCACGCGACCGGCATGGTCGATGCGCTCGGGGAGGGGGACCTCGCGCGTATGAGCCGCCTGGGCATGAAGCCGTTCTCCGTGCAGGAGGGCCTCGAGCTGTTCGACGCTTCGCTGCGGTGCGAGCAGGCGCTGACGGTGCCTGTACGGCTCGACCTGGCGCGGCTGCGCGCCGATGCTCGCACCGAGGAGCCTCCCTCGCTACTGCGCGGACTGGTGCGCGTTCCCGCCCGCGCACGCCGGCCCGCCGGCTCGCTGGCGCGCCTGCTGGCGGGCATGGAGGACTCGCAGCGGCGGGAGCACCTGCTCGAGCTGGTGCGCAGCGAGGTAGCCATCGTGCTTGGTCACTCCTCCGCGGATTCGGTTGCGCCGGACCGGGCGTTCAAGGACCTGGGCTTTGACTCCCTGCTGTCGGTGGACTTGCGCAATCGCCTTGGAGCGCTCACCGACTTGCGCCTGCCAGCCACGCTCGTATTCGATTACCCCACGCCCAAGGCGCTGGCCGCTTTCGTGCTGGAGCTGCTGGACGGCGTCCGTACGCCGCTTGCGGGGCCCATTCGCTCGCGAGCCGCCACTGAGGAGCCCGTGGCGATCGTGGGGATGAGCTGTCGCTACCCCGGCGGGGCGGATGATCCCAAGAAGCTGTGGGAACTGTTGGCGGAGGGGCGCGATGCGATCTCACCGTTCCCAGCCGACCGCGAATGGGATCTGGAGCGTCTTTACAACCCCGACTCCACGGTGCCCGGCACGAGCTACGTGGCCGAAGGAGCGTTTCTCTCCGACGTAGGGCACTTCGACGCTGACTTCTTTGGGATCAGCCCCAAGGAGGCACAGGCGATGGACCCTCAACAGCGCCTGATGTTGGAAGCGTCCTGGGAGGCCTTTGAAAACGCGGGCATCGATCCGGTCTCCCTGAGGGGCAGCTCCACCGGCGTGTTCGCGGGCACCGCTGGCCTGGATTACGGCGCGCGTCCGGGCCTTGACCTGAATAGCTTCGAAGGGTTCCTGGTGACGGGAAACTCGGCCAGCGTGCTGTCAGGGCGGGTCGCCTACGCGCTCGGGTTGGAGGGCCCCGCGGTCTCGGTCGACACCGCCTGCTCGGCCTCGCTCGTCGCTCTGCACGCCGCCTGCCAAGCGCTGCGGTCCGGCGAATGCGAATTGGCGCTAGCCGGCGGCGTCTCGGTCATGTCGACGCCGATCGCCTTTCAGGAATTCGCCCGCCAGCGGGGTCTGGCCACTGACAGTCGCTGCAAGTCCTTCGCCGAGGCGGCGGACGGCACCGGCTGGGGTGAGGGCGTTGGCCTGGTGGTGCTCGAGCGCCTCTCCGACGCGCGCCGTCTGGGGCATCGCGTGCTGGCCCTCGTACGGGGCGGCGCCGTCAACCAGGACGGAGCCAGCAACGGTCTCACCGCCCCCAACGGTCCCTCCCAGCAACGCGTGATTCACCGGGCGCTCGCCAACGCTGGGCTGTCGGGCGCTGATGTGGATGTCGTGGAGGCGCACGGCACCGGCACGCCGCTCGGCGATCCCATCGAGGCGCAGGCGCTGCTTGCAACCTATGGCCAGGAACGCCCTGCGGACCGGCCGTTGCTGATCGGCTCGATCAAGTCCAACCTCAACCACACGCAAGCCGCCGCCGGCATCGCGGGCGTCATCAAGATGGTGCTCGCGCTGCAACACGGGCTGCTGCCCAAGACGTTGCATGTAGATGCCCCCACCAGTCACGTCGACTGGTCGGTCGGCCGAGTTTCGATCCTGACCGAACCCGTCCCCTGGCAGCGCAACGGCAGACCCCGCCGGGCCGGGGTCTCCTCGTTTGGGGTGAGTGGCACCAACGCACATCTGATCCTTGAAGAGGCACCTCAAACCGAGGAGACCTCGATCCCCGCTTTGTGCGGTGGCGGCGTTTTGGGTGACGAGGCCCAGGCATGGCCGCTTTCGGCCAAGACTGCGGCTGCCTTGCCGGAACAGGCGCAACGACTTGCCGCTTGGGCCACCGGCCAACCGGATCTCGATGCGAGTGCAGTGGGCCTTTCTTTGGTCACGACGCGTCCCGTCTTCGGCATGCGCGCGGTCGTGGTCGGTACCGAGCCCGGCCAGATGGTGAAAGGCGTTGCGGCGCTCGCAAGCGGCGAGCGCACGGCAAACCTCATCCAGGGTGCGGGCTGCACGGAAGGGCCGGGAACGGTCGTATTCAGTTTTCCGGGTCAGGGGTCGCAGTGGAGCGGGATGGCCGTCGAGCTTTTGCGCTGCTCGCCTTTGTTCGCCGGGGAGATCGAGCGGTGCGCTCAGGCTCTAGCACCGTTTGTGGACTGGTCTCTGATGGATGTCTTGCGTGGCGCTCCGCAAGCACCGAGCCTCGACCGATTGGACGTAGTGCAGCCGGTCCTGTTCGCCGTGATGGTGTCGCTTGCCGAAGTTTGGCGCGCATGCGGGGTTCAGCCATCGGCGGTGGTTGGTCACTCCCAGGGTGAGGTCGCCGCCGCCTATGTCGCCGGTGCGCTGTCCCTGCACGACGCGGCACGCGTGGTGGCGTTGCGCAGTCGTATCCTCAGCTCGCTCGTCGGCCACGGCGGGGTGATCTCCCTGGTGGCGTCTCGCCAGCGTTCAGAGGAACTGCTTGAGGGCTGGCAGGACCGCCTGTGGATCGCGGGGATCAACGGTCCCAGCACCACCGCGATAGCCGGGGACCGTAGCGCCCTCGCCGAGCTACTGGAGCGCTGCCAGGCGGCGCAGGTGCGTGCGCGCGAGGTGCCGGCTACGGTCGCCTCCCACTCACCGGCGGCCGAGCCGTTGCGCGAGCAGCTGCTCCAGGCGCTCGAGGACGTGAGCCCCACGGCGGGCGAGATCGAGTTCCGCTCGACGGTGACGGGGACGACGCTTGACACCACCGAACTGGACGCCGATTACTGGTATCGCAACATGCGCGAGCCCGTGCTGTTCGAACCGGCGGTTAGCGGTCTGCTGAACGACGGCGCCCGCACGTTCGTAGAGATCAGCCCTCACCCCGTGCTGACAGTGCCGCTGCAGGAAACCGTGGAGGACGCTCTTCGCCCGAGTTCCGAGCTCGACGAGGCGCCGCGTGTGGCTGTGATCGGCACGCTGCGGCGCGACCAGGGGGGTCCGCAGCAGATGCTGGCCTCCCTGGCCCGTGCCTGGACTCACGGCGTGGCGGTCGACTGGAGTGCGGCCCTGGGCGGCAGGCTGGAGGAGCACGTACCCCTGCCGACGTACGCCTTCCAGCGCCGGCGCCACTGGCTGGCCGCTAGCGCCGAGGGCGCCGCCACGCCCGCCTTCTTGGAGCGGTCCGCCCAGCTGCCCGCGGGCGAGCAGGCCTCCTCACGGGGGTTCGCGGCCGATCGCGCGCCAGCAAATGGGTTTGTCGCCGAGGAGGCAGACGCGGGGCAGGCTCCGGGCGCGCCGGCGCCGCCGGGGCCGCTCGCCCAGCGCCTGGCCGGCGCCGCCGGGGAGGAGCGCAGGCGCGTCGTGCGCCAGCTCGTACTGGCTGAGACCGCCGTCGTGCTCGGCCACGAGTCCGCGGTCGAGATCGATCCCCGGCGCGCCTTCAAGGACGCAGGGTTCGATTCTCTCTTGGCGGTCGAGCTGCGCAACCAACTGAACACAGTTACAGGGTTGGCGTTGCCCCCGACAGTGGTATTCGAATTCGCCAGTCCGGCGGCTCTGGCGGATCACCTGCTGGAGCAACTCGATGGCATCCAGAGCACGGTTACCACGTCTGTCGTGGCGGCTACTGAGGAGCCGCTGGCGATCATCGGCATGGGCTGCCGCTATCCCGGAGGGGTGGGCTCGCCGGAAGACCTCTGGCAGCTGGTCGCCTCCGGAGCTGACGCTATGTCGCCCTTCCCGCAAGATCGCGGATGGGATCTCTCAAGCCAAGACGCCTTCGGCGATCACGTGCGCGAAGCAGGCTTCGTCGAGGACATGGCCGAGTTCGACGCCTCGTTCTTCGGCATCTCCCCGAAGGAAGCGCTCACGATGGACCCTCAGCAGCGGATGCTCCTGGAAGCTACGTGGGAGGCATTCGAAGACGCGGGTGTCGATCCTACATCGCTCCAGGGCACAAACACGGGCGTGTTCACCGGCAGCGCGGCCCAGGAGTACGGGACGATGCTCGCGTCCGGTTCCCAGGAGCCCAGCGGCTTTTTGTTCGCGGGTGGCTCGGGCAGCATCCTGTCCGGCCGGATTGCATACCTGTTCGGACTGGAGGGGCCGGCGGTGACTATCGACACCGCGTGCTCATCCTCGCTGGTGGCCATGCACCTGGCATCTGGAGCGCTGCGCACGGGAGAGTGCTCTCTGGCTGTTGCCTGTGGTGTCGCGTTGCTGGCGACACCCACCGGCTTCCTCGAGTTCGCCCACCAGGGTGGTCTGGCGCCCGATGGGCGGTGCAAGGCGTTCGCGGACACTGCCGACGGCACCAACTGGTCGGAGGGCGTCGGAGTCATCTTGCTCGAGCGGCTCTCCGACGCGCAGCGACTGGGCCATGAGGTGCTGGCGATCGTGCGTGGCAGCGCCATCAACCAAGACGGCGCCAGCAACGGCCTGATGGCGCCCAATGGCCGCGCGCAGCAGCGGGTGATTCGCCAAGCCCTGGCCAACGCAAGGCTGTCGGCCGCCGACATCGACGCAGTGGAGGCGCACGGCACCGGCACCGAACTCGGCGACCCGATCGAGGCGCATGCCCTGCTCGCGACATACGGTCACAAGCGCCCGGAAGATCGCCCGCTGCTGGTCGGCTCGATCAAGTCCAACATCGGCCATGCTCAGGCGGCGTCGGGTGTGGCGGGTGTCATCAAGATGGTGATGGCGTTGCGCCATGGCGTGCTTCCGAAGACTCTGCACGTGGACGAGCCGTCGCGCAAGGTGGATTGGTCCTCGGGTGGCGTGGCCCTGCTCACCGAGACGGTGCCGTGGCCGCAGACCGAGGAGCCGCGCCGCGCGGGAGTCTCCTCCTTCGGCGGGAGCGGCACCAATGCGCACGTGATTCTCGAGCAGGCGTCGCCGGCGATGGTGCGGTTGGTCTCAGCGCCGGAGTCGATGGGGCCTGGGGACTCGGCAGCCGGGGAGGGTGCGCAGCCGACGCTGGATCGGGCAGGCGCTGTCGAGGAGAGGCGCGACGGGGCGATCTCAGGGGAGTCCTCTGGACCGCCCTGCGTTTCGTTGGTTGGTGGTGTTGTGTTGTGGCCGTTGTCTGGTCGTGATGGTGTTGGGTTGCGTGGTGTGGGGGAGCGGTTGTTGTCGTTGGTGGGTGGGGATGCTGGGTTGGGTTTGGTTGATGTTGGTTTTTCGCTTGGTGTTTCTCGTTCGGCGTTTGAGTGTCGTGCGGTGGTGGTTGGTTGTGATCGTGAGGGGTTGACTGGGGGTTTGGCGGCGTTGGTTGATGGTCGGCCGGTTGGGGGTGTGGTTGGTGGTGTGGTGCCGGTTGGGGGGCCGGGTGGGGTTGTGTTCGTGTTTCCGGGTCAGGGTGGTCAGTGGGCTGGTATGGCGGTCGAGTTGTTGGATTGTTCGTGTGTGTTCGCTGAGCGGATGTTGGAGTGTGAGCGGGCGCTCAGCCCATTCGTGGATTGGTCGTTGCGGGAGGTTTTGCGTGGCGAGGATGAGGCTCCCGGTTTGGATCGTGTGGATGTGGTTCAGCCGGTTTTGTTTTGTGTGATGGTGTCGTTGGCGGCGTTGTGGGAGGCGTGTGGTGTGCGTCCTGGTGCGGTGGTGGGTCATTCTCAGGGTGAGATCGCGGCGGCGTGTGTGGCCGGTGTTCTTTCTTTGGAGGATGCTGCTCGTGTGGTCGCGTTGCGCGGTAGGGCTCTTATGGGGCTTGCTGGGCGTGGGGGGATGGTGTCTGTCGCGGCTGGGGCGGAGATGGTGGGGGGGTTGCTTGGGGGTTTTGGTGAGCGTGTCGGTATCGCGGCGGTGAATGGGCCTGGTTCGGTTGTGGTGTCCGGTGATGTGGGTGCGTTGGATGAGTTTCTTGGTGTGTGTGAGTCGGGGGGTGTGAGGGCGCGCAGGATCCCTGTCGATTACGCCGCTCATTCCTCGCATGTGGAGGAGATTCGTGAGGAGTTGTTGGATGGTTGTGAGGGGATCGCGCCGCGGTCGGGGAGGGTCGCGTTCTATTCGGCTGTGACTGGTGGGGTGTTGGATGGCGCTGGTTTGGATGGTGAGTACTGGTATCGCAATCTGCGTGACGCGGTTCGTTTCGACGCGGCGAGCACGGCGTTGTTGGGCGATGGGTATGGCGTGTTCATCGAGTCGAGCCCGCATCCGGTGTTGACGGTTGGTGTGCAGGAGACCGTGGAAGAGGCACGTGGCGAGGGGTCGGTCGGCACCACGGGGGTTGCTGGGGTGCGGATACTTGGCTCTCTGCGGCGTGGGGATGGTGGACCTGAGCGTTTCGCGTGCTCGCTCAGCGAAGCGTGGTCCTGTGGCGTGCAGGTCGACTGGAGCAAGGTTTACGACGGCACCGGCGCCAAACGCATCACCCTCCCCACATACCCATTCCAACGCAAACGCTACTGGCCCGAAGGCGCCGGAGGGGGCATCGGGGACCTCGCGGCAGCCGGTCTGGACACCGCCGAACACCCCCTGCTTGGTGCGGCGCTCGCGGCCGCGGGCGATTCAGGGCGCGTGCTCTTCTCCGCCCGCCTATCGACAGTCACCCATGCGTGGCTGTCCGATCACACGACGAGGGGCGTGGTGCTCGTTCCGGGGTCGCTGTTCGTCGAGCTGGCTCTGCACGCGGGTAGTCGGGTTGGCTGCACGCTGCTGGAGGAACTGATACTGCGAGCGCCGCTCCTATTGGATGAGCGCGGCGCCGTTCAGGTGCAGCTCTCCGTGGGAGCGCCCGATGAGACCGGACGCGACCTGACGATCCATTCACGTCCTATGGGTGGCTCGGAGCGGGAGATCGGCTTCGACGAGGGCTGGGTGTGCAATGCGACCGGCCGGCTTGGTCCTGAGGGGGCGGTCGAGCAGGAGTGGCTGCGTCCGCAACTAGCCGTCCTTTCGGCGAGCGAGTGGCCGCCGAGTGGCGTGGTTCGTGTCGATGTCGAGGAGATCTACGACCGGCTAGCGGCCCTCGGTCTGGAATATGGGCCAGCTTTTCGGGGTTTGCGGGCCGCCTGGCAAGGCCAAGATGGACTTTTTGCCGAGGTGCGGCTGTCCGACGGTCAGGCACGAGCCGACTTGTTCGGGTTTCATCCCGCACTGCTTGACGGTGCGGTGCAGCTCGCAGCGCTCGCCCCCGGTTGGGGCGACGCGCTGACCGAGGAGGAGGAAGACGCGACGGAGGTGCGGATCGTGGGCTCGTGGCGCCGTGTCGCGCTGCACGCCCGCGGCGCGTCGGCCGTGCGGGTATCTATCTCCCAACCTGACGGTCTGGACACAGGGGATGGACTGTCGCTGGTCGCCACAGACGAGCGTGGCGCTCTAGTCGCATCTGTTCAGGGATTGTCCGCATCGGAGATTGCCGTCGCGAGGCGCGATGGCGTCACAGCCAGAGTAGGCGACTCCCTGTTTGGCCTCGACTGGGTCAAGGTCCTGCTCGCCCGTGGGACGACTTCGGCTCGTGGCTGGATAGTCATGACAGACGGCGAAAGCTCGCTGGCGAAGGCATGTGTGCGAGGCCACCTGTCCAGCGGCGGCAGCCGCGTCGAGGTCTTTGAAGATTGGGCGGCTCTGCAGGAGGGGCTGGTCGCACGCTCGACCGCATTCCGTGCAGTCCTCGTCGATGTGGCCTCCCTCCCCGGGACGCAGGGGAGTGCGACGGTCGCGGTGGCCTCCCTCCCCGAGACGCAGGGAAGTGCGACGGTCGCGGTGGCCGACTCCGAGTCCCTGCGTACAGCCAGCTGCGATCTGCCGGTCCAGGTGCGTAGTGCGCTCGACGGGGTGCTCGAGCTCTTGCGCTGGTGGCTTGCCAACGAGGAAATGGTCGACACCAAGCTCGTGCTTCTCACCCACGGCGCGATAGCAGTGCTGCCCGGAGAGGACGTGCCCAACCTTCCCGCGGCGGCTGTCGGCGGCCTGGTGCGCTCGGCCCAGATGGAGAGCCCAAACCAAATCGTCCTCATCGATCTGGACGACGACGACGCTTCTTGGGGCGCGCTCGCGGGTGCGCTCACGCTGGACGAGCCGCAGCTTGCAGTGCGCGAAGGGATCGTGTACGCGCCGAGGCTCTCGCGCGCCGGATCGCGATCGCGCTCAGGGGCGAGACAGAAATCCAGACCCGATGCGCGGGGCAAGACCGTCTCGCCACCGGATCCAGATGGCACCGCGCTGATCACCGGTGGCACGGGAGGCATCGGCGCCCTGCTGGCGCGACATCTGGTGGTCAAGCACGGGATCTCCAACCTGCTGCTTGCCAGCCGCCGGGGTCCACAGGCGCAGGGCGCGGCCGAGCTCGAGACGGAGCTGACTTCGCTCGGCGCCAACGTGAGCATCGTGGCCTGCGATGTGAGCGATCGCGCGGAACTGGAACGTCTGCTTGCCGGCATCCCGGCCGATCGTCCCCTGCGCCGAGTGGTGCATGCCGCGGGGGTGCTCGACGATGCGACGATCGGCTCGCTGACGGCTGAGCAGCTCGACAGGGTGCTCGCCCCCAAGGTCCAGGCCGCGCATCACCTGCACGAGCTGACCCGCGGGCTCGAGCTCTCCGACTTCGTGCTGTTCTCCTCCCTGGCGGGGACGCTCGGAGGTGCAGGCCAGGGTAGCTATGCGGCTGGGAACGCGTTCCTCGATGGCTTGGCCGCCCATCGCCGCGCACTGGGCCTACCGGGCATGTCGTTGGCGTGGGGGCTCTGGGCTGCCGGCAGCGGCATGACCGGCCACCTGAGTGAGACGGACCTGACACGTATCAGGCGCGCTGGCGCGGGCGCGCTGTCAACCGAGGAAGGACTCGAGCTGTTCGATGTCGCACACACCGCTGAGGAGGCCCTGCTCGTCCCGATGCGCCTGAACACCCCTGCGTTGCGCACACAGGCAGCGGCGGGTGTGCTGCCGGCGCTGCTGCGCGGGCTGGTACCCATGCCACCGGGCAAGATCTTGCAGGCCGGTGAGGACTCGTTGGCACGACGCCTCGCGCGTGCGACCGGCGAGGAGCGCGAACGTCTGATGCTCGAGACCGTGCGATCCGAAGTCGCAATCGTGCTCGGGCACGATTCGCCCGAGGGCATAGCAGTCGAGCGCAAGTTCCTGGAGATCGGGTTCGACTCGCTTGCCGCCGTCGAGCTACGCAACCGCTTGAAGACCCTGACCGGTTTGGGTCTAGCGGATACGGTCGTATTCGACCATCCCACTACGCTCGAGCTCGCCAGACACTTGAGCGCAGAGTTGGATATCTCCGCAAGAGACGCGGACGGGCAGCCAGTTGAACAGGAGAGTCGCAAAGTGCGATCGGGGGGCCCCCCGGGCGACACGCTGAGCTCGCTTTTGCGTGGCGCGCAAGAGCTTGGGGCGGCCGGCGAGTTCATGACGATGGTTGCGAGCGCCTCCAGATTCCGTCCCAGCTTTGACGGTCCGCTGGATGCCGATCAAACTCCGGAGTGGGTAGAGCTCTCCCAGGGTGAGAAGAGCCCCGCCCTGATCTGCATCCCGTCGATCCTCGCGACTGCCGGTCCTCATCAGTACGCAAGATTCGCCAAGTCATTCTGCGGATCGCGCGAGATCTCCGTGCTCGCGCTTCCCGGATTCGTCGACGGTGAGCTCCTGCCGGCGAGCCGCGATGTGGCAATCGAGACCGAGGCCGAGATCATCCGGCGGCGGACGGATGGCGCCCCATTCGCGCTGCTCGGACATTCGACGGGGGGGATGGTCGCTCACGAGCTCGCCGTCCAGTTGGAGGGAGTTGGAGCTCCCCCCGCGGCGGTCGTCCTCGTCGACACCTATTCGCATCTGACGATGCTCGAGATGGCACCCGACGTCCTCGTCGCGATGATCGAACGGGACGGCTCATACGTCTCGATCAGCGATGTCCGCCTGACCGCGATGGGGGCCTACAGCCGCCTGTTCGCTGACTGGTCGCCCAGCGAGATCGCGGCGCCGACTCTGCTGGTCAGGGCCAGCGAGCCGATCCCGGGCGCGTCGGCCGACGGCGAGTGGCGGTCTTCGTGGTCGCTTGCGCATGTGGCCGTCGATGTTCGGGGCAATCACTTCTCGATGCTCGAAGAGCACGTCGAGGGCACCGCGCACGCGGTGCAGGAGTGGCTATCAGCAAATTTCGATGACAAGTAGGGAGGAAACGATGACGAGTGCCTCTTCGCCCAGTCCCACCGCCGGTGTCGCCGACGATCCGGTTGCGAAGGACTGCGAGCGACTGCTCGCCTGTGGGCCGCCGTCGAGCTATCTCGCCGCGCACCTCGCGCGCGAGGATGTCGAGATGTTCGCCGCGGGGGGTGAGAAGGACGTGCGCCGCTCGATCCGGGTGGGCGAAGTCCCGATGCCGGAGCTCGCACCGGACGAGGCGCTTGTGGCGGTAATGGCGAGCGCGATCAACTACAACACCGTGTGGTCCGCCACTTTCGAGCCGATGCCGACGTTCCGGTTCCTGGAAGCCCTCGGCCGACGCGGGGGCTGGGACGCGCGCCACGACCTTCCCCATCACGTGATCGGGTCGGACGGCTCGGGGGTCGTCGTGGAGGTCGGTGCCGCGGTGCGCCGGTGGTCGCCCGGCGATCGGGTGGTGCTCTACCCATGCGTAATCGACACCGAAGACCCGATGACCCAGGTCGACGGCATGCTCGCCGAGGATCTGCGCGCCTGGGGATTTGAGACGAACTTCGGCGGGCTGGCCCACTACACGGTGGTGAAGGCCAACCAGCTGATCCCCAAGCCGCGCCACCTGACCTGGGAGGAGGCCGCGTGCAACACCACGTGCGCGATGAGCTCCTACCGGATGCTGCTGAGCCAGCGCGGCGCGCAGTTCAAGCAGGGCGACATCGTGCTCGTATGGGGCGCAACCGGCGGTCTGGGGGCGTACGCGATCCAGTTCATTCGCAACGGCGGCGGCATCGCTGTGGGCGTTGTCGCTTCCGCGGAGAAGGCCAGGCTGCTCGAGCGGCTCGAGTGTGACCTGATCCTCAGGCGGGATGAGCTTGGCTTGGACGGGCTCGACGAAGTGGAGATGGGCAAGCGCGTGGGGCGGGAGATCCGACGTCACTTCGGCGAGGATCCCCACATCGTCTTCGAACACGTCGGTCGGCAGACGTTCGGGGCGTCGGTCTATGTGGTGCGCCGCGGCGGCGTGGTGATCACGTGCGGCTCCAGCACTGGATACGCCCACCAATACGACAACCGCCGCCTGTGGATGCGACTCAAGCGGGTAATCGGCAGCCACGCCGCCAACTGGCAGGAAGCGATGGAGGCCAACAGGCTGATCGAAATGGGCAGGATCGTGCCGGCGCTGTCAAAGGTCTACCCACTCGAGCGGGTTGCCGAGGCTGCTCGCGAGGTGCAGCTCAACCGACACGTCGGCAAGGTTGGCGTATTGTGCCTCGCCGCGCGCGAGGGACTCGGCGTGGAAGATCCACAGATGCGCGCGTCCATCGGCGAGGACCGCCTGAGGCTGTTCCGCGAGTTCGGGTGACGCCAAGAGGGTGGCGTGCTCCCGTAGGTTCGGTCCGGTTGGACCGATGAGCGGGGCCTGGTCCGTTGCGCTCAGCCGGCAACTACTCGCCACGCCAGCGGGGCGGGCGCTTCTCGGCGAATGCGCTCATGCCCTCGCGTAGGTCGTGCGACTCGAACGAGGCACGGCGCAACTCGATCAGCTCTACCTCCACGTCCTCCGGTAGTCTCCCCTGCGCCTGCAGCAGCGCGCCGATCACGCGCTTGTTGCCGGCCTGGGACAGGGGTGCGTTGCTCGCCAGATCCCGGGCCAGCTCGATTGCGGCAGACTCGAGCTCCTCCCCCGAGGCGATGCGGTTCACCAGCCCCCAGGCAAGCGCTGTGTCGGCGTCGATGTAGCTGCCGAGCAGAAACAGCTCGCGCGTGCGAGGCAGGCCGATCGTGTCGAGGAAGCGTCGCAATCCCGTGTGCGAGTAGACGAGCCCGAGCTTTGCCGGCGGCATGCCCAGCTTGATGCCTTGCGCGGCGACCCGCAGATCGCACGCGAGCGAGAGCTCCAGGCCCCCGCCGATTGCGTGACCGGGTAGGGCCGCGAGAGTCGGGTACGGGAACCTCTCGAGCGCTTCGATCGCCTCGGTGAACGGGTGGGCGACCAGACGCTCGGCCTCCTTCTGGAAGCGGCCGTTGCCGATCTCCCCGATCTCGTAGCCCGCCGAGAAAATGCCGTGCGCGCCTGTGACTATGACGCAGCGTGTAACTGACCCCGCTTGCGCGAGCTCTGTGAGCGCCGCCGTGGTCGCGTCGAGGATCGAGTGGTCGAGGGCGTTGCGCTTCTCGGGGTTTGAGATCGTAAGGCGCGCTACCGTGGGGGCCGGTTCGTCCAGGAGCAGCTTGCCGTCGGCGAGCTCGCGCGGTGTCATGGCAGATGACATCGGAGGAACAGGCTAGCTGCGCGATCCTCGTGACGCTTGGAGGCGTCGGCTCAGTAGAGACCGGGCAGGAGCCGCGCGGTTCGGCGCGCATAGCTCGCGTACCGCTCGCCCAGCTCCCCGAGCAGCAGTCGCTCCTCTATCGGGATGCGCACGAGGACCGCGATCACGCCCCCTGCGGACATCGCCGCGAGGCTCACCCAGTTGCCCTGGACAAAGCCGATTCCGGCAAGCGACACGATGATTCCAAGATAGCTTGGGTGGCGTAACCAGCGGTAAGGGCCCTGTTCGACGATGCGGTGATCGTCTTGGATGATCAGTGTGAGCTGGAAGAAGCGCCCGAGCGTGACCATCGACCACATTCTGAGCAGGCTTCCGAGCCACATGAGGACCAGGCCAACGACCACAGGCCACCAAGGTCCACCGGGAAGCACCGCGATGTCGTGATTCACGGCGTAGATCGCAGCAACGCTGGTGAGCGCGATCACGACGATCATGAAGACGACGGTCCACTCCCGGGAGCTGCTGCCACGGCCGCTGGAGCGTCTCCTGACGACGAATTCGGCGGCGATGAGAACCGCGAGGCTTGTGAACAACAGCGCCTTGACGGTTGCGTCGTGTGCCAGCAGAGGCTTCATGCCTCTCCGCCCTGCGCGCGGCACGGCATTTTGACTCGATCAGCCGGCGCGCGACCCCCATTCGATCCCCCGATCACAGCGCCTCAGTATAACCCGGCCCGTGGGTCCTAGTCGAGCACGACGAGCGTGTCTCCCTCGCTGACCGCCTGCCCCTCCTCGCACAGGATCTTCACTACCGTGCCGGCGTCTTCGGCCTCGACCGGCATCTCCATCTTCATCGACTCGAGGATCGCGACCGTGTCGCCCTCCTCGATCCGGTCGCCGACGGCGCACTCGATCTTCCACACCGTGCCGGTGATGTGAGCTTCTACCTCAGCCACGCGCGAAACCTCCGGGATGCCAACGGGGACAGGAGTGCAGGACAATACCCGCCGCACCCGACCGACCATGTCTCGCGACATCTTCGCAATCGTCACCGCCCACAACGAGGCCGACCGCATCGCGGCGACGCTCGCCGCGCTCGCCCGCGCGTTCCCGGGCGCGCCGGTGTTCGTAGGCGATGACGGCTCGACCGATGGGACGGCGGCGATCGCAACAGTGGCTGGAGCGCGCGTGGTGCGCAGCGAGCGAACGATCGGCAAGGGTGGCGCGGCGACGCTCGCCGCGCGTGCAGCGCTGGGAGCCCTCGAGGACGATGACGCTTCGGTGGCGCTCCTCTGCGACGGCGACCTCGGCGACTCGGCCGAACGCCTGCGAGCACTGGTGGACTGCGTGCTCGACGGGGAAGCCGACCTGGCGGTGGCCGTCTTCTCCAAGCGCGTCGGCGGCGGGCTCGGCCTAGCGGTGGGGTTCGCCGGGTGGGCGATTCGCCGGCGCTGCGGCCTCGCGCCGCGGGCGCCCATCTCCGGGCAGCGCGCTCTGCGCGCGAGCCTGCTCGGCGAAGTGCTCCCGTTCGCCCACGGGTTCGGCATGGAGGTCGGCATGACGATCGACGCCACGCGCGTGCGCGCACGCGTGCAGGAGGTCGATCTGGATCTATCCCACCGCGCGACGGGCAGGACGCTCGGCGGCTTCGTCCACCGCGGTCGCCAGCTGCTCGACTTCGTGCGCGCCTATGCGGCGCGAAGATAGGCTCCCGCAAGGATGATCCTCGCTATCGACCAGGGGACAACGGGCACGACGTGCATCGTGTTCGACGAGCAGGCGCAGCCCGTCGGCAGGGCTTATCGCGAGCTCGTCCAGCACTTCCCGAAACCCGGCTGGGTGGAGCACGACGCGAACGAGATCTGGCGCGTGACGCAGGCCGTAGCGGGCGAGGCGCTGGCGGACGCCGAGGTGCGCACGGGCGAGCTCGTCGCGGTGGGGATCACCAACCAGCGCGAGACGGTGTGCGTGTGGGATCCTGCGACGGGCGAGCCGTTGCACAGGGCGATCGTGTGGCAGGACCGCAGGACGGCCGAGCGCTGCGACGAGCTGCGCGCGGCGGGTCGCGAGCAGCTCGTGCGCGAGCGTACCGGCCTGGTGCTCGATCCGTACTTCTCGGGGACGAAGATCGAGTGGCTGCTGCACAACGTCGACGGCCTGCGCGAGCGTGCGCGTGACGGGACCGCGGTGTTCGGGACGATCGACTCGTGGCTGATCTTCAAGCTCACCGGGGAGCACCTGACCGATCCGTCAAACGCGTCGCGCACGATGCTCTACGACATCGCCGCCAAGCGCTGGGACGCCGAGTTGCTCGACCTGCTCGGCATCCCCGAGCGGGCGCTGCCGCGCGTGGGAGCGAGCGCGGGCACGCTTGGGGTGACGAGTCCCGAGGCGCTGCACGGCCACGCCGTGCCGGTGGCGGGCGCGGCCGGCGACCAGCAGGCGGCCCTGTTCGGGCAGGCGTGCGTGGACCCCGGGATGGGCAAGAACACGTACGGGACCGGCTCGTTCGCGCTGCTGCACACGGGCTTCACGGCGCCCGAGCCGGCGCCGGGCCTGTTGAGCACAGTGGCGTGGGGGATCGGCGGCTCGACGTCGTATGCGCTGGAGGCGTCGATCTTCGTGACCGGCGCCGCCGTGCAGTGGCTGCGCGACGGTCTCGGCGTGATCGAGCGCGCGAGCGACACGGAGGCATTGGCGGCCTCGCTGGATGGCAACGACGGCGTCTACTTCGTGCCGGCGCTCACCGGGCTCGGATCGCCGCACTGGGACCCGTATGCGCGCGGCACGATCGTCGGGCTGACGCGCGGGGCCGGGCGGGCGCACCTGGCGCGGGCGACGCTCGAGGCGATCGCTTATCAGACGGTCGATGCGCTGCGCGCGATGGGAGGCGCCTCGGCGGAGCGGCTCTCAGAGCTGCGCGCCGACGGCGGCGCCACCGCCAACCGCTGGCTGATGCAGTTCCAGGCGGACGTCCTGGGCGTGCCGGTGGTGGTGCCGGAGATAGCGGAGACGACCGCGCTGGGCGCCGCCTACCTGGCCGGCGTCGGGATCGGCGCGTGGACCGTGTCCGACGTGCGCGAGGGCTGGCGCGAGGGTGCGCGCTACGAGCCGTGCATGGGCGATGATGAGCGCCAGACGCTGCTGGCGGGGTGGACCGATGCGTTGATGCGGGCACGCTCCCGATGATGGCGCCGTCCCGGCCGGTACATGTACCGGCCGGCCGGGCCGCACATGTGCGGCCCGGGACCGCGCCACATGTGGCGCGGTCTTCCTGAAAGGGATGAATGGACAGCGTAACTTTGCTGGGTCAACGATGTAGAGCCATTAGATGAGCGACTTGGCATCGATGCGCGAGCAGGTCTACACCGACCCGCGCCCCAAGGAGTATTTCGACCGCTTCCACGAGCGGGCGCGCACGCGCGAGCCCGACTGGGCGTATGAGCTGACGCGCCTGCTCACCTCGCTGTACGCGTACACGTTCTTCAGGGCGCGTCCGATCTCGACCGAGAAGGCGCCGGGCTCGGGCGCGGTGATCCTCGCCCCGAACCACTTCAGCTTCATGGACCACTTCCTGATGGGCTGCTACATCCGGCGCAAGGTGAGGTTCATGGCCAAGTCGCAGCTGTTCAAGCCGCCGATGCAGTTCATCTACACGCACGGCGGTGTGTTCCCCGTGCGCCGCGGCGCCCGCGACGAAGAGATGTTCATCACCGCCAAGGCGATCCTCGCCCGCGGCGGGGCGATCACGATGTACTGCGAGGGCGGGCGCTCGCGCGACGGCAAACTGGCCGAGCACGCCAAGGCGGGCATTGGGCGCATAGCGCTTGAAACGGGCGCCCCGATCGTGCCGATCGCGATCCATGGCTCGAGCCGCATCCGCAACTGGAAGCGCCTGCAGTTCCCCAAGGTGACGATCCAGTACGGCGACGCGATCCGCTTCGAGCCGATCGAGAACGCCACGCGCGCCCAGCAGCAGGCAGTGGCCGAAGCGGTGCTCACGGAGATCAAGGCTCTCTACAACGGCCTGGAGGAGCACGGCCGCAAGGGGATCCTGCGCCGCGCGCGCGAGCAGCGCCGGGCCGAGCGCCGCGCCCGGGTCAAGGGCGCGGCGACAGCCTGACTTCTACGACGTCATCCCGACGAACTGGCCGCCAGTGACGTTGAGCACCTGGCCGTGGACGTAGTTGGACCACGGCGAGCACAGGAAGAAGATCCCTCCCGCGGCCTCCTCGGGCGTGCCCGGGCGGCCGAGCGGGATCAGCATCGAGGCCATCTGGCGCATCTGCTCGGGGATGCCGAGCTGCACCTTCTCGCCGCCGATCTCCATCGTGTTCTCGTCCACCTTGGCCGCCGTCAGGCGGGTGTCGATGAAGCCGAAGGCGACCGCGTTGACGTTGACCTTGAACTGCCCCCACTCCTTGGCCAGCGTCTTGGTCAGCCCGGTCACGCCGGCCTTGGCCGAGGAGTAGTTGGCCTGGCCGGCGTTGCCCATCGTGCCGGAGATCGAGGAGATGTTGACGATCTTGCGGAACACCTCGACGCCTTCCTCGCGCTCCTTCTTGGCCGGCTCGCGCAGGTGCGGGGCGGCCGCGCGGATCACCTTGAAGGGGACGATCAGGTGGATGTCGAGCATCGCCTGGAACTGCTCGTCGGACATCTTGTGGATCGGTGCGTCGATCGTGTAGCCGGCGTTGTTGACGACGATGTCGATCTTCCCGAACGAGTCGATCGCCTTCTGAACGAGCTGGTCGGCGGTGTCGCCCTTCGTAAGGTCGCCGGAGAAAACAGCGGTCTCGCCTTTGATCTCCTGTGCGGCCTGCTCGGCGACGTCGCCGTCGAGGTCGTTGATCAGGACCTGGGCTCCCTGCGAGGCCAGCAGCTCAGCCGTTGCGCGTCCGATGCCGCGCGCCGAGCCGGTGACGATCGCGGACTTGCCGTCGAGTACTCCCATAGCGTTGTGCTCTCCTTGTGATTGTGGGGTCGCGGCAGGATATCCGGGCGAGCACGGCCGGCGCCCGGTCGCCGGCGTGGAGGTGACGGGGAGGACGTCTCAGGCGGCGTCGGCGGGCAGCAGCGTGAAGCGCTCGGCGCCGCCGGCCGCCGGCCGCACGGCGCGGAAATGGCGTTCGTCGAGCGTCGCGATGCGGGTCGTCTCCAGGTGCGCCGCCAGCGCGATCAGCGAGGCGTCGGTCAGGCCCAGCTCGATCGACTCGTACCGGCGCGCGATTTCGATTGTCTCGGTCAGCGCCGAGCGCCACCATCCGACCGCGTAGGCGCCGCTCTCGAAGCTGGCGCGCAGCGCCCGGGCGGCGGCGGAGCCGCCCTGCTTGGGGACCAGATAGTCCAGCTCGGCGAGCACAAGCGGCGTTGTGCACAGCCCGTCTGAGATGCTCTCCATCCACTCGCGCACGCGCTCGTGGTTGCGGTCGTCGCGATACATGAACGCCAGCACGACCGACGTGTCGAAGACGATCAATCTTCGCCGAACCCCTCGAGGTACTTGTCCACGTTGGTGGACAGGTCGCCGGGGCCTTTGAAGATGCCGACTCCCTGCGGGCGCGGGGGAGGAACCGCGGCGGCCTCGGCGAGCGCCGCGCGGATCAGCGCTGCCTTGGTCGTGCGCTCGCGCTCGGCGCGGCGCGTGAGCAACCAATCCACGTCGGAGTCTATGTAGATGCTCATCTTCTTCATGTCCTCTCGATTGTACCACC
>DASZGH010000026.1:0-12211 GCA_035938935.1 Solirubrobacteraceae bacterium
TGTGGGTTTCCCGAGTGGATGGTCGTGCCTGAGCTTTGGCGGCGACGTAGTCCGTACTGGTGGTACGGGCAAGTCGGCGACGGAGCTCAGGTGCGAGCAGCCGCCGGGAAACGCCAACGAATTTCCCGGATGAACCACTAGCTGCCTCAGCGTACGCCCGCGTCCCTGAAGCGCTCGAAGATGCCGATCATCTGACGGTGGTATTCGATGCCGCCGAGCACGGTGGTTTCCGGCCCGCGCCACTCGTCCTCGCGCCGCCCCTCGTGCCCCTCTTTCAGGTTCGCCAGGTACCCCTCGAGCTCGGCCAACTGGGCGCGGTGCCAGTCGATCCTGCCGGCGAACGCTGCTTCCGGGTCGGCGCCGGCGAACACCTTCAGCATCGCCTCGTCGCGGTACTGCGAGGGCGGCGCTCCCGGCGCTTGCGTCCAAGCGCGCAGTGCCTCGCGGCCGAGGTCGGTGAGCGTGTAGCGCTTGCGCCTGCGCCCCCCCTGCTCCTGGCGCTCGGACAGGTAGCCGGCCTTGGCCAAGCGCGCCGGCTCGTCGTAGAAGGTGGTGTGCGGGACCGGCCAGAAGTGCTCGATCGAGTTCACGAGCATCTGCTTGAGCTCATATGGCGTGGCCTCCCCGGCGAGGTCGAGCAGGCACAGCACGACGTGGGAGGTGGTGGTGAGGCGGATCGGCTTGGCGGCTGCGGCCATGATCAACTCGACTTGCGCATCATAGTTCGTTCTGTATAGTTCGTCTCGAACTATAGATGCGCGCGGCCAAGGGGGAGGGTCGCGCCGATACGAGGAGCGAAGAGATGGCCGATCGCACGCATGACCCCGACATCCTTGCCGATCCGGCGGACTACGACGCGGCGATCGTCGGTGCGAGCCTTGCCGGCTGTGCGACGGCGATCCTGCTCGCTCGCTCGGGAGCGCGGGTGGCGCTCGTGGAGAAGAGCCCCGACCCACAAGCGTTCAAGCGCATCTGCACGCACTACCTCCAGTCCTCGGCCGTCCCCACGATCGAACGGCTGGGCCTGCTCGAGCCGATCATGCGGGCGGGCGCCGTGCGCTCACGCGCGCGCCTGTGGACCCGGTGGGGCTGGGTGGGATCGCCTCCGGGCAGCGTCCTTCCCAGCGGCATCAACCTCCGTCGCTCGGTGCTCGATCCGCTGGTCCGACAGGTCGCTGCCGACGCTCCGGGCGTCGAGCTGATGACCGGTCTCACCGTGCACGAGCTCTCACGCGTAGGAGACCGTGTGAGCGGCGTGCAGGCGCGCGACACCCATGGTCACACGGTGAAGCTGCGCGCTCGCCTCGTCGTGGGCGCCGATGGTCGCGATTCCCGCGTCGCCAAGCTCGCCGGTGTGCGCGCCAAGATCGTCGAGCACGGCCGCTTTGCGTATGGCGGCTACTTCGAAGGCCCTGCCCCCGCGGGCTCGCCCCACGCCTCGCTGTGGCTGCTCGACCCGGACATGGCGGCGGTCTTCCCAACCGACAGCGGCCTCAACTTCTACGCGGTCATGCCCACGAAGAAGCACCTGCCGCAGTTTCGCGAGGACCCGGCCAAAGCGCTCGTGGACTTCATATCCGCCATTCCGGAGGCGCCGCCGATCCTCGCCTCCAAGCTCGTCGAACCGGTTCTCGGCAAGCTCGATATGACCAACGTCGCGCACACCCCCACGGCGCCGGGCCTCGCCCTCGTGGGCGACGCGGCGCTCGCGATCGACCCGCTGTGGGGCGTGGGCTGCGGATGGGCTTTCCAGTCCGCCGAATGGCTGGCCGACAGCGTCGCGCCGGCCTTCGCCGGCGCCGAGCCGCTCGAAAAGGGCCTCAAGCGCTATCGCCGCTTGCACGCGCGCAAGCTGCGCGGCCACACCGCGATGATGCTCGACTACGCGGGCGGCAGGAAGTTCAACCGAGGTGAACGGGGTTTGTTCTTCGCGGCGAGCCGCGACGATCGCGTGGCGGCGGTGATGGAGGCGTTCGCCACCCGCAACATCGGCCCCGCCCGCATGTTCGCCTCCACGCTCCCGCGCACCGCGCTCATAACCACGCGCCAGGCGCTGCGCCGGCGCGCGGGCAGGCAATCGGTCGCCGAGCGCGCCGAGGCTTGAGAGATCGCGGAGCCTCAGCGGAACAGATCCTCATCTAGAGGTCTGAGCAGGGCAAGCGCCCCCGAGCCATCCTCGCGGGTGACGAAGCGCTCCAGCCCGTCCACGATCACGACGGGCTCGTGCGAGTC
This sequence comes from Solirubrobacteraceae bacterium, assembly GCA_035938935.1. Taxonomy (GTDB): domain Bacteria; phylum Actinomycetota; class Thermoleophilia; order Solirubrobacterales; family Solirubrobacteraceae; genus Palsa-744. The sequence continues at coordinate 2,233 of DASZGH010000026.1, forward strand.
CTTAGCTCGGGTAAGGTCCGCGAGCGAGGCGATGGCGTCGGCGACCGCCAGCCAGGTGGCGCGCAGCTCGCGGCCCGTGACATCCGTGCGTCCGCGCCAATCGTCAAGCGGGGCGATGCCGGCGCATCCGATCGCCACGTCGCACTGGCCGTGGCGCCAAGCGCGTCCGAAGCTGTCGGTGATGAGGACCCCGATGCTGGCGTCGGTCAGCTCGTGCAGACGGGCCCGGATGCGGCGCGCAGAGGCATCGGGGTCGCGGGGGAGCACGATCACGGTGTCGCCGTCCGGAGAGTTGGAGGCGTCGACGCCGGCGTTGGCGCAGACAAAACCGTGGTGGGTGCGGCAGATCAGAACGCCGTTCGCGCTGCGAAGAAGCTCGTGAGACTGGTCGAGCACGACCTGGACCGCTCGTGGGTCCTTGCCGTGCGCGGCGGCGAGCTCGCGCGCCCGCGGGGAGGGGTCCACGTCGCGAAGGTCGACGGTCGCGCCCTCGGCCTTGGAGACGACCTTGTGAGCGATGGCAAGGATGTCGCCGTCGCGCAGCGGCCGCTCCGCGGCAAGCGAGGCGGCCATCAGCTCGGCGAGGTCATCGCCGGGGGCGATCGCGGGCAGCCCGCTCAGGCTGCGGGCCGTGAGCTCCGCCAACGCTCTTCTCCGAGGCCAAGCACCGTACGCGTGCGCGGGGCGCGCACGTCCTCGCCGGCCAGGCGCTCGCGCAACACGGCCAGGTCCTCGCCGGTGTCGACGTCCAGCAGCAGCGACGGCGGCTGCTCGACGTAGCAGGCGGCGCCCGCGTCACGCGCGAGCCGTTCGTGGCGGGCGCGGCTGTCCGGGCCGAAGCTGGGGGCGATGGCGTCCGGCGGCGCCAGCAGTAGCCCGTTGGTGCCGCGGCCATGGCGGTCGGGGACGATCGTCACGCCGGTGTCTTCGTGCGCGAGCAGGGCGGTCAGCTCGCTGGGGTCGAGCGTCGGGCAGTCGCCCGGGACGCACAGCGCGCGCTCGAAGCCGTCGGCGAGCGCACGCGCGATCCCCAGCTCGGCGGCGGCGCTCTGCCCCTGCTCAGCGGTGTCGTCGACCACAGTGGCGCCGATGTAGCGGGCGGCCGCGGTGACCGACCGCTCGCAGGTCACGACGATCGTGGCGTCGATCGCGGGGCAGTCGCGCAGGGCGGCGAGGACGTCGCCGACCATCGCCCGCGCGAGGTCGGCGCGCAGCGAGTCGGCGACGCTCGCGCCGAGGCGTTGCTTGGCCAGGGGGAAGCGCTTGACTGGTAGGATTGCCGCCGTGCGCATGCCAACGGCAGCGTATCCACGGACAGCACTGGCGGCGCTTGTCGCGGCAGCGCTGATGTTCGCGTGGCAGGCGGGATCGGCGCGCGCCGCCGTCCTCGACCCCGGGCCGCCTTCGATCGAAAGCGTGTCGGTGTCGCAGATCACCTCGAAACGGGCGACGCTCGTGGCGTCGATCGATCCGGACCAGCTGGCGACGACCTACGAATTCTGGCTGCAGTACAACGCGTGTCAAAACGCGCCTCCCGGCTACGCAGAATGCTACGCCATCAGCATCAGCAAGGTCGGCGAAGGCACGATCGCCGCCGGTTCTTCGCCGCAGTGGGTCAGTGCCGAGCTCAAACAGCTGCAGCCGGGGTACCGTTACGACTATTGGGTGGTCGCGACCAACTCGATGGGCAGCAACAAAGGCGGCGGCGGTTTCCAGGCGCTGCCTTCCCCGATGGTCGAATCGGAGTTCGTGTCGAGGCGTGCGCCCGAACCGATCACGCTTGAAGCGACAATCGATCCCAAGGGCCAGGCGGTCTACTACCAGTTCCAGCTTGTCTCGAACACGAGCGAATACGCGAGCGAACTGGAATGCCCGGTGTTCGAAGTCGTGCCGAGGCTGCCGGCGTGCACGGGCCAGTACGCGAAAGGCGCGCTGCCGATCGGTCGGTTGGAGGCGGGCGATGTTCCGCAGAAGGTCAGCCTCGACCTCGCCGGAGCCGGCGTGCCCCTAAAGGTCGGCTCGACCTATCACTACCGCGTGATCGTGGCGCCGTCGGTGCAGACCGAAGACACGATCGAGTGGGACGGGCCGCCGACGCTGGGGGCCGATCAGAGCTTTACGGTCGGGGAAGACAACGTCAGCCCGGTGGCAACACAGCCGCCGGTTGGCGATGACGCCGTTAGCCCGAGTGCGGGCGACGGAGCGAATCCGCAAACGCAAGTGTTTGTTTTGCCACACACGCACGTGCGTTGGCATCCGGCATCGCTGTGTCGGTCTCGAGGGCCGGCAGCGAGGCCACGGGCTCGTCCGAGACGATGCCGTCGAGCAGGCCCGGCGCGACCTGCTCGTAGAAGGCGGCGACACCGCTCGCGCTGACGGGCTGCTCGTAGGCCGCAAGGAACGCGGCCGTTGGGCCCTTGACGATCTCGCCCCCCACGACTGGGCTGACGCAGACGACGGGCGCGTTCAGGCTGTCGAGCGCGACGCCGAGGACGTGCAGGATCGGCCAGATCGAGACGACGGGGTTGCTGGGGCCGACGATCACCGCGCGCGCGTCGTGCAGGGCCGCCAGCGTCTCGGGCGTGGGCGTGGCCGGCGAAGCGCCCGGCTCGCCGAAGGTCACTTCGTGGACGGGCGCGGCGGCGCGGTCGCGGATCATGAACTCCTGGAACGGACGCCAGCCGGCGTCGGTGCGCACGCGTGTCTGCTGCGGCTCGTCGCACATCGGCAGCACCTGTGTGCGCACGCCGATCGCCGCGTTCAAGCGCGCCAGCGCCTCGGTCGGACGCAGGCCCCCCTCCTCCATCCGCCGCCGCTCAAGGCACCAGGCGAGGTCGCGGTCGCCGAGTGTGAACCAAACGTCACGGCCAAGCTCGCGCAGTGCGTCCATCACGGCGAACGTGTCGCCCGCCAGCCCCCAACCACGCTCGTCGATCACATCGGCGAGCCAGAACGAGACGAGGTCGGGGTCGGGGGAGACGTGGGTGCCGTAGATGTCGATGTCATCGCCGGTGTTCGCGATTACGACCAGCTCCTCGGGCCCGACGACCTCGAGCATGCCGCGCGCGAGCTTGGCGCCGCCGGTGCCGCCGGCGAGCACGACTACCTTCGAACCGCCGGCGCCGCCGGCGAGGACGACCTTCGAGCCGCGGCCGGTCGGGCGCGCCGCGGGCGCGTCGCCGTCTCCGGGGCTCGGCGCAGGGGTCAGCAGGTCAATCCCACAGTCCGTCGGGCAGGCCCGTGACGCGGATGCCGGCGTGCGCTTTGTAGCGCGAGTTGATCGAGATCATCATCGCCGTCAGCGACTCCGTTACGCGCGCCATCTCGAGGCGACCGCAGTCCACGCAGCGCAGCCCGTCGATGCGCTCGATCAGCGCGGCGACGCGGGCCTTGTCCTCGCGCGAGTCTCCGCACACGAGCACGTCCTGGTCGAGGGGGTGATCCAGCTCGGCCAGCGACGCGGCGCTAACCGTGTGCAGGGCGGACACCACTTTTACACCGTCGGGCGCGATCTCGGCGGCGGCCTGCGCGGCCGAGCCCTGCCACACCCCGAGCATTCGTGTGGCGCGTCCGCTGACGGCGGCGGCCAGCGGGACTGTCGCGTCGATCAGCAGCGCGTCGGGCGTGAAGGCCTCGCGCACGTTTTTCAGGGTCTCAGACTGGTTGCGGAACGGCACGCTGAGGATCACGGTGTCGACCGCCGCAACCGCCTCGGCGTTCTCCGCGCTCGTGAAGCCGCCGCCGGGCACAGCCTCGCGCGCACGGTCGGCCGCCTCCACAGCGCGCGTCTGCTCGCGCGAGCCGATCACCACCGGTACGCCCGCGCGCCCGAGGCGCAGCGCCAGTCCGAACCCGAGCGCCCCGGACGCGCCGACGATCGCGACAGGGTCGGCGCCCTGGCGGGCACTAGAGGGGGAGGGCGCCACGGCGGCGGAGTATAGAAACGCGCGCTCCACCCCGCGCGGAGCTTTTGCCCCCTCTTGTGGCTAGTCTTGCCTGCCATGCGATTCGAAGGCAAGGTCGCGCTCGTGACGGGCGGTGCGTCTGGCATCGGCGCGGCGACCGCGCGGCTGCTGGCGGCTGAAGGCGCGCGCGTGGGGATTGGTGATGTAAACGAGGACGGCGCCCGTGAGCTGGCCGGCGAGTTGGATGGGCACGGCTGCAAGCTCGACGTCACCGACACGACCTCGGTGCGCGAGGGCGTCGCGGCGATCGAGCAGGCGCTCGGACCGGTTGACGTGCTCGTCAACAACGCCGGCACCGACCTGTTCTCCTACTTCGTCAACAGCGACGAGGGACTGTGGGATTTCGTGCTGGGCGTCAACCTGCGCGGCGTCCTGGCCGTCACGCACGCGGTGCTGCCGGGCATGCAGGAGCGCCGCTCAGGCGCGATCGTCAACGTCGCCAGCGAGGCCGGCCGCGTCGGCTCGCAGGGCTCTGCGGTCTACTCGGCGGCGAAGGCGGGCGTGATCGGCTTCACCAAGGCGATCGCGCGCGAGTCTGCTCGCTACCGCGTGCGCTCCAACGCCGTCGCGCCGGGCCCGATCGAGACACCGCTACTCAACGCCGCGCCGAAGCTGCTGGGCGAACTGGGGGAGCGCCTGAAGCAGGGCATGGTCAACCAGACGGTGATGGGTCGCTCCGGCGAGCCCGAGGAGGTAGCGGCGGCGATTGCGTTCCTGGCCTCCGAGGACGCCTCGTACGTGACGGGCCAGACGCTGAACGTCAGCGGCGGCCTGTCGATGTGGTGATCCCCGAGTCGGTCAGCATCCGCGAGGTCGGCCCTCGCGACGGCTTTCAAAACGAGCCTGAGGCGATCGCGACCGAGCGCAAGGTCGAGCTGATCGACATGCTCGCGCGTACTGGCCTGCAGCGGCTGGAGGTCACGAGCTTCGTGCGCCCCGACGTGATCGCCCAGCTGGCCGACGCCGAGCAGGTGCTGGCCGCGATCGATGTGCCCGACGAGGTGTCGCTGAGCGTCCTGATCCCGAATGAGCGCGGGCTAGAGCGGGCGCTGGAGGTGCGACGTGATCGGGAGGGCGCCTCGATGGTCGATGGGATCGCCACCGATCGGAGATCGAAGGGATCTCCGATCGGCCAGCCGGCGCGGCCCGCGTTCGACGAGGTCAACGTCTTCCTGTCGGCCTCGGAGACCCACAACCGCAAGAACGTCAACCGCTCGGTCGAGGGGTCGCTCGAATCCCTGGAGCGGGTGCTGCCGCGGGCGCGCAAGGAGGGTCTGCGCTGCGAGGCGGTCATCTCGACTTCGTTCGGATGCCCCTACGAGGGCCACGTACCGCCCGAGCGTGTGCTCGAGATCGCGCGGCGCCTGCGCGACGCGGGCGCGCAGGAGATCGGTTTCGGCGATACGACCGGTATGGCCAATCCGCGGCAGGTGGGGGAGCTGTTCGGCCTATGGCGCGAGAGCCTCGGCGAGGTGGAGCTGACCGCCCACTTCCACAACACCCGCGGCCAGGGACTGGCCAACGTCTTGGCGGCCCTGCAGGCGGGCGTGACGAGCTTCGAGTCCTCGTTCGGGGAGCTGGGTGGCTGCCCGGTGCCGCCGGGCGCGACCGGGAATATCGCGACCGAGGATCTGGTCTCGATGCTGGAGGGGATGGGGATCGAGACGGGCGTCGACCTAGAGGCGCTGCTGGCGTGCTCGCGGCGCGTGCAGGAGCTGCTGGGGCGCCGGCTGGGCTCGCACACGCTGGTGGCCGGACCGGTCGACTGGCGCGGTGCGGGTCGGTGACGGTCGCTTACGCCTATACGGGGCACTCATTGGGACTCGGCGGCAGCATTGCTGTGGTTGTCGCCGTCGTTCTGCGACTGGCTTGGATGTTCGGGCGGAGGCGAAACCGCCTCTAGGCGGCGAACATCGCGTTCAGCTGCGCGAACGTCGAGGCGCCGTCGAGCCCAGCGAAGCTGCCTTCTGTGACGATGCCCTGTGCGGCGCGCAGGAACGCCCCCCAGGCCACTCGCGCGAGGGCGGAGCCCACGCTGATGCGGCGAACGCCAAGATCGGCGAGGTCGCCGACGCGCAGGCCGGTGTCGGCGCTGACGAGCACGTTGACCGGCTTGGGCTGGACCGAGTCCACGATCGCGCGTATGTCCTCGCGCTCGCGCACCCCTGGCGCGAACAGCACGTCGGCACCGGCCTGCGCGTAGGCCTGCAAGCGGCGGATCGACTCGCGAAGCGGGTCCGGGTGGTCGACCAGAAAGCACTCCGCACGAGCCGTCAGCACGACGTCGTCGCCGTTGGAGTCGATCGCGGCACGCGCGGCGGCGATGCGCTCGACGGCCTCTGAGAGCTCGAACAGAGGCTTGGCGGGGTCGCTGGTCGTGTCCTCGATCGAGAGGCCGGCTACGCCGGTCTCGATGCAACGCCGAACGTTGGTCGTCACGCCCGCTGGGTCGGATGCGTATCCCGACTGGAAGTCGGCGTTCACGGGAAGGTCGGCCGCGGCCACGATCTCGGCGACGTGGTCGAGCACCGCGTCGACCGGCAGCACATCGGGCGAGTCGGGAAAGCCGCGGGAGAAGCTGAAGCCGGCGCTGGTGGTCGCGAGGGCTTGGAAGCCGAGCTGCCGCAGAGCGCGGGCCGTCCCTGGATCCCAAGGATTGGGGATCACGAAGCAGCCGCTCTCGTGGAGCGCCCGGAAGCTGGCGCGGTGGTGTGACAGGCTCCGCATGACGGGCGCTCCTAGCCGGTCGCCGCGGTCTCGCTGGCGCGCGCCTGTTCGCGCACACGCCCGACGCAGTACTCCTGCACGGCGACCTCCATCTCCAAAGTCGCTGCCAGCGCGGGCCGCGCCGAGGCGTCGATCACGCGCTTGGCGCGGCCGACCGCCCAGGGCGAGTTGGCAAGCAGTTCGTCGGTGAGCGCTTGCGTGGCTTGCTCCAGCTCGTCCGCCGCGACGACGCGGTTGACCAGCCCGATCCGCTCGGCCTCGGCCGCGTCGATCGTGCGACCGGTCATGATCAGCTCCTTGGCCCTACCGAGGCCGACGACAGCAGGCAGGCGCGAGGAGCCGCCGACGTCGGGGATGATCCCGAACCTCACCTCCGGCAGCCCGAGCTGGGCGTCGTCTGAGGCGATCCGCAGGTCGCAGCCGAGCGCGACCTCGAGCGCTCCACCCACGCAGGTGCGATGGATCTGGCAGATCACCGGCTTGGGGATCTCTTCGCACAGGTTCGGGCACTCCAGGAACACCTCGCGGAACGGCCTCAGCGTCCCCGGTTGCCCTGACGCTGCCGCGAGCTCCACGAGGTCCACGCCGGCGGAGAAGACGGGACCTTCGCCGCGCAGGACGATGCAGTGCACGGAGTCCTCGGCGGCCGCGTCGCGCAGCCCCTGTGCGAGCGCCTTCAGCAGCTCCTGGCTCATCGCGTTGCGCTTCTCGGGCCGGTTGAGGATCAGGTGGCGAGCCGCGCCGCGGTCTTCGCTGATGACGATGCTCATCGACGCATCTTCTCACGCGAGTCCGCGGCGGGTGGGACCAGAGCTGCGCTCCACCCGCCGCGGCTCGTCGTCAGTGCAGCAGTGCGAGGGTGTTGTTGGCGTCGTCGACGAAGTACACCCCTGCTCGTTGTGGCGCGACCGTCAGCCCGAACAGCCCGCCCGCCCCGGCGCCGGTGTCCAGCGGCTGGAACTCGGCCCCCACGGGGGTCGTCTCGACGATGTTCCCGTCGTTGGCATTGGCCGCCAGTAGATCGCCGTTGGGACCGATCGTCAGTCCGAGTGGGTTGTTGAGGTAACCGCCTGCGGCGACCGTCGTGCCCGCGCCTTCGAGCGGCGTCGTGCGGGATCGGGCAGCGGGCACGGCGGCGATGCGATTGCCCTGCGTGTCCGCCACGTACAGGGTGCCGTCATCGCCCAGGGCGACCCCAGTGGGGCCGACCACGAGCGCAGCGGGATCGGTGCGCTCGGGGAAGCCGTTGGCGATCACGTCCTCCGTCGTGACGGTCGGCAGATGATGTTTGCCGCCGAGGTGCAGGCGAATCCTCACCACGGTACCCCCGTCGGTTGGCGTTTCGCCCGATGCGACGGTGCCGTTCAGGACGTTGGTGACGAACAGCGTTGCGCCTGAGCCGTCGTCGACGGAGGTCATGTCCCAGGGACCGTTGATTGGCGGGCCGGAGATCGTCTCGACCACGTTGCCGACCTTATTGAGCACGATCAAGCACCCCGCTTGCGCGGTAGCGGCCATTCCATTCGCGGTGGGCAGGCTCCCAACGACGACGAAGCCGTGTGGCAGAATCGCCAACGCCGTCGTCAAGCCCACTCCACCGGGACAAGCGCCGGGGAGCTTCGCCGGGTCGATCTGTGCGAACAGGGAGAGGCTGCCGGTCGGCGTCATCTGCACGATCGTGGTGCCCGTTCCCTGGAGGTTTTCGGAATTGTTGAAGTTGCTGATCAGAGTGTCCCCCCGCACCAGCGAGCCGGCGCTCCTAGGCACGGTGACGATCCCGTAGGGGTTCAGGTCCCCGTTGGCCGGCACGGTGCTGCCGACTGAGGAGATCGTCGAGAACTGGCCGATGAACGGGTGGTCGAACGCCTGGGCGGCGGCAGGCGAGAGCAGACAGGCGAGCAGGGCCGCAAGCAACGATGGCAGCACCACCCTCGCTGCGCTTGTGCGCGTCAGTCGGCGTCGGCGGGCGTGAGCTACCGCGCCGGGTACGGAGCCTCTGGCTGGAATGGACATGAAAGACGCCTCCTTCTTGTAGATGGCTCACCCTGGGTGACTCCAGGCTGTCCATGACCTTCCTCCGGTGCCCTGTTAAGCCACGCTTAATAGTCGGCCCGCTCCCCTCTCCGCCCATCCCGTTTGGCCCCTTTGATGCCGTTCTGCTCTGCGTCGGCCGTCCACTCGACTATGCGTAATAGGCTCCCGCGTCGATGTCCGATCTCGAACGAGCCGAGTCGCGTGCGCTTGCCGGCGGCCCCGAGCGCCACCGCCAGAAGGCCTCCGAGCAGGGCAAGCTCCCCGTGCGCGAGCGTGTCGGGCTGCTCTTGGACGACGGCTCGTTCTCCGAGGAGGCCCTACTTGCCAACTGGGACGAGGACGGTCTCGGCGCCGACGGCGTGGTCACGGGGGTGGGAACGATCGACGGCAGGGCGGTGGCGCTGATGGCCAACGACCCCACCGTCAAGGCCGGCTCGTGGGGACCGAAGACGGTCGAGAAGATCCTGCGCATCCAGGAGCGCGCCCTGGACCTGAGCATCCCGATGGTCTACCTCGTCGACTCCGCGGGCGCGCGCATCACCGAGCAGGTCCAGATGTTCCCCGGCAGGCGCGGCGCTGGCCGGATCTTCTTCAACCAGGTGCGGATGTCGGGCGTCGTGCCGCAGGTGTGCGTGCTGTTCGGGCCGAGCGCGGCAGGTGGCGCCTACATCCCTGCCTTTTGCGACGTGGTGGCGATGCGCGAGGGCAACGCATCGATGTACCTGGGCTCGCCGCGGATGGCGCAGATGGTGATCGGCGAGGACGTGACCCTGGAGGAGATGGGCGGCGCTCGCATGCACACCGGGGTGTCCGGGTGCGCTCACCAGCTTGTGGGAACCGACCAGGAGGGGATCGAGTTCGCGCGGCGCTACCTCTCCTACATGCCGTCGAGCTTCGAGCAACAGCCGCCGACGGTTGCGCCGGCTGCGCCGCCCGCGGCCGGCTCGATCGGCGAGTTGATCCCCGCCGACGAGAACAAGCCGTTTGACATGCTCGCGCTGATCGACACGCTTGTGGATGAGGGCTCGCTGCTTCAGATCCACGCGCGCTGGGCCAAGGAGTTGATCGCCGGCTATGCCCGCCTGGATGGCCGGGTGGTGGGTGTCGTCGCCAATCAACCCAAGCACAAGGGGGGCGTCCTGTTCGGCGATTCCGCCGACAAGGCGGCTCGCTTCATCTGGAGCTGCAATGCGTTCAACATCCCTTTGCTGTTCCTGGCCGACGTCCCGGGCTTCATGATCGGAACGCAGGTC
>DASZGH010000027.1:0-46424 GCA_035938935.1 Solirubrobacteraceae bacterium
TGCAGATCGATCACCGCAGCAGAACGTTACGGTACCGGCTATGCGTGTCGAGCTTGTGGAGGATCTCGTCGATCTGCGGCGCGAATGGTCGACCCTGTGGGAAAGCGACCCGACTGCGACCCCGTTCGTGTCCATTGAGTGGTTGTCGGCCTGGTGTCGTGACTGGGCAGAAGGGGCCAGGCCATGGATCCTTATAGTCCGAGATGGCCGGCATCTGATCGGCGCGGCGCCGTTCGTGCGCAGGCACCGGATAGGTCTGCGGTTGCTCAACGGTATGGGTGTCGGCGTCGGCAACTACTGGGATGTGATCGCGGCGCCGGACGATCGCGAGGCTGTGCTTGCCGCTATCACAGCCGCGCTTGTTGAGCGTAGCGACTCCTGGGACGTCTACTTCATGGACAAGCTCCCCGAGGGGTCGGCGACTTCCGCGGCGTTGCGGGAGGCCGGGCTGCGTCTGACGCGGCTGGAGCGTTCTCCTTCGCCACGCATACGTCTGCCAGACACCTTCGACGATTATCTCGGGAGCCTCTCGAAAAATAGGCGCGCTCAGATACGACGCAATCTGAGATCGCTTGACGAAGGCCGCCTGAGCGTTCGCGAAATCACTGATCCTGATGAGTTGCCTGTGGCTCTTGAGCGCTGGCAGGCTTTGCGCATTGAGTGGTGGCGGACGCGCGAGCGGGAGATCAACAGCGAGCACGGAAGCGGTCGCTTTCTGGCCTTCACACAGGAGGTAGTCCTGGCTCTTGTGCCCCTGGGGCGCGCAATTGTTTGGGAGGTCCGCGAAGGCGAAGAGTTGGTTGGCATCACCGTGAATTTTCTCGACGAGCGCACCTTCTACTACTGGCTTTGGGGCATGGATGCCCGCTTTCAGACACTCAAGCCGGGGCACTCGCTGATCGCTTACGCGATTCGTTGGAGCATCGACACCGGGCGACGCGACTTTGACTTCATGCTGGGTGGCGAGGGCTACAAGTACGACTACGCGCCTGAGGACCTCGGCGTCCTGTCGATGACGGTGTCTAACCGGCGGCTGCGTTCGCGCAAAGCGCTGGCTCTTCTTCGCCTCAAGCAGTCATTGTCACGGACGGCCAGCACGATCCCGGGCGCTGGCGTTATCCCATCGCCCTGACCGTAGCCACTTCAAGGTTCGCTACCTCTCACTTGCTCGTCAGCTCGTCGTACACAGCCTCTATCCGCTCGACCATTCCATCCAGGTCAAACAGTCGCCGTTGGCGCTCACGGGCGCGCTCGCCCATGTGTACGCATCGCTCGTTGTCGCCTAGCAGCTCGATCAGCGCCCTGGCGAGCGTCCCCGCGTTGTGCGGAGGGACGAGCACGCCGCTGTCGGTATCGAGCGCCTCGCCGACACCGCCGACCTCGCTGGCTACCACCGGCAGTCCGAGCGACATCGCCTCGAGGACCACGTAGGGAAAGGACTCCGCCCAGGAGGGCAGCACGAATACATCCAGCCCGCGCAGGAAGGCGATCGGATCCTCGGCGGTGCCGACGAACGACACGGCGTCCGCCAGGCCGAGCCGGCGTGAGCGCTCGCACAGCTCTGGCAGTTGCGGCCCCTCGCCCGCGATTGCGACCTGCAGGTGGGGGTGTCGGTCGAGCACAGCTGGCAATGCCTCGATCAGTGTCTCGATGCCCTTGCGCCTGCTGAGCAGGGCAAGTGCGCCGAGCAGCTGGTCTCCCTGCTCGGCAGGCGCGGCGCCGTGCGGATCGACCGGGCCGTCGCCGACGTTGGGCACGCCGTTGTACACAACGCGCACCCGCTCGCTTGGCCCGATCGTGCGCGCCAGCCGCGCCTCGTCCTCGCAGACACAGATCACGCGGCTTGCCAGCGGTGCCAGTGCCCGCTCCACCAGGCGGTACATCCGGCGCTCGCCGGGGCGCTCGAAATCGCCTGCGAAGGCATACAGGTGCGGGCTGTAGAGGACCGGGGTGTGCGGGTGCGCCGCGCGCGCCAGGCGTGCCACCGCTCCGGCCTTCGAGCTGTGCGTGTGGACGATGTCCGGACGCAGCTCGCCGACGATCCCGGCCAGGCGCGCCACGGCTGCCGGGTCCCGCTTTGGGTCGACCGAGCGCGTCAGGTCGAGTGGCCGGTGTGCGACCGCCTCGCTGATGCCGTGCGGGCGCGCCGGCCCGCATACGACGACCTCGTGGCCTCGCTCGGCCAGGCCGTCCGCCAGGTCGCGCACATGCCGCCCGACGCCGCCATCGACAGGCTGGTGTACGAGCAGGACGCGGCTCACACCGACTGCGCCAAGACCGCGAACGAGCTTGTAGATGACCGCGAGCCAAAACGAGTCATCCGTCCACATTTCGCCTCGCGGTTGAGGAATCGGGCCGAGCTGTCGATGAAGGTCTCAGCCACAGTAGATACAGAGTCAATCAGAGCCACCTCCCGAAAGGGCAAACCCATCGCAAGGTGGGGACGCAAAGCCACGGGTCCTCAGCACGAGGTCAGCCGGGTCACCGAAGGAGACGCAAGTCGGGCGGTGGGGAAGACGCCGAGGTCTTCGCATGTTCCGCCGTCCACGACATCTCAGCGCGCCGACCAGCCGCCTGGCAGCGGTCCTCCTGGTCATCCTCGCATCGCTTGCCCTCGCTACTGCCGCGGCTTTCGCCGCGCCCGAGTATCGGGGCGCGCAGATCCACTCGCTTTGGTCGAGCGTCTCTGGCTCTGAAATGACAGAGGAACTGAACGCCCTGCAGACGGCGGGCGTAAATGTGGCGCGCATCGACGTCGGCTGGGCGACGATGGAAACCTCGCCAGGCCACGAGGACTCCACCTACCTGGCCAAGCTCGATGCCCTCGCCGCGGGCGCCTCCGCTCGCGGCATCAAGCTGATTGCGACGCTGTGGCAAACTCCCAGCTGGGCCTCCAGCGGCAAAGCTTGGAACGATGCGCCCTCCAACCCCGCCACCTACGGCGCGTTTGCGCGCTTCATCACCAGCCGCTACGGCTCCGAGCTGGCAGCGATCGAGGTGTGGAACGAGCCGGAGGTCAGCGAAAACCTGATTGCCTCGAACCTCCCGGCAACCTATGTCGGCCTGGTCAAGGCTGCCTTCTCCGGCGCTCGCGCCGGCGATCCGAGCATTCCCGTGCTGGCGGGGGCGATGTCCTACGCCGACGTGCTGTTCCTGCGGGCGCTGTACGCCAATGGCATCAAGGGCTTCTACGACGGCATATCACTTCACCCCTACTCCGACGGCGCCGCGCCCGGGGACACCTCGGTGACGCACAGCTTTCTCGGCGGCATCGAGGCGGTGCACGCCGCCCAGCACGCCGCCGGCGATGACACCCCCGAGTGGATCACGGAGTTCGGCTGGCCAACCGGGACAAGCCGCGGTGCCAACACCGAACAGCAGCAGGCCGAATACACAGAACGGGCGTTTGCGCTTCTCAACGGCTTGTCTTATGTCGTAGGCGCAACGATCTACGAGCTGCGCGACATGGGCACCAACCCGGCCGATCCCGAGGACAGTTTCGGCATGCTGCGCCAGGACTTCAGCCAGACGCCTGCCTTTGCGGCGCTGCAGCGGGCGATGCACAGCACCGACACGAGTTCGGAACAAAAGGAACCCTTTCGCGAAGGCGCGCCCGAAACAGGCTCGGGCAAGTCGGAACCGGCCTCGGGCTCGAGTGGCTCGCAGCCGAGCCCGGACGACTCACAGACACCAACGTCAGGTGCGCCGGCACCACCGGAAAGCGCGCCGGCACCACAGGAGAGCGCGCCGGCCAGCGCATCGACGCCGCCACCATCGAGCTCACAGTCACCGGGCCCGGCGGGCGGGGGCGCCGCAGCGCAGAAAGGCGTGATCGGCAGCTCCCATCACGGCCACGGACACCGTGGAGCCTTGGCTCGCAGCGCCTCGACGCGTCACCTACGCCTGAGGCGCCAAGCGAGCACCCGCTTGCGGGGTCGTATCAGATCGCACCGGTCTCACCGTCGCCGGTGACGGCCGCCCGACGTGACGCTCGCATCAGACGCTCGATCGCGATCAGCGCGCCGATCTCGATCATCAACGTGCCCATCACCGCGTCCTGCCCGGGCGGATAGTCGACGAGCGAGTCGATGAACAGGCCAAACATCGCGGCGCACAGCCCCAGCGCGTAGGGGAACAGCTCGTGGCCACGGTGGCGCAACGCCTCGATCCCAGTCTTGGCCACCGCGACCAGGAACCAGAGCAGCAGGGCAAGCGCCAGCAAGCCGCGCTCGGCGGCGATCGTCAACGCCAGGTCGTGAGCGTGCACGAAGGGCAGGCCGCCTTCGCTCAGCCCGTATTCGAGCGACACTGTGGAGAAATTCCCGGCACCCACCCCGAGCAGTGGATGCGCCGCAATGATGCTCGGGGTGGTTTTCCAGATCAACAGTCGCTCGCCGCCGGCGGATGCTCCCTGCGCGACCGTGCTCAGGCGTGTCGTGACGACTGAGATCTCACGTGAGTGGGCGATTGTGTCGATGTTGGCCACCGTGTAGATCGCGGCGACCGCCAGCAACACCAGCGCGAAGCGGCGGAACGGTCGCCAGAAGAACAGCACCAACAGGGATCCGGCAAAGCCCACGACCGCCCCGCGCGTCAGGGTCAACAGCAGGCCGGCAATCGCGAGCGCCACCGCCACCAGGACCACCGGTCGCAGCTCGGGACGGGCGATCATCGCCAGCACCAGCGCGGGTGAGATAGCCAGCAGCAACCAGAAGGCCAGCTGCGCCGGGTGCGTGAAGGACCCTTGAGCACGATCGGTCGCGGCCAGGCCGCCGTTGACGAGGGTTTGGTTAGTGCCGTGCGCGATCGACTCAAGCGCCAGCACCGCGCCGGCGACGCATAGACACCAGAGGATGATCTTGATCTGCCTGGCATCGGCAGAGGCGACAAGCATTGCGACCGCCAGGAAAGCCGACCATGTGACCCAGATCTTGATCACCACGAACGTATCCCTTGCGACCAGCAGGCCGAGGATCGTGATGCCCTGCCCGAGGAGGAAGGCGATGAACGCAGGATGGGTCTTGCGCACGTGTCCGATCACTAGGAATCGGATCAACACGATGCCGCCGACCAGCACCAGGATCGCCTTAGTCGGCGTCAGTCCGAAGGAGCCGAAGCTGAGGTTTAGCGCCTCGCCCGGCACGCACAGGATCGCCCCGTACACACCGACCATCGGTCGGTAGAAGAAGAGCACCGTGCCGGCAATGGCAACCGGCGTCACCAGCGCGACCGCCGGCGAGAACCTGTACGCGAGCTCCATCTCGAGCGTCGCGATGGCGGCGGCGAGTAGTCCACCCGCGACCAGCAGCGTGCGAGTGGAGGGGGCGAGCCGAGAGCTGCCTGCGAAGGTGCTGCCTGCGAAGCTGGTCACCGTGACAGCAGGCTACCGGCCGCCCACGCGAAGCTCCTCACCATGACGGCGGGCCGTCAGGGTGCACATGCGTAAGCGGCCGGCCATGCCAGGCCGGCGCGGATCATCCGCGCATAGTCCAGATCCCGACTCGGTCGAGCCAGCGCTTGACGCGGGCCTCGAAGCGATAGCGCGGGCGTGCGCCGTACACGAGTGGATACAGCAGCTTGCGTGTGGGCGACAGGCTCGAATGTTGGCGATGCACGCCGATGTCCGCGAACAAGCGCGGATGCTCGCGGCGCAGCGCATGGTATAGCGCGCGATGCTCGGCCTTGGCGGAGCCGAGCATGCGCTGGCCATGCAGCCGCTTGTGGAAGGTGACGACGCCGGGGCCGGCGTGCACGCCGCGGCAACCGCGCTCGGCCAGCTCCATCCACAGCCCCCAGTCCTCGTAGCCCGCTCCCAGGTGGCGCCAGCCGCCGGCGTCCAGCAGCGCGTCGCGGCGGAACATCGCGGTCACCGGGTACTCGTTCGTGTACGCCAGCCTGTAGGGATCGATCGTCTCGGGAACGAGCCGGATCAACTCGAGGTCGCCGAACTCGCGATAGTCGCCGTAGCAGACGGCCGCCTCGGGGTCGGCGTCGAGGCGGCCGGCCATCGTCGCGAGCGCGTCTGGTGCGGCGAGGTCGTCGGCGTCGAGGTTGTAGACGTAGGGAGCCGCGGTTGCGCTGACACCCGCCATCCTGGCGGCCGATAGGCCGGCGTTGTCCTGGCGTAGGACGCGTACGTTTCGATCGGCCAGGTCGGCCAGCACGCGTCGGGTGTCCGAGTCGCTCGAGCCATCGTCGACGACGAGCAGTTCCACATCCTCGCGCCCGTCGACCGAGGCCACGGCATCCGGCAGCACGGCGCCATCGTTGTAGCAGGGAACGATTACGGCTACGCGCGGGCGAGGCGACCTGCTTGTGGCTTGGCTTGGGGCTGAATCGATCATCTGACCAGCGAAGCTGACGATTGGCAAGATTTGCTTGGCAGACGCCGAAGCAGACCCGGCATGAGCCGGATCAAGGCGCGATACGCCACCACGCTACCCGCCGTGCCGGTCAATAACATCAACCCCGATGGTGAGCTCGTGAGAGACCGCTCGACCCTTGGCATCCTCTGGCGCCGCAAGTGGGTGGTGGCGGCGACGTTTGCGATCTTCGTAGTCCTCGGCGCGGTGCTCTCCAAGGCACTGCCGAAGGTCTACACCGCCACCAGCTCGCTGGTGGTCGTGCAAAAGGAAAACTCCGCGACCTTCGACGCGGTGCAGGCCGCCCAGGTGACCGCGCGCACCTACTCGGACATCGTCAGCGCTCCCGTGATAGCCGCTCAGGTCGCGCGAGAACTTGGTCACGGCGAGAGCCAAACATCGGTCAGCTCGGCCATATCGGTCACGCCGGTCAGTGAAACCCAGCTGCTGAGGATCACGGCTGAAAACCGCAACGCCGGCAAGGCACAAGCACTAGCCAACGCCTATGCCTCCGTGGTGATCCAGTACATACGCCAAAACGTGGGCACGACGGTCGGAGCCAACGTGGCGCTGGCGAGTGCCGCCACCCGACCCACCTCGCCGTCGCGGCCGAAGCCGACCCTGTACGTGCTGGTGGCGGCGATCCTTGGGCTCTGCTTCGGCATCGGCGCCGCCTTCTTGGCCGAGCGCCTTGACACCGGTCTGCGCAGCGCTGAGGAGGTGCGCGAGCGTTTCGACCAGATGATCCTCGCGCGGATGCCGCGCCGTGGACGCACCCTCGCGTCCGCGAGCGCGTTCAACGAGGCCTTTGGGCTGTTGCGAACCAACCTCAGCTTCGCTAGCCCCGACCATCCCCCGAAGGTGATTGCGGTGACCAGCGCTCGCGAAGGCGAGGGAAAGACGACCTGCGTGGCGCAGATCGCCTTGGCTATGGCCGAAGTCGACCTCAAGGTGATCGTCGTCGATGCCGATTTCCGCCGGCCCGCATTGCAGCAAGCGGTCGTCTCAGGGCGCTCCCAGCCGTTGCAGCCGGGGCTCTCAAACCACCTGCTCGGCGTCTGCCCGCTGGAGGACGTCATCCACCCGACCGACACCGACCGCGTGGAGCTGGTCCCCACGGGCCCGCTGCCTCCCAGCCCGGCGGCGTTCCTTGAATCCCATCGCGTCGAGCCCACGTTGCACGAACTGGCTGAGCGCGCCGATCTGGTGCTGCTCGACTGCCCGCCCATGTCGGCTGGAGCCGACGCGGCTGTGATCGCCGGACGAGTCGACGGGGTGATCGTGGTCGTCGATCTTGGCGGCTCGGATGAGCGCTCCGTGCGTGAGGTGCTTCGCCAGCTTCAGACGGTGCAAGCGCCCGTCCTGGGCTTTGTGCTCAACCGAGACCGGGCTGTGGAGTTCGCATACGACTATGAGCGCGTGGGCACCCGCTCGCCGGCGTGAGCCGGCGTAGCCGAGTTCGTCCAGGTCATTTGCAGGGAACCGCCCCGTCGCCGCCGGCGATCGTAATTGTTGGGTTGGCTGGGCTGGCGATGCACCACGGTGCTCTCGGAGCGATGCGCAGCGCCGGTAGGCGCGGCGTTCCTGTGCTCGACCTCCAGCGCGGCAAACGCTCGCCGATCGAGTGCTCCGGCTATTGCAGCGCCAGCGTGCGGCTGCCGCTCGATGCCGACGAGGACTGCGCGCTTGAGGCCTTGATGGGGCTCGCACGCGAGTGGGGGCGGGCGGTCCTGTTGCCGGTGGATGACGCCAGCGCCATGTTCGTCGACGATAACGCCGATGCGCTGGCTGGAGCCTTTCTGGTCCCACGTGGGCCACGGGGGCTCGCCAGGCGGCTTGCGGACAAGCGTGAGATGCACGCGCTCTGTCTGGAGCACGGAGTTGCGACTCCGCTGGCGGCGTTCCCGGAACGCGAGCAGGATCTGGACAGGGATGCCACGAGCATTGGGCTGCCGGTCGTGCTCAAGCGCATCGATGCCTCGCGGCCCTCAACACTGCCAACGCCCAACGTTCGCGTCGCCCATGATCGGCGGGAGCTTCTCACGGCTTTTCATGCGATGCGCTCGCCAGAGGGCGGCAACGTGATGCTTCAGGAGCACATTCCGACCTCGCCGCGGGGCGATTGGATGTTCAACGGCTATTTCGATAGCCAGTCGTGCTGCCGCGCCGCTTTCACTGGCCTGAAGCTTCGCCAGGCGCCTCCTGAGGCCGGCGCTACCTCGCTTGGCGTCTGCCAAGCCAACGATGCGCTTGAACGGCAAACCGTAGGGCTGATGGCAGCGATTGGCTATCGCGGGCCGCTCGACGTTGACTATCGGCTGGACCCTCGCGATGGCCGCTACAAGCTGCTCGACGTCAATCCGCGAATCGGCGCCAGCTTCAGACTGTTCGTTGGCGCGGACGGAACTGACGTGTTGCGGGCCATGTACCTCGACCTCACAGGTCAGCGGTTGCCGACGATCGAGCAGCGCAACGGCCGTCGCTGGCTCGTGGAGCCCCAAGATCTGCGCTCCTCGCTGAGCCACCGCCGAGGCGGCGAGTTGACCGTCGGCGGATGGTTGCGCTCGCTGAGCGGCATCGAGGAGACCGCGTGGTGGTCGCGCGACGACCCGTGGCCGTTCTTTGCGATGCTCGCCCAACTGCTGGTGGGCCGCCTGCGAAGGTTTGGGCGTGGGCTGTGGGGTGCCTCCTCTGCGCGAAAGGCCCCGCGATGAGAGTGCTCGCGGTGTCGTCCTACGGTGAGCTTGGCGGTGGCGAGCTGTCCCTAGCTGAGTTCCTTGTCAACCGACCAGCTGCGGTAGACGCCGTTGCTCTGCTCGTGGAGGACGGCCCGCTTCGCGCCCATCTGCTGGAGCGTGGGATCCAAACGTGGGCGGCGAACGGCTACGACGGCCGCCCGGGCCCGGCGCGATCGGTGCGTTTTACGCGCTCGCTGCTTACGCTGCTGTCGCGGGCTCAGCCGGATGTCGTGTGGGCGACCGGCCTGAAGGCCGCGTTCATGGCGGCTCCCGCCTGTCGCGTGCGTAGGGCGCCGCTCGTATGGCACAAGATCGACTTCTCGCTGGACAACACCGTCGCGCGGCCGCTGGCTATGGCCGTCAACGGCGTTGTGAGCGTCAGCGAAGCCGCCGCCGCTTCCCTTGGCCCGCGGCTGCTGCGGAGCAAGCTGCTTGCCGTCGTCGGACCACCCGTGCGCCTGCCGACGGACCTGCGTGTGACCCCGAACCCCGCGCCGACGATCGGAACGGCCGCGACGCTCACCCCGATCAAGGGCCAGCGACACATAATCGAAGCCGCGGCGATCCTTTCTGCGGAGTTCCCGACGCTGCGGGTGATGCTCGCCGGTGACAGCTCGGCGGACTATCCCCATTTCGCAGATGAGCTGGCAGCGCGTGGGGCCGAGTTGGGGCTCGGCGAGCGGTTGGAGATGGCCGGCTTCGTCGAGGACGTCGGCGAGCTGCTGGGTCGCATGACCGTGTTCGTCAACGCTACCTACCGCGACGATCGCGGCTTTGGATGGGAGGGGCTCAGCGGCTCGATGCTCGAGGCCAGCTGGGCTGGGCTGCCGGTCGTGGCGACGGCAGCTGGGGGAACGCCGGAGGGGGTGAAGGACGGCGTCACCGGGACGCTCGTGCCCGAAGCGGACCCCGCCGCTCTCGCGGGCGCTCTGGCCCCCTATCTGCGCGATCCTGCGTTGGCGCAGGCCACGGGCGAGGCTGGGGCGCGTTTTGCGCGCGAGCGCTTTGCGCCGCAAACGGCGGCCGCACGCCTGTTCGCGGCGCTGGCTGAGGTCGTTCGCTAGTCAGTTCGCTGCCAGTCTCGCCCTCTCGGCGACTATGTCGCTCCTCGCGGCAGACGCCGGCGAATCATGCTCAGCGCGAAGCGGACGTCTCGTGGGCTCATCACGCGTTCGATCGCAACGAGCACCATGAGATAGACGCCGCCGCCCACCAGTAGACCAGCCAACAGGCTGTCGCGCAGCGGCAGCGACACAGCCGTCATCGCGAGCGCCGCCGTGAGCGCTCCAACTAGGGTCGTGCGCAGGCGCAGGCCGCCAACGACTCGCTCGGCGCGTCGCAGCACCCACGCCGCGTAGATCACCTCGGTGACGAGCATCGCCGACGCGGCGCCGATGACGCCATACAGCGGGATCAGGACGAGGTTCAACGCAATGTTGAGCACCGCCACCACTGCCGTCAGCAACACCACACGCCGCGGATTTTCGCGCGAGACCAGCAATGACACTCCTAGGGTGACCACGCCCATCAGCACCACCCCGGGAGCCAGCAGGCGCAGTGGCGCGGCCGCCGAGAATTGGGTTCCGTAGATCAAGTGGCAGATCGGTTCGGCAAGCACCAGGAACGCTACAGCCACCGGGGCCAGCAGCACGACGGCGAGCTTGAGCGAGCGCTGGACGACCGCGCGCAGAGGCGGATCGCTGTCGGGCCCCAGGTAGGTGTACATCGCCGCGAACGCGCCGGTCAGAGCGTAGGTGATGAAGAAGGTCGATTCGAACAGGCGATAGGCGGCGCCGTAGCGGCCGACCGCCGCCTGCGCGGCGAACACGGAGAGAATCAAGGTGTCCATCCTGGCCAGCAGGATCGAGAACGTGTCCTGGGCGGCGAACGGAACGCTCGAGCTGGCCAGCGCCCGCCAGCGACGGCGGCTGACCGAGCGCGCCGGCACCCCGATGCTGCGAGCCATCAGGGCAAAGCCTGCGATCAGGCCCAGGAGCGAGCCGATCGAGTAGCTGGCGCCGACTGCCACGACGCCGAGCCCGGCCTGCAAGGCCGCGATCCCCAGTCCAGCCGAGCAGATGCGCTGGAAGGCATTAGCCACCGCCGGCGGGCCGCCGCGTTCGTGTGCGGAGAACACCGCCAGCTGCGTGCGCGCGATCGAGTCGCTGAGCACGCCCAGCGTCAACGCCAGTGTCGTCTCTTGCGCCTGGGAGCTGTAGCCGACGAGGTCCAGCGCCAGCATGGCCAGCGTGAACAGCGGCAGTGCGATCGCCAGCTTCAGGGCGATCACGTTGAAGAACAGGTGGTGCGCCGAGGAGCGCTCGCGGGCGATCACGCGCAGGATGTAGCGGTCGAGGCCAAGGTCCACCGCGACCATCACGAAGCCCAGATAGGCGATCCCGAATACGAACGCGCCGAGCCCGCTTTCGCCGAGCTTGCGGGCCACGAGGGCGAACATCGCCAGCGAGGCCAGCCGCCCGACGATCTCCCCGACGCCGCGGTAGGCCGTATTGGCGATCGCCCGTTCGCTCACCGCCTCGGCTTTGGCGGCGTGCGTGGGGCGAGGGGGGACGCGAGCGGACAACCAGGTGATTATCGGCGCTCGCCCGCGCCCTCGCCGCGCGGTCATCTAGGGTTCGCGGCGAGGGCCGATCGGAGCGGCCACGGAATTGCCAATGGTGCTAAGCCCGATACGACTGCGACCGCCGCTGGTGCTTGCCTACCACGGGCTTGGGCCGCATCGCCCGGAGCTTGACCCGCACAACCTGATGGTCGATCCGCTGCGCTTTCGCGCTCAGGTCCAGACGCTGCGCCGGCGCGGCTACAGGTTCGTCGCGCTCGGCGAGTACGTGGACGGTCTGGCCACGGGCCACACCCGTGACGGCGTTTGCGCGCTCACCTTCGACGACGGCACGCTCGACAACCTGCACACGCTCGCGCCGATCCTGCGCGAGCTGGCGCTCCCCGCCACCGTCTTCGCATGTCCGGGGCTGCTCGGCGAGCCGCACTTCGCGATGCCCGCTGAGGCTGGCGTGCGACTGATGAACGCACAGGAGCTGCGGGAGTTGGCCGAGCTGCCTCTGGTTGAGATCGGCTCGCACACCAACCGCCACACGGACCTCTCACTGGCCGGCGAGCAGGAGGCATATGCGGAGATGGCAAGCTCCAGGCAGGCGCTCGAGGAGCTGCTGCAGCGGCCGGTACGGGCGTTCGCTTACCCCAAGTGCGGCTACTCCCCGGCCTGCCCGCAGGCGGCACGGCGGGCTGGCTACACCGTCGCGGTGACCTGTGGCGGGCGTGGCGGCGCCGACCCGTTCGAGCTTGCGCGCGAGAGCATCGACCCGCTCGACGGGCGCCTCGGCTTCGCGCTGAAGTCGCGCCGCCTGTTCGTCCCGCTGCGAGACTCGCTGCCGGGCAGGCTTGCCCGCGGCGCCGTCAGGCCGGTCCGCCATCGCGGTACGGCGTCTATGTGAGTGGCGACTGCGTGAGCAGCGCCGTCGTAAGCCGCGTGACGCCGCCGGGCGTGGCGATCCTCACCAGCAGCGTCAGGCGACCGTGGTGAAGGCGCAGATGGGCGAGGGCGCCACGGTGCAGCCGCGTGAGGATCTCAAACCGTCCCCTGTTCGGCCCATAGCGGATGTGAGCCAGCCTCACCGACACAATCCGCCGTCGACCGTGTTTGCCGTTCGCCCCGCCGATGGGAGCGATCTTGGCCCACAGCGTGATCGTTCCCGCGCAGGTGGCGGTCGCCGGGCAACGCAGCTGGAGTGAAAGCCCTCCGCGCGTCCCCACGCGCAGACGCCATCGCTCGAGCCACGCGTTCGCCGGCGCGGCGATGGCCGCCGGCGATGCGGAGGCCGGACCCTTCGCGCCCACGGCTGACGCGCCTGCGGCTTTTGGGGGGGCCGCGGTGACCGGGGCGCTTGGGACCGCTTCCGACGATTCGGGCTGGGCGATCCTGTAGGCGCTGACGCTCGCGCCGGTGGCTACGAACAGGCGGCCCCCGGCTGCGCTCGGGGAGGCGAAGTGGTCGCTGACGCCGCTTGGCAGCGTCTCGGTGTAGCGCGTTTGACCGGTCGCCGGGTCGAGCCCGTAGAGCTTGGCGCCGCCGCCTTTGACCACCCACACCGTCCCGGCGGCGATGATCGGCGGGCCGGAGGCATCGGACGGGCCTTGCCACAGCAGCGCGAAGGTGCGCGCCGACTGGTCGTAGGAGAGTGCCTGCACCCCGGTCTGGCAGGCGACGTAGATCACCCCGCCGGCGAAAGCGTCTCCCCCGAAGCTCTCGGCTCCGCTGCACACCGGATGTTCGTAGAGCGCTGTGCTTGCGCCTGTCACACCAGTTTCCAGCAGATAGCCCCTGCCGTTCTTGCCCGCCTGGAAGAGCACGCCGCCGGGCAGCAGCTCCGGCCCGGCCGAGCCGAGGTCGAGGTCGTTGTTGCTGTCGAAGCTCCAGGTCGGTGGCTCGAACCAGCCGAGGGGCGTCGCCGGCTCGTTCGCAGGTTCGGGAACCAGATCAGTCGCGGGATCGAGTCGCAACAGGCTGTCGGAGAAGTCGTATCCGCTCACCTGCTGTCCTGCGGAAGTGTTCGGGTTGCCGTCGGCGACATAGATGTCCCCGCCCACCACAACCGGCCCGCTCGGGCCCCACACGGCGCCGCCGGAGAACGCCGGACTCTTCGGGTGGTACTGCCAGAAACGTGGTTTTCCGCCGCCCTCGGGCACCGCCACCACCGTGCCTAGATATTCGCCGCAATCGCCGTCGTTGCCCCCCATGCCGAACACAACCTTGCCTTCGTCGAGGGTTAGCGCGGTGCGCTGTAGCAGCGCCGTGGCGTCGGCGCCGGGCGGGTCGACCGGGGTACTCAGAAGCTGCACGCCGTCGCTGAGGCGGTAGCCCCCGAGCACGTGCCGGGCTTTTTGGGTGGCTTGGTCCCAGGTGTCGGCGACCACATAGATCGCGCCGGCGGCGGTGTCGATCACGGGCGTCCCGACCATCCCCACCGCCGGCGCGATGTCGCCAGAACAGGGCAGCTTGCCGTCCGGCACGGGCGTCCCCGCCTGTTTGCTCCAGACGACTTCGCCGCTCGCCGCATCCAGCGCGTAGATGAAGTCGCCGGCCGTGGCCACGTACACGCGTTCGCCGAGGACGAGTGGTTGTCCCCATGTCTCGCCCTGGAATTTGGGCGACTGCCAATCGAGCTGTGGAGTTTGCGCTAACCCTTTTTCCGGGTCCACGCCCGAGCGCCCGGCGTCGTGGTGGTAGGTCGTCCACATCGGCTCGCCCGATGCGCTCGCCGAATGCGCGGTCGCGAGCGCGGCGACCAACGCGAGGAGCGTCATCGGCAGGAGCCGCGCGCGGGAGAGCGTGGCGGGCGTCATGCGCTCGGGCGTACGCGCCGCAAGGCCAGGGCTGCGCTGGCCACCAGCAGGACCGCCAGTGCAAGCACGGCGATGTCGACGTCGCCGAGGGGCAGCGAGTTCTCGGCGGGCTGGACGCTTATCCCGCGTCCCTGCGTCCCCCCTGACCTGCGCGGCGACCCCGGGGCCCTTGGTGATGCGGATGACCGGCCGCCGGCGGGTGCTGACCGGCCGCCGACTGACGGGGCGGTCGAGCCCGAGCCTGCACCCGAGCGCGAGCCGACCGAGCCGGACGGGTTCCCGCTGGCGCCCGCGCTCTGGCTGGTGGGACCGACCCTGCCGCCGGTTGCTCCGCCCGAGAGCTCCCCCGAACGCGAGTGCTCGCCGCCGCTCTGGTCGCCAGGGTGGCGGTGCGGTTTGCCCAGCACCAGCGCCTGGCCGGCGTAGGCGTCCACGGAAGGCGCTTCGGCGTGTGCTGATGCTGGGCAGCTGCCGAGCACACAGACGAGCGCAGCCAACGCCAGCGTCCTGAAAGACGATGCTGATCGTAGTGAGATCCTCGCTGAATCCATTGCGTGTCCGTCGCTGTGGTTCGCGATGGCTACACGATAGAACGCGATTAGGCCGGCGGCGTCGTGATGTGCTGGGCCAGCATTTCCTGCGCCTCAGCGAGCGTCAGGGGATGCCCGCCGGCGAGGCGGGCCAGGGCGGCGGCGATCGCGGGTTCACGCGGGTTCAGCTTCCGGGCGCGCAGCAGCTGTGCGCGGGCCGCGGCTTGCCGACCCTGTTCGCTGTCCAGCAGGCCGAGCACGAACGGCGTCAGCCACGCCTCCTGTTCGCGCCGTTGCGCCTCCTGGAACCAGGCGCGAGCGCGATCGTATTCGCCGCGGTTGACCGCGATCGACCCACCCACGAGGCCGGGCTGAGTATCGAACGAAAGCAGGTCCGATGCCGAGCGCACTTCGCCATAGGCGAGCGCGGGTTGGCTGGGCCACACGGAGATGGCTCGCTCCAGCTTGCGAGCGGCGAGGAAGGGGACGGCGAGCGCGGCGATCGCGCAGGTGCACGCGAGCGCCGCTCCGATCCAGGCGGTTGCCCTCAGGACGGCGCGGTCGTGCTTGGCCCGGTCGGGCACGACCAGACGCGTTCGCCCGAGCGCGCCGGCGGCGCCGGCGAACGCCAGCGCAGGCACGCTCAGCGCTGGGTACTCCCACAGCCAGTCGATCGAGCCGTGCACGAGCCACACCACCAGCGCCAACAGCAGGATCCCCACGCTCACGCGCTCGCTGACGCTGCCGCGCTCGCGGCCACGCAGCGCAGCAAGCAGCGCCGCCGCCAGGAAGGCGAGGAACAGCAGTGCGCCCACCAGGCCCGTGTGGGTCAGCAAGCGAAGCTCGATTGAGTGTGTCCAGCGCGGCTGTTCGTAGGTGTGGCGCAGCCGCGTGTAGCTCGTCGCGAAGTTGTCCTGGCCGATACCCGCCAGCGGGTGCTGTGCGAATTCGTGTAGGGCAACACGCCAGATGTCGGCACGGTTGCTGGCGAACGTCCCGAAACGCGAATAGCCCGTCGCGGTGGCGTTGACGCCGGCGTCGGCGAACGAGTGCCAGGCGCGTTCGACGTGGCCAATCGGGTCGCCGTGGACCGCTGTCAGGCCGACCGCCACGGCAGCGATCGCCGTGAGCACGGCAAGGGCCGCAGCAAGCCGGTTCAGGCCCCGCGTCCTGGCGCGGCCTATCTGCAGGCGCCGGTCGATCGTGACCGCGACGGCGGCGAGCAGCACCAGCACGAGGTCGGCGATCAGCATCGCCTGCACGGCGTGCTGGCCCTGCGTGTGGAGCACGTGGCTCAGCCCTGGCTGGATCAGGGCGACCCCGCCCGGCGTCGCCCGCGCGTATACGCGCAGCAGCACAGGCGCGATCGCAGCGGTGGAGGCGATCGGGAGCAACGTGTGGGCCAGCAGGCGCAGGCGACTCGGGATCAAGGCCAGCATCAGCGCGAGCACGATCGGCGCCGTGTACAGCCAACCGCGGCTCTGGCAGAGCACGGCCAGCTGCAGGCACACGGTGGCGACGAGCAGGCCGAGTACTCGCAGCGGCGCTCGGCTGTCCCGCTGCGCGCTAAGAGCGATCGCGACCATCGTCGCCGTCATGAACAGCGCCGCGGTCGCGTTGTAGTAGCCGAGCGGATAGGCCAGGCGCTCGGCGATGTACAGGCCGCCGGGGTCGGTCAGGGTGGCCACCTTGACGGCGGTGACGATCGCGATCGCGCCGATCGCGGCCACGAGCATGGTGAGCGCGGCACGCACGGACCAGTCGGTCCAGGGCAGGATCGCGAAGGTGACGAACGCCGCCAGATAGACCAGAGCGCGGTCGCTGCCCAGGAACGCGGCGCCCTGGTCGTGGGCCCACAGCATCGAAGCGAACGACCACACGACGTAGGCCGCCAGCGCGGAGCACGCGAGCTTAGAGGCGCGCGAGAGGCGGATTCGCCCGATCCCGACGCCGATCGCGGTGGCGCAGGCCAGCGCCAGCAGCGTCAGGCCGCCGAGATACCACGCGTCTGGCTGGTAGCTGGCGCCGAGGCCCGGCTGCGATTCATAGCCACCGTCATTCAGCGTCCAGGCGCCCACGACCGCGATCGTCACTGCGGCGGGCAGCAGCAGCGGCCACTCAGCGGGCAGGCGCAGTCGCGGGGTGGTGGGCTGCGTCACTTCCAGTCATACTGCCCGAGTCCGCAGATGTTCGCCGTGGCGATCATCTCTGCGTGCATAGCTTGCGCCTGCCCCAATCGCCCTCGCTCGCTCGCGCAGTTCGTGTGTGCGCTCGCGCTCGCGTGCACAGGCTCGCGCGCGCCGGCGATCGCGCGCCGCGGGCTCAGGTACCGAACGGGGTCACCGCGATGTCGGGCGTGCGGTGTAGCGAGAACGGCGGTGAGATCGCAGGGTCGCCGAGCAAAACCGCGCGCAACAACGCGCTGCTCGGGTCGGCGCCGCGCGGAAGCGACAGGCGTGCGGTGAAGATGCCGTCGCCGTCGGTTCTCAGCTTCGCGAGGCTGCGCCAACGGCCGCCCTGGCGCCACTCCACCCGCACCGTCCCGACGGCGCCGGCGGGGGTGCGGCCCCAGACGAGCATGCGGCGCTTGGACGATGCGTAGGCGACGAACGGGAAGCGGAACGCTTCGGTCGCCGGCTTGGGGCGAGCACAGTAGATGCCGCGCGTGCATTCGAAGTACAGGCCGCCATACGGGTTCAGATTGTCCAGTCGGGCTTCGTCCTGCAGCTCATACCAGCTGAACTGACTGACCCCGGCGCTCCACGCGCGGTAAAGAGTTTCGGCCACCCAGCGCCGCTCCAGCGACAAGGGCACCCCGCGCGGGGCCAGCGGCGAGCTGCCCCAGCTGAACTCGGTGACCCACATCTGCACAGGCTGGGGGGCCACGAGCGTCCCCACCCGCTGCGCGGCCCGCACGATCCTGCTCAGCACGGCGAGGTTTGCGATCCAGATGTTTGCGGGATTGAGCGGCAAGGTCGACGGGCCACCGCTGGTGTACGGGTGGACGCTCCATACGTCCGCGTTCACGCTCGCGTTGCAGACGCGATGCGGGTGGGCGCCGCCCGACAGGCAGAACAGACGGCGGGTGAATTCCAGCGGCGCGATGGTCGTGACCGTCGCATGGTGCTGGCCGTTGGGGAACAGCGCGCCGCCGATCACGACGTTGCTTGGATTGGCCTGGTGGATCGCCGCCGAGGAGGCGTTCAGCAGGGTGCGGTAATTGTCGATTGACACAGCACGTCCGTTCTGTATCTGCGGTAGCAAGAAGAAAGTGCTGTTCGGCTCGTTCCAAACCTCCCAGTAGCGGACCCATGGCAGACCGGGCTGGGAGCCGTCATAGCGGGTAGCGAATGCCTGAGCGAACAACGCTAGCTGAGTAGGGTCCGGTTGCTCCTCGCCGGCGCCTTCCGGTGACTGACCCCAGGAGGGGGGTTCGTTAATGCTGATAAACGGCGTCAGACCGTGCGCGAAGGTGGCGGCGATCGCGCGATCGACTCGCTGCCAGCGGTAGGCGGGATCAAACGGGTTCGCCGGATCGAATTCGCGGGTCCGCTTGGCGGGCGCGATCGCACGCCAACTGAAGGTCAATCGTTGGAACTGAGCGCCGGTCGCGCGGGCATGGGTCAGCGACTGGTCCATTTCCGGGCCAGTGGGCTCCTCGGAGATGCCGGTCTGAAGCGGCACCCCGTAGCCGGCGGCGCCTTGGACCGCTGTCCACCCGACCAGACAGCAGGCTATGCTCAGCGCGGCCAGCGTCGCGATCACCGTTTTTGATCGGAGGCGGCACGGCGGATATGATCGCCCCGGCCAGACAACCAG
This sequence comes from Solirubrobacteraceae bacterium, assembly GCA_035938935.1. GTDB lineage: Bacteria > Actinomycetota > Thermoleophilia > Solirubrobacterales > Solirubrobacteraceae > Palsa-744. Next base: position 18,832 of record DASZGH010000027.1, read on the forward strand.
GCGGGTTTCAACGAAGCTGCGGAGGATCATGTTCAAATCGATCGTAGTAGGCACGGACGGCTCGGACACCGCCGGCCAGGCCGTGCGCCAGGCCGTGGATCTCGCCAAGTCGGTCGGCGCGGGGCTCGAGATCGTCAGCGCGTACGAGCCGGTACCCGCGCAGCGGCTACGCGAGGAGCGGCGGGAGATGCCAGAGGATCTGCAGTGGGCGATCAACCCGCGCGAGGACGTCGAGGCGACGCTCGAGGCCGCCGCGCAGATCGCGCGCGACGCCGGCGTGCCGGTGAACGTCTATCCGCGCCAGGGCGACCCGGCGGACGCGATCCTCGACGTCGCCGAGGAGCAGGGCGCCGACCTGATCATCGTGGGCAACAAGGGGATGACCGGGGCCAAGCGGTTTCTGCTCGGCTCGGTGCCTAACAAGGTCTCCCATCACGCGCCCTGCTCGGTGCTGATCATCAGGACGACCTGAGGCTGGGCGACAAGCGCGCCGGATCGGCCCCGACCCCCTATTTCGCGATCTCGGCCTTCAACGGCTCCGTCGCCGCCCCCGCGTCGAGCAGGCCCGCGCCGTAGAGGGACTGGTCGTGCGGGCCGCCGAGCTTGTGCGCGGTTAACTTGAGCCTGGCCTCGATCTGCACCGGCGTCGGTTTGCGGCCCAGCACGCGCGCGGCGATCATCATCGCTACCACGGCGCTCACGTGCGGGGTGGCCATCGACGTCCCTTCGTAGCCGCTGGGAAACCCGAACTTGCTCGGCAAGGACCCGGTGAAGGTCATCTGGAACACGTCGCGCCCGGCCGGCAGCTCGGGATGGCAGTCGGGGTCGCCGGCGAGGCTCGCGTCCGGGCCGCCGCCGGGAGCGACGAGCGCGATGCCGCGGCCGTAGTTGGAGTAGTTGGCCAGGCAGCCGTGCTCGGTGCTCGCGCCGACGGCGATCACGTGCGCCGCGCGGGCCGGATAGGGGATCGTCGTTGAGCCCTCGTTGCCGGCCGCGGCGACGACGACCACGCGGTGCTTGTAGGCGTAGCGCAGCGCGTCGATCAGCTCGGGGATGTCGGCGGCGCCGACGTCGCTTGAGAACTCGAGGCTGAGGTTGATCACCCTGGCGCCGTGGTTGACCGCGAAGCGCACGCCTTCGGCGATCACCGACGCGTCGCCTTCGCCGGCGCCGTCGAGCACCCGCACCGGCATGATCCGCGCGAGGTAGGCCAAGCCGGTCAGGCCGTAGCGGTTGTTGGTGGCCTCGGCGATCGTCCCCGCCACGAACGTGCCGTGGCCGTTGCGGTCGTTTGCGTAGGGGGTACGCGCGATGAAGTCGTGTCCTTGCACGAACGTGTACTTGCTGAAGTCCGGCGAGCGCCGGTAGCGCCCCCGGTTTGCGTAGGCGACGCCGGTGTCGAGCACGGCGACCACCACTTTCGAGCCGGCCGGCGAGCCGCTTGCGGCCGCGTTGGCCCATGCTTCGGGCGCGCGCACGCCGAAGGGCCCGTCGAAGTTCCACTGGAGTTCGCGCCAGTCGCCTGCCGCATCGCCGGTGCCGGGGTCGTTGGGGATCACTGTGCCGGTGGCGTGGGCGACGTAGTCGGGCACCGCCCACAACACATCCCCCTGTGCGCGCGCGCGCGCGATTGTCGCCGTCATGCTTGCTCCGCGCGGAAGGACGAGGACGCGGGTTGGGGTTTCTTCGGCGGCCGAGCGGTAGCCGACGACGATCTTGTCCGGCTCCGCAGCCTTCGCGGACGGTGCAGAGGCCGCCACGAGCAGGCAGGCCAGCAGCGGGGTGAGCCGGCGGCCGTGCAGACGTCGATATCGGTTGGCAGTCGGCGGCAACTCGGCTCTCTTCGTAATCATGATGTGTCGAGAGGCTGCAAGGTTGCGCCGGGCGTCCATGCCGTCGCGCGCGAGAGCCCGCGGCTGGAACCATGAGCGAGCGATTCTTTCCGCGCGACGAATACTTCATGCGCCTGGCGATCCGGGAGGCAGAGCGTGCACTCGAGCACGAGGACGTGCCGATCGGGGCGGTGCTTGCGCACGGGGGGGAGGCGATCGCGCTCGCTCACAATGAGCGCGAGCTGCGCCAGGACCCGACCGCCCACGCCGAGACGATCGCGCTGCGCGAGGCGGCGCGCGCGCTCGGCAGCTGGCGCGTGCTCGACGCGGTCCTGTACGTGACGCTGGAGCCGTGCGCGATGTGCGCGGGCGCAGTCGTGCTGGCGCGCGTGCCGCGCGTCGTCTTTGGCGCGAGCGACCCGAAGGCAGGCGCGTGCGGGAGCGTGCTCGACGTGCTCGGCGAGTCGCAGCTGAACCACCGCCCCGAGGTCGCGGGCGGCCTGCTGGCGGCGGAGTGCGGGGCGCTGCTGAGCGAGTTCTTCGCTTCGCGGCGGTGAGCAGGCGATCGAATTTGTTGGGATGGCGCGGCGCTTCGCGCCGCGTGTCGGCGTGCAAGTCGTCGAGACATGCGGCGCCTCACGACCGTCCGCCTCGGCGGTTCCGCTCGATCCTCTAGATTTGAGTGCGTCGCTGGAAGGGTGGCAGAGTGGTTGAATGCGGCGGTCTCGAAAACCGTTTCGGGGGTTTAAACCTCCGACGGGGGTTCGAATCCCCCCCCTTCCGTCAAGCCTTTACGCTAAGGTAAAGGCATGCCGCGCGTATCCGCCAAGCACCAGGTCACTCTTCCCGTCGACGTTCTGAAGCGAGCGGGACTGGAGGCAGGCGACGAGGTCGCCATCGAATCTGGCGGCACCGACCGGATCGTGGTGCGCCGGGTGCAGAAGCGGGCTCAGGCCGGTCTAGGAGTCTTCGACGGCCTCTACGAGCCCGACTATCTCGAGCGGTTGCGCGCCGAAGAGCGCGCGTGAGCGACTGCGTTCTCGACACCGACGTCGTCATCGCTGCGCTCGACCGGCGCGACGCTCACCACAAGGCGGCCGTCGCCGCTCTTACGGCGATGATCGAAGGGCAGACCCGCCTGCTGCTGTCGCTGGTCAACTACGCTGAGACCCTGGTCAGGCCAGCCGAGCAGGCCGATGCTCTAACTGTCGCGCAGGATGCGCTGAGGGTGCTTGGGATTCGGTTGGTTGCTCCTACCGCCGCCATCGCGACCGACGCGGCGCGACATCGGCGCTTGAACGTCAGTCTCGCCGACGGTTTCGCGCTCGCCACGGCGCAGGCGCACAGCGCGAGCGTCGCCACGTTCGACCGCCGCGTGCGGCGTGCGCTGCCGCGGATCGGGCTCGCCCTCGCCCCTGAGCTGAGCCAGGATAGGATCGCCGCCATGCCCAGCCTCACCGTCTACGAAAAGCCGACCTGCACGACCTGCCGCAACCTGCGCGCGCTGCTCGACGAGCGCAGCGTCGACTTCGACTCGGTCGACTACCACGTCACGGGCATCGAGGAGGCTGAGCTGCGCGAGCTGCTGCGCAAGCTCGGAACCGGGCCGCGCGGGATCCTGCGCGCACGCGAGCCGCTGGTCAAGGAGCTTGGCCTCGACGCCCCGGAGGTCTCCGACGAGCAGCTGATCGCGCAGATGGTCGCCTACCCGCAGCTCGTTCAGCGGCCGATCGTCGTGCGCGGCGACCGCGCTGTGCTGGCGCGGCCGGTCGAGCGCGCGCTCGAGCTGCTCTAATCGCGCCGCGCCAAGATGGCGTGACCGCTCAGCGCGAGCGCCGAAAGCGCCTGATCTCGTAACCAAGCCGCACGAGCTTTTCGCACCAGTCCGGGAACAGCCACCACGCCTGAAGGGCCGTCCTCGACAGGATCTGGAGCGCGGTTGCGATGGCGACGGCCAGGGCGATCTGATGCCACAAGACGCTCACTGCCGGCTCCTCGCGTGACTCCGAGCGGTCAGTAATTGGAACCCTGTCTTAATCATGCGAACAGTGTTAAAAATACAACACTTGAGGCTATCTGTTCGCTTAGACAAACGTCTGCCGCAGCAAAATGCCGCAAAATGCGCGAATATCCTGGAGCGTCGGAGTCGCCCGAGATGGCGTTGTCGCAGAGCCTGCTCGGTGGCTAGGAAGCGCGTGTGCCGTCGCCCGGCGCCACCACGTACACCACGTGCGCCCGGGCGACCGCAAGGAACTCGTGCCGCTCTACTGGCCCGCCGTCGAGCGGTTGCAGCGTCGCGTCGGTGAGCGTCAGGAAGTCGCGCTCGGACGCGTTCAGCACATCTGAGACGCGGCTGCGGTAGCCGTCGGCGGCGAGCAGGATCGTGCCTTCGATGCGGTGGCGCGGCGTCTCCAGGCGGATGCGCTCGCGCCGCTCGTCGGCGCCGTGGGCTACCTGGGCGAACGCGTCCTGGGATGAGGCGGCTTCGGTCACCGCCTCATTATCGGCGCTCGGACTCGCTCACGCGAGTCCGGCGGATCAGGGCACGATCACCGAGAAGGCGTAGCCGCTCGCGGGCGTGGGTGGAGCCCCGGGCGCGTACGTGTCAACCTCGAAGTCGGTTAGGGCGCAGTGGGGGGCGCGCTGAGCGTTGACCGCGACCACGCCCGGCAGTCCACCGGAGCTGTAGCTGACCTCCGGCGATGCGACGGCCGTGTCGGTTGCGGGGTTGATCCCGGCCGCGGGAGCCAGGCAATAGACGCCGGCGCTGGGTTCGCTGACGCCGGTGATGTTCGCGGTCTGCGCCGCGATCAGCGCCGGTTTGCCAGGGGAGGTGGGCTGCACGACGGCGTACGCCCGCGCCGTCCCGGGAGCCCCTGGAGTCCCGGGCGTGCCCGGAATCCCCTGCAGACCGCTTTTTCCTGGCGTTCCCTGCTTGCCTTGCTTGCCGGCAAATCCCCGCGGCCCGGCCGGCCCCGGCAGCCCGCGCAGACCACGCGGACCCGGGATCAGGCACTCGCGCACGCGGTGTTTGTGGATGCGCACGATGAAGCACGTCGTTCTAGCCGTGTGGGCGCTCGGGTCGAGCGAGATCCCCGCCAGCGCCGGCACGGCGACGGTCATCGCGCCGATCACGGTGGGTGTGGCCAGCAGTGTGAGCGTGCGACGGTGCATTGTCTCGAAGCCTCCTGGTAGCGGTTTACGGCCGAGTGGCCCGGCCGTGCTATCCGTAACAGGCGAGATCGCCTGAAGGAGCGGTGCTAACCCACGCGCTCGGGCTCGCGCGCCGGCAGCCCGGCCCGTACCGAGCCCACCGCCGCCGGTCCGTCGGCCGGGCGGTTGCGCTCCTCGCGCACTATGTACAGCGGTCGGTGCTTGACCTCCTCGTAGATGCGCCCTATGTACTCGCCGATCACCCCGAGCGCGATCAGCTGAATGCCGCCGATCAGCAGGATCAGGATCGTGATCGTGCCGAAGCCCGGCAGGTAGGAGTCGGCGAAGTGCAGCCCGACGACGACCGGGATCGCTATGAACGCCACGCCGGCCGAGAGCAGGCCGGCGTAGGTGGCCAGCTGCAGCGGCAGGTGCGAGAAGGAGGCGATTGCGTCCAGCGAGAAGCGCAGCATCTTGCGCACGGTGTACTTCGTCTCGCCGGCCGCGCGCGCGTCGCGCTCGTAGGGCACGGCGGTCTGCCTGAACCCGACCCAGACCGTCATCCCGCGCAGGAAGCGCGAGCGCTCGGTCATCGACAGCAGCGCGTCCAGGGCGCGGCGGTCGAGCAGCCGGAAGTCGCCCGAATTGGGCTCCAGGTCGACCTGGGCCAGCTTGTCGAACAGCTTGTAGAACCACGATGCCGTGGCGAGCTTGAAGGCGGTCTCGCCCTCGCGCTGCTTGCGCACCGCATAGACGACGTCCGAGCCCTGCTCCCACTGCTCGATCATGCGCGGGATCAGCTCCGGTGGATCTTGCAGGTCGGCGTCGATCATGGCAACGACGTCGCCCGCCGCGTGCTCGAGGCCCGCCGTCAGGGCCGCCTGGTGCCCGAAGTTGCGTGACAGGTGCACGACGCGCACGCGCGGGTCCTCGGCGGCGATCCGGTCGAGCAGCTGCGGCGTGGCGTCGGCCGAGCCGTCGTTGACGAGCACCAGCTCGAAGGAGTAGTCGGCGACGGCGGCGCAGGCGCGGCGAACGAACTCCTGCACCAGCTCCTCCTCGTTGTAGACGGGAGCGACGACGCTGAGCAGGGCCGGTACGCGCGCTGAGTTAGACGGCATGGTTCCTTCCGAAGAGGGCGAACTTGATTAAGTAGGGGTCATGAGAAGAGTAGGGGACCACGCCACACGCATGCTGAGGATGCCCTTGTTTTTGCAGTTCCTGAAGTTTGGGATCGTCGGCGTCTCGAACACGCTGATCTTCTTCGCTGTGTACACGCTGCTGCTGAAGGTGTTCGGCGTCTGGTACGTGGCGGCTTCGGGCATCGGCTTCGCGGTGGGTGCGGTCAACGGCTTCCTGTGGAATCGCGCCTGGACCTTCAAGGGTCATGTCGGTGATGCGCTGACGCCCGTGCGCTGGTTCGTCGTTCAAGCAAGCGGCCTTCTGCTCAACCTGGGCCTCGTCTACCTGTTCGTCGACGGCATCGGCCTCGACAAGCTCTCCGGTCAGGCGGTGACGATCGTGATCGTCACCCTGGTCACGTTCTTCGCCAACCGCGCCTGGACGTTCCGCGGCCACGGCGAGCCGGCGCTCGCCCACAACCCGGCGGAGCGCTAGCGGCGGTTCCGCAGCGGCCACGCGCTGCGGCGCGTCGAGGGCCTGTGGCGCCTCAGCGGTAGACCGCGAGCAGCGACAGCCCGGCCGGGATCGAGCCGCCACGTCCGATCACCGCCGCCTCCAGGTGCAGCGGCTGGCGCAGCGCCCAGTTCAGCGGCGCCGGCGGTACCCACAGGTCGAGGCTCGACTTGGTGGCCGAGGGCTTGAAGCGCTCCAGGGCTCGCATCAGGATCGCCACCGGCAGCAGCAGCGAGTTGAAGTGCGTCGAGCGCTCCTCCCGCCAACCGGCGCTCTCGGCGGCGACCAGTAGGGTGCGGTGGTTGTAGCGGCGGTGGTGGTGGTTGATCTCGTCGTGCCCGCTCCATAGCCACTGGTAGGCCGGTACGGTCACGAGCAGCGCGCCGCCCGGCTTGGTCACGCGCCGCAGCTCGCGCAGCGCGCCCACATCGTCTTCCAGATGCTCGATCACGTCGAGGCTGACGGTGAGGTCGAACGAGCCCTCGTCGAAGGGCATGTCCAGCACCGAGCCTTCGATGACCTCGCCGCAGTCGCGCTCGCGCGCGAGCCGCACGCTGGTCGGTGAGAGCTCGACGCCGGTCACCGCGCCGTGGCGGGCGAGCTCGACCATGTTGCGCCCGCTGCCGCAGCCCGCGTCGAGGATGCGCGCGTCGGCTGGTAGGCCGAGCCGCTCGATCGCTCGCTCGAGCACGCGCCGACGCCCCTGGTACCACCAGTGGCGGTCCTCGGCGCGGTGGGTCTGCAACTCGTACTCAAGCTCCATAGGCGCATCTTTCACGAACGCGCGGCGTCGCGTCGCGCCCCTATCTTGCTTTAGCAGAGCATCAAGTGATCGGGTGGGTTGTTCCGATACAGAACCGATGGCCTCTCGCGCCTCACGCTCGCTCGCGCTCGCCGCGGCGCTCTGCGCGCTCGCCGCCGCTCAGGCCCGTGCCCAGGAGCTGCTGCCCCCCGGCGACGGCGTCTTCACCGGGCTGACCGGCGGCTCGGCGCAGGCGTTCGCCTCAGAGGTGGGCAAGCACGCGGCCGTCGACGGAGTGTTCGTGACCTGGGGTCGCAGCTTCGAATCGGCCTTCGGCCAGGCTTCGTTCAACCACGCCCGCCTGATGCTCCACATCTCGACGTCGATGGGCTACGGCGCGCCCGAGCAGATCACGCCGCGCGGGATCGCGCAGGGGCAGGGGGACGGCTACCTGTTGAGCCTCTCCCGTCGCATCGTCCAGTCCGGCCGGCCCGTCTACATCCGGCTGTTCGCCGAGATGAACAACGCCAACAACGCCTACTGCGCCGTCAACCAGGATGGCTCCCCGCGCGACGCGTCGCACTCGACGGCCAGCTTCAAGGCGGCGTGGCGACGGGCGGTGCTGATCGTGCGTGGCGGGCCGGTCGCGCAGGTCGACGCTCGCTTGCGCGCCCTTGGACTGCCGCCGGTGCGCGGGGTCGGCCCCGGCGGCGAACTGCCACAGCCGCAGGTCGCGTTCCTGTGGGTTCCCGAGACCGCAGGCACTCCGGACACGCCCCAGAACAGCGCGCAGGCCTACTATCCCGGCGACGCTTACGTCGACTGGGTCGGCACGGACTTCTACTCGCGCTTTCCCAACTTCGGCGGCCTGCAGCGCTTCTACTCCGAACATCCCGGCAAGCCGTTCGTCTTTGGCGAGTGGGCGCTGTGGGGCGGCGACGATCCGGGCTGGGTACGTACGCTGTTCTCGTTCATCGCCTCGCACCGGCGCGTGCGGATGGCCCTCTACAACCAGGGCGAACGCGGCAACGGCCCGTTCCGGCTCTTCCAGTTCCCGCTCGCGCGCCGTGCGATCCGCGGCGAGCTCGCCTCCCGGCGCTTTCTCGCCCTGGCGCCCGAGTGGGGCGGCGCTGCCGCGCGCGTGTCGCGGGTCTCCAACTACCTCCAGCTCGCCGAGGCCGGCGTCGCGCGCGCACAGCGGCTGTGGCGCGACCACGCGTTTGGGTGGTACGACAGCCGCCTGGGCGACCGCGAACGCTATCCGCTGGCCACGATCTGGGACGCGACGCCGCTGTTCGAGGCGCTGGACGCAATCGAGATCGCCGCGCCCTCGCCCGGGCACCGGGCGGCGCTCGCCGCCTTCGCAAACGGCGCCGAGCGCTACTACGACCGCGGTCTTGGCCCGGTCGCCGGCTATGCGCCCTATCCGGGCGACCGCGGCAGGGCCACCACTTGGTTCGACGACAACGGCTGGTGGGGGCTGGCGTTCCTGGACGCCTATCGGGCGACCGGCTCGGCGCGCTACCTGCGCGACGCGCAGCGCGCCTTCGCCTTTATCGCTGCGGAGGGGTGGAACGCCAAAGGCGGGGGGCTGTGGTGGAACACCGCCCACGCCTACATCGCCGGCGAGCCACTGGCCGCCTCCTCGCTGCTCGGCGCGCTGCTGTTCAAGCTGACCGGCAGCGTCGCCTACCGCGAAGACGTGCTGCGCTTCGTGAACTGGGGCGACGCTCACTTCGTTAGCGAACACTCGCTGTACAAGCGCACCTCCTTCGACCCGACGCCGACCCCCTACATCGAGGGCACGCTGGTGGAGGCCCACCAGGTGCTCTGCGAAGCGGGCGTCGGGCAGGCCTGCTCCTGGGCGCGCGTGCTGGCCGATGCGTCCTACGAACGCTTCCAGGATCGCCTGAACATGGGGCCGCAGTTCGACACGATCTACCTGCACTGGATGCTGCTGTACGGCTCGCAGACCGGCGATGGACGCTGGCGCGCGCTTGCGCTGCAGATGGCCGCGAGCGCTCAGGCTCGCGCGCGCGAGCGCAGCGGGCTGTTCCTGCGCGGTTGGGACGGCACGCCGATCACCGAGCACCAGGCTGTGCCGAACATGCTGCAGAGCGACGCAGCCACGCTCGAGCTTTTCGCCTGGCTGGCCGCCGTGCCCTGAGCGGTCCGGCGCCCACCTCGACCTCGACGTGCGCCCGGTCCGCGCCGACCCGCGGCCTCAGCGCGACGCCGGTCCGCGCCGACCTCGGCCTCGGTGCGCGTCTCGCCGTCAGGAGCCGATGATCACCGTCGCGCCCGCGCGCGAGGCCTGGCGGGCAAGCGCGGCGATCAATGCCTCGACGACGGTCGCGTCGAACTGGGCGCCGGCGCAGCGGCACAGCTCCTCGGTCGCCTCGTCGTAGCCGATCGCCTCGCTGTAGGGGCGATCGGAGGTCATCGCCTCGTAGGCGTCGGCGACCGCGACGATGCTCGCCTCCAGCGGCACGAACGATCCGGGCACTCCGAGCGGGTAGCCGCAGCCGTCCGGGCGCTCGTGGTGCATCGCCACCCATTCGCGCACGTCGGAGAGGCTCGGGTGCTCGAGCATCTGCGCGCCGTGCTCGGGGTGGCGTCGGATCACCTCGTACTCGCGTTCGCTGAGCGGGCCCGGCTTGTGCAGGATCGCGTTGGGGACCGTGGCCTTGCCGATGTCGTGCAGGATCCCGGCCAGGCGGATGCGCGAGACGCGCCGCTCGGGCAGGCCCAGCTCGCGCGCGGTCATCTCGGCGTAACGGCCGACCGTCTCGGAGTGGCGCGCCGAGCCGGAGAAGCGCAGGTCCACTGCCTCGGCCATGTCGAGCACCGCCATCACGAAGCGCTCGCCCTCGATGTCGCGTTGCCGGTCGATGTGGTGTGGCTCTCCGCGCATCGCCGGGGTGTGGCCGACCGTGCGGTTGCGGCCGCGCTCCTTGGCTGCGTACAGCGCCTCTTCGGCGGCGTGCAGCAGGGCGGCGGCGGTCTCTCCGTGCTCGGGGTAGACGGCCACGCCGAAGCTGATCGTGCTCGGCACCGCGTCGGCCGCGAACTCCTCCTGCACGGAACGGCGCACGCGTTCGGCCAGCCGGAAGCCGTCGCTGCGGGCGCTGTCGGGCACGATCAGCGCGAACTCCTCGCCGTCGACGCGGGCAGCCACGTCGATCGGGCGCTTGCGCTCGCACAGCAGGCGCGCCACCCTTTGCAGCGCGACGTCGCCGACCCGGTGCCCGCAGCAGTCGTTGACGTCCTTGAAGTCGTCGAGGTCGCCGACGAGCAGCGCCATCGGGGCGCCGCTGCGGCGCGCCCGCTCGAGCTCGAGGTCGAGCAGCTCGCGAAAGCCGCGGCGGTTTGAGAGCTTGGTCAGCGGGTCGGTGCGGGCGGCGTCGTAGAGGCGGGCGATCAACAACTCCACGCGTGCGCGCATCGTCATGATCACGACCGCTCCGACCAGCAGCGTCCCCATGCCGACCAGCCACCACGCCGGACCGCCGCCGATCGGCGGCCGCGCCGCCAGCAGCGCGCCGTAGGCGAGGCCCGCGTAGACGATCTGAATCACCGTCTGGCGCAGCGTGAAGAAGTAGGACGCGTACAGGAACACCCACAGGTAGAAGAACACCAGCGGCGAGGGCGCGACGCCGGCGAAGTAGGCGACGCCCGCGATCAGCGTGCTGCCCCACGCGAGCGTCACGTGCAAAGTCCATCCAGGTAGGCGCGCGGCCAGGGCAAACAGCGTCACCGCGACGAAGTACGCGTTGGCGATGATCGCCAGCTGGCCGGTCGCGTTCAGCTGCGAGGAGTGCGGCAGCAGCACCGTCAATGCCGCGAGCGTTGCTCCCGCGGCGAACAGGACGGCCAGCACCTTGGCTACCAGGCTCGTCTGGAAGCTCTGACCGACGAACGATCCTCCCCAGGCCGTGTCGTGGCCGTCGCCCTCGGCGAGCGCGTAGATCAGCTTGCGGTAGCGTCGCCTTGAGCCCTTCATGGAGTTAACGGGATCATTCGCATTGTCGACGGTTGTCCCTGGGTAATCAACAGGATAAGGAGAACTTCACCAATTCGCAACAAGACGACGATCCTGGTGCTCGGCACCGCCCAGTTCGTGATGGTGCTCGACAGCACCGTCATGAACGTCTCCATCTCCCAGGTCGTCGCGGATCTGAAAACGACGGTGCCCGATGTGCAGGCGGCGATCACCATGTACACGCTGGTGATGGCCGCCTTCATGCTCACCGGCGCCAAGCTCGGCGACATCTGGGGTCGGCGCAGGGCCTTCTCGATCGGGCTGACCGTCTACGGCGCCGGCTCGTTGACGACGGCGCTCAGCCCGACCGTCGGCGTGCTGATGTTCGGCTGGTCGGGCGTGGAGGGGATCGGCGCGGTGCTCGTGATACCGGCGATCTTCGCGCTGACCGCCGTCAACTACAGCGGTCGCGAACGGGCGCTTGCCTACGCGCTGCTGGGCGGCATCGCCGGCGCCGGCGCCGCGGCCGGGCCGCTGATCGGCGGGTTCGTCACTACTGCGCTGACCTGGCGCGTCGTGTTCGCCGCCGAGACGGTCGTCGTGCTGGTGCTGCTGACGGTCGTGCACCGGATCGGCGAGAGCCGCGCGGAGCGCCCGCCCACGCTCGACTGGGTCGGCGTCGGGCTATCGGCGCTCGGGCTCGGGCTGACGGTGTTCGCGATCTTGAAGATCAGCACCTGGGGGCTGCTGACCCCGACCGGCGCGCTCACGATCGGCGGCACCGAGATCACGCCGTTCGGGCTGTCGGTGGTGCCGTTCATGATCGGCGCCGGGCTGATCGTGCTCGGCTTCTTCTTCCGCTGGGAGGAGCGCGTCGAGCGCCGCGGCGCCACGCCGCTGCTGCGCGCCGACCTGCTGAAGATCCCCCAGCTGCGCGCCGGCCTCTCGACAATCGTCTCCCAATACCTGATCCTCGCGGGGACCTTCTTCGTGCTGCCGCTGTACCTGCAGCTGGTGCTGGGCAAGGATGCACTGGAAACCGGGCTGAAGATTCTGCCGATCTCGGTGGCGATGATGCTCGCCGCGACCGCCGGGCCGCGGCTGGCCACGCGCACCTCGCCGCGGCGCGTGGTCCAGGTCGGGCTCGGCTTCCTGCTCGTCTCGACCCTGGGGCTGATGGCCACGATCTCCCCGTCGCTGTCCTCGCTGCCGTTCGCCCTGTCGCTGGCCGGCTTCGGTGCCGGCATCGGGCTGACAATCTCCCAGCTCGGCAACATCGTGATGTCGAGCGTCGGGCAGGAGCGCTCGAGCGAGGCCGGCGGCGTGCAGGGGGCCTCGCAGAACCTCGGCCAGTCGCTCGGCACGGCGCTGATTGGCGCGGTGTTGCTGACCGGGCTGACGACTGGCTTTCACAACCGCGTGCTGGCCGATCCCGCGATTCCCCCGCAGACCCAGCAGCAGATCGTCAGCGGCACTGAGGCGGGGCTGCCGATGGTCTCCCAGGCCCAGTTCAAGGCGACCGTCGAGCAGGCGGGACTGCCCGCCTCCCAGCAGGCCTCGCTGAGCGCGTATTACAACGAATCGCAGATCGACGCGCTCAAGCAGGCGCTGCTGGTCGCCTCCGCGTTCGTCCTCGTCGGCCTGTGGTTTGCCAGATTGCTCCCTGGTGAGGCGCTGGCCAAGCAGGAGGGGGAGGATGAGGGCGTGCCCGTCGCGGCACGGCCGGCTGCCGGCACGGCCGTCGGCTGAGTGCGTGACCACGCACGTGCCCGCCTCGGAACGCCCGGTTGCCGGCGGCCCGGCTTGAACGCGTGACCGCGTGCGTGCTCTCAGCAGTCACTCAGCCGCCGTGTAGGTGAGCGTGAACACCCCCGCCTCGCCGACAGACGCCACGTCGGTCAACTTCAGCATATGGGCGGCGCCCGTCTCGCCGAACAGGCGCTTGCCGGCGCCGAGTACGATCGGGTAGACCATCAGACGGTATTCGTCGACTAGGCGGAGGGCGGTCAGGGCCTGCACAAGCTGGGCGCTGCCGGCGACGAGCAGGTTGCCCTCGACGCTCTGCTTGAGCTCGCCGACGCGATCGGCCAGATTGCCCGTGAGGATCGTCGAGTTCTCCCAGTCGGCGCTTTGCAGCGTGCTGGAGACGACGTACTTGGGCATCGAGTTCATCTTCTCGCCGAACTCGTCGCCCCGCATGTTCGGCCAAGCCTGCGCGAAGCCTTCGTAGGTGACGCGACCGAGCAGCATCGCTCCGGCGTCCATCAGCTCCTCGTACTTGAAGCGGTTGCCGTCGGCGCTGCGCTCGAACTTGAACGCCCAACCGCCACGCTCGAACGGCTCGCCACCGCCGGGGTCCTCCATCACTCCGTCCAGGCTCATGAACTCCGATACCACCAGCTTGCTCATCACTCTCTCCTTGCGTTGGGGCGCGGGTGTGGCGCGGCTCTATGCGCGATCGGCGTGCGGCCCGGGGGCAGGCACGAGACGAATGCGCCGCGCAGCGGCGCATCCATCCCATCCCCCCGCCCTCTTCACTCAGCCGGTCTGGACGATCAGGTAGCTGTTTTTGTCCAGGTCGCGGAACCAGAACATCGGCGGCACCGGGTCGCCCATGCGCATGACCTCGGCGTCGACGTCCACGCCGCGGGCCTGCAGATCGGCGTGATCGGCCTCGATGTCGGTTGTCGAGAAGGCTACGCGTGTGGCGATGCCGACCTCTTCGCCCTCCTGCGGTGGCACCAGCGCGATCGTCGTCGTGTGGCCGGCCGGGCCGACTTCGACCCAGCGGTCGCCATTGCCGAACGGGGTGTCCGAGCGCTTCTCGAAGCCGAGCTTCTCGGTGTAGAACGCGATCGCCGCGTCCTGGTCTGAGACGGGGACGATGATCGTCCCGACCTGGGTGATGTGGGTTGCTGTGTCAGTGGTCATCTGGGCCTCCTGTTGGTTGTAGGTCTGTCGCTATGACTGGGCCGGCGCGGCGGAACTCATCGGCGCGAATGGGCGGCCGGGCGCGTCGAGCTGACCGCGGCGGAGCGCCGATCCGGGCCGGCGCCTGGCCGCGATTCGCTCAGGCCGAGGCCGCGATCTCACGGATCTCCTTGCGGATCACCGTCACGCTCGGCCCGGCGCTCCCGCCCACCTGCAGGTCCGCCGCGGCTGCCTGCGCGTTGGCCTCGGTGTCGAACACGACTACGGACGTGCCCTTGCCGTCGTCGAGCGGTCTCAACCAGTAACCGGCCTGAAAGCCCGGTGAGCCGCTGACGCGCGGGACCACCTCTTTGCGCAGGAAGTCCAGACCGACCGCCGCGTCGGGCTGTCCGCTCGTGTCCACTTCGACCAATACCGCGTGCATTGTGTGCCTCCCAGCTCGAAGTTGCTCTGAATGGTTCAAGCTAGCAATTGGCCGTGGGCTGCCTGTGCCGCTGCCGCGATTCCTGTGCCCAGATCGAGTGCCCACCTATCCTGGCGAGGATGTGCGGCCGATACACCAACACCACCGGGATCAAAGAACTGAACGAGCATTTCGGCGTGTCGGTGGGCGACGGGGCGGGCGCGCGCCGGTACAACATCGCTCCGACTGAAGACGTGCTGGCGCTGGTGCGCCCGCGCGAGCAGGTGGAAGCGCGGGTGCTGCGCTGGGGGCTGGTGCCGCCGTGGAGCAAGGATCTGAAGGGCGCGCAGAAGATGATCAACGCGCGCATGGAGACGGTTACGACCAGCCCGGCCTACCGCAGCCTGATTGGCAGGAGCTCGCGCCGCGCGCTACAGATCGCCGACGGCTGGTTTGAGTGGTTGAAGCCCGAGCGCCCCAAGCAGCCGCGCCAGCCGTTCTTCTTCCAGGTCGATGGCGGCGTCCCGTTCGCCTTCGCCGCGCTGTGGACGCCGGCCAAGATCGACGGCGAGTGGGTGGCGAGCGTCGTCCTGCTCACCTGCGACGCTGCGCCGAACCGGGTGGCCGCGGCCGTGCATGGGCGGATGCCGGTGGTGCTGGCCGATCACGACGCGCAGATGGCGTGGCTTGACCCGCGACTGGACGCACAGGAAGCGCTCTCGCTGTGCGGCGCGCTGTCCGAAGGCAGGCTGTCGGCGAAGCCGGCCAACCCGGCGGTCAACAAGGTGATCGAGGGAGTAGAGGGGCCTGAGCTGTTGAGCGCTTAAACGACGCGACCCGCTCGAAGAAGCGGGTCGGGAAGCGAGGGAACGACCCTCAGACGCCTGATAAGCGCTTACCGGCGTAGCGCTACTTCTGCTCGCCGATCCAGCCCATGATCGCGCGCGAGTGCGTCAGAACCGTGCCGTCGGGCAGCTTCAACGTCGGCAGCTTCGTGTCGCCCGTTGCCTCGCGCAACTGCTCGCGCGAGCCCTTGCGCAGGAACGGGATCGGGCTGCCGTGGGCGGCCACCACTTTCTCGTACTCGATCCCGGCGGCGTGCAGCGCCTCCTGAACGCGACGGCAGGGATGGATTTTCGGCCCGCCTTCGTCGCCGTGGCAGACGTAGAGGGTGGGCCTCGGCGGTGCGGCGGTCCCCGCTGCTGTCGAAGCGCCGCTCGGCTCCGTGGGGCTCTCGGTCGGCTGTGTCGGCGTGTCCATCCTCATCATCCTCCAGTCTGAGTTTGTCCTCGCCCGCTCGCTTGGCTGGAAGCCGCGGTTACGCAAATCGTAAGACTCGCCGCCGTCAGCTGCTCTGCGACAGCAGCTCGTCGAGCGTTCTTCCGCTCTGTACCGATTCCGGCCGCTCGGCGACAACGTCCGAGCCCGGCCGCGCCTGCTCGTCGCGGCGCTTGATCAGCAGCCACTGCGGCTTTGCGCCCGCCCCCGTGCGCTGCAACGCGAAGCCGCCACTCAGCTTCTCCCCATGCAGGACGAACACGGCGTGCCCGCGATCGAGCGCCTCGGGCCATGGCACGCGACCGCCCTGCTCGTAATGGCCGCGGTCCCACACGATCACGGCGCCGTCGTCGCTGCGGCCCTCGAACGAGTTGTAGTCGAGCGAATGGTCCTCGACCTGCACGGCAAGCCGCTTGACGGCGGGATCGAGCGAGGGACCCTTGGGAACGGCCCACGAGCGCATGACGCCGTCGACCTCCAGGCGCAGGTCGAAGTGGCGCGCGGTGGCCTGGTGCTGCTGGACGACGAACACGCCGGCGCTGACGCCGCGGATCGCGAACTGCGCGTGGCCCTCAACGGCGACCCGCTCGACGTCCACCGCCGAGACCGTGGCGCCGCGCGGCCCCTCGCGTAGGAACGCGATCAGCGACTCGACGGCCTCGCGCGGCCCCTCGGCGTGCACGAGCACCGTGCCGTCGTCGGCGTTGCGAACCCAGCCCATCGCCCCGAGCTGCTGGGCACGGCGGCAGGTGGTCTCGCGAAAGCCGACTCCTTGGACGGAGCCGGTGATGCACGCGCGGATCGCCTCTGAGGCGCCGCGAGAGTCAGCAGTCAAACCCACAGTGGCCTGGTCGCAGGTCGCAGTCCACTGCGCTCTTTGATACCTGGACGATCCGGATCGGATGGTCGGATAATCCGGAATACAGACCCGGACAATCCGGAATAGAACATCGGATGATTCCGGAATACGGGCACGAACGCCCTCGATCCATGCGCCTGACCTCTTCTCAGTCGGCGACCGACCACTGGATTGGTCCTAGCCCTGGAAAGGCCAGCGCAGCCGCCGTCGCTCCGGTCAGGTCCCACTCCCGACCGGCGACGTAAGGCCCGCGGTCGATCACCGGCACCGTCAGGCTGCGGCCCGCGTAGGTAAAGGTGATGAGGGTGCCGCAAGGCGCCGTCTTGTGGGCCACCCCGAGCTGGTCACGGCCCAATACGCCGCCGCAGGCGAGCCCGAGGCCATAGTCGGTGAACACCGATGCGACGCTTACCTGGATCCCCGACTTGAGCTCCAGCGACCACGGCAGCAATCCGGCCAGGTTGGCGGCGGCTGCGCTGAGCGCCTGCCGATGTTCTTGGCGTTGGATGGCACCCACCTGCGCCAGCTCGCGCCGAACCTCGGCATCCGAGGACGCGCCGGGTGCGGGCCGGAATGCGGCCGGGACTGGATGGGCCGGCGCTACCGGACGGGGTGGCTGTGGGTCCGCGGGAGTGACTGCCACCGAGTGCCCCGCCGCTGAATGAGCGCTCACCCCCGGCGAGACCTTCGGTGAGGCGGCGGGGACCGCGCTCTGCGGTACAGGAACGCTGACGGTCGGGGCCGAGGCGCCGCAGCCAGCTATCGGTGTGGCGGCGAAGAGGAGTGCGACCGCGGTTGCGCTGGCTGCGCAGTTCGGGAGCCGCGATCCGGACATCCGGGGATTATGGGCTACGTGTCAGCAGCCAGCAGCCGACGCCCGACCTGGACGAGAATAGCCTGCCGGGCGCAGCGATCCAGGTCAGCAGCGTGTCCCCTGCGGGACCAACAGATACCTGGTCGCTCGACGCATTCGCGCTCGGATCGCCGAACGGTTGTACAGGACCGGGGTGTTGGCGCCGTTGCCGGGTAGGTGCGTGTCTGCGGCCGGATTTTGAAGCCGATGGCTTCCGCGGCGAGCAGCGTTTCTTCTAGAGCTCGGTGGTGGAGCGTGCTGGGCGTGGTCTGTGTTCGGGCTGGTGGCCGCACTTCCGCAACTGCCTACGGGAGCGAGTGTGATCCGGTCAGCGGTACCAGCGGCTTCTCGTCGTCGAGAGGGGAAGGGTCGTCGCGTCCGCCACGTTGCCTCCTACACGCGAAAGCATAAGCCCGACAGATCAACTTCCCCAAATCAAGACGGACAATCCAATCATGGACGGTGATCTCGTCCTCCAACATTGAAACCTGCTTCCGAAGTCCTGAGATTCGGCTCTCATGCACCTCCAGGTCATCCCGCAAACGACCAAGATGTTGGGGTAGGAGCGACACGCGTGACCTCCGACTACTCGCAGGAGCTAATACCATCACCCCAGCCGCCGATGGAGTCGAAGCCCAGGATGTTCTGATCGGCGGGAACATACCATAGAATCGTATCTCCTTGATAACCTCTGCGTCTGACGCCGAGTGCTTGTGCAACCGCTCTTCGGAAGCCGGAACCGGACAACTCCGTACTCCTGCGTCCCGAGAGCGACACTTCGTCGCGATCCACGACCGTGGTGAGCACGCATGACCGCTGGTCGGCGCTGTCGAGGCAGAACGATTAGAGTTAGGCCGCGATGGCTCTACTGGTATGGCGGGGTGGCTCGCTTCGTTCGCGGGCTGGACTATGGAGGCGGCCGTGACGGCGAGGCGCCAAAGGACGGGCGGCAGACGGAACATATGCGACGAGGCCTCACGATGAGGCAGCGTGTGCTTCTTGCGGCACTAATGGCCATAACTGCGACCGCGTGCTTGGGAGCGTCAGTGGCGCTGGCCTCCGGGGCGTGGTCAGACTCGTCGTGGGTCGATGCGGTTTCCAACGTCGGGCTGCTGCCGGCCGGGTATTCGGTGACGGTGGACGAGTCCGGCGTAACGACCTCGGGTGCCCTCGGCGGCAGCGGCTCGCTTGCTGCGACCGGCACTGGCAATGTCAACTACGGGTACGCACGCGAGTGTGCGCCTAGCTCTGATGGTGGCCCGTTCTCCGCGGGTCACTATCCGCCCGAGACTTGCGGGGAAGCGGGGAGGGCCTATAGCGCGGGCGGCTCACCCGAGCAGCCCAGTGGTTTCTGGTTCACCGGGAACGACCACTGCACGAGCGCCGGCCGTCCCTTTTCCGGCTCGGAATTCATCTGGCATGTGACGCTTCCCGAAACGGGTAGTTGGCATGTGGACGTATACGTGCCCAACTGGACCTCCTACGGCTGGGGCAATCAATACGTCCTGAGCGCGGATGACGGTCGCTTTGAAAACACCGGGTTCATCCAGCAGGCCGCTCACGGATCGTGGGTCAACGCGTTCGGGTCACACCGTTTCACGGCCGGCCACGACTACACCGTCCAGCTGACTCCCGCCGATACGTCCGACCCATACTGCCATTATCAGATGGCAGACCAGATGCGATGGGTCTACGACGGGTCCCCGAGCCCTCCTGCTGCGACCGTCCCCGTCAACACGGCGCCGCCGACTATCTCGGGCGCCGCCATCGAGGGGCTGACGCTCGCTGATCTCAACGGCGGTTGGACGAACGAGCCCACCGCTTACACCTACCAGTGGGAAGACTGCGACAGCGCGGGAGCCCATTGTACGGCGATCCCGGGAGCGACTTCGCAGTTCTACGTGCTCACTGGAAGCGATGTGGGACATACGGTCGTGGTCGAGGAGACGGCTGCGAATGCCAGTGGCGCCGGCACGCCGGCCCGGTCGGTGGCGACCGCCACGGTCATCCAGAGCTCTCCCGTGGTGCCGACACCGCAATGTCCATCCGCCCGTGCTGCCATCGCCAGGCACTCGCCGGTCGCCACACAGGCCAGCAGGCGCATCGGACACCGCCGTTCGCCCAGGCGCAGAGGCCACCGCAGGCACGCGAAACGGAAGCTGGGTCACGAGCGCGTCTTCGCGCTCGGGCAAGACGAGATTGCGATCGCCCCCGGCGGGAGCCTTGCCACGGCTTACTATCACTTCGAGATCTCCGCGCCCCAGCCTTTCCCCCATACGGCACCCAACGTCCACCTGGACCCGGTGATCCTCGACAGCCGCAGCCGTCGGGTCTTCCTGCAGTTCACCACGCCTGAAGGGTGCGGGGTGGTGCTCACCGGGACGTTCCCCCCGACACGCCTCAAAGTGGCCGCGAAGGGCAAGTCGTTCAGCCTCGAGCTGACTGTGCCGCTCACAAACCTGGTCACGAAGGTAAGCAGCGGCTCCTTGACCTTCGATCTGAGCCACGGGGGCGTCGTCGGCCGTAGGGCGGCCAAGGTCGCTGACAGCGGTGGCGGAACGGGGGGCTCGGGCGGTGTCTCCATGTCCCTCTCCTCTGTGCTCGACGTGTATGCGAATGTCCTCGGCGCCGCCGGGGACTCGGGCAAGATCGCGCACGCGACCGCCAATCTCCCGGCTGTCGAGCGCGGCGCGGGGGACGCGTCGCCCAACGGCTCGCAGCAGCCCATTGGATCGACATACAAGGGGCCGACAGCCGATGGCCGCTCAATCAGCATCGAGGTGGCCGATGACAAGACGACCTTCAAGCACATCGACCTGAGCCACCCCGCCTATCCCTGCTCCAAGCCCTTCGCGAGCATCCTCGAGTCGGACGAGTCGATCGACATAGCCGGCTGGATCGCGCCGACCGGCGTGTTCGCGGCATTTGGCGAAGAGACCCTTACCTTCATCGACGGGGAACTCGCCGGCTACACGCGCGTGTCCGTCACCGGTCAGATCCTGCCGTCGGGTACGGCCGCCGGTGTGAGGGTCCAGCAGATCGACGGGTCATACACATTGATGAACTACGGCACGATCGGAGTCGCGGCCGATGCGTTCTGCACCTACACCGCCGGCTTCTCCGCCAGCGTCGCGGTGACGTCGGGCAGTGGGTAGTGCTGCGACTGCTCGACGGCATGTCTTGCGTCACAGCGCTGATACGCTCGCTCTTGCCGATTTGCGAAAGTGGTACTGAGCCATATCCACCGATTGTTAGGCTGTTCTAGTGTCCGCGGCGAGGACGGTCGTGGGCTGATGAAATGCGCAATTTGCGCGGATCTGGGAGCTATTTCCCATCAGTGAAGGTGTCGGCGTCTACCAGGCGCGGCGTGCGCGAACCGCCTCGAGCGAGTAACCAGCGAGCGAGATCGGTGACATTACGAACTGGTAGCAGAAGAAGTAGAACAGCAGCCCGCGACGGTTCTTGCGCACGCGCAGATTCACAGCCTTGAAGACGCGGCGCTGGTAAGAGAACATGACGCCGCCGAGCACCATATTGAGCGGCAGAACCAATAGCGTCATCGGTCCGACGATCGCAAAGTTGCCGGTCATGGCCAGCAAGACGCCGGGGATGAACGCGAGCGTGAACGTCAGGTCGACGAACGGGAACAGGAAGTTGACGGCCACCGCATGCGAATAGAATTTGCGTTGGCTCAGCATGCCCAGGCCGTGATCGCGCAGACCCTCGATCATCCCGCGCGCCCAGCGCCGGCGCTGGCGAGCGAACGCGCCCCAGTTCGAGGGCGCGTCGGTGAACGCGACCGCGGTCGGCTCGAACACGCTGCGTCCGCCCTGCAGCAGCATCCGCCATGTCAGCACGATGTCCTCACCGATCCGGTTCGGCCAGCCACCGACGAGCTTGAGCGTAGTGGTGTCATAGACGCTGAAGGCGCCCTGCGCGACGAGCGTCCCCTGCAGCAGCGCCTGGCCCCGCTTGACGGATGCGATGCCGAGGAAGTAATCCCACTCCTGCGCTCTGGTCAGCAGGTTCTCGCGCGAGTTGCGCACGAGCACCGCCCCCGCGACTGCCACGGTGTCAGGCGGCGAGACGAGCAGGCGCGCGACGGCGTGCTTGAGCGAGTAGGGCATCAGCAACGTGTCGGCGTCGATCGTCGCCGTCAGTGGGGTTCTCACGGTCTCCAGGGCGGCGTTGAGCGTGTTGGCCTTGCCGCCGTGGTCGGCCGCGACTAGCCGCACGCACGGATAGCGCGCAGCGTACTCGGCGACGATCTCGCGCGTTCGATCGGTCGAGCCGTCGTCTGCGACCACGAGCTCGAAGTGGCCGGGATAATCGGCATGCAGTGCGTAGTCGAGCGTCTCGGCGATCGAATCCTCCTCGTTGTAGGCGGCGACCAGCAGGGTGATCTGTGGAAAATCGACGTCTAAGCACAAAGGCCGCGGGGTGTCGAGCAGGATCGAGCTGATCAGCTGGATGTTCAGGTAGCCTGGGATCAGCGCGATCCCGGTAATGACGAGGATCGCCAGCGGTGTCGTGATGTCGTGCCCGAGCGTCCTGATCCAGCTGAGCGACAGCCATAGCGAGAAGCAGGACCACAACGCGCCCGCGAGGAAGGTGAGCGCGATCCGCGGCTTCAGCGGGATGTAGACGCTGTACCGTCGTTTCACGCCAGGCGGGCGACGCCGGCGCTCGACGCGGGACACCAGTCGCGGAGTCGGCGCGTTGACCGGCATCGCCGGATCGGATGTCGGGAGATCGCGCGTCGTGGGGCTGTTTCCGAGGAGTCGCATCGGCTGGGCGCTGCATCCGCCCAGCACGGTTATCGACACGGCTCGAGCCCCCCTGAAGTCGATCGTCGCGACTCGCGACGATCTTCGGAGGCGCGTGGTTCGCG
The DNA here is from genome assembly GCA_035938935.1 of Solirubrobacteraceae bacterium. GTDB lineage: Bacteria > Actinomycetota > Thermoleophilia > Solirubrobacterales > Solirubrobacteraceae > Palsa-744. The sequence goes on from DASZGH010000027.1 coordinate 41,391, forward strand.
TGTGGGGAGGTCGCAGTCCAGATCGCCGACGCGGCCGGAGGGGCTGTCCTCTAATAGAGTTGCGCCCGATGAAGGCGGCGGTGATCTACGGGAACGGCGGCCCGAACGTCCTGCGCTATGAGGACGTACCCGATCCCGAGTGCCCTGAGGGCTGCGTGCTGATCGATGTCGAGGCGATCAGCATCGAGGGCGGAGACCTCCTGGCTCGCGCTGGGTCGCCGCCGCCGTCGGTCCCGCACATCGTGGGCTACCTTGCCGCGGGCACGGTCGTCGAGGTCGGCGCCGGCGTGCAGAACCGCGCCCTCGGCGACCGGATCGTGACCCTGAACGTGGCGGGTTCTCACGCCTCCAAGCGGGCCGTTCCCGCCATGTCCACTTGGCCGATTCCCGACGGCTTGGACGCGACTCTGGCCGCTTGCGTCCCGGTCGCGTTCGGGACCGCCCAGGAGTGCCTGTTCACTGCCGGCAATCTCCAAACCGGGCAAACGGCCCTGATCCACGCGGGAGCGGGAGGGGTTGGGATGGCTGCGATCCAGCTGGCCAAGCAGGCCGGTGCGACTGTGATCTCGACCGCTTCCAGCGACGAGAAGCTCGCACGCCTGAAGGACTTCGGCCTCGATCACGCCATCAACTATGCCAGCGAAAGTTTCGTCGAGCGAACGCGCGAGCTGACTGATGGGCGCGGCGCTGAGGTGATCCTCGACTCGGTTGGCGGCCAGAACCTCCTCGACAGCATCGGCGCGCTCGCCTATCGCGGGACGCTCGTCAGCGTGGGCGTGGCAGGCCGCGCCGGCTCCGCCGTCGAGGCGAAGGATCTGTGGGCGCAGAACAACGCGCTGCGCGGCGTCTTCCTCGGCGGGGCGCTGCTGACGGAGTACCCCCGCGTCCACGCCATGATCGCCGACCTACTCGAGCGGGTCGCAAGCGGCGGGGTTCGCGTCCACGTCGACCGGACGTTCCCGCTCGCCGAGGCCGCCACCGCGCACGCGTACATCGAGAGCCGCCAGGCGTTCGGTCGCGTCGTGGTGTCACCGTAGGCATCACGCCCTGCCTTCGCTGAGCGAGGCGGCTGGGACCCCCGTCGAGGGAATCGTGGGCGCCCCCGACCCGGTCGTAGCGGTGCACGATGCGATCAACCTGTACGGCTTCGATGAGGTCATCTCCACACTGCCCACACGACTGTCGCGCTGGCTAAAGCTCGACCTTCCCAGCAAGGTGTCGGGCACGGGTCTGCCCGTGACCACCGTGACATCGTCCGAGGTGTCGGCGACATAGACCCCATTTGTCGCTAGAACGCGACGTGGTTTATCTCGGGGCAAGCGGCCGCCGAGACGCCTGGTGCTCGTCGGGCACGGGGCGCCCGGTCGCCGATAGCCCTCGAACCGCGCGAGCTCTCGATCAGACCCGCATTCGGGCGAGACGAACCCGACGGGCGCTGTTGCGTTCATGGATGACGGGGCGCCGATCGCCTCGTGCTCAGACCAGCCCTTGTCCACCGACGAAGCGACGTGCCAGATCGCGTATGAGCAGAACGGCACGCACACGATCACCGCGAGCTACCTGGGTGACGCGAGCTTCAACGGATCATCCTCGGCGAACGAAGCGCTGTCGGTGAGTGGCGCTGCGCCGTTCATAATCTCCAACGTCGCGCTTCTCACGAGCGTCGTTCCCGTCAAACAGGGCCGGACGGCGGGCTTCAAGCTGGCATGCCGTGGCGGGACGACGCCGTGCGACGGCGAGCTCGCCCTTATACGACTACGACGCCTACCGTCCGAACACGGCACGCGAGAAGGGCCTCGCACACGGTCACGCTCGGGGACGCGAGCTTCTCGATCGGTGCCGGCCAGACGAGCACTGTCACGATCAAGCTGAGCGCCCAAGCCCGCGCGCTCCTGAAGGCTGCGCACGAACAGCTGCCCGCGCACCTGCGGATAGAAGTAGAAGGCGCCCTCACTGTGCAGCAGACACCTACTGTGGCTGGCTGCGATACCGTCGATACATGACTCCAACTGAGCTGCTGTGCAGCTATCGCCTCCGACGCATGTGCGAACATGTGTTCGTATGTCTTTGGGCTTCCGTCCGATATCAACGCCAAGCTTGCGTAATGCGTGGGCGACCTTTGTCTGGAGGCGTTGCCTGCGTGTTCGTCTCGGAGGTCGCGTGATGGATCGGCGCGACTGGCTGCTGCTGTTCGCCGCCTATAAGGGCGCGCCCGATGGACTTGACCCGATTCGTTTCCAGAAGGGGCTGTTCTTGTTCGCCAGACGCGCTCGCCTACCCGCGCGTGCGAAGTACACCTTCAAGCCCTACGACTACGGACCGATGAGTCCTGGGATTTACAAGGACCTCGACACTTTCGTGGACCAAGGGCTGCTCGAGCTCGTGTCGGTGCCTGGGAAGAGCTGGTCGCGGTATAGGCCCAGCAAGACCACATTCCGCGAAGGGCAGCGACTTCTACAGCAGGCAGAGAAGGAGCAGGCCCTCGATGCTGCGCGCGAACTCTTCCAGATCAAGCAGGATGTCGCCAGCGTCGGATTCGGCGAGTTGCTGGAGCGCGTCTACGCAGAGTACCCCGAGTTCGCGGTCAACTCGATCTTCCGGCGATCCGTCTGATCTCAAGTCCTAGTTGGACCCGTCGGATCGGGCAGTAATGATTAAGCGCTCGATACTCTCCAGCGTGAACTTCAAGACGGCGATCACCAGATGACGCTCATAGCCGCTCTTCGCTGCCGCGACGGCGTGATCCTCGGCTCCGACAGTCAGGAGACGCGCGGTGCACGAGGTCATCGCCTTGCCCGACCGACGCAGAAGGTGTACGAGGCGCCCGGGATTCCTGCTTGCGTGGGCCGGCACACAGGATGCCGCACAGAGCTTCGCTCTACGCCTCGCCCGCGCCGACAGACTGTCGCCAACCGATGATCGCCTTGAAATCAAGACTCGCCTGCACGCCATCATCAAGGCGCCGGTCTGATGGATTCAGGATAAGTATCTTATTGGAGATGAGTTGGAGTCAGGGAGGCACGCTGAGTCTTGAGCAGGTCCAGAAATGGATCGATGATCTGGAGGACGCAGGTCTGGTCGAGCAGATACCGCCAGAGGGCGGCGAGCAGGGCCAGCCACCGACATACCGGGCGACCGCTGAAGGCGTGCGTCGCTACGAGGAGTGGCTGTCCACCCAGGCGAAGGAGTAGCGTCGGCGTACGCGTATACCAAGCACCAAGCGATTTTGACCCCTCAGCGGCCAACTGGGCCGAAACCGAGATTGGCTTGTGTACTGGGAAAAGTCCTGATAGGGGCCGGTGTTTCGAACCACCGACCTCTCGCCTGTGACGCGAGCGCTCTACCTCTGAGCTACCGTCCTCTCCGGGAGCAACGACTGCTCCCGCGAGTTGGGCGTCCCATATGGCGCGACTACCACGACTTAGCCCCGGCGACATGACCGAGGTCAGCGGTCCACCGGGGCTTTCCAACACCCAGTATAACTCGGGCGTCGATGAAGATCAATGACCGTTGAAGTCGCGTGTGCAAAGTCCCGGTAACGGTCCCTGGCTTGAGCGCTGGCTAAGCGCTCCGCGCCTGGAACGCTATCTGCTCGCCGCGGCGAACGACCGTGAGCGCGCACTCAGCCTGTATGACTGGAATGCGCGCATCAGTGCGGCGGTACTCCGAGATGTCGCTCACCTGGAGGTCGGGCTTCGCAACGCCTACGACGAGGCCCTGTCTGCTACCAGCGCCGCTGACCAGCTGCGCTGGACTTCGGCGTCGATGACGGCCTTTCCGCCGGTCCACCGCACCAAGCGTGCTCCGGACGGGAGTACCCACCAAGTAGACATCAACCGCAAGGCACGCGAGATCCTCGATGCGGCCATACGCGCCGCGGGAGGTCCGCAAGCGCCCTCGGGCAAGGTGGTGGCGAACCTCACATTCGGCTTCTGGAGATACCTGTCATCGAAGGCTCACGAGAAGAGCCTGTGGGTGCCCTATCTCCACACCGTGTTCCCGCCAAAGACCAGTCGCCGCGAGGTAGACGCGCGGATCGGACGGCTACACGATCTCCGCAACCGCGCCGCGCATCACGAGCCGCTCATCGACACTGACCTCGTTGCCAGGCTCGACGATCTGCTGTGGATCGCCGAACGCCTCGAGCCCACTCTCGCGCAGTTCATCCGGTCCAGCACCGACGTTCCGGGCCTCGACTCCTGCCGACCGTGACAGCCGTCGGGCGGCGAACTTCGACGTGCCGTTCGTCCAGCGCCAGCAGTGTCGAGTTCGCGACCTCAGCGATGTATCGCCGCGGACACAACCCCTCATTCGAAGGCACGGAAGGGATAGTTCCGTCCGATATTTCGTCCACCAAGCCGAAACGAGCCTTCATAGGGCGTCCGACGCGCCAGAGAAAAATGGCTCCAGCACAGACGATCTGACCAATGGGCGCGGCGGGTTTCGAACCAGCGACCTCTCGCGTGTGAAGCGAGCGCTCTCCCACTGAGCTACGCGCCCTGATCGACCTCCGAGTCTATTGGATGGCTGCCGTCCCGTCGGACGGCGCGGTCCTCCTTGTCCCGTTCGGCAGCCCTCGACGGATCAGAGGGGGTGAGAAAGGACCTCAAGCGAATCTTGCACGCGGCGCGGCGGCAGGGATGGAGGGTCGAGCTGCAGAGGGGCGGGCACTACAAGCTCTATCCTCCGCACGGTGGGCGCATGGTGACGACCGGCTCTACGCCAAGCGCGCCAAGTGCCCTGCCCAACCTGATCGCGAGGATGCGTCGTCAAAGCTTCGAGTGGAAGGGACGGTGAACATGGAGTACCGGCTGAGCATCACTTTTGCCGATCTCGGTTACAGCTTGGATCTGCCAGATCGTCTACTCACGATCCTGCTCGAAGCGATGCCGCAGGCCGGTCCGGTGATCGACCAGGACACCGGTACCGGTGAGCTGACCGTCACGGTCGCGTTCGAGTCAACCGATCCCGCGCAGCTCGTCCGATATGTGACCGGCCGACTGGACGGCGCGCTGGTCCGCGCTGGATGGGAGG
>DASZGH010000028.1:0-35341 GCA_035938935.1 Solirubrobacteraceae bacterium
CTGGTCGGCTTGGTCAGCGACCGTCCAACAACAACTCTACTCGCTTGTGCGGATCATTGCGATCCCGGCCAGATTCAGCCGTCAACAAGCAGGCTGTCAAGTGGTCCAAGGAGTCCCATCGAGCGGCGCGAGACGCCGGGGAGCTCCTGGAGGTGATGGGTTAGGGACTCCCCGCGCTTTCGGCGCTCGAGCTGCTCGCTGGCGATCGGGCGCCACAATTCGTCGATGACCCGGACCGGCTCGCCGGAGACCTCCTCGACCGAGCGCTCCAGATGCTCGGCCCAGAGCCGCAGCCGCGTCTCGCGAACAATGGTGCGATCGCACGTCACGACGTTCATCTCGGTGTCGTTGAAGAACGAGTGCTCGTTGAGGTTGGCCGACCCAACCGTCAGCCAGGCGTCGTCGACGATCCCGATCTTGGCGTGAACGTACAGCGGGCCGGTGAGCCCCCCGCTGCGGGCTGAGATCGTCGTAGCAAGAAAGCGAGCGGCGCCATTGTCGGCGCCAGCCAGAACTCCCAGTTGGCCACGGGTCGTGTCCGCGCCGTTGTTCGGCTTTGCGGGCAGCAAAACGACCACGCGAAAGTCCTCGCTCGGCGGCTCGCGAAGCTTATTGGCGAGGATCTCGACCACTTGTGCCGACCAAAGAAACTGGCTCTCGAGATAGACGAGCTTGCGAGCCGACCGCAGCGCGCGGGTGTAGGACTCCAAGATGCGAAAGTCACCTCCGGGCAAGAAGGCATAGATCTTCTCAGGGACGGTCCGCACCACCTGCAGCTCCACGTCGCCAGCAGGGGCTGGCGACGGCGTCTGCGGCACCTGCTCGCCGGTCACTTCGCGCCAACGGGCGGCGAAGTGCGCCGCGACATCGGCGACCGCCGGGCCGCGCACCCGGCTGGAGACATCGTGCCATCCCAGACGGCCGCGCATCAAATGATCGCTGCTGTCAAAACGATCGCCGCCGAGAGAGGTCAGGTCTATACCGCCAACGAACGCGACCTCGCCGTCCACGATCACCAGCTTCTCGTGGTGACAATGCATCGGGCGCTCGTGGAAATCAAGCGCGCACTGCACGCGCGTGCCGCGGGTGAGCTCCTCGCGCACGCGGCGCACGGCCGCACGAGCCGGCGTGAAGACCGGCAGCGGCGCTCCCCCCCACAGCAGCACCCTGACCTCGACTCGCTCGGTCAGCTCACCAAGCAGATCGCGCAGCCGAGACGCCCGATCGTCTCGCGTCAGCCCGAAATCAGGGGTGACGTGCCAGCCCGCGATATGGACATGCGAGCGGGCACCGGCGAGCGCCTCGGCGATGCGCGGCAGCGCCTCCCCACCGTCAACCAACACGTCGAGCGCGCACCCCGTGCGCGGCGGCGGATCGCCGGCAGCCCACAACGATGAGCCACGCGGGGGATCCAACTGATCAATCCGGCCAATCCGCCGCAACCGGCGACGATGATGCCCACCGATCGCGGCCTCGATCCCCCCACCTGCCCACCCATCCACGCGCTCAACCAAGCCTCTCGCCACCCACAGAGCCTACCCGCAGCCCCCAGAGCGCAGGCTCGCACACCCCACACCAGCGCGTCACCCTCGGGCAAATGGCCGGGTCAGCCGGACGGCGCGCCGGGCGGCGAGGAGGCGGTTCCACCGCCCACGGGGGCTGGCGAGGGGAACGTCACGAAGGCCTGGCGTGCGAGCGTGGCCAGGCTCGAGGCCATCACTCCCCCGTTCGAGACGGTGAACAGCTGCTGGCCGATCACGAGCGAGCGATCGATCTGCGGGCTTGCGTCATTGACCGGGTCGTGGGCGATCCGCCCGATCTCTGTGATGCCGGAGCGATCGACGCGATAGCCGATCGCTCCGACGAACCCGCCGATGGGTTCTACCGTTGACGCCTGGCCGCCGCCAGAGCCGACCGCGGGCAGCGGCTGCGGCGTGGGTGGCACGGAGACGTGGGTCGTTGGGTAGATCGAGACGGGCAGCACGGCGAGCATGGTGGGGGGCCAGAACAGGAACGCGTGATGGTCGTACTGCACCAGCGATGAGGAGTCGCTGCCGAGCGTCGTGCGTGCCTGCAGCCGCGGTGCGGCTGGGTTTGAGACGTCGAAAAGCTCGAGCTGCGTGCCGGACGGCTCGTTTTCGGGCCCGACTTCCTGCCCGATTCCGAGTAGGAGTCCTTCAGCGACAGGATGCAGGTAGGCCGAGTACCCCTCGAGTTCCAGCTGCCCGGCGACGCTTGGTGATGTGGGCGAGCTCAGGTCGATAGTGTAGAGCGGATCGACGCGCCTGAACGTGACCACGTAGCCGGCGTCACCGATGAAGCGCACGGAGTAGATCTGCTCACCGGCACCCAGGCCCGAGACCTGGCCGACCGCTGTCAGCGCGCCGCCGTGATCGGCTAGCACCGTCACGTAGCTCTGGCTGGGCGGCGGCTGCGTCGCGTTCCACCAGATCGGGCGGCTCGTGCTCGCCACACGCAGGTAGCCGTGGTACTCGGACAATGAGAACTGGTTGAGCAGGTAGCCGGGTACCTCCCCGGAGGCGACCAGCGTGGTGTGTTCGGGGTTGGTGGCATCGAACCGATCGATCACGGTTTCCGGGGAGCTCGGCACGTTGGTCGCAGGCGTCAGCGGGTTAATCCACCTCTGTGTCGTCACGTACAGACTGCTGGCGGACCCGTAAACGACCTGTGCGTCGGCCATCAGCGCGGTGCTATCGGTCGCGTACAGCCCGCGGTCGAGGTCGATCGTGAGAATCGACAGCATGCCCACGCCCGAGAACCGCGCGGGCCGGCGCACAGCCGAGCACGCTGCAACCGGGTGTGTGTAGTGGTGACCCGTGATGAAACTGTGGAAGCGCCAAGCGGGGACCCACCCCGACGCGTGTGCGCGCAACGCCGGGGTCACGATCGCACGAGGCGCCGAGGAGAACACCAGCCGCGCGGTCGCGCCGTTCTGGCGAGCGTCCACGAACGTGCCTTCTACGGTCATAGTGCGCGCAACCTTCATGGCGCCAGGATCATGAGCGTCGACTTCGGTGATCGTGGTGGCGGCGGCGTAGTAGTAGGGGGAGGGCTCGATCGACGGGACGGACGCGACGGGCGATGTCGAGGGAGCGAGCGCGGCGGAGGCGACGCTGGAGAGCGCAGACGATTGGCGGCCGGTAGTGGTCGGCAGCGCGGGCAGCGCGACGCCGCCGCGGATCGGCGGCGCCTGGCTGCCGGAGATCACCAACAGGCGGCTGCCGCGCAGCAGCAACTGTGCCCCGTAACCGGTGCTTCCGAGCGGAAGTGAGCCGGCCAGGCGCGGAGCCGGGCCGGCGGCGAGGACCGCGTACAGCGTGCCTCCCTCGACGGCGAAGATGGTGGACCCGTCGGTCTTCACGATGTCCGGCTCTTCGATGCCCGGCTCCTGGTTGTTGGTCGTGGAGAAGGAGGTTCCGCTGACGGTGGTGCCCGCGTTTTCGACGGGCGCCGCTGACGTCTGAGGGCTCGCGCTGCCCGATCGGGACGGCACCGGGATCGACGGTTCGGACAGCGGTCGCGGCGAGGTCTCGGGCACGCCGTGGGTGACTGCAAAATGGGTCCGCTCGTAGCCCACCAGGCGCGCGCACGAAGCAAAGACGCGCGGACGCACATGGACGGCGCGCCGGAATGCGAGCGCAGGCGCCGGAACAGCACCAAGCGCCAAGATGACGGCGAGAATTGACGTCCGTCTCCGCTGCATTTCACTCACAACACTACCCCGCGCGCGCGTTGAGCCCTCTCGAGCGCATCGGCCGTCAGCGATCAAGCTCCAACCACAGCAGCCAGACCGCTGCGCGGTTATCGACGCGACGAACCGACGCAACAGACCCGCACTGCCGGTTTCGCGGAAGAGCGAGCGCGTCTGGCAACCGGATATGTGCGCGAACTTTGCGAGGAGACCACTAGTTCGACTCGAGCGCGTGCGTGCTGCGGTGAAGGTCCCGGTTCTGGCGGCTGGCGGCATCGTTGACCAGCCAGGTGTACGCGAGGCGCTTGATGCCGGCGCGGTCGCTGCCGTCCTGGGCACACGCTTCCTGCTCAGCGAGGAGAGCCGCGCCCACCCCGATTACAAGCTGCGTTGCCTACAGGCTGACCGCACGATCCTCACCGAGCTGTTCGGGCTCGGGTGGGCCGAAGCGCCGCATCGCGTGGTCCCGAACGCTGCGACCCGCCGCTGGCTCGGCGATCACGACTCGCGCGGGCCTGGCTGGATCAGGCGCATCAACCGGCTCGCCTCGCCTCTCGTGCTGCGCGCCCCGGAAGGGCTCCAGGATCGTGGGCTTGCGATCCAGCGGCCAGCACTCCCCTTCCTCGGCCCGCCGATGGCACTGGACGATGGGCCCGCGAGCCTCGTGGACTCGGGGCCGCTCTACGCGGGCGCGAACGTGACCCGAATATCCGACACCCGCCCAGCCGCGCAAATAGTCAGCGACCTGACCCCGTAGCGCCACAAGCCCGCATGGCCACCCTTGGGGTTTGTGCCGCCGACCCCCGCATCGCGGCACAAACCCACCGGAATCCGCACGTATCCGCAGGTATCTCGGTGGACCGCACGGCCGGCGGCGACCGCTAACGGTGTCCCAAAACTGCCCGCAAAAGGCCACTTTTTGTTACGCTCAGCCGAGCGGGTCAGGGCTGGTTGCCCCACCACTGAAAATCGCGGTGTCGGCGGTTCAAGTCCGCCTCTCGCCATTGCTCGGCCGCGAGGCGGCAGGCTCCATCAGCAGGCCGACGACGGCGACGCAAAGCCAATTCGCTACACGCTCGTTTGCGCCAGGCGAAGCGGGGCCGCTTGCGTCCTGCCGTTCACGCGACGATGGTCTTTGCCGGGGAGGGCCTTGACAGGGGGGGTGTTGGTCGTATACAGTGGTGGTTGATCGGGTGCTCGTATAGGGGTACCGGTGAGACATATGACTCGTTTGGGTTGGTCCCTGTGATCGATGGCAAACGTTTTTGATGGGGAGTTCGGGAGAGGGATCGAGTCGCGACAGAGAGGGTTGTTGTTCGCGTGTTTTCGTTGGGAAATAGCGCAGTTGAGAGTTTGTGCGCCACTGGCGGGTCCTTTATAGGACGCGTCAGCGTCGCTGACGCGTCTCTCTCTCTCTCTCTCTCTCTCTCTCTGGCAGCTTCAGCCTTCCGGGCATAAGCCGCTCCTAAGGGGCCGCGTCTCGCGGCCGCACCACCCCGCAAGGGGTGGGGGGATGGGTTTGTCTTCTCGCGCAACGCGTAGGCGTGCGTGCGCGCATCTGTCGTACCCACGCGGAACGGTCGCACTAGACCCTGCCACTGTTCTGCTGGACGGGGAGCCCCTGGACGCATTCTCCACTGGGGCTTTGGCTCCTGGCGTCCAGGGGTCCGTCCCACCCGTAGCATCGTGTGGGAGCGGGAGGGAACGGTGAGATGGCTCGCCGGCGAGCAGGCCGCTCTGATGAGAGACCGGCAACGACGGTCTTTGCGAGCACGAACGGTTCTCGCCGCTCACAGGTCTCCAGGGTTCAGCGTGACGAGCTCTTCGGTAGCGCTCAGCTCTCAGAGCTTCAACGCGCCCGGATGCTCGCGGCGATGTTCGACGTCGCTGCGGAGAGGGGGGCAGCGAACGTGATCGTCGCGCATGTCGTGGAGCGCTCGGGGGTTTCCCGACGCACGTTCTACGAACACTTCGAGGATCGCGAGGACTGTCTGCTCGCCGCGTTCGAGCGCGCACTGACCATCGCATCCGAAGATGTCCTGCCAGCGTATGACGCCGCGAAGAGTTGGCGGGAGCGGATCAGAGCGGGTCTGAGCGCACTGTTGGCGTTCTGCGATCGGGAACCCAGCATCGCACGGATGCTCCTCTGCGAGTCGGCAGCGAGCGGCCCGACGGTCGCGCAGCGCCGAGCACAGATCCTCGCGTCGCTCACACGGATCGTCGATCAGGGACGCACCCTCACGGGCACAGGCAAACAGGGCAAGGCACAGAATGTCTCCACCCTCGCCGCGGAGGGGATCGTCGGTGGCGTGCTCAGCGTCATCCAGGCACGACTGCTCGAAGAAGAGCACACCCTTGAAGAGCAGCACACCAATAGGGCGCATACCCAGAGGGCAAGCGGCGGCGGGTCGCTGATCGATCTCACGAACGAGCTGATGAGCATGATCGTGCTGCCGTACATGGGTGCGGCGGGGGCACGCCGCGAGCTTGAGCGACCCGCTCCCACGCTGATCGGCGGGAAGCCCGAGTGTGAGCCGCTGCGCTCTGATCCCTTCAAAGAGGCGGGGATGCGCCTCACCTACAGGACGGTCAGGGTGCTGATGGCGATAGCGGGGCATCCGCAGGCATCCAACCGTCAGATCGGCACGAGCGCCGGGATCGCCGATCAGGGCCAGATCTCGAAGCTGCTGGCTCGCTTGGAGCGCATCGGCCTGGTCACGAACACGGGGATCCATCCAGGCAAGGGCGCCCCCAACTCATGGACCTTGACCGAGAAGGGCGAGCCGATCGCACAACGCATCCGCACACACACAGACCAGACCCACGGAGCCAGCGAGCGATGAGCAACCACACGCGCATCCCAGCCCCCATGACTCATGCCCTACCACAAGCTTGTATCCAACAAGGATGGAGAGAGAACGTGAGACGCACCGCCGGAAAGCCCGCCGCCACCGATCCGAGCGAGTCGAAGACCAGACGTCAGGCGACGCTCCTCAAGCGTCTGCTCCCGGCCGTCGCCGGCTTGTTCACCTTTTTTGCGCTACTTACAGGCAGCGCGTTGGCGGTCACACCAACGCTCGAAGCTCACTTCACCGGCCCCGAAGGCGGTACGGCGCGGCATCTGGCGGTCAACGAACAAACCGGTGAAATCTTCGTCCTTGATGAGGCTAAGGAAGCTATCGACCGCTACACGTCTGCCGGCGTCCTCGTCGAAGAGATCGCCGGCTCCTTTGGTTTTAACTACCGTGAATTCGCATACGACAAAATCGCGGTGGATAACTCCGGTGGGCAAGGCCAGGGAGACCTCTACGCCAGTTCGCTGGATGGCGAACGGATCTTCGCCTTCAGGCTCGAAGCTGGGGTTTACAAAGAGGTGTGGGAAGTCAGGCCAGGTTATTTGCCGACGGGTGTCGCAGTCGACAAATCCGGAAACCCTTGGTTCACAGTCTCCTACGAACACCTTGCCGTTGAGCTCAACCCGGTTACTGGCCTCACCGAAAAGAAGATCGAAACGAGTGGCGTCGAAGACGATAGCATCGCCTTTGACTCGGAAGATCACATGTTCGTCACTGCCCACTATGAAGCCAAGGTAGTCGAGTACGATCCTGTCACCGGCGAGGGTCTCAGCGCCATCAGCATTGTCCACCCTGAAGATATCGCTATCGATCCGATTACGAACAGGCGGTTCGTAACAACAGAAAACTGGCTGGAAATCATGACGTCCGGAGGGGCCGTGGTGGGCGGGACTCCTTTTTTTGCGAGCTCGGAAGCGGTGGCTGTGAATGGTGCGGCGCGGAAGGTGTATACCGCGTCGAACAGCGAAGTGAGTGGTAACGAAGTGAGTGGTAACGAAATCAAGGTGTGGCGTCTTCCGGGGGTTTTGCCGCTGACCGTCACGAAGATCGGCGGTGGGAGTAGCTCGGTGGTCAGTGCTCCCAGCGGGATCGATTGCGGCTCGGTTTGCGGTGTCAGCTTCGATGAAGGTGAAACGGTGACCCTGACCGCCGTTCCGGAATCTGGTCTGGTCGTGTCAGGGTGGAAAGGGTGCGCTTATGAACCGGGTCCCGATGAATGTGAAGTCACCGTAGACCAGGCCAGCGAAGTGACAGTCAGCTTCGCCAAGGCGGCCGATCTCACGGTGAGCAAGAGCGGACCGGGGACCGTGACGAGCACGCCGGCCAGCATCAAGTGCGGCGTGCACTGTTCGGCCGCGTTCCCCGAAGGCGCAACGGTCGTGCTAGCGGCTAACGTGCCTCCTGGCGACAGTGTTGCGTGGCATGGGTGCATGGCCCAACCAACGGCCAGCGAGTGTGAAGTGACGCTCAATGCGGCGAGGAGCGTTTCGGCATCGTTCAGTCCGATCATGTATTCGCTCGCGATCGCCAGGAGCGGTAGCGGTAGCGGCACTGTTACCTGCAACGGTGCGTCGTGTTTGGCTGAATATCCTGTGGGGTCGACGATCGAGCTTGGGGGTAGCGCTGCGTCCGGTTCGGCGTTCGTTGGCTTCTCCGGTGCGGGATGCTCTGAAACGACGTGCGATCTTGTGCTCGGCGGGAATGTGTCTGTGACGGCGGCATTCAATTACGTGCTTTCGGCCGGTGCGGTCGTGCCGTCGGCGCCGACGCTGACTCCCCTGCTCATGCCTGTGTCCAGGTCGAAGCCAGTTGTAAAGACTGGCAGGTGCAGACAGGGTTATGTCAGGCGCAGGGTGAATGGCGGGGTGCGCTGTGTGAAGGTCAAGCAGCATGGCAAGAGCAAGAAGCACCGTTAGGCAACTACGAGCGTGAGAAGAGAGCAGATGATACGGATACGACTAGTCATGCTGGCGGCGGCTTGCTTCTTTGCATCCGTCTTTGCTGCCGGTGCCGGCAGCGGTGCGGTCGCGCTCGCAGCGACCGGCGTTCCAACGGTTATTACAGGTACGAACACTTTTGACGATCATGGCGGCACGCTCGTGCGCGGCTATGTGACACCGAACGAATCGAGTGTCAGCGAATGCCGTTTTGAATACGGTCCCAGCGAAGCGTACGGCCAAACGGCTGCCTGCGAAGGTACCATCGGGTCGGAAGGCACGCCAGTGGAAGTTACCATGGATGCTCAGGGCTTGAAGGCGGGCGCCACGTATCATTTCCGTATCGTCGCGACGAACGGCTCGGGCACATCCCAAAGCGAAGACAGCGTGTTCGTCGCACCTGCCAAAGAAGCCGAAAAGTCGTGTGCGAACCCTGGTAGGCCAGGTGTGGGTTTCCTCCCTGAATGTCGTGGCTGGGAGATGGTCAGCTCAAACGCTAAGGAAGGCGGGGACGTCTCACCGGACTCCGAACGCGTGCGCGTCGCAAACGACGGTTCCGCAGCGACCTTTTTTTCTCTCCTGGGGTTTGGTGACGTGATCGGTGATGGTGTCGGCTTCGAATACATGGGGGTACGCTCGGAAGACCCTGAACCCGGCAACCAGGGCTGGACGAGCCATGCGCTTACCCCACCGCAGCCATCAGCGAACGTCGAGGAGCTGGCCAAATCCAACGCCGAAACCCATCTCTACGATGTTGAAGGCTTGTCGGAAGACTTCAACAGGGCTGTCACCGTCGCCACCCGTCCGATCACTGAGGATCCGATGGTTAAGAACTTGCTTGGGAATCTCTATGTGCGTAAAGATCTGCGGACACCGGGGTATGGCCATTACAGTCTGCTGACGGAGTGTCCGGTGTGCACTTCCCCGCTCGCGGAAGATCCGCGCCCGGTTACGCGCTTTGACGGCGCGACGCCAGACTACAGCCGCGTGGTCTTCCAGTCGCGGAATAACCTCACAGAAGACGCGAGCGGCGTGGGCCGCAAGGTCTATGAATGGCACGAAGGGACCCTGACTCTCGTAAGCAAGGCGCCAGACGGGTCCACCCTCCCGGAAGCTACCGCCGGCGCAGGGCTGACCCCTTCTCCCCACATGATCTCAAGTGACGGCTCGAAGATCTTCTTCGAAAGCTCTAACAACCTTTACATGCGAGAGAACGGAACCACGACCGTCAAGCTCAACGCATCCGAACGGACGCCGCCCGCCGCGCCCGCACGTGCGGCCTTTGGTGCCATCAGCAAGGACGGCTCCAGCGTGTTCTTCACCTCCAGAGAGCCCCTGACAAACGATGCGTCGCCGGAAGGGAACAAGCTCTACATGTACGACACGACGCTTCCGGCAGAAGACCCCAACCTCACGCTGCTTACACCCAACACGACGAGTGGAAATGGAGTGGCTGGTGTGCTCGGGGCCTCGGATGACGGTAGCTATGTCTACTTTGAAGGAGGAAGTAAATTTGTAGACGGTCTTCCCAACGTGGAAGAACGGATCGTGTACGTGTGGCATGAAGGAAGCGTTAGCTTTGTCGGTGCCATAGGCACTAACGACACAGTCACGCAACCCTATGTGGGGCCAAATGGAAGCCTTGTCTATGAATCGTCCGCAAACCTCGGCAAGCCGGTCGGCTTCGGCTTCAAACAGCAGTGTGTAAATGGGTGTATCACGGTCTTCTCCTACCAGCCGGCGACCCACCAATTGGAGTGCGGCTCATGCAACCCGTCGACGAATTCCGCAGAAGACCGGGCTGAGTACCGGGTGCATCTACTCGCCAGCGGAGGGGGATTCACCGGGCATCTGTCCAGGCCCGTGACGAGTGATGGGCGGCTTGTCTTTTTCTCTACTCCAGCGGCGCTCGTGCTCCATGACACCAACGGTCTCTACGACGCATACGTCTATGACATGGAAACGGGGCGGGTGAGTCTTCTCTCCAGTGGGGAGAGCGGATCAGACTCGTATTTCCTGGAAGTGACACCGTCCGGTGACGATGTGTTCTTTGCCACGGGGGAGCGGCTGGTTGGTTGGGATACCGATAACAACTACGATCTTTACGATGCGCGTGTCGGTGGAGGTTTTCCGGAACCGCCGTTGCCGTCGCCGGGATGTGAGGGGGATGCTTGCCAGCCCGCGCCGGTGTCGTTCGACGACCCGACTCCGGGGAGCTCGACGTTTGCCGGGCTGGGGAACCTCAGGCAGGCCAGCGTGAAGACGCAGAAGCACAAGGCTCACAAGAAAGCAAAGAAACGCAAGCATCACCGGCGCGCCGCGGCGAAGAGATCGAGGAGGGGACGATGAGGGGCTGGAGGCACATGTTGAAGATCGCCATTGCGGCGCTGATCGCTGCCGGCACCGTTGGCGTGCTGGCCGTCGCGGCGGACGCTGCTGGCGGGCCGGAATGGCGGCTGCATGCGTTGGGCAACACAGCTGTCCGGCCGGGCGGTACTGAGCAGTTCATGGTGGAAATCTCTGATTCCGGCAACGAACCCACGAGCGGCACTTATGCAATTAAGGTGACCCTGCCTGCCGGTTTGATCCCTGTTGCTGGGACACCATTGTACGGACGTCCTCGCACACCGTGCGAAGTGAACACGACGGCCGGTACGATCGAATGCTCTGGACCGGGCAGGGAAATTCACCCAAGACTTGAGGGAAACGCGACGACGTTCACGGTGAAGGCCGCGTCTGAACTTGGTCCAAAGACCGTCCACTTCAAGGTCAGCGGCGGTGGTGCTCCCAGCGCAGAAGTGGTGAGGCTGGTGGAGGTGCAACCCGCACCGGCTGAAGCAGGAATTGAAAGCTTTGACGGGCTGATCGCCGATGCCAGTGGCAAGCAATTCACGCAGGCCGGCGGGCATCCATACGAAGTCATAACGACCCTTGGGGTGAATACTCACACCGATCTCAACCAGCCGCAGCCCGTCACGGCAAACCCGGGCAGTCGCGACGGGATTCCCGTCGAACCGGCAAGGGACGTCTTTGTGAACCTGCCGCCTGGACTGCTCGGCAACGTAAACAATGTCGGCAAGTGCTCCGCCCCCGAGCTGACTGAGAGAGCGACCTTCCTCCAAACTTTTGTAGAATGTCCCGCTGACTCTCAGGTTGGGACCATCACCATTGCTTGGAACCTTGGTACGCTTATCTCAACTGAACCACTACCGTTGTTCAATATGGTGTCACCGGTAGGTTTCCCGGCACGGTTCGGGTTCGTGGTCTTGGGAGTGCCGGTGTTTCTCAACGCGGTGCTGCGGTATAATAGCGATTACGGGATCACGGTCTCGAGCCCGAACATCCCGGTGGTACTGCCGTTTGCGGGTTTCGAAACGCACTTCTGGGGTGTCCCTTCGTCTGAAGCCCACACTCCGGAACGCAGCTGCCCGGGCAAGGAATTGCTTGGTGAGTACGGCGGTGAATCCTGTGCGAGCGGCGCGCCGCCTAGACCGTTCCTGCGCCTACCTACCAGTTGCACACCGGCGGGTCAGGGGCTGAAGTGGAGTGCGTACGCTGACACGTGGCCGCTGCCTGGCGCCTACGATCAGGTGGGCTTGCCGCTCGTGGGTGACGCCAAATGGAAGGGCGCGTCGTATGAAACGCACGATCCGCCGTTCGCTCCGTTTGGTATCGGTCCTGAACAGGGTCCTGTGAGGGGTACTGAAGGCTGCGATCGCGTTCCCGTGCACGGCGTCCTGGGAGCGTCACCGACAGCGATCGAAGCGGAAACTTCGTCTGGCTTGGTCGTCCACGTGGAAGTCCCCAATCAAGGTCTTGAAAACTCTGAAGGAATCTCCTCTTCGGATATCAAAGGCGTGAAGTTCTCGCTGCCTGTGGGTGTGACGATCAATCCCTCCCAGGCCGAAGGTCTGGGTGTGTGCAGCCCCGCGCAGTATGCGAGCACGGAACTGAGCTTCCATCCCGACCCATCGAGAGGTTGTCCGTCGAACTCGAAGATCGGGACGGTCGTGCTGCACACGCAACTGCTCGAAGAACCCGTCGAAGGCAGCGTGTATCTCGCGCAGCCCTTCAAAAACCCGTTCAAAACGATGCTAGCGATGTACATAGTC
Organism: Solirubrobacteraceae bacterium; assembly: GCA_035938935.1. Lineage (GTDB taxonomy): Bacteria > Actinomycetota > Thermoleophilia > Solirubrobacterales > Solirubrobacteraceae > Palsa-744. The sequence goes on from DASZGH010000028.1 coordinate 12,617, forward strand.
CTCGCGAACCCAAACCGGGGCGTGCTGGTCAAGCAGGCCGGCAAGATCGAACTGGACCCGGTGACGGGCCAGATCGTGACGACATTCGACGAAATCCCGCAACTGCCGTTCTCGAGCTTCGACTTCAAGTTCAGAGAGGGAGCCCGTGCGCCACTGGTCACCCCGCCGACATGCGGCTCCTATGAGAACCATGCGGTATTCACGCCATGGTCTGACCCGTCGCACACCATCGAATCGCTCAGCCAGTTCCAGATCGTGCACGGTATCGGCGGCGGTGCGTGCCCGCCGGGCGGCACGCCACCATTCAAACCGGAAGTCATCTCCGGTACGCTGAACAACAGCGCCGCGTCCTATTCCCCGTTCACGTTGCGGATCAGTCGTCATGACGGCGAACAGGAGCTCACGAAATTCACGACGATCCTGCCCCCCGGCTTGACCGGGAACCTGAACGGGATCCCGTTCTGTCCGGATAGCGCGATCGAAGCCGCACGACACCGCACAGGCCAACTGGAGATCTCCGAACCATCCTGTCCGGTCGCCAGCGAAATCGGTCACAGCCTCGTCGGCGCCGGCGTCGGCAGCGTGCTCGCGCACACGCCGGGCAAGATCTATCTCGCGGGCCCCTATCACGGCGCGCAACTGTCGATCGTCTCGATCACGTCGGCTACTGTCGGTCCGTTCGATCTCGGAACGGTCGTGATCCGCTTCGCACTGCGAATCAACCCGACAACGGCACAGGTCGAAGTGGACTCCGCGGGATCGGACCCGATCCCGCACATCATCGACGGAGTGGTGGTGCACGTCCGTGAGATACGCGTCTACATGGACAGGCAAGGATTCATCCGCAACCCCACAAGCTGCGAGCCACTGAACATCACCGACGCGATCACAGGCACAGGAGCCGACTACACCAACCCCGCAGACCAAGACACCGTGAACGTAACCACACGCTTCCAAGCAGCCAACTGCTCGCTGCTGGGCTTCAAACCAACATTCGCCGTGTCAACCTCAGGAAAAACCTCACGCGCCAAGGGTGCGAGCCTGCACGTAAGGCTCGCCTACCCCAAAGCACCCGAAAGCACCCAAGCGAACATCCGCTCGGTCAAGGTGGACCTGCCAAGACAGCTACCCTCGCGCCTGACGACATTGCAGAAGGCTTGTACGGACAAGACGTTCAACGCGAACCCCGCAGCGTGTCCGGCGGCGTCAAGGGTCGGTACCGCGAAGGCGATCACACCGATCCTGCCCGTACCACTCACCGGGCCCGCCTATTTCGTCAGCCACGGTGGAGCGAAGTTCCCCGAACTGATCGTCGTCATCCAGGGCTACGGCTTCACGATCTACCTGCACGGCGAAACGTTCATCAGTCCAGCAGGGATCACGTCGAGCACATTCCGTACCGTCCCCGACCAGCCCGTCACCGGCTTCGAACTGACGCTACCCCAAGGACCATACTCGGCCCTCGCAGCCAACGGCAACCTCTGCAAGGCCAAACTGGTCATGCCGACTGACTTCACCGCACAAAACGGACTCACCATCCACCAAAACACCCCCATCATCACCACCAACTGCACAACGCACAAGGCCAGAAAGGCCAAAGCGAGCCGCCGCGACAAGCACCACCGGACGCGTAGCCACAAGGCGGGCAACAGGAAGTAGGCTCTCCTGTGTCCACGAAGCCCTCAGCTCAGCCGTCGAGCATCCAGCAGTTTTCGGTCCAGAGGAAGCGGTTCGGTCCGTGTATCAGTGAGGTGGGCAGGCTGATCGACGCGCTGTAGCCGTGGACGGTGACCGTGGCGGAGGGGATTGCGCGCCCCAGCCTGTGCAGGCGTGCCCGGGCGCGCGGGCTGCGTAGTAGCTTCGCGAGCTTGGCGTTCCACCGTTGCGCACATGTGCGGTGGTGCTGCGTGGTTCGCAATGAAGCGACGAGAATCGCGCAGGTTCCGGCGCCGTTACCGCCGAGCTCCGCGGCCACGAAGTTCGAGGCGGCGCGGCGGACCCAGGCGACCTGTCCGGGGCTGCCGACGGAGCCGGCTGCGTGAGCGCCGACCGATGGGACGAGAGTGGCGGCGCAGGCGAGCGCGGCGATAACGCGGCGGAAGGTCATACGAAGGTGTCGGCGGCAGGGATTTTCTCACGAGGGTTTGGGCCGGAGGCGAGCCGCGGGTGGACGGATATCGTACGCGCCGCCCGGTTCCTGTAGTCGACGCGAAAATCGACGCCCGGTTACTGCGTGCGGCGAATGCCCGCCTGCTCGCAACCGGTCCGCAGGCTGTCCAAGCCGAACGCGTCGACCGGGCCGAGCGCGCCCGTGCCCTGCAAGCCCCCAGCCGCCGCGGCTCGTGCGCCCCAGGCCAGTATTCGCGCAGTGAAGTCGTAGCCGTTGATGCCCTCCAGACGGACCGAGGAGAGCTGCGCGCCGGCGGCGCTCAGCGCCTGGGCCAGGACCAGCGAGCCGCCGCGACCGCGCGCGACCGCGTCCGGGCCGCCGCTCGATCCCTTCTCCACGCGGGCGATCAGCGCTTCCATCCGGCGCTTGGCGCCGGCCGAGCGGGTGAGGGCGGAAAGCCCCCCTGACAGGGCCTGGAAGGGGCGAGTGGCCGGCCCGAACCAGCCGAGGTATACGTCTACCTCTTCGAGTGCCGGGTAAACGCGAGGCAGCGCCAGGTGCTCGGAAGAACCGACCGACAGTGAGCTACCGCGTTTGCCGGGTCGCAGCTCGAAGCGATGCACGCGTCTGCCGGGACGCTCGTCGATCAAACGCCCGCCACGAAACGCAAACGCGCGGTCGAGCAGCACTCCAGCCGCCGATGCGCGCGTGCCGCCGCTGAGCGCGTTCGGTCCCATCGGCCCGCCCGTGACGAAGTAGCCGATCCGTACGCGGGTCCCAGCCTCGCCCGCCTCGGCCAGCGCGAGAGCACCCGCGAGGTTGCCGGGCACCCAGTCGTAGCCGAACGCCGTCACCAGCCCGCAACCCGCGCCGTTCGCCTGTGCCCCGTAGACTTCGAACACTTCCCTGATGAAACGCCCCTCGCCGGTCGAGTCGAGGTAGTGCGCACCGGCGTCGATCGCCGCCCGCACCGCCGCGTTTCCCCAACGGTTGAACGGGCCGACGGTGCTGACGAGCACGTCGCCGCGGTTGAGGAGGGCGCGGATGCTGTGGGGTTCGGAGACGTCGGCCACGCCCCAGTCGAAGCCGAGCTGCTCGGCGAGCGCACGTACGCGCGCCTCGTTGCGGCCGGCGAGCAGCACGGAGGCGACCGGGTTCTCGGCGGCCCCGCCGGCCCCCGAGGTCTCGCTTGTGCCCGAGGTTCCGTTGGCGCCGTATGCCCCGTCGGCCAGCGCGTGGGCCGTCAGCTGGCCGGTGTAGCCGGTCGCTCCGAACAGGATGACGCGGCCGGGCATGCGCGATAGGTTTGCATACCCTCGCCGGTAGGAGCCTTATGAGCGCGCTGTGGTCCAGTCAACCGAAGCCCCGCCACCCCCGCGGCTGGCTGCGCCACTACGCCGGCATGCTCTCGCCCAGCTCGCTGGCCGGCAACCGCGTCTCGCTGGAGCGTGACGTGGGCGCGCGCATTCGTCGCTCCGCCGCCGTCCTTGCCGCCAGCGCCGTACGACCACTGCGCAAACCGCGGCGGATGCGCTCGCTGGTGGCCTCTCCGGGCGGCAGGGTCAGATGGCGCTCGATCCCCGCTCCGCCGGCGCCGGGTCCCGATGGCGCGGTGCTGCGGCCGATCGCCTCGGCCACCTGCGACATCGACTGCCCGGTGATGCTCGGCGCCACCCAGATCCCGTTGCCTCTCCACGTCGGCCACGAATGCGTCGCCGAGGTCCTGAGCGTCGGCTCGTGCGTTGGCGCGATTGCGCCCGGCGATCGTGTGGTCGTCCCGTTTCAGATCAGCTGCGGCGCCTGCGCGCCGTGCCTGGCCGGGCGCACCGGCAGTTGCACCGCGGTGCCGCCGGTCTCCATGTACGGCTTCGGCTTCGCCGGCGGGCACTGGGGCGGGGCCTACGCGGACGAGCTGGCCGTGCCCTACGCCGACGCCATGCTCGTCCCGCTCCCTACTGGGATCGATCCGGCGGCCGCGGTGGGCGTGGCCGACAACGTCTGCGACGCCTACCGCCACATCGGCCCGCACTTGCCCCGCGTGCTCGCGCGCGATCTCGACGCAAGCGTGCTGGTGGTCGGAATGCTCACCGAGCGCGCGCTGTTCACGCCGAGCTGCCCGCTCTACACGGGCTTGATCGCGCTCGCGCTGGGCGCCAGGCACGTCGTCTTCGCCGACGCGCGCCCACACGTGCGCGAGCACGCCCAGCGGCTCGGGATGGAGGCGGTGACGCCCCGCGAGCTGCGCCGTATGCCCCCGTTTCCGCTGGTGGCCGACGTCAGCGCCGACCGCGTCGACGTCGCCCTGGAAGCCACCGCCGCCGACGGCGTGTGCTCGAGCTCGGGCGGGCTGCACCGCTCGGCGCGTCTGCCGTTCTTGCAGATGTACATACGCAACGCCACCCTGCACGTGGGCCGCACCCATGTTCGCGCGCTGATGCCGGCGGTGTTGGACTTGATGTGCAGAGGGGATCTGCGACCCGAGACCGTGACCACGCGCGTCGCCTCGCTCGACGAGGCCCCGGCCGTCCTGCGTGAGCACATCCGCGACCCGCGCAGCGTCAAGACGGTGCTGGTGGCTTAGCTGTCACCCCACTCGCACGACCTCTACACCCGCCGCCGCCAGCACGTCCTCGCCGTCCAGCACGGCATAGCCCTCGACGAAATACAGCTTGGCGATCCCGGCCCCGGCGATCAGCTTCGCGCACGGCGGGCATGGAAAGTCGCTTACGAACATTGTGGCGCCGACCGTGGCCTTGCCCTCGCGGGCGGCGCGGGCGATCAGGGCGGCCTCGGCGTGGGTGGCCGTCGAGAGCTCCAGGCCCACGCCCTTGTACAGGTTCGCGCGTGGGTCGCCGGCCGCATAGGCGCTCAGCGGGTGCGGGGAGTGCTCGTTGGTGGCCGTTAGCGTCTCCCCGTCGGCCAGCCGCATCGCCGCGCCGACCTGGCGCCACCAGTCCACGCTCGAGCCGGCTGCCTCGCCGGCGGCTGCGGCCAGCTCTACCAGCAGCGGGTCGCCACTGCGCTCGGCGGCGGTCCACGTCCGCGCGCTTGGCTCGAGCAGCTGCGTCGTCTTCGTCCTGTCCCAGCGCAGGAACACCGTGTCGTAGAGCACCTCGCAGCGCTCGAAGAAGCGCTCGGCCACGCTGTGGCTGACGTCCTCGTCGGGCATCACGATCCGCGGCGCCTGACCGGCGCCCGCGCCCGGCTCGCCCGCGCCCGACGCCTCGGCCAGCGTGCGTGCGCCGGCCTCGTCGAGCACCGACACCCGCGAGCACACACCCCAAGCGGCGATCGACGCGGCCGCCAGCTCGGCCGGCAGGGCGCGGATGTCCTTGGCCAGCGGACGGTAGTCCTCGTACAGCTCCGGCCCGATCAGGTACAGCGGCCGCGCTGACGCGTGGCGCTCGACGAAACGCCTGTAGCCCTCGTGCACGACGGGCACGTAGGCGACGGCGCAGTCGCCCGTCGGCGTCTGCCCGCTCGTCGGGCCGGCCCCGGCCGGGGCGCGGGTCGCGCCCGCGACCGCCCGCCCGACGCGCCCCCGGCTCATCCGCGCTTGAGGATCGTGTCGATCAGGTTCGGCAAGACCTCCGCCAGGCGCGGGCCGAGCTGCTCGCCCAAGTGCATGTACAGCTGGCGGATGCGCTCGCTGGTCGTCACCGAGGCCTGGCGCTCGAGCACGTGTACCTCGCCGCAGAACTCGCCGAGCTCCTCCAGTTCCTGCTCGCTGTAGGAGTGATCGGTGCTCAGCACGAGCACGTCCGGGCGCACGGTCTTGATCAGCGCCCAGTGCGGTTCCTCGTCGCCCTTGAGGTAGATCAGGTCGACCGGGCGCTGGTGGGCGAGCATCTCCAGGCGCTCGTCCTGCGGCACCATCGGCCGGTCCGCGCCCTTGCGCGCTCGGATCTTCGCGTCCCCGTCCACTCCGACCACGAGCACGTCGCCCAGTTCCTTGGCCTTCGCCAGGTACTTGACGTGGCCGAGGTGCACCAGATCGAACGACCCCGAAGTCAAAACGATCCTCAGCCCAATCCCCCGCAGATGCTCGGCCAGTGCACCGAGTTGCTCGAGCGAGGCGGTGAGCCGCTCCTCGTAGTTCACGTCCGAGCTGAAGATGCCGCTTGTGATCGCCATGTCGGGGCGCAGGCTAGCGCTCGTCCGGATCGCGGCTGACCTTGAAGCGCACCGTCTGCCGCGGGTCGGCGTCCAGCGCGACGAAATGGACGTGCAGATGCGCCACCGAGCCGCCGTTGTAGCGCATGTCGCCGCTGCGCTCGACGGTCGCGGTCGCAAGCGGCGCCAGCCGCGCGGCCAGCTCGCGCTTGAGCGCCCACAGCTCGGCGCCGGCCTCGTCGGGAAGCTCGTCGAACGAGCGTACGTGCACGTTCGAGACGATCAGGTAATGCGCGCTTGTTCCGGGGTAGGGGAATGCGTTCTCTGTCACATACCAGTGCTTGCCGCACGTGTCCACGGGCCGGTTGTGGAACTGCGCGACGTGCTCGCGGCAGAACACGCAGATCCCATCGTCCTGGAGCCGGCGCATGTAGGCCAGCTGGTCGTCCGCGCGCGCGGCGGGCAGGTGATAGAGAGGGTCAGCGGATGCGGTCATAGGTGGCGAAGTGAAAGTGCGTGCCGTTCTCGCAGATGTCTTGCGTCCGCTCGCTGCAGCGCCACTGCTCGGGTGCAAGCTCCAGGAAATAAGTATCGCTCAGAGGGGTGTCGTGGACGACCGTCGCGTACACGCGCTCTACCAGCCCCAGCGTCTGCTCGTAGATCGAGCCGCCGCCGATCACGAAGCAGCCCTCGCCGCAGGCGGCCAGCGCTGCCTCGATGCTGGCGTGGACCTCGACGCTCGTGGCGCCGCCGCCGCTCGCGCTGGGCTCCTCGCCGCCGCCCGGCTCGGCGCGTTCCCCCGCCTCGACCGGGCTGGGGTCGAAGTGCGGGTTGGCGCTGACCACGAGGTTGCGCCGCCCGGGCAGAGGGCGGTAGGCGTCGGGCAGCGACTGGAAGGTCTTGCGGCCCATAAGCACCGTGCTGCCGATCGTCAGCTCGCGAAAATGGCGCATGTCGCTTGGCAGCCGCCACGGCAGCTGACCCCGGTAGCCGATGCCGCGGTTGGCGCCGTATGCGACCACGATGCAGCGCACGCGTCAGGTCAGCACGGGGATGTTGGAGATCGGCGGGTGCGGGTCGTAGTCGTCGATCTCGAAGTGCTCGCCGCGGAAGTCGTGGATGTCGGTGACGCCTCGGCCCGCCTCGTTCAAGCGCAGCGTCGGCAGTGCGCGCGGTTCGCGCTCGAGCATCTCCTGCACAGGCTCGAGCTGGTTGACGTATATGTGCGCGTACTGGATCCAGTGCACGTACTCGACCAACTCGTAGCCCGTCAGGTGCTCGAGCATCAGTCCGAGCGCGTTGTACTGCACCAGGTTCGAGGGCACCCCGATCGGCGTGTCGCCCGAGCGCTGGTTGTGCACGAGGTGCAGCTTGCCGTCGAAAACGAGCGCGTGCACCCAGCCGTGGCAGGGGGCGATCGTGTTGCGCGACTTCAGGTGAGCCTCGCGGTGGTTGGCCTGCGGGATCCAGGGGGAGACGAAGGCGGTGCGATCCTCAGGCAGGTCGCGCAGCTTGCGCACGAGCGCCGCGAACTGGTCGAAGCCTTCGGGGTCGCCCTCGAAGTCGGTGCTGAAGTGCCGGAAGGCGTGCCCGTAGGAGCCGGGGCCGAGGTCGCCGCCTTGCAGTCCGCGCGAGGTGCACTTCTCCTCGCTTGCCCAGGGTCCCCACCAGTCGCAGCCGAACGCCGCCAGCTCGTCGAGCGTCCGAGCGCCGTTGACGAAAGCGCACAGCTCGCCGATCGCCTTGCCCGCAAACCCCTTGATCGAGCGCTCGGTGATCACGGCGGCGCCGTGGGCCATCGGGAAGCGCATCTGCACGCCCGCCAGCGCCAGCGCGTCGACCCCTTGCTTGGTGTGGACGCGCGTCCCGCCGTCGAGGATCGAGCGCAGCATGTCGCGGTAGGCGGTGCTCGGCGTGCGCCGCGCATAGGGCAGGTAGTCCGGCATGGGCGGGCAACCTTACGCCTCGCGGCGGAGCCATTCGCCGGCGTGGTCACCGCTCCCGACGGCGGTGAGTCTCCGCGGGCGCCGCTCCGGCTCGCGCGCACGCCGGCGCGCGTCGATTGCGGTCGAGGCGCAATCATTGCGCGATGAGCGACGCCGCCGAGATCGAGGTCAAGGCCCCCTTCGCGGGCGTGGTCGTCGCGGTCGAGCCCGATCTCGGCACGCTCGTGCACGCGGAGGCGGCAGTCGTCGTGCTCGAGGCGATGAAGATGGAGCACGAGGTGCTGGCAGGCGCTCCCGGCACCGTCGCCCGTGTCGAGGTGCAGGTCGGCGACTCCGTCGGCGCCGGCGATGTGCTGCTCGTGCTCGCCCCCGCCGACGGCGAGGTCGAGCAGGCCGAAGCGGCCGCCGCCGAGTCCGACGCCGCCCGCGAGCGCGCCGACCTCGTCGCGGTGCGCGAGCGCCACGCGCTCGGCCTCGACGCGGCGCGTCCAGAGGCCGTCGCCAAGCGGCGTGAGCGCGGGCGCCGCACAGCGCGCGAGAACCTCGCCGAACTGGTGGACGAGGGCACGTTCGTGGAGTACGGCCCCCTGATCTTCGCCGCCCAGGAGCGCCGCCGCGCGCGCGAGGAGCTGATCGCCGCCACGCCCGCCGACGGGCTGGTCGGCGGCGTCGGCGATATCGACGGGCGTCCCTGCGTGGCGATGTCCTACGACTACACCGTCCTGGCCGGCACCCAGGGCATGCGCGGCCACCTCAAGAAGGACCGCCTGTTCGAGCTGGCCGAGCGCCGGCGCCTGCCGGTCGTCCTGTTCGCCGAGGGCGGTGGCGGCCGTCCGGGCGACGTCGACTGGCCGATGGTCGCCGGGCTTGACTGCCGCGCCTTCAACCTGTTCGCTCGCCTCAGCGCCCGCGTGCCGCTGGTCGGGATCGCCTCGGGCTACTGCTTCGCCGGCAACGCCGCCCTGCTCGGCTGCTGCGACGTCGTCATCGCGACCGAGGACTCGAGCATCGGCATGGGCGGCCCGGCGATGATCGAGGGCGGCGGCCTCGGCGTCCACGAGCCGGCCGAGGTCGGCCCGATCGACGTCCAGCACGCAAACGGCGTCGTCGACCTGCGCGTCGCCGACGACGCTGCCGCCGTGGTGGTGGCCAAGCGCTACCTCTCCTACTTCCACGGCCCGGTCGATGACTTCGCTGCGCCCGATCAGCAGCTGCTGCGCAACGCGGTGCCTGAGCAGCGCAAGCGCGCCTACGCCGTGCGTGGCGCGATCGGGGGACTGTGCGACGAGCGCTCGGTGCTGGAGCTGCGCGACGGCTTCGGCGCCGGCATGGTGACCGCGCTCGCGCGCGTCGACGGCAGGCCGCTGGGGGTGATCGCCAACGACCCCGCCCACCTCGGCGGCGCGATCGACGCCGACGGCGCCGACAAGGCCGCTCGCTTCATGCAGCTGTGCGACGCCTTCGGGCTGCCGCTGCTGTTCCTGTGCGACACGCCGGGCTTCATGGTCGGTCCCGAGGCCGAGCGCACGGCCACCGTGCGCCACTTCGCGCGCATGTTCACGGTCGGCGCCAACCTGCAGGTCCCGATCGGCACGATCGTGCTGCGCAAGGGCTACGGCCTGGGCGCCCAGGCGATGGCCGGCGGCTCCTTCAAGGCGCCGCTGTTCTGCGTCGGCTGGCCAACCTCCGAGTTCGGCGGCATGGGCCTGGAGGGCGCGGTCAAGCTCGGCCTGCGCCGCGAGCTGGCCGCGATCGAGGACCCGGCCGAGCGCGAGCGCGTGTTCGAGGCGACCGTCGCCGGCGCCTATGAGCACGGCAAGGGCCTGAACATGGCCGCCTACGGCGAGATCGACGACGTCATCGACCCGGCCGACTCGCGGCGGTGGATCGCGACGCTGTTTGACCCCGAGCCGGAGGATTGGCGCACTCGCGAGGGCAAGCGGCGGGCGAACGTGGATGCTTGGTGAGCCGATGTCGGTTGCAATGAGCTGATGCCCACCCAGGTCGCTCTCCTACGCGGGATCAACCTCGGCTCACGCAACCGCGTGCCGATGGCCGAGCTGCGCGAGCATCTGACGGCGCTCGGCTACGGCGACGTGCGCACGCTGCTGCAGAGCGGCAATGTCGTGCTCGATGCCGACGTCGCGCCCGAGCAGCTGGCGCAGGAGATCGAGCGGGAGATCGCGGCGAGGTTCGACGTGCGTTCGCCGGTCGTCGTGCGAACGCGAGCGCAGCTGGCCGCGGTTGTGGCGCTCGATCCTCTGCGGGATGTCGTCGAGCAGGACAAGGCCTATCAGGTGAGCTTCCTCTCCGCCGAGCTGGCGCCCGCGGCGATCGAGTGGCTCGCCGCGGCGGATGTGGCGCCCGAGCGCTTCGTGCACTGCGGCCGCGAGATCTACGCCTGGCACCCCAACGGGCTCCAACGCTCGCCGCTGGCCAGGCTGCTCTCCGATCGCCGGCTCGGCGTGGTGGCGACCGCGCGTAACTGGAACACCACCGTCAAGCTGCTCGAGTTGGCAAACAAGCACGAGCAGGGCGCCTGAGTCACGGCGGGTAGCCGCGCGCCTTGCGGATCGCGGCCAGTCGCTGCTCCAGCTCCGCCTCGGCGTCGTCGGGTCGGTAGAACCGTTCGCCCTCGATGCCCGCGGGAGCCAGCTCCTGACCCGCGATGTGCCCGGGATGCGAGTGCGGGCTGTCGTACCCTTCGCCGCGCCCGCCCGAGCGCAGTTGCACCGGCGGCGGCGCCGCGCCGTGCTCGCGCACGAAACCGCGCGCCGCGCCGATCGCGCGCTTGGCGGCATCGGACTTCGGCGCAAGCGACAGGTAGATCGCCGCTTGCGCAAGCGCGAACTGACACTCGGGCAGGCCCGCGTGCTCGACGGCTGTCGCCGCGGCGCTCGCCACCACGAGCGCCTGAGGATCGGCGTTGCCGACGTCCTCGCTCGCCAGGATCACCATCCGCCGTGCGATGAAGCGCGGGTCCTCACCGCCCTCCAACATCACCGCCAGGTAGTAGAGCGAGGCGTCGGGGTCGGAGCCGCGCGTCGCCTTGATCCACGCCGAGATCGTGTCGTAGTGACTGTCGGCCTGCTTGTCATAGTGGACGATTCGCCGCTGCAGGGCGTCTTCGGCGTGCTCGACGGTGACAATGCCGTCGGTCGTCTCGCAGGCCAGCTCCAGCGCGCTGAGCGCCGTGCGCGCGTCGCCGAGCGAGCGCGCCGCCAGCAGCTCGATCGCCTCGTCCTGCACTTCCGTTGGCTGGCCGATCGGAGATCCCGTCGATCTCCGATCGGTGGCGATCCCGTCGATCGTCGATCGGTCGCACTCACCCCGCTCGAGCGCACGGCGCAGCAGCACGAGCACGTCAGACTCGGTCAGCTCCGCCAGCTCGTAGCACCGCGTGCGCGAGAGCAGTGCGCGATTGACCTCGAACGACGGGTTCTCGGTGGTCGCGCCGATCAGCGTCACCAGCCCTTCCTCGACCGCCGGCAGCAGCGCGTCCTGCTGGGCCTTGTTGAAGCGGTGGATCTCGTCCAGGAAGAAGATCGTCTGGCGGCCGCCGCTCTGGCGTTCGCGCGCACGTGCGAGCACCGCCCGCACCTCCGGGCGGCCGGCTTCGACGGCGCTCAGCTCCTCGAACGCCGCGTTGGCGCTGGCCGCGACGATCCGGGCGAGCGTCGTCTTGCCGCTGCCCGGCGGCCCGTGCAGGATCATCGAGTGCGGACGACCCTGTTCGATCGCGGTACGCAGCGATGATTGGGTCCCACCCACCCCGAGCAGGTGTTCCTGGCCGACGAACTCCGCGAGCGTCGTCGGTCGCATCCGCGCCGCCAGTGGAGCGGCTGTCGCCGGGGAGCCCACCGACGCCGGCGCCTCGGGCGGGTCAAACAGCGATTCCATCGCAGACGGTGTGGTGAGGATCATCGCCACGCACCGCAGCGCCGATCGAGTTAGCTGGTTTCAGGGCGATGTGCTCGCGCCACGAAGTCACTGGCATCGCCACCGAAGTGCTCCCAGCCTCGGCCAGGCACGCCAGCTTGTGCCGGTCGTCCTCCGGCGCGCACCTGGGTAAAGCCCGCACGTGCGCTTCCAAACGCAGTAAGACCAACAGATTCCGCCTCCCTGAGTCGATCTGCCTTGAAGGTTACAAGCAGCTCGAGGTCGAGTCCGATGCCGAAGGCGATCTCGTACGGGTCTACTCCGATCGCCTTGCTCACCTCCCAAGTCAAGGGATGCAGTGGGAGGGCCTCGACATCGATGTCGAATCCGATCTGGCTGGCTTCGCTCAGCTCGGTCAGCGACTGGCCAAGTCCGTCGGTTATGTCCATGCAGGATGTGCACCACTCCCGCTCGAGCAAGGCCGGGCCAAGGTCCACTCGGGGGGTTGGCCTCACCAGGCGTGCTCGCAGCTCCTCAGCCGATTTGCTGGGTAGTTGGGGGGCTGCTCCCTCGCTTTGAGCGGTAAAATAAGCTAGAGCGGCGCCGAATCCACCAACTGCTCCACTTACCGCAAGGATGTCGCCCGACCTAGCTCCGGATCTGGTCAGCGCCCGGTCCGCAGGGAGGTGTCCAAAAGCCGAAGAAGAGAGACTGATAGCACTCGAGGAGCTCGTGTCGCCACCAAGGACCGGCGATCCCCAGGTTCGGCCAGCTGCGACCGCTCCTCTAACGAGCTCGCGTAGGTAATCGACAGGGAAGTCGCTGGTGAGCCCCAGAGTCAAGAGCGTGCCAAGCGGCTTGGCTCCCATTGCCGCTATGTCGCTTACCGATACCGCGACCAGGTACTGTCCGAACTCGGCGGCTGACATCAACCCCAAGCGTCGAGCCAGCAGATCCTCCGGGATTCTGTCACTGGACACGACGAGCCGGCTTGCAGGGGGGAAGGGCACTACGGCGGCGTCGTCGCCGGCCCCTACGCCTTGCGGCATGTCGTCTAGAAGCGGCCTGATAACCTCACGTAGCAGGCGCTTCTCTCCGAGGTCGCTTACTGTTAGATCAGACTGTTGCAAGGATGTGCTGTCCAAGGCCACCGAGTGATCGCAGGGTTGCGTGGAACGGGTAGGTTGGATACTGCAAAAGACGGTAGAGAATCATGAACTGGGCTAGCAGATACTCGTCAAAGAAGCTATCTCCCCCAGCCGCACGAGCAGCATCACGTATAATTTCTACGAGTGAAGCGAGGCGCATGTACTCGGCTTCGAGCGGAGTGTCAGTGGCGAGTTCCCGCACTAAATCGACGCCGTTCTCGACGAGCAGTGCCGAGTCGACCCGGGCATGGATGTCAGGGTCGAAGTAACGTGGAAATGCAAAGAACCTCAGGGAGTTCTCCAACATCACAAAATCCTTCATGACATGGCCTGATCGGTCTCCCCAGGCAAAGTCGATCAGATGAGGGCGATCCTCTTCGTCAAAGACGATATTGCTGCCGTGAAGGTCCCCGTGAATGGGGCCTACCGTTATATCAAATTCGCGACTATCGAGTACCTGCTTCGCGGCTCTTGGATCGACTATCTTCTCACCGTAGAAGTCAAAAGGCTCTCTGTCAAATGTGTTACCAAGCGCCCGGCAGAGGTCATTGTCGGTCTTGGCGCTGCGATGGTAGCGAAGGTACTCTTCGCCCAGCTTGCGCGTATCTACTTTTTTTGCGTTGTGCGCAATCCGGCAGCAGCCGCCGTACACTTGCTTGAGTGCGGTGCAGAGACGTTCGTCAGTTCCAGTCGGGAGCGAAAGAGCGTCCTCGAAGGTCTCGATTTGTCCACTCCCTGACTTCTGAAGCGGGTATGCGATGGCGCCGTAATCTTTGTGTTTGTAGTAATGCACGTCGGCGTCGACAAAATAGACAAGCAAGTTGGCGATCGCCGTTCGCTCGCGTTCGTAGGCTTCTAGTTCGTCTACCTTGACAACGAAGGGTCTCCCCGCCATCGATTCGTCGAAGTGAGTCACAAACAGCTTTGCAGTTGAAAACCCAAAGCGGGCCATCGACCGTACATGGACCGTTTCCGTCTCAGGGGCCATAACTAACCCAAAGCGAGCGATTAGGTCTCGCTGATGAGGCTCGAGCAGCGAATCAACTACCAGTGGTAGCGCCGAATCGCCCATCGGATCGCATCGTTGAGAGTGTCGCTTCGAATTCCGGCCACCCCGATAGCCGATGCCAATCCCATGCCGACTCGGTCAGTTCGGCAAGGGTTCGTCGAAGATATTGGCTTGGGATTGAATCACAGCGGACTGCCGTCACAGGACCGTCGCTGCCTCCGAACCATAGGTATGAGTCCGCGCTCGGAGTTGAATCGAGGAAGGAGGTGAGCTCATATCGTGAGGCCTCGTCGTAGTCAAGAAGGATCTGGGTCCTGGCTTCCGCGATGTTTCTGCGTGTCGAGGGCACGAGATGGACGTGCGCGTGGTCGATGCCGCAGCCGCCTTGGAGGTCGGCCCCGATGCCGTGCTCGAATACGGCGACGGCCTCCGAGTGGCGTCGAAGTTGACTGGCGTATGTCGATGCGGCGGCTATCAACTCCAGTCGCTCGTCGCTCGCCAGCTGCGAGACGCCGCGAACATGCCGATTGGGCACCAGCATGATGTGACCGACCGATAGCGGGGAGACGCTGGGGAGCACTGCGAACAACTCATTGCGCTCGATCATGCGGGCTCGCACGGGCGTATGTCGATGGAAGGTCGGTGGCATCAGCCCAGTGGCCAACTCTCGACAAAAACAGCATTGCTGTCGGGCACTAATGTTGGGGTGTGCTGGCTTGCTCATCGGCGTCGCACAGAGAACAATAGGGCGATTACGAGCGGAACATCGCTCTCTCCCCTGGAGCATCGTCTGTATGAGTCAGCAGCGGCCGACGGGAGCCCAGCGCGAGAGGTCGTCTATCTTCCTCGTGTGCCCGTCCCTGCGGCCAAGCTGCAGGTCCCGCTGTCAGACGGCGCCTTGCTTGCCTGCGAGCTGTTCCTACCCGGTGGGGCGGTTGGGGTGCGACCACATCCGGGCGTGCTCGTCCTGCACGAGTCCTTCGGCCTCAACGACGACATCCGCCGGATCGCCGCTCGCTTTGCGCGGGAGGGCTACGCGGCGCTCGCGCCCAACCTGTTCTCGCACGGCTCGCGCATCGTCTGCCTCACCCGCGTGATGACCGATGTGGTGCGGGGATCGATCGATCGCGAGATCGCCGACATCCTCGCGGCGCGCGCGGCTCTCGCCGAGCGCGCCGAGGTCGACGCCGAGCGGATCGCCGTCGCCGGCTTCTGCCTCGGCGGTGGCTTTGCGCTGATCGCCGCCACCAAGCCGGGCTTTAGGGCCGCGGCCGTCAACTACGGCGACGTGCCCAAGGCGCGGGAGAAGCTCGATCGCGTCTGTCCCGTCGTCGGCAGCTTTGGCGGCAAGGACCGCATGTTCGGCGCCAACATGGCCGAGCGACTGGACGCTCACCTGACCGCGCTCGACGTGCCGCACGACGTCCGCACCTACGACGGCGCCGGTCACTCGTTCTACTCGCGGCACGAGGGCTGGCAGGGCTGGCTCGCGCAGGTCCCGACGCCGATGCGCGTCGGTCCCGACGAGGCCGCCGCGGCCGACGGCTGGCGGCGGATGCTGGCGTTCTTCGACGAGCACGTCCGCCAAGCGCCCACCGGGAACGCGTAGAGGACTTTGCGCTCGGCCGCTCGCCGCTCAGGCGCGTGTGGCAGGTCGTGGGCAGCGCAGGGCCGTCCGACTGTCAGGCGCGTCGGCGCTCAGTGCTTGCGACTGTGGCGCTTGCCGCCAATGCCGCGGCGTCTGTGCGCCGCGGCGTGCGCCGTGCCGCCGGCGGCACGGTAGGCGGCGGTCAGATCCGTGAGCGATTCGTGCGAGGTTTCCCCGAACGATGGCACTTCGAAGCTGTGGCTGCCGTACGGAGAGATGCCGATCTCCAGGTGGGGAGCGCTGGATATGCCGACGATCCCGCAGCCGACGTCGGCGATCTGCTGGCCGGCGAGGACGTGGGCGCCCACCGGCACGAGCGCCGGCCTGGCGTGCCCATAGTAGACGTAGCGGCCGGCGTCGATCCCGCTTTCTATACGCAGCACGGGCGCGGAGCTGCCGAAGCCTTCGATTCCCTCCTTGACGATCGTGCCGCTGGCCACCGCCAGCTCGACCAGATGGCTGCCGCACTGGTCGCTGGAGCCGCCGAGGTCCACTCCCTGGTCGAGCGACCACGTGCTGGGCGAAGCTACGTGGCCGAACGGGTAGAGCGGGAACACCCAGCCGCCGTTTGGTGCGGGTGGATAGGGCCCGACGACGGGCGGTGCAGGCGTGGGGCCCGCGCTCGGCGCTTCGCTGCCACCGGTCGATTCCATCGCCTGAGCGCTCGCCATAGGCGAAACGCATACCAGCGCACTCGTTGTGAACGCCGCTACCAGCGCTCTACGCAAAGCTAGCCTTCCGTTCGGCCTACGGGGTTAGCTGACGGGCTGGCGCCTGGAATGGCGCCTCCCGCGGATCACCGCGGAACTCGCCCCAACAAGTGGGTCCCCCGCTCCCTGGCACAGCCAAGGACTCGGCGTGCGCGGCAATCTAGCGCATCCTCCGGTCGGCATGTCGCGCCGCAGGCGTGCTTGCACGCGCAAGTGCCTGCAATTTGCAGGAAACCGCTGGATTAGGTCCGCAGGCCTGCGTGTGCAGGAACGGGAGGGCGGACGTGCGGCGCTCGGGAGAGATCGCTCACGCGGCCACGCTCGTGCTCGAGTCCATCGCGTGGTACTCCTCCAGCAGCTCCTCCTCGTGCTGCCTGCCGGGGAACATGAAGAAAACCAGCGCCGCCCCGAGCGCGATCGCCACGATGCCGGCCGTGTAGGCCCACTGGTCGCCTTTGACGAACGATTCGCGCGCGCCGGCGACGATCGCTTTGGCGTATTGCGGGTAGCGCGACGCGCTCGCCGCCGCGCTCGAGAACGACTTCTCCAGTTCCGCTTCCACGCCGCTTGTCACCCGCGCCCTGTTCGGCGAGCTCGCGATCGCGCTCGCGACCGCCGCCGCGTAGCCGGCGGTCAGCAGCGCGCCGAAGATCGATTGCATGATCGCCCCGCCGAGGTCGCGCTGCAGGTCGGCGGTGCCCGAGGCCATGCCCGCGCGCGAGACCGGCACCGACCCGGTCAGCGAGTGCGAGGCGGGCGTGCCGGCGAATCCGACGCCGGCGCCGATGAAGGCATAGCCGAGGCCGACCTTCCAGTAGGAGATGCCCTGTTTCCACAGCAGCAGCATCGTCAGGAAGCCGAGCATGCAGCAGGCGTAGCCGACGAGCAGGGTGAAGCGGGCGCCGCGCGCGTTCACGAGCTTGGCCGAGCGCGGCGCGATCAGCACCATGAACACGGCCGCCGGCAGGATCGCAAGGCCGGAGTCGAGCGTTGAGTAGCCGAGCACGTCCTGCAGGAACTGCTGCCCGACGAACATGGCTCCCATCAACGACCCGAATACGATGATCCCCGCAAGGGCTGCGACCCAGAAGACGCGCCGGCTCGCCACTTTCAGGTCGTACAGCGGCTCGGGCGCGCGGCGCTGACGCAGGACGAACGCGGCACCCGCGCCCACCGCGAGGAACGTGGTGACGAGGATGATCGTCTGCTCTTTGGGGACCGGCGCGAAGTTGATCGCCAGGATCAGCGAGGCCACCGCAATCACCGACAGCACGCCGCCGAGGTTGTCCACCAGCCCGGTCGTCTCGTTGACGTGCGCCGGTACGTAGCGCCAGGCCATCCACAGCGCCACGACCGCCAGCGGCAGGGTGACGAAGAACACCGACCCCCAATCGAACCGGGTGAGCAGCGCCCCCGACAGCAGCGGCCCGAGCGCCGAGATCGCGCCTCCGAGCCCCGACCACAGCGCGATCGAGCGCGTCCGCGCCGGCCCCGACCACAGCGCCGTGATCAACGCGAGCGTGGTCGGGAAGGCCATGCCCGCCGCCAGCCCGCCCATCAGCCGCGCGAAGAACAGCACGGTCATCGTCGGCGCCAGCGCCGCCAGCAGCGCGGCCGGGATCGCCAAGCCCGTGCCCAGCAGCAGCAGCAGCTTGCGCCCGTAGCGGTCTCCAAGCGCGCCCAGGTAGAGCACCGAGGCGGCCAGCCCGAGCGAATACCCGACCGCGATCAGGTCGAGCCCGGTCTGCGAGGCGTTGAACGCCTTGCCGATGTCCGGCAGCGCGACGTTGGCGACCGACAGGTTGAGATTTGCTACCGCCGCCACCGCGATCAGCGCTGCGAGCACCGCTCGTGAGTGCTCAGGGGATTCGCTGGTCATGGTGGGGAGGTGAGTCGCCCGCTCCCAGCGGCCTCGCCGCCCGGATCGCGGCCGCCCGGCCCGCGCAGGACGTAGGCGACGCCCACCGCGATCAGCGCTCCCGCCAGCGGTCCGGCGATGTAGACCCAGTAGCTCGTGAAGTCGCCGAGCACGAGATCGGGCCCGAACGAGCGCGCCGGATTCATCGAGGCGCCGCTGATCGGGCTCGACCACAGGCCGGCGAGCACGATGTAGCCGCCCACCCCCAGCGCCGAGAGCGCGCCGACGTTCTGAGCCGAGGAGGCGGTCCCGAGGATTGTGCTGACCAGGCCCGCGGTCAGCACGAGCTCGATCAGCATCGCCTGCCAATCCTTGATGCCCGCCCCGGGCGTCGTGGCCCCGAGCTGCCCGACCTTGCCGAACACCGCCCACAGGAACAGGCAGGCGAGCGTGGCGCCGATCAGTTGCACGACGATGTAGCCGAACGCTCGCTTCCACGGGAAATCGCGGCGCAGACCGAAGGCGACGGTGACGACTGGGTTCAGGTGCGCGCCGGAGATCGCGCCCATGAACAGGATCACGGCCATCACCGTCAGCCCGGGCGCGGTTACCGCCGCGGTGCGGCTGATCTGCCCGTGGCTGACGGCTGCGACGACGGCGCCGCCGGCGCCCGCGAGGACGAGCAGGAACGTCCCGAGCAGCTCGCTGAACAGCCGCCGCCACTCCAGGCTCGGGTCGTCCATGTCGGTGCGTTCGGGGCTCTCGAGCGTGAGCAGCGCGTCACGCCAGCTCGGGTTGCGCCGACCCGCGGACCGCTCGTCGTGCTCGTCCATCGCCCACCGACCCTACGGGCGGCGCGCACGGCACGCATCACCCGGTTGAGGTGATCAGGGCCCGCCCGCCCCTTACCCCGACCACTTCCCCCTCCCGTACTTCGCCAGCTCCAGCCGTGCGACCACCCCTCGGTGCACCTCGTCCGGCCCGTCCGCGAGCCGCAGCGCCCGCGCCGCCGTCCATGCGCCCGCCAGCGGGAAGTCGTTGGACAGTCCACCGCCCCCGTGCAACTGGATCGCCATGTCCACCACCTTCTGCGCCATGTTCGGCACGGCCACCTTGATCTGCGAAACGGCCCCGATCGCCTCGGGCGCGTCGGTGTCAAGCAGCCAGGCGGCGTGCAGCACGTGCAGGCGCGCCTGGTCGATCGCGATCCGAGCGTCGGCGATCCGCTCGCGATTGCCGCCAAGGTTGGCGATCGGCTTGCCGAACGCGACGCGCTCGCTCGCGCGCCGGCAGGCCATCTCCAGCGCCAGCTCGGCCAGGCCGATCAGGCGCATGCAGTGGTGGATGCGGCCGGGACCGAGCCGCGCCTGTGCGATCGCGAACGCCTGACCGGCCCCGCCGACGATCGCGCTGGCGGGCAGGCGCACGTCGGTGAACGACACTTCGCCGTGGCCGCCGGGCGCGTCCAGGAAGCCCATCGCCTCGAGCATCCGCTCCACCTTCACGCCCGGGGCGTCGATGGGGACGAGCACCATCGAGTGCTGGTGGTAGCGATCGGCCTCGGGGTCGGTCAGCCCCATGAAGATCAGCGCCCTGCAGTTGGGGTGCCCGACGCCGGTGCTCCACCACTTGCGCCCGTTGACCACTACCTCGTCGTCGTCGCCGCCGCCATTGGCGCCGGCCAGCACTGCCGTCGCCTGCATGTTGGTGGCGTCCGAGGAGGCGACCTCCGGCTCGGTCATGCAGAAGGCCGAGCGGATCTGGCCCTCGAGCAGCGGCTCCAGCCACACGCGCTTCTGCTCATCCGAGCCGAAGTGCCAGAGCACCTCCATGTTGCCGGTGTCCGGCGCGTTGCAGTTGCAAACCTCGGCGGTGATCAGCGAGCGTCCCATCCGCTCGGCCAGCGGCGCGTACTCGACGTTGGAGAGCCCGGCGCCGCGCTCGGGATCGGGCAGGAACAGGTTCCACAGTCCTTCGCGCTTGGCGATCGCCTTCAGCTCCTGCACCGCCGGCAGTACCACCCACGGATCCGCGCGGGCGAGCAGCTCGCGGTGGTAGGCCTCCTCGCGCGGCGCGACCTCCTGCTCCTGGAAGGAGATCAGGCGCTCCAGCAGCTCCTGCGTGCGGGGGGAGTGCTCGAAGTCCATCGGGCGTGCGTAGAGTACAAGCCCGAGCCAATGCCCACCCGCCAGCCCGAGTCGATGCCCGAGCCGATGTCCACGCACCCCAAGGTCAACCGCCAGTTCCGCCTCGCCTCGCGCCCGCAGGGGATGGTCACGCGCGAGAACTTCGACCTCGTGGACGAACCGGTCGCCGAGCCCGCCGACGGCGAGGTGCTCGTCAAGGCGCAGTACATCTCGCTCGACCCCGCGATGCGCGGCTGGATGGCCGCGGGCCGCTCCTACATACCGCCCGTGGAGATCGGCGAAGTCATGCGCGCGGGGATGGTCGGCGAAGTGCTCGAGTCCAAGGGCGAGCGCTTCGCGCCGGGCGAGCACGTGACCGGCTGGCTCGGCGTCCAGGAGTACGCCGTCTGCCCCGAGAGCGCCGTATTCCCCGTAGACCCGGCAGCGGCCCCGCTGACCACCTACCTGGGCGCGCTCGGCATGCCCGGGATGACCGCCTACTTCGGCCTGCTCGACGTCGGCCGACCCAAAGAGGGAGAGACGGTGCTCGTCTCCGGCGCCGCCGGAGCGGTCGGCAGCGTCGTCGGGCAGATTGCCCGGATCAAGGGCTGCCGCGCTGTCGGCATCGCGGGCGGCCCGCAGAAGTGCGAGTGGGTCACGGGCGAGCTGGGCTTCGACGCCTGCATCGACTACAAGAGCGCGGATGTGGGAGCGGCGCTGCGCGAGCACTGCCCCGAGGGTGTCGACGTCTACTTCGACAACGTCGGCGGTGAGATCCTCGATGCCGCCCTGGCGCGCTTGGCGCGCGGCGCGCGCGTCGTGATCTGCGGAGCGATCTCCCAGTACAACAATCTCGATTCGATGCAGGGCCCCTCCAACTACATGTCGCTGCTGGTCAACCGCGCGCGCATGCAGGGCTTCGTCGTGCTCGACTACCTGAGCCGCTATCCCGAGGCCCAGCACGAGCTGGCCGGTTGGCTGCGCGAGGGCAAGCTCGTCGCGCGCGAGGATGTGGTCGAGGGATTCGAGACCTTCCCCGACGCACTCGCCCGCCTGTTCGCGGGGGAGAGCGTCGGCAAGCTGGTGTTGAAGGTCGGCGACTGACCTCACACCGACAGCGGTCGGACGCGGTCAAAAGTTGGGTCACCGGATGCCTGAGGGTGGAGAGGGGGTCACTCGCAGACATCCGACGACCCGCGCGTGCCCTCGGGGGGTGAGTTCACGCAAATGTGACCATACATATTCAGGCGGCTTCGCGCCAGCCTTGCCACTGAAATAGGGCGCCGTTCCCTTATACACAGCCTTGCGTTGTGCCCTCGCTCTGCCCGCGATCGCAGGGCGGCCAGAGAAAAAGCCCGCTAATTGGGATTTACGTCGTCATTGGAATGTATGCTTCCTATGAATCGGGCGGGCCTTTCGGTGTAGCATTATCGCCTCATCCCGCATGGAGACTACGCATAGGCACAACAACGGAGCCGCGCACATGGGAATCCGCCATGGGCATCGACGGGGAAGTCAGAAACAGTGCGGGCAAAATGCGCTCGCTGTGATGAATCCATCTGTAGGCTCTCGAACCGAGGAGGACGTATGAGGGCACTGGGCAGGCTGATTCCGGCTCGCAGGACCATCTCATTCTGCGGGCTTGTGCTGGCGGCAGTCGCCGTCGCGCTGGCAGCATCGGCGTCTGGCAGCGATGGGAACACGACGGCGCACTCGGCGAGAATCATTCATATGCAGGAGCACGGCCGTCTGAAGTTCATCTCCGAACGCGGCAGCACACTGATCGAGCGCGGAACGGCCTATGGCACGTACACCGCGACGATGGTCGCCGACCTGACCATCCGCTCGAAATCGGTGACGGCGACCGTCACGATCTACCCCCGCGGCGGGTCGATCACGGGCAGCGCCAACACCACCTACACGATCGTCAAAAACCTCGGCTACTTCGGCGGCACGCTCAGCCTCGGTCGCGGCAGCGGCCGCTACAGCCACATCGCCGAGGTCAAGCACAAACCGCTTGGCGTCAGCGGCGTGATCAACCGCATGAACCTCGAAGTCGAAGTGAAAGCCAACGGTGAAGCGACCGGCGTGTAGTGTCGTGGGTCGGAAAGTTCGATGAGGGTTTGCCGAGCGCGTGGCGTTCAGACGCCGGGAAACGCTATCGAACTTCCGACCCAC
>DASZGH010000029.1:0-2024 GCA_035938935.1 Solirubrobacteraceae bacterium
CGATGTCACAGCAGAATGTGGAAATCGTGCGGTCGGGCTTCGAGGCGTTGAACGCGGGTCAGCCGGACCTCTCGGTCTATCACCCGGCGCTCATCTACCACCCCCGCGCGGACGAGCCTGACCCAAACGCCCACGTTGGCCGTGATGCTTTCGAACGGCTGCTTGATGGGTTTCTGCAGTCGTTCCGCGACCTGAGGTTCGATGTGTTGGAGGTGATCGACGCCGGCGAGCGAGTGATCGCCTCCACGATGATGCACGGACGGGGAGCGGCAAGCGGCGCGAGCGTCGAGGATGCGTACGTCTTTGTCTACAAGCTGCGAGACGGTCTGGTCGTGGAGGGCTGGGAGTACAGGACGAGGCAGGAGGCCCTCGAAGCCGTGGGGCTGGCGGACGGATGAAAGTCAAGAGGTCTGGACGATCTTTCTCCTTTGTGCGAGAGTCGCTGCCGGTGCGGGCGACGACGAGCTAAAGCGCAGGGTTCGGGACTGAGGCCTTGCCGCGCTGCTTGCCGCCTAGCGGCTTTTGAGATGCGCGTCCCCGTGTCGCGCCCGCACCGCTTCCAGTTGGTTTCGGCTGCCAGTCGGCGACGAGCCTGCGGTAGGCCGTCTCCATCTGCTCGGCGAACTCTGCCTCCCGATCGCGATCCTTCTTGGTCTCGTGCACGCGTGGGCCCGAGTAGCGGCCGCGGCGCCAGCCTTCCGCGGTCTTGAGCTCGAGCGCGCGCAGCTTGCGGCGCGTCAGCGACGGCCGTCCGAAGGCGTAGTCCTCCTCTCGGGTGAGCAAATGCCAGAACAGCACGCTCAGCTTCCTGGCGGTCGCGACGAGCGCGATCTGTGCTCCACGGCGAGCGCGCACGCGCTCATAGAAGGCGTGCAACGGGCCAGGGGTTCTGACGAGCACCCAGCTGGCCTCGCAGAGCATGTGACGCGCTTCGGCGGAGCCCTGCTTGGAGATCCGCCCGTGGTGCGCCGGTCCCTCACCCGACTGGCGCACCCGCGGGTCCAAACCGACGTAGGAGACGAGCTTCTTCGGCGAACTGAAACGGTGAATGTCACCCACGGCTGCCACGAAGGCAGCCGCCGAGACGAGGCTCACCCCGGGAACGGTCATCAGGCGACGGATCTCCACCGAGTCGAGCGCCTCGCTCGCGAGCTCGCGCTCGATCAGGCCGACCTCTGAGTCCAGGAAGTCGACCTCCCTGAGGCAGCACTCGACCGTCTCGCGCTCATCCGTGGGAAGCTCAAGCGCGGCTAGCCACTGCCGTCCCGCCTTGCCAAACACATCTGTCATCGGCGGGCGGCCCTTGAGGTTGCGCGCCAGCGCCGCGTGGCACTCATTCTTGGCTCGTGTTCTTGAGCGCACGAGCTTGGCACGGCGCTGCAGGCGCCTGCGTAGCGCGCGCGTGAACTCATCGGGCGACCACACCGCCGGCAGAAACCCCGCCGCGAGCAGCTCGCACAAGGTCTTCGCGTCGACCTTGTCGGTCTTGACCTTGGACTCGGCGATGGCGCGAAGCTTGCGCGTGTTGGCGATCACCACGCGACCGACGTGTGCTTCCAGAATTCGCGCTATCGCCTGTGCGGGGCCGGTCGCCTCGAGCGCGACCTGATCGTCGGGCGCAAGGCTCTGGGCGAACAGCTCGAGCTCCTCCGGTGAGGTCTTGACCCGGCCCGCGAGCCGCAGCCCAGAGTCGTCTTTGATCGCGACCTCGCAGAAATCACGATGAACATCCAGCGCAATCGATCGCATGTAGCCTCCTCTTCGATGGTTGTCGGTGGGAGACCAGCCGGGCAAAACGACAGCGACGGATTCGTGCTCGCGGCACAACCGGGCGAGTCGCAGGGGCGGCCACAGAGTAGGTCGGGCTCGCGGCCCATCCGCCAAGCGCGGCCTGCCCGTCTTGCGTTCTCCCTGAAGCCCCTGTCCCGGTGGCGCGACGCTAAGGGTCAGGTCGGACACCAGGCCGGGGCCCCAACGCGATTCTCATCCACGGAGTAGGCGGTGTCGCAGGAGAACGTGCAGAT
>DASZGH010000030.1:0-12730 GCA_035938935.1 Solirubrobacteraceae bacterium
GTCTACGAGCTGGCCAAGCGACGGGGGATGGACTTCGTCACGATCACCGACCACGACACGATCGACGGGGCGCTTCAGGTCGCCGACCGGCCCGACGCGTTCGTCTCCGAGGAGCTGACCGCGCACTTCCGCGGCGAGCCCCAAGCGGTGCACGTCCTCTGCTATGGGATCGCCGCTGAGGATCACGAGTGGCTGCAGGCCAACAGCCACGACGTCGAGCTGTGCGCGATGTACCTGCACGACCGCGAGATCGCCTGCGCGTTGGCCCACCCCTACTACGCGGTTGGGGCGCCGCTGACGCGCAGGCACCGCCGCCGGTTGGCCGAGCTGTTCGACGTGTGGGAGACTCGCAACGGATCGCGCGCACACGAGCTCAACCGGCCGGCCGCTATGTATGTGGGCACTCGCGACGGCATCGGCATCGGCGGCAGCGACGATCACGCCGGGGTTGACATCGGGCGCACCTGGACCGAGGCGCCCGCCGCCGCCACGCCCGCCGAGTTTCTTGCGCACATGCGCGCCGGGCACGTCGAGGCCAAAGGCAAACAAGGCAGCGCCGCCAAGTGGGCGCACGCCGCGATCGCGCTCGCCGCCCGCTCGCTGTGGAGCGACGACGGCGCCCAGGCCACGCCGGCCACGCCCGATCCCCGGCGCGTGATGCGGATGGCGCAGCGGCTGCTCAGCGAGGGCGACGTCCGCCACGGCGCGACCGGCGCTGACCTTACGCCCGAGGACGCGCGCTGCCTGCTGCGCGCCTGGCTTGTCGCCGTCGAGCTCGACCACCTCGACGAGCGCGGGCTGATCGCCTACATGCAGGAGGACGGCTTCAGGCACTCCGAGCTGTACCGCAGGGCCTGCCGCCTGCACGAGCGCAAGCTGCACGCCGCCGTCGAGCAGGCGCTGCGAGCAGCAACCGGAGCCGCTTCGACGGAGGCTGGAGACACGTCGACCGCCGACGAGGCACGCCCCGACCAGCCATCCGTCGCGACGGCGGCGGCTGGCATCTTCGAGAGCTGCATAGCCGCCATTCCCTACGCTCCCGCGACCGCGTTCCTGGCCAAAGAGCAGGCCAAGCTCGACGAGCGCGACGCGGACGGCGAGCCGCCTCGGATCGCAATCGTCGCCGACGGGATCGGTTCCACGCACGGGGTGACTCGCACGATCGAGGAGATCCGCTCGCGCGGCGTGCCCGGCTATGAGATCGAGGTAGTCGCCACCGATCCGCACGTGGATCGGCGACTGTCGGCTGTCGCCGAGTTCGACGTTCCCTTCTATCCCGGGCTGCGCATCGGCGTGCCTTCGCTGAGCGCCGCCGTGCAGACGCTTACCGAGCGCGCATTCGACGCCATCCACGTCTGCTCGCCCGGCCCGTCCGGGATCGCCGGGGTGCTGCTGGCCAAGGCGCTCGGGCTACCCCTGATCGGCAGCTACCACACCGAGCTGACCGCCTACGCGCAGCTGCGCTCAGAACGCGCCGAGGTGGCCGGCGCGATGGAGATGGCGGTCGGCGCCTTCTACAACGCTTGCGAGGTGGTCCTCTCCCCCAGCCCCGCCTCCGACGTGGCCCTGACTCGCATCGGCCTTGGCGCGGAGCGGATCGTGCGCTGGGATCGGGGGGTGGACACGTCCCGCTTCGATCCGGGGCTTCGCAGCGACGATTTGCGCGAGTATTGGATGGGATTGGGGGCGTGCTCGACGGTTGGCCCCGGCCCTTTGCACGTACCCAGCTCAACCCGGTCACACGCTTCGTGCTCGCCGGTTTACGTGCTCTACGCGGGGAGGATCACCAGGGAGAAGGGGGTCGACCTGCTGGTCGACGCGTTCTTGGCGGCGCACGCACGCGACAAGCGCTTGCGGCTCATGCTGGCGGGCGACGGTCCCGAGCGCCGGCGCGTGGCCGAGCGGCTGGGCGAGCTCGCCACGTTCCTCGGCTGGCTGCACGGCGACGAGCTGGCCCGCGCCTACGCGTCCGCGGACCTGTTCCTCTTTCCGAGCCAGACCGACACGTTCGGCCAGGTGATCCTCGAGGCGCAGGCCTCGGGCTTGCCCGTGATCGCCGTGGCGGCCGGCGGCCCGGCGACGCTGATCGAGCATCGCGCCACCGGGCTGCTTTGCGAGCCGCGCGCCGGGGCGCTGGCGGACGCGCTCCTCGAGCTGGGCGGCTCGCCGCTTCTGCGCGAGCGGCTGTCGCTGGCCGCGCAGAGCGCCGTTCGCGAGCGCACCTGGGAGCGGGCGCTGGAGCGGCTCGCCGACGGCTACAGCGCGGTACTGGCTGGGCATGCCGAACGAGCCGAGCTCGCCGCACAGGCCGCCACCGCACAGGCCGCCGCCGGACGCGCCGCCACCGTCACCGGGCGTACCGCCGCATGACCGCCACCGCTCACAAGATGATCGCCGTGGCGCTGCACGACGTGGAGCCCGCTACGTTCGAGCGCTGCGCGCTGATCCGCGACTGGCTGGACGACCACGGCGTCGCGCGCGTAACGATGCTCGTGATCCCCGCGCGCGACCTGCATCCCCTGGCCGAGCGCTCGCCGGAGATGGTGCGCTGGCTGATCGAGCGCGAGCGGCGCGGCGACGCGATCGCCCAGCACGGGTTCCAACACCTGCGCTCGCACAGCGCACTACGGGCGCCTACGCGGGCCGGCGGCGCCTACCAGACACTGCGTACTTTCAGCGCCGACGCGCAGAGCGAGTTCGTCGGGCTCGACGAGCAGGAGACCAGACGTGCGGTCGACGCCGGACGGCGCGTGCTCAAGCTCGCCGGGCTAGAGCCCCGCGGTTTCGTCGCGCCCGGCTACGCCTACACGCCCGCGCTGCGCCGCACGCTTGGCGCGCGCTTCCACTGGTGGGCCGCACTGCTGGGGCTGCACCGGACGAGCGCCGCCGCCGCGCCACGGCATCCGCTCGGCGGCACAAGCGCCCCCGCCCCGGGCCGCGGACCTCAAAGCACACGTCACGAGCTACTTGGTCCGCCGATCGCCCTCTCAAACGGCGGGCGCATCCGCCGCGCCGTCTCGCCGGCGCTGCTGCGCGCCGGGGCGCTCCTCTCCGGCGGCACCCTGCGCCTGGATCTGCATCCCGCCGACCTCGACCATCCCCGCCACATGCTCGCGCTCGAGTGGGTGCTGGCGCGCTGCGCCAGCGCACGCGAGGCCGTCACCTACGAAGAGCTGGCGCGCAGGCCCGCCTTGCGGTCTTCAGGCGCCCGGTGCGACGACCTCGATCCAGTCGAGCGAGCACCCGCCCCGGCTCTGTGCCTGCCGTGGCGCGACGGTGAGCAGCTGCGTCATTGAACTGTCTGTCGGTTCGCCGGCCTGAGGTCGCTACCGCAGCTCGATCGTGCGCGTGACCGTCCCGAGGCCGTGGCCGCCCTGGGAGAGGCCGACCGTGACGGTGTAGCGGCCGCGCGGCAGCGATCCGAGCAGTTGGACGAGCGGCACGTTGACGGTTGCCCCGGGGACGACCGTCTTGGCGGTTGCGTTGGCGCGAAGCGAACGTCCCTGACCGCTGACGCCCACAGTGCCCCCGATCGGGACGATCGTGTTGCCGGTGTTCTGCACTGCCAGAAGCAGCGTGCCTTGTTTGGAGCTGCCCTGCTCGACGAGGCCGCCCGCGCGCGCGCGGAAGGATTGCGCGCCTCTGGGTGCGTCCAGGCGCAGGCTCGCGACCAGGCGGTATGCGAGCCTGATCCCTTTCACGCTGTGGCCGGACGGCGTGCCCGCGACTTCGATCGCGCCGTACTGGGAGTGGCCCGCAGGGGTGCGCGTCAGCGACACGCCGACCGTGCGCGAGGAGCCGGCGCCCAGCGTGAAGGAGCTCACGCTGACGCGCACCTCGGGCAGCGTGGCGCGGCGGTTGGGCGAAACTTCGCCGCCGAGCGCCTGCAGCCACGGCCGCAGCGCGACCCTCACCGCCATCGGCATGCGGGTGGTGTTCGAGATATTGATCGAACCGACGCTCCCGCGGCTGGCGAGGTGCTCAAAGATGCCGGGCGAGATCGACAGGCCGCCGCTCGCCGCGAGGCTTGAACCGGCCACGGTGAGCATCGCGGCCGCCGTGGCGAGCGTCAATCGCCTGATGTTGTGAAGTCTCATGATGATCGCTGCTTCCTCTCTCGTGGTTGGGGATGTCTGTGTCGATCGGCCTTCACCGCGCCGCGCGTGTCACGGTCCGGCGGCGGTGACGGTTACCAGCAGGAGCTTGTGGTAGCCGCCGATGGGAGGCTGGTGGGCGCCGCGCACCGTCTGGCGCAACCGGATCGTGGCTCCTTCCAGCGAGACCGGTTCGTCCCACTGCTCGATCACCGGGTCCAAGCTTGCATCGAGCGAGCGGAAGCCGGCGCGGCCGGCCGCGGCCCGCAGCGCGGTGGTGAAGACCGAGTGCCCTCGCACCAGGCGCCCGCGGCGCGCGCCGGAGATCGCTTCGCCGTCGGCGAGGCTCAGCTTGACCGGCGCGTCGGTGGCGGTCACCTCCACGACGACCGTCGCGTCATACACGCTCGATCCGTGGCCGGTGCGAACGCGCGCAAAGTGGCTCGGTTCGCCCAGGGAGAGGGCAAGCGTGCTTTCCACAGTGCCGCCCACCGGCGTGCCTTCTTCGGCCAGCGCGGCGGGTGCGGCGCCGAGCGCGGCGACGAGCAGCGTCAGCGTTCCGAGGCGCGTTGCGCCGGTCATCGCGCTCCACCCCTGCGCTTGCCGCGGTGGTTGTGGGGCTGTCGGCTTGCGATTGCCACTGGTATCCGCACCTCGACGTCTTCGCCGCTAGCCTGGCTGTAGCCGAAGACGATCGTGCGCGCGCTCTTGAACCCGAGCAGCGCGCTGAGACTGCCTCCGTGCACGAGCATCGTGCCGCGGCCGGCCGTGAAGGTGCGCCGCCCGACCTTGTAGCGCACGCGTACGGGCGTGCCGTCGGGCGCCGAGACGCGACGACGGCCGTGCAGGCAGGTGAGCCGGCCCGTGAAGCGGTAGCGCCGGCCCCGGCGCAGCACGGGCACGCCCTGGCGAGTGTAGCCGAGCTGCCTGGAGGCGAGTCCCATTTCCAGCATCGGCGAGGGGCAGACAGGCGGCATCTCCGACGGCGGTTCTTCCAGCGGATGTTTGTGGGCGGGTTCTTCCGGCGGCGCTTCTACGGGCGGACCATCGTGCCTGGCCGAGATCCCGACCGTGACCGTGTTGCTGGCGGACTGGACGGGAGCCAGGACTTCGATCGGCGTTTCGAGGAGCGTGCCGGTGTTGCCGGCCGCGTCTGTGACGGTGACGAGCAGGACGTGCGAGCCTGCACCGCCGACGTCGACCGAGAGCGGGACGTTCGAAACCGCTTCCGGACACGGAGGCGCGGAGCACAGACTCACGGACGCGGCGTTGCCGTCGATCGAGGCCCGCGCGCCCACCAGGCCCGAGCCCGTGTCGCTGGCGTCGATCGTCAGGCTCAGCGTCGAGCCCGTTTCCGCGGGGCTCTGCACCCCGCCGACAGACCCACCCGGCGCGCCGTCCTGCACGCCGGGCGCGATTGATGAAGATGTGAATGTCACGGTCGCCTGAGAACTGTAGGGAACGAACGCCGCCGCCGCGGCCATAACGGTCGCGGCGGCGGTTGTCCTCCTCAGGCGCTTCGACGTGCGCCTGATTTGCGTCATCGCACTGTTTGAGTTACGGAGTCGTGGTTGACAGGGTCAACGTGATCATCTTGGCGTAGGTGCCGGTGTGCAGATGATCGTGCAGGCCGATCTTCTGGTTGAACTTCACCGTCACTTCGTCTTCGCTGAACGGTTTGGCGTATGTCAGCAGCGTCACCGGTGTCACCAGCGACGTGAGGACACCGCCAATTCCTCCCTGCGGCGATGTTGCTGCGTTGGTTTCGAGCGGTTCGGGCAGGAAGTACGTTTCTTTGAGCGCACCGTGAGTGTATACCTGCACGAGATGCCCGCGGTTGGTGGCGCTCGCGTCTTCGGCCACCAGCTTGCTTTCAGCGGCCGTGCTCGTCGCCTTCAGCCCGCAGGTGTTGTTGTATTCCTGCGTTTTGCCCGGATGGAACGGACCCAGCACCACCGGCGAGCACGTCGTTGCCAGCGTCTGCGTGAACGGCACTTTACCTTCCACGCCTACCCCGACGGACGCTTCTACGACGGCGGACGGTTCGGATGTGGCCGGAGCCGACGCACCACTCGCGTTGTGCGCAACGACCGCGACGCGGATCGTGTGAGCGAGGTCCGCTTCGGTCAACGTGTATTCGAGTTCCGTCGCGCCGACGATGCTCGTGCACGATGCGCCCGAGGAGTTGCAGTCCTCCCACTGGTAGGTGTAGGAGATCGGCGCCCCGGTCCACGTGCCGTTGCTCGTGCTCAGCGTACGCCCACCCTGCGGCGTCCCGCTGATGACCGGCAGGCCGGTGTTCAGCGGCACCGAACTGAATTCAGCCGTGACCGACTCGCTCGCGCTCATCGGACTGAACGAGCACGATCCGGTGCCCGAGCAGGCTCCGCCCCACGTTGCGAGCGAATAGCCGGCTGCCGGCGTCGGCGTCAATGTGACGGCTACTTCTTCGAATTCGGCGCTGCATGTCGTGTGACCCTGCCCGCATTCGATGCCCGCGGGCGTAGAGGTCACGGTGCCTTCGCCGGTGACCGTCACTGTGAGAGTGTGCTTTGGAGTGGTCACCTTCACGTTGAAGGATGCTTTCGCGGTGTTTTCATGACCGTCCACTGCCGTGCATTCGACTTTGGTCGTGCCGACTTTGAACGTCGAGCCCGATGCGGGCACGCAGCTCAAGGACTTGACCAGAGCGTAGGAGTCGGTAGCTTCGACGCTGTAGGTGACCACCGCTCCCGAGGAGCTCGTGGCAGGAGTTACTATTTCCGCCGGGACTTTGATGACCGGCGGGGTCGGGCTGTATTCGTCGGCGCCGATGTCGCACGCCGTGCTGGCGACGTCAGGACGCGGATAGCCGCGCTGGTCGGTCGCCGGACACTTCGCCGGATCACCGGCATCGAGCGTCGGGCTACCGGCCTTCTCCGAATAGAGCGTCGTGGAGCCGCCGTCGTTGCTCAGCGATGTCTGCAGCAACGGTGTCTTGTTCTGGAACGCTGCTTCGCCGCCGCAGCTTGCGTCGGAGGCAAGGCTGTGATCGTTTGTGATGGTGATGCTCCCGCACTGCGGGGAGTGGTTGAGGGCAACGATCGTGTTCGTCAGGCTCAACGTGCCCGTGCCGGCCCCGATGCCGCCGGAGGCGTTGTGCACGACCGTCACGTTCAGCAGGCTCGCCGTGCCTTCATCGACAAGACCGAATTCGTGGCCGTCGGAGAGCGTCGAGTTGGTCAGATTGGCCGTCGCGCCACTCTGAACGAAGATCTGGCTACCGAGGTTGCCGGAGATCGTCGCGTTTTCGACGTTCAGAGTGCCTCCATCTTCGATCCCGGGGTTTCCTCCGCCACCACCGCTGGTGACAACAACGTGCTTGAGCGTGACCGTCACGCCCGTCTTGACGGTGATCAGTTCTTTTTCTGAGACGCCTTTGACTTCTGTGACGGCGCCTCCGCTGAGCGTCACGCCAGGCGTAGCGACACCGACCGTGCCCGCCGGCCCCGCCAGCGTCTGCGCGCCGCCCGTGTTGGTGAAGATCAACGTCTGACCCGGCAGGTAGGTGCCGGCCGTGAGTTCGATCGTGTTCGCCACGCCGTTCGCGTTGGCTGAGGTGACCGCTGCTTCGAGTTCCGCGGTGTTGTGAACTACAAAGGTTGCGGCGCTCGCCCCAGCAGACAGCATCAGCGATGCTGTCACCGCCAAAGTGAGCGCGGCCACATACATTCGCAAACGCGCTAGCCAGTTATGGCTCATTGAGTCCTCCGGATAGGGTTTTGTACAATACGAGTTTTGGCATGTTTGATGGATCTTCGACCATTGACCGTCGAGGACGCCCAAGCCTCTCGCTGAGACACGGCCGCTACTCAACGTTGAGCAGGAGCCGAAATTACCAAGCTCTCACGGACCAAGGCAAGGCCGTTTACCGCATGGTCACGACCGTTTACCGCTTGGTCACGTTTTCCTCTGATGACATTCTGTTCACATTGCATCTCGTGCCTGTGGTGGCCGGTTCGAGATGGAACGTGGCGAGCTACTGCTGTTTTGAGTGTCGGCGCTCTCGCCGCCGCTGCAACGGGTCGGCGCAGGCCCGTTCACAGGTCGTTCACTTCCGGCGCCGCCCGATACCTGAAAATGCCCGCACCTCGGCGTGAAGGCCGCTGCCAAGCGCCCGCACACCCCCGCTTCCCAGCGATCCAATGACGAGTTCGCGCAAAAAGACCGCCTCTTCTACCACTAGCGCAGCAGCCACGGCCTCCGCCTTCAGGAGGGCGCGCTTCGCCGGGCTGCGCCGCAGCGCTGGGGTCGTGTTGGCGGTGCTCACAGAGAGTCCGCTACTGACCGGCCTGGCGGCGACGGCGGTCCTGCTGCTGGTCCTCTTCTTCGTCGGCCTGTCGATCATCGCGCCGCACTCGGCCGGACAGCAGACCACGCTGACCAGCGCGACCGAACTGATAACCGATGGACACGCTGCGCAGGTGACGCTGCTTGACCAGGACGCGCGGCTGGAACTGCGCACAGACAATGGCCAGGCGCTATGGGCGAGCTACCCGCACTCGGACTCCTACACGGGCACGCTGATCGCTCTGCTCCAGCGCAAGCACGTGCCCACCACCGTCGACCCGCAGTCGGGCAAGGCGACCCTGCGCGCGACCGTCCAGTTCCTGCTGCCGATCCTGATCCTCGTCACGCTGTTCGCCTTCTTCATGACGCTCGTGCGAGAGCAGGGAGCGGCCTTTGCGTCGTTCTCGAAGTGGAGCGGGAGCGAGCAGAAGGCCGGCGAGGGCCGGACAACCTTTGCCGATGTGGCCGGCGCCCCCGAGGCGCTGATCGAGCTGGGCGAGGTCTGCGACTACCTCGAGAACCCGGGACGCTACGCGCACCTCGGCGCCAAGGCGCCCAAGGGAGTGATACTCACCGGACCCCCGGGCACGGGAAAGACCCTGCTCGCACGCGCCGTCGCCGGCGAGGCGCAGGCCAACTTCTTCTCCTTGTCGGGCTCGGAGTTCGTCGAGTCGCTGGTCGGCGTGGGCGCCGCCCGCGTGCGCGACCTCTTCCGCCAGGCGCGCGAAGCGGCGCCGGCCATCATCTTCGTCGACGAGCTCGACGCGGTCGGCCGCCAGCGCGGCGCGGGCATGGGACAGGGCAACGACGAGCGCGAGCAGACGCTCAACCAGATTCTCGTCGAGATGGATGGGTTCGGGGCGGAGTCCGGCGTCGTGATCATGGCCGCGACCAACCGGCCGGACATCCTCGACAACGCACTGCTGCGACCGGGGCGCTTTGACCGGCAGGTAGTCGTCGACGTCCCGGACGTACACGGGCGCACTGAGATCCTGGAACTGCACGCCAGCCGCAGCCCGATCTCGCCCAATGCCGACCTGATGCGCATCGCCCAGCAGACGCCCGGCTTCACGGGCGCCGATCTTGCGAACATCATCAACGAGGCCGCGCTGCTCACCGTGCGCGCCGGCAAGCAGCTGATCGAGCAGGAAGAGCTCGAGGAGGCGATCGACCGGGTTCTGTCCGGGCCCGCACGCAAGAGCCACGTGCTCTCGCGCGACGAGGTCTGGCGAATCGCGGTGCACGAGTCCGGACACGCGATCGTCGCCCGCGCGATCGGCAACTCGGCTGCACTGCAGAAGCTCTCGGTCGTGGCGCGGGCGCGCGGGCGCGGCGGCGCGACCGTCTACTCGAGCGAAGACAAGCTCATGCTGACCCACCTCGACCTGACGAAGAACCTGGTCACGACCATGGCCGGGGTGGCAGCCGAGGACTACGTCTTCGGCATGCTCTCCACCGGAGGCGAGAACGACCTCGACGAAGCAACCAAGACCGCCCATGCAATGGTCTCGGTCTGGGGCATGAGCGAGGCGATCGGACCCGTGACGGTCGGCGAGAAACCAGGTGAGATCTTCATCGCCCGCGAACTGGCGAACACATCGAACATCGCGGCCGCGACACACGAACTGGTGGACAGCGAGACGCGGCGACTGACCCACAAGGCGGAGGAGACCGCCAAGCAGATCATCGAGTTGAACAGGACGATCCTGGAGGAGCTTGCCAACACGCTGCTCGACGCCGAGACGTTGAGCGGACCGGCACTGGATGCGTTCCTCGAGGCTGTGCTCCCGTGGCAACAGCCGCTGGTGAAGGGGATCAACGGCCACATGCCGCCGGTCGTCCTGCGAGCAGGCGTCGGCGTCGGCGACGGTTCGCCCAGCGACGCCCAAGGTCTTGACTGATCGTGAACCGTCCTGTCTCCTACGCCACCAGCCGGGCAGTCCTGGCGATCGCGGGAACCGCGGTTGCCCTCGCCACCGGGGGGTGCGGCGGAGTATCCGGTACCGCAAAGCAGGCGGCCGCCTCAAAGACGGCAGAGGCGCCTGCTCCGACCAACAAACTCCTCGCAACAGTCAGCGCCACCGGCGGCCAGGTGACTTTGACCGACTCAGGCGGTCGCGCCCTCACGCGCTTGCGCAGCGGCTGGTACTCCGTCTTCGTCACGGTCGACGCCACAGGAGCGGATTTCCACCTCACCGGTCCCAGCGTAGACTCGGCCACCAAGGCGAAGATCCCGGGCGTGGCCCTGTGGGGAATCCATTTCCTGAAGGGGACGTACCACTACATGAACGATCACGCCGCGCGTGCCACGACGCACGTGCTCTCCGTCTACTGATCGGACCAGCGCAGCGCGATTCGCGCGTTGCTCCCATCTTCCCTCGCAGTCTCTCATGGCGTGGCGGCAAAGACCGGTTCGAGGTGGCCCGAGACGATCTTTTCTATTGCCACCGTGCCCGTCGGGTTGTGATCTCCGCCTGGCTGGTAGCTGCGCTGCGCAAGTGCGACGCCTTCCAGAGAAAGGCCTCGGGAAAGCGCCAGCTGGATCGCGCTCGGCTCGGCGGAACGTGCGTCGCGCGCGGCGGTCTCGAGCAACCGGATCGTTTCGAATCCGAGACCGGGAAAGCTACCCACCGGTTCACCGCCGAACCGTTTCTTGTAGTCGCTGACGAAGCGATGCGCCGACCCGCCTTCGCGAGGAAAGCCGTAGGAGGGGAAAATAGCCTCGTCAAGGGCACCGGCGTTGCTCGTCAGGGCGAGTCGGGTATCCAAGGCCGAGGTGCCTGCCAAATTTTGGGTTACGCCCTGCGCCTGCAGGCCCGCCGCCAGTTGGTTGGCCAACGGAGGGGGAAGCGCGGTGAAGATGGTCGAGGGGCGCGGATTTACAGCCTCGATGGTATGCGCCAGGCTCGAGAGGCCGCCCACCGTCGTCGCAACCGAAGCGCTGCCCACGATCCGTATGCCCTTGCGCTGCGCGGCAGCACGGAAGTAGCTCGTCATAAGTTCGGCATAACGGTTGCCGGGGGCGTTGACTATGAAGACGCTTCCGTAGCCAACCGTTCGCATGAAGCTGGCAAGGCCCGCTGCTTCGTCGCTCGGCTTCATCCCGACGGGCCAGTAGGTCGAGTAGCGTCGCCCTGCGGCAGGGTCAAGGTTGCAAGGCGCGAGCATGAGCGTCCCGTACCGGGCCGCCCCCGCGGCCAGGCTCAGCTGCGAATCCGTGTCGCACGGCAGGATCAGCGCGGCGGCGGCCTCGGAGTGCAGCCGGGCCTCCGCCGCAGCGGAGGACAGGCCTTCCAGGTCCTGGGGCACGAGCTCGATCCGAATATGCCGGGCAGCAAGTCCGCCCGTGGCGTTGAGCTCGTCGACCGCGACCGTGGCTCCCTGTGCGATGGAGGCGTTCTGCTGCGCGAACAAACCAGATGACGGCTGGTCGATCGCCACAACCATCACTCCGTGCCGCAACGAGCGCGTCACGGCTGCATCCCCTTTCGGCGACGGGACGTTTTGGACGGGCGATTGGTTGCCGGAGACCGGTTGCACCGAGCGGCGCGAACTGTGGCCGCTCACTACCAACACCACCGCCACCACGGCGCCGGCGACCAGAGCCACAGTCAGACCCAAGCGCAAGCTTGCATAGCGACTCCGCGGGCGCAGACTCAACATTTAGCGTAAGTCCCGCGGTCGGCCGAGCCGCGAGTCTGTCCGGTTGCTACTCTCACCGGCGGCCGGAATGGTGTCCACGGTGATGCCCGTGGGCCGGCCGGCTGGGGTGGCGGGAGGACTCGCGCACAGGCTGCGTACAGCCAAGCGACGCCTCGATCTCCTGGGCTGACCGGCTCCAGGCGGTGTCGAGCTTGGCCGGAATCTTAGGTTTGGTCGTGTGGTGGTCGCTTCCGATCGCCTCGACGAACTGTTCAAGGTCCTCACAGGCACCGGACTGCGTGCTCTTTCGCCGACCGGCCTTCCCCGTTGCAGCCCGCGACGAACGCAGTGCCGCACCACACTTCGAACGCCCATGGCCGCTCGGTCCAGCCAGGCTGTGCAACGCATCGCTCAGCAGACACGAGAGCTTGCGGCGAATGCCGTGTGGGATCGTTGACGAGCCGACTTCCTGCAGAAGCTGGTGTATTGCGGCTTCTGGTGAGGTCGCTGGCGTGTTGACGGTTAGTGTCGCGGTGGTGCTGGTGGTGGTGCCGTGGGTGTTTGTGAGGACGGCGCGTAGCTTGTGACCGGATTCGTTTGTGTGGGTGGGGTTGATGGTGTAGGTGGCGGTGGTGGCGCCTGTGATCGGTGTGTAGCTTGTGCCG
>DASZGH010000031.1:0-52807 GCA_035938935.1 Solirubrobacteraceae bacterium
CGTCGAGCGGGCGCTTGCCGAAGACGGCGTGTGGGTGATGGAGCTTCACTACCTGGCGACGATGCTCGAGATGAACCAGTTTGACGCCATCGTGCACGAGCACCTCGAGTACTACTCGCTCGCAGTGATCGAGTGGCTGCTGGCCGAGGCGGGACTCGGCGTCGTGAGGGCCGAGCTCAACGACGTCAACGGCGGCTCGATACGGCTGTTCATCCGGCGCGCGGGACGCTTCCGGCCCGAGGGCGAGGACGCGGCCTTCCTGCAGAAGCTGCGCATCCGCGAGTTCGAGATGGCGCTCGACTCCTCAGAGCCCTACGAACGCTTTGCACAGGCGACCGAGCGGGTGGTCACGGAGCTTCGGTCCACCTGCCGCGAGCTCGTCGAGGAAGGCAAGACGATTCACGTATATGGCGCCTCCACCAAGGGCAACACGGTCCTGCAATACGCCAACATCGACCACACGCTCATCCCCTACGCGGCCGACCGCAACGAGAGCAAGCACGGCTCCGAGACGATCGGCACCCGCATCCCCATCATCAGCGAGGAGCAGTCGAGGGCGATGAGCCCGGACTACTTCCTCGTGCTGCCGTGGCACTTCCTCGACGAGTTCCGCGAGCGGGAGAGCGAGTTCCTCGCGCGCGGAGGCCAGTTCATCGTTCCGTTCCCGGAGGTCCGGTTCGTAGGCTCCGGCGAATGACCGTGGCCGGCGGGCGGGGCGCCGCGCTCATGCTCGCGGCGCACCCGCCCGGCTCGGGTAGCGGGTCCTCGATACGCGGGCAAGTCAGCCTCAGCGCGCTGCGCCACATCTTCGAGCGCGTCGACGCCGTCTCGCTGGCGTTCCCCAGCGAGCAGCGCTTTGCCGATCCCGGCGTCCGCCTGATCGCACGGCCCGCCGAGCCCTCGGTCGCGACGCGCCTGCTCGCGCTCACCCGCGGTGGAGCGCTCTATATCCCCGAGCGAGCCGCGCGGCTCGTCGCGAGCGTGCGCGGCGACGTCGACGCGGGTGCGCTGCTGCGCGAGTACGACCTCGTGTGGTGCTACTCGTCGTTGATGGCGCACGCAGCCTTCGCCGTCAACGCCGGTGCGCGTGTGCTCGACATCGACAACGTGGCGTGGGCGGACAGCCTGCTGAGCGCGCGCACCTCCGGGGCCGGCGTTGGACGCTGGCAGCGTCTCTATCGCCGTCTCAGCGTCCCCGTGCTCGCTCGCGAGGAGCGCCGCCGCTGTGGGCTCTTCGATCGTGTGCTCGTAACCTCCCAGGCCGAGCGCGAGCGCCTCGGTGACATCCGCGCTCCGGTTGGGATCCTGCCTAACAGCGTCCCCGAGCCCGAAGCCCCGATCGCGATCGAGTCGACCGGCAGGCAGCTGCTGTTCGTCGGAGCGCTCGACTACGAGCCGAACGTGGACGCCGTCAGGTGGCTCCTCGAGGAGGTCCTTCCGCTCCTGAGGACGGCGGCGCCCGATGCGGCGGTGACCGTAGCGGGGAGAAACCCCGGTGAGACGGTGCGCGCCCTCTGCCGCGCGCCACAGGTGGGGCTTGCCGCGGACGTCGACTCGCTGGAGCCGCTCTACCGGGACGCGCGCGTCGTGATCGCGCCGCTGCGACTCGGAGGCGGGAGCGGGCGCATCAAGGTGCTCGAGGCGATGGCTCACGGCGCCGCGATCGTCGCCACCTCGACGGCCCTCGACGGTCTCGGCGTCGAGCCGGGCCGCGAGGCGCTGGTGGCCGACGACGCGGCCGGCTTCGCCAACGCCTGCGCCACGCTGCTGCGCGACGTCGACGCCGCGCGGCGACTGGGAGGCAACGCTCGCGCGAAGTGGCGTGCCGATCACGCGCCTGCGGCGGCGCAGCGGATCGTCCGCGAGGTCGTCGACAGCGTCCTGCCCGAGCGCAGATGAGACTGTTCGTCGTCTGGTCGGCCGAGGAGAGCGGGCCACCCCTTCCAATCCGCGCCGGCGACCTCGCGCTGTGCTTCGATCCGCTCGCGCTCGATCGGGCGCGTGCCGGCGGGGCGAGCCTGGTGCTCGACGCCGATTCGCTTCTCGATTGGGAGGCGCGTGCCCGAATCGACGAGCAGGCGGCAGCTCTGGCGGACCGGCTGGCGCTCGACCCCGGCTTGGCGAATGTTCGGGTCGCCGGGGAGTCGCTGATCGAGTTCGCGCACTACGACCTGCTCATCGAGCTGAACAATCTGCTTCGCGGCTTCGAGCTGGGCGCTGCGCTCACCGAGGAGCACCGCATCGACGCGCTCGCCGCGCAATCGAACGCGCCGAGCTCGCTCCGGCTTGGCGTGGGGGCAGCCATTGAGGCGCACAAGGGGGCGGCGGGAGCCACCAGCGCCTGCGATCCCTGGATCCCTATTTCCTTCAGCGGACCGTACAATCGAACGCACGCGCTCGTCGCTCAGGTCGCGCTCGCCACGACGCGCGCCCTGCGCCGGCGGCATCCCATCCGTGTGCTGGCGATTCCGGCGGGCAAGGTCCCCGCCGCGCTCGAGCGGCTGGACCGCGCCGAGCTCTCCGACGCCGGGGTGGGATTGGCGAACTTCCCCGGTCTGAGCCAGGGGGGCGCCGCGAGACTCGCGCTCTCCAGCGGGCTGCCGACGGTGCCGGCGGGCGGGCTGAGGATCGCGCACGAGTCCCCGGGTGCCCGATCGCGCGCGTGGCCGATCCCCACCCTGATCGAGCCGCCCGCACTGCAAGCCGCCCTTGCGGCGCTCGTGCGAACCGTCCTGACTCGAAGCTCCGGGGCAACCGCGCGCGTCTCCAACGCTCTGCGTGTCTGGGGGTCGCTACCGGACCTCCGGGCGCTGTTGCTTCCATACGCGATGGTTGGGCCCGCCCGTTTGGCAACGCGCTGGGCCCACTCGCGCGGTGTCGCGGTGGCGGTGATTCAGCACGGTATGTATGGGCTGCGGAGTGGACCTGGCCCTGATGTGCTGGCCGATCAGATATTCGGGTGGGGCCCGGGCGTCGTTGAGCAGCTAAGGGCATTCCCACAGGGACACCCACGGGTTTGCTCGGTGGGCGTCCCGGATCTGCTCCCCTCGCCGCGTCGCGATCCGCCCACCTCGATCGGGCGCGTGCTGGTGACCACCACGAACCGGCCGCTGGGCTCGGCGATCGGGGCATACGGACTCCCCGAGCAGTTCATCGAAGATCTCGTC
Source organism: Solirubrobacteraceae bacterium (assembly GCA_035938935.1). GTDB lineage: Bacteria > Actinomycetota > Thermoleophilia > Solirubrobacterales > Solirubrobacteraceae > Palsa-744. Next base: position 3,168 of record DASZGH010000031.1, read on the forward strand.
CCCGGTCTGCGCCAACTCGTGGATGCGGGGGCGCGCGTGGAGCTGCGCCTTCATCCCGCGGAGTCGCGCTCCCGTTACGAGGCGCTGCTCGCCACACATGGGCTCGAGCTGCCCTTCAGCAGTGACGGCCCGCTGGCGGAGCTGCTCAGCTCCTGCGATTTGGTCGTGAGCGCGGTCTCCTCGGCGGTGTTCGAGGCGGCTGCGCTGGGGCTGCCCGTGCTGCTGTGGGCCGGACGGATGCCCCGGCAGATGCGAGAACGCTGTCTGCTTCCACCGCTCTGCGAGGAGCTGCCCGCTCAGTTCCTCGACGCGGAGCAGTTCCTCGAGCTTGCGCGCCGAGCCATCCAGGAGCCGAGCGCCGTGATCGTCGAGGGTCGAGCGCTGGCCGACCGCCTCTGCCATTTCGCTCAACCGCTCGACACGGCGCGGCTCGCCGCCGAGCTCATGCGGCTCGGATCGGACGCGACCCTACCTGCCTGAGGCCGATCGCTCGTGCCGCCTGCGCGCAACCCATCCCGGACGTTCACACCAGCTCGCGCACCGCTGCCACCACCAGCTCCTGCTCGGCGTCGGTGAGCGCGGGAAAGCACGGCAGCGACAGGCAGCCGGCGTAGTAGGACTCGGCCGCCGGGCACAAACCCTCGGAGTAGCCGAGCGTACGCCGGTAGAAGGGATGGAGATACACCGGCAGGTAGTGCACCTGGGCCAGTATCCCGCGCTCGCGCAGCCCCTCGTACAGCCGCCTGCGGGCCTGCGAGCCGTCGCGATGGTGAACGACGAACAGGTGATAGGCGTGTCGAGCCCCTTCCTCGGCGCCTGGTGCGAGCTCGAGCTCGGCGACGCCGCCGAGCAGCTCCCGGTAGCGCGCGGCGATCTCGTTACGGCGCGCGATGAAGCGCTCGAGCTTTGAGAGCTGCGAGCGTCCGAGCGCCGACTGGATGTCGGTGAGCCGGTAGTTGAACCCGAGCTCCTGCTGCTCGAAGTACCAGCCGCCGTCCTCGTGCTCCAGCCGCTCCCGCTCCCTCACCATGCCGTGGGTGCGAAACTCGCGCAGCCGTCGGGCGGTCTCTTCGCTGCGAGTCGTCACCATGCCCCCCTCCCCGCAGGTGATCGTCTTGACGGGATGAAACGAGAACACCGCCATGTCCGAGTGGCGGCAGGCGCCCACCGGGCCGTCGGGCGTGCGCGCTCCGATCGCGTGAGCGGCGTCCTCGATGATCGTCACCCCCTCTCCCACCGCCGCCCGGATCTCGGCGATTGGAGCCGGCAGCCCGGCGAAGTGGACCGGTACGACTGCCCGCGTGCGTGGCGTGAGCGCCTCGGCGACCGTGGCAGCCGACACGTTCCAGGTCCTCGGATCGATGTCGGCGAAAGTCGGTGTGGCACCCACGTACGCGCCGCAGTTGGCGCTGGCGGCGAACGTGATCGCGCTCGTCATCAGCTCATCGCCGGAGCCCAGGCCCGCTACGTGAGCGGCGGCGTGAAGAGCGGCGGTGCCCGAGGAAAAGGCCACCGCGTGCGGCGCGTCGCAGGCGGTAGCGCACGCGTGCTCGAACGCGAGGACGTCCGGCCCTTGCGTGAGCCAGTCACCGCGCAGCACCTCGACGACGGCGGCGATGTCGTCGTCCTCGACCGTCTGACGACCATAGGGGATCGGCATTGCCGGTAGCGTAACCGTGTGAGCGCACACGAAGGACCCATCGTCGCGCGATGCGACGGGTATTCGGTCATAGACTGCGAGAGCTGCGGCTGGGCTCATCTCGATCCGCTGCCGGACGAGGCCGAGTTGGCGCTCGTGTACGAGCGCACCTACTACCAGGAGCTAAACCCGAGGTGGCTGGAGAAGGACCGCTCCGAGCAGGACTTCTGGGCTCTTGAGCACGCGGACAAGCTCGCCGACTGGCGCTCGCTGCTCGGGCGCCAGACGGGGGCGTTGCTGGACGTGGGCTGTTCGGGCGGACTTCTGCTCGAGTACGCCACAGCGCAGGGCTGGCGAGCCGAGGGGATCGAGCCCTCGGTCCAGGCCGTCGCCGAAGCTCGCGACCACGGGCTCGTGGTGCACGAGGGCCTGTACCAGGATCTCGAACTGCCCGCGGGCTCATTCGACGTCGTGCATTGCAAGTTGGTCGCCGAGCATCTGCCTGACCCACCGGGCTTCCTCGCCTGGGCCGCGAGGCTGCTCGCACCGGGGGGCGTCGTGACGATTCACGCGCCCAACGATTTCAACCCGCTCCAGCTTGCCGCCCGCGATGCCCTCGGACTGGAGGACTGGTGGGTGGGCCAGCTTCACCTGAACTACTTCACGTTCGACTCACTGGAGCAGCTGCTTGCCCGTTGCGGGTTCAACGCCGTGGCGCGGGACACGACCTTTCCGATGGAGTGGTTTCTGCTGATGGGCGAGAACTACGTCGCAGACGGCGAGCTGGGACTGTCCGCTCACGCTCGCCGCATGTTGCTTGAGTCGCGTCTTGAGCGCTTGGGGCAACGGCGCTCGTTGCACGCGCACCTGGCCCGCGAGGGGCTCGGGCGCGAGGCGATCGTGCACGGCCGTCGAGATGGTTGACGCTCTCACAAGCCGAAGGCGGAGCGAACGCCCGCGGCGTCGGCGTCGGCGTCGGTCGGGCGGGGTGGCCGACCCTCCTCGGCGATCCGTATGATCCTTACGATGGCCGACTCCAACATACAAGGCAAGGCGATCCTCGTCACGGGCGGGACGGGCTCGTTCGGTACCAGGTTCCTAAGGACTGTTCTCTCCGAGCACGAACCGGCGGCGGTGCGGATCTACAGCCGTGACGAGCTCAAGCAGTACAACCTCCAGCGCGAGCTCGACGGAGACGAGCGCGTTCGCTTCCTGATTGGCGACGTTCGCGATGTCGAGCGGTTGAAGATGGCGATGCGCGGGGTGGACATCGTGATTCACGCGGCGGCGCTCAAGCAGGTCCCGGCGTGCGAGTACAACCCGTTCGAGGCGGTCAAGACGAACATCCACGGGGCCGAGAACGTCGTGGCCGCAGCTATCGCCAACGACGTGCCATGCACGCTCGCGCTGTCCACCGATAAGGCCGTCAACCCGGTGAACCTGTACGGTGCGACCAAGCTGGCGGCCGAGAAGATCATCACCCAGGGCAACGCTTACGCCGGGAGCTCGCCCGCGCGCTTCGCGACCATGCGCTACGGCAATGTCGTGGGCAGCCGCGGCAGCGTCATCCCGTTGTTCAAGGCCCAGGCTCAGGGGGGCGAGCTGACCATCACCGATGAAGAGATGACCCGCTTCTGGATCACGCTCGACCAGGCGGTCGAGTTCGTGATCACCTGCATCGGCTTGATGCAGGGTGGCGAGATCTTCGTGCCGCGCATTCCCAGCATGCGCGTGCGCGACATCGCCGATGCGATCGCGCCGAACGCGACACGCCGGATCATCGGCATCCGCCCGGGCGAGAAGATCCACGAGGTGCTCATCACCGAGGACGAGTCGCGCCACGCGCGCATGCTCGCGGACCGCTACGTGATCTATCCCCCCTTCCCATTTTGGCCCGCCAAGGTGCTTGTCGGCGAGGAGCTGCGCCCCGGTTTTCGGTACTCGAGCGACAACAACACAGAATGGCTCGGTGCGGAGGAGATCCGATCCATGGCAGAGCTGGTGCCAGCAGTGACATGAGATCGGTGCGCCAGCGATGGCGCGGCCGTCATCCCGACTGGGCGTGGCGGACAGGTGGCATCCCGGTCAACACGGCGGCGATGGGAGCGCGCACAGCATTGCGCGCTCTTGTGCAGCTCGCCCTGTTGCCGCTGCTCATCGATCGTCTCGGTGCCGCGCCGACGGGCCTGTTCGTCTTCGCCACCACGCTGACCGGCTATTTCACGGTTGCGGAAGCGGGTCTGGGGACGAGCCTGACCAAGTATGTGGCCGAGCATCGCGCCACCGGCGACGCCGAGCAGCTCGGCTCGGTGCTGCGCGTCTCGCTCCTCCTGATGGTTGGGATCGGGATTGCCTCCGCCGCGGTGATAGGGCTGCTCGGGGTGATCGCCGGGCACGCTCTGTTCGGGAGCGCGGCGATCTACTCACAAGTCGTGCCGACGCTGCTCGTGACCGCCGCCACGACACTGTTCTACTGGCCATCGCGCCTCGGCGTCGCTGCGCTCCAGGGGCTCGAGCGATACGACTTGACCGCCGGCGTTCAGATGGTGTCCTCGGTGTTGATGCTCGGCTTGGTGTATCTGGCGAGCGAACGGACGCACTCGGTAGCCGTGCTCGCGGGCATCTTCAATGCCATGCTCGTGTTCGAGGGCATGGGAGCCGCTGTGCTCGCCGTACCGCATCTTGGTCTGCGCCGGGGCGTCGGGCGCTGGCACGGCGCCCACCTGCGCCCCGCCCTGGGGTTCAGCGTCGGGCTCGCCGTGATGGGGCTTGCGGATACATTCGTCTATGACAGTGATCGCCTGGTCCTGGCTGTCTTCGTTGGCGCTGCGGCGATCACCATCTATCAGGTGGCGGTGACGATTCAAAGCGGCGTGCGCCAGGTCAGCGGGCTGATCGGGACGGCATTGGTTTCGCCGTCGTCTCGGTTGGTCGCCCAGGGCCGCACCGAGCGACTTCGTGAGCTTGTGCTCGTCGGCTCGCTCTACAACGTCGTGTTCACCGTTCCGCTCGCCGTCCTGATTCTCGTACTGGCGGAACCGATAATCGAAGCCTGGATCGGTCACGGATACGGCCGCTATGCAATCTACGCGCAGATCTTCGTGTCCTATTGGCTGGTCCACGCCAACACAGGGGCGATCAGCGCCGCTATCACGGGGATCGGGCGTATCCGAGTGTTCGTGTGGTTGACCGTGGTCGGAGCCCTCCTCACCCTCGGCCTCTCGGTCGGGCTTGTTGTGGCATGGGGCACGGTCGGTGTGATCTGGGGCACAGTCATCCCCGCCTGGCTGGGGCTGCCGCTGTCGATGCATTTCGCCCTACGTCAGGTCGGGATCTCGAAGGCTCGCTACGCACGCGACGTGCTCGCACCCGGCTATCTGCCGATCGCGCTCTGGACGGTGCCGACCGTTGGTCTGGCAGTGGCGCTGGAACCTCGCGGGATACTGGAATTGGGCGTTTTCTGCACGGTCGCCCTCGCGGCCTTGTGGTTGGCGCTGCTACCGATGCTGCGCGCGCGCTGGCGTCGCGCGCTCTCCGACGTGGAGGTCGCCGCGGCCGGAGCGCCGGCCTAGCACGACCGGAGCTTGGGGCATCCTCGATCTGAGCGGCGATGGGCTGCTCAGATCGAGGATGCCTTACACTGCCTGGTCCTACAGGACCAAGAGAGTTTGGACATTTGCTGTGTTCTCATTGTTGCCAACGGCCTTCGAGATGTCGAGCCCCTCACACGCCTTGCGTGTGGCGAGAAGGAGCCAAGCTTACTGTCCAGGCGTTGGAAGCCACGGCGGCGTCATGTATGGATGAGCTGGGCGCAGCCGATCGCAGCGCTGTGTCCGAGCAAAGTCTCGCCGATGCGTTCACCGAGTTGGGTCTAGGGGACGGAGACGCCGTGCTCGTCCACAGCTCCCTCAAAGCTATCGGACCGGTGGAGGGAGGCGCGGCTGCTGTCATCGCCGCGCTTGAGCGCACTATCGGGGTTGCGGGAACACTGATAATGCCAACGTTCAACTTCGGCTTCTGCAGTGGCGAAACCTTTGATGTGCGAAGCACGCCGTCCCAGATGGGAGTGCTAACCGAGCTCGTCCGCACCGATCCCCGAGCACGTCGAGTGAGGCATCCGATCTACTCATTTGCCGTTCTCGGTGCGCTTGCGGAGGAGGCGGCGCGCCTGCGCAACTTCTCGAGCTATGGCGCTGACTCGCTGTTTGCAAAGCTCGTCGAGTGGGACGCAAAGATCATGGTGATCGGACTCTCCTACAACAACAGCATGACCTTCTTTCACTACGTCGAGGAGATGGAGGGCTGCAAATACCGCTATATGAAGAGTTTCACGGCGCCATATGTAGACGAGCTGGGAAACGGGTCCGAGCGCACTTACACGATGTTCGTGCGCGATCTCGAGCGCGGTGTCGTCACCGCTGTCGACCCGATGGGAGAGCTGTTGGAGCGCGAAGGGGCTGTCGTCTGCGGGGAGGTGGGCGAGAGCGCGGCCCGACTCATGCGCGCCCGCGATGTCTACGCCATCACCGCGCGCAACCTCACCGATCAGCCCGGGCTCCTCTTCCGGATCGATATCTCCGACTCCTTGTGACCGCGCTCAAGCAGATCGTCGAGGAGCTCTTCCCCCTCCACCGGACGCTCGTCTCCGACGGGACCGATCGGGCGCTCGAAATAGTGGGTTCCCATCTTCCGGACGCCGCGGTCTATGGAATCGAGCGGTTCCCGCCCGGTGCGCCCGTGTGGACGTGGAGGGTGCCGGAACGCTGGACGGTCCATGAGGCCTACCTGGAGACGGAGGACGGCCGACGGGTGATCGACTTCGCGGAGAACCCCCTGCATCTCGTCTCCTACTCGGAACCGATCGACTCGCTCGTGACGTGGGAGGAGCTCGAGCCTCACTTGCATTACAGCGCCGACCGTCCACGCGCGATCCCCTGGGAATTTCGCTACTACGAGCGCAGTTGGGGATTCTGTCTGCCCAAGCATCTATTCGACGAGCTGCCACGCGGCATTCGATACCGGGCAGTCATTCGCTCTGAGTTCGGTGACGGAGTGGCGGATGGGTTGGCCGTGGGATGCGCGACGCTGGAGCCCGAGGGAAACGCTGGCACGGAGCTCCCGGAGGTGCTTTTGTGCGCACACGTCTGCCACCCTGCTCAGGCCAACGACGATGCGAGTGGGGTCGCTTCCCTGATCGGCGTGGCTGAGCGCCTCGCAGCTCGGCCCCTGCCCGCGGGCTCCATGCGCGTGCGCCTTCTCTTCTGCCCCGAGACAATCGGATCGATCTGCTACCTCAGCCATCACGAGGATCTGGTCGAGCGGCTGCGCGGAGGCCTGTTTTGTGAGATGACAGGTAACGACAACACCCTCGTGCTTCAGCGCTCACTGCAGAACGACCACACCCTGGACCGCATAGCCATCCACGTCATGACCCGGCGCTTCGGGGATCGATTCCGCCAGGGCGCCTTCCGGCGGGTCATCGTCAATGACGAGATGGTCATCAACGGTCCTGGAGTCGGCGCACCGTGCCTCTCGCTCAGCCGCTGGCCCTATGCCGAGTACCACACCAGCGACGACAACCCATCGATCATCGGAGAGGAGCAACTGGCAGAGGCGGCCGATGTCATCGAGGAAATAGTCCGCATCTTCGCGACCGACTACGTCCCACGGCGCACGTTCAGAGGACCTCTGTTCCTCAGCGGCCTTGGTCTGTGGGTGGACTGGCGCACCGATCCGGAGCTCAACCTCGCTCTGGACACCGTCATGCTTTCGCTGGAGGGAGAGCACTCAGTCTTCGACATTGCATCCCAGTCGGGCCTCGACTACTGGACCACGCGCCACTACGTCGATCGCCTCCGCGAGCGCGGGCTCGTCAACGCGATCGGATCAGTGACCTCAAGGGAACGGGATCGCGCAAATGCGGTCCTTGCGATGGAGAAATCGTGCTGAGCACTCTGGGGATCGTCCGGTTCAGCGCACGGGCGCCGAGCTCGCTTGCTCGGCGGCGTTGAGTCGGCGCAGGGCGGGTTCGCGCTCGAGCAGCTCGAGTACATCTCGGTAACCGAAGGATTGGCGGTTTCCCAGACGCTCGTACACCGCCTGAACGAACGCTAGGTCCGCGGGATGGTCGATCGTCCAGCGCTCCTGCCCCATGTCCTCGGGGGCTTGGAGCAGACCTGGCTGGAAGCGCTCGGGTTTGCGCCACAGAAACGGGGTGACGTGCTCGCGCTCGTAAGGCTCGCTCGCCTCCTCCCACGCGAGCGCGAGCGCCGCGGCGCTGAAGACCTCCCCGTCGAGCCCGTCGGGATAGCGACGCAGATCGGCGTGTGGGGAGATCGCCCCGGTAGCCACCGATGCATAGTCGAGCGTCGGACCATCGGCATAAAGACAGAGCAGATCGCTCAGTATCTGTGGGTCCACCAGCGGGCAGTCGGCGGTCACCCGCACGATCGTCTCAGCGCCGAGGCGCGTGGCGGCCAGTTGGAAGCGGTCGAGCACGTCCTCGTGGCTGCCGCGCACCACCGGCACTCCCAGCTCGGTCCCCACGCGGCACAGTGGCTCATCGCCGGGCTCGCTCGATGTCAGCAGCGCGACGCCGTCGATGCCAGGCGTGCGCGCCAAGCGTTCGAGCACACGCTCGACCGCAGGACGGCCCGCCAGCGGCGCGAGCACCTTGCCAGGCAACCGCGAGGAGCCCATCCTTGCCTGCACGAAGCCGAGCGTGCTCACTGACAAGACCGCCGTGGTCGACCGACGCAGGTCGGGCTGAGACGCGCGCCGCTCACCGCGTGCGCTCGAGTGCGGCCCGGGCGGCCAGAAGCGGTCGCAGCCCATCGGAGGGATCGGCGCGCCAGGTTACGTCGGGCAGCTCCACAGGCATTGGCCGCTTCAGCCCGTCGCCATCCGCCGTGGTTGGCACGTCCGCCAGCGGCTCGTCAAGGCCGACAATCAGCTCCGAGAGCCCGGCCAGCGTCCAGTTGTGCTCGCCCGCCTCGTGGCCAGCGCCGTCGAGATCCAAGTGCAGCTCGACGTCAGAGGCGCCCCAGCGGCGAACGGCCCGGCGCACGACCTCCGAGCGCGTGCTGTGATCGGACCAACCCACCGGACACCCGTAGCGCTGGCGCAAGGTTGCGATGGCGGCCAGGTTGCACTGCTCGGGCGGCGTCGGGTAGCCCGACACGCAGTGCAGCAGACGCAAGTCGCGGCACCCTCCCTCGCGAGCCGCCGCCACGGCGGCGTCCACCTCCGGCAGCGTCCCCATGCCGGTTGAGATGACAAGCGGCTTGCCCGTCTCGGCGAGCGTGCCGATCAACTCGTGCCAGAGCAGCTCGTAGGAGGCGACCTTGAAGAAGTCGACGTGCGGCTCGAGCGGTTCGATCGCCCACAGGCCGAACGGCGTCGCGCCCAGTTCGATACCCAGCTCGCTGCAGCGCCGCGCGATCGGGTCCAGGAGCTCCAGCGGGAACTCCCACGCGCGGCGCGCGCGCAGGTCCTCCCGCTCGGCGAGCACCGCGGGTGCAAATAGGTCCTCGACATGGAACACCTGCAGCTTCACCGCCCCCGCCCCGGCGTGCGCCGCCCCCCGCACGAGCGCGAGTGCCCGCTCCAGGTCGCGGTTGTGGTTGGAGCCCAGCTCGGCGATGAAACGCGTCACAGTGGCGGGCTACTCGCCGCGAGCGCGCCCAAGGCTGCTCGCCGCCGCTCCGCTTCGCGCACCTGCGCCGCTAGGCCCTCCCGCAGTGCGGTGCTCGCCTGGAAGCCGAGCTCCTCGCGGACGAGCTCGGTGGAGGCCCACGTGTCTCTGACATCTCCCGCCTTGGCCTCCTCGAAGCTCAGGCGCAGCTCGCGCCCGGTGGCGCGCGCGAGCTCGTCGAGCACATCGAGCAGCGGCTGCGGACAACTGGAGGCGATGTTGTAGACGCCTCCCGCCCGGCCGTGTTGCGCCGCGGCGATCGTGGCGGCGACCACGTCATGCACGTAGGTGAAATCGCGCATCTGCCGCCCATTCCCGAAGATCGGCAGCTCCTGGTCTTCCACTGCCGCCTCTATGAAGCGCGCGAGCGCCATGTCCGGACGCTGGCGGGGGCCGTAAACCGTGAAGTAGCGCAACCCCACAGCCTGCAGGCCGTACGACTGCGCGTAAGCGCCGCTCAGCACCTCAGCCATCACCTTCGAGGCTCCGTACGGTGAGAGCGGGCGCAGCGGCGCCGTCTCGCGTACGGGCAGGTCCGCCGCGTCGCCGTACACGCTGGAGGAAGAGGCGTAGATCAGCCTTTTGCCATGGCGTGCGCAGACATCGAGCACGGCGCGCGTGCCCAGGATGTTCGAATGGGCATAGTCGCCGAAGGCGCTCCATGAGTCGCGCACTCCGGGTCGGGCGGCCAGGTGGAAGACCCACTCCGCTTCGCCCGCGAGCTCGTCCAGCGGGGCCCCCACGATGTCCAGCTCATGAAAGCGGAAGCGCTCGTGCGCCAGTGCGGGCGCCAGATTGAGCTCCTTCAGCTCGCGCTCGTAGTGATCGGAGAACGAGTCGACCCCATGCACCGTGAGGTCCATCGCGAGCAGCGCCTCGCATAGGTGCGACCCGATGAATCCTGCTGCTCCAGTGACTAGTGTCGACTTCATGGCATGCTCTGAGGAGGACCGGCGAACGAATAGCCTGAACGCACGAGCGATGTTGGCGCCGGGCACCCAAGCATATCCTCAAGCCTCGAAGCCACCGAGAGAACAGGCGTCGGCCGCGCAAGCGCAAAAAGCGCACCCGCTCGTGGAGATCGTCGCTGACGGCGGTCGGCTGCTGGGCTTCGGTCACGTCGGACGCTGCTTGGCACTGTGGGAGGAGCTCAATGGAGCCGGTGCGTTTCGAGTGAATGACGAGGCTGTGGCCGCGTTCCTGAAGGCAAGAGGGGCTCCGGTTGCGTCGAGGCCGCTCGCGACGCCGCTCGTGCTGCTCGACCACGCCGAACCGACGACCGAGCAAGCGGTGCGCACGTTGCAGGCAACCGGAAGGCGTGTGGTGCTGCTCGACGACCTCGGCTCGGGCCGGATGGCGGCCGATGCCGTGATCGACCCACCCACCGCGGCCTCCTGGCCGCCTGCCGGCGGGGTGCGCCTGGGCGGCTTCGAGCACGTGCTTCTGCGACGCGAGATCCGTCGGGCCGCGACCGGATCATCGTCAGCCACACCGGTCCTCGCCGGAGTCGATCCGACGTCCCAGGAGAGCGGGCTAGGAGTGAATGAGGGCGTGCTGCTCGCGATGGGGGGCAGCGATCCCGCCGGCCTGACCGCTCCATTGGCCAAAGGGCTGCTTGCAGCCGGTGTCGATGTCACCGTCGCTCTTGGTCCCGGCTACCGCGGCCCGCGCCCTGCGGCCCACTCGATCGTCGCGGACGGGTTCCCCCGTGCGCTCGCCTGCGCCGCGCTGCTCGTTTGCGGCTATGGCCACAGCCTGCTCGAGGCTGCATACCTTGGGGTGCCGGCGATCGCCGTTGTCTTCCGCCCCGAGCACCTGCGCCACGCTCAGGCGTTCTGCAACGCCGGCACCGCCTGCATGCTCGACATGACCGCTGGCCCGTGCCCCGCTGAGCTCGCGGCGCTCGCCGGCGGGCTGCTTGCTGACGTCCCCGGGCGGGCGCGAATGGCAAGACGGGGCCGCGAGCTCGTGGATGGCGACGGCGCGGCCCGGGTGGCCGCCGCACTGGTCTCCCTAGCGCATCCTCCGTCCACGCGCGCACCCGCATGAAGTCCCTCGCCGGCCAGCGGCGCTCGAATCCTGCGGTCTATGCTGTCGCGATCGTGCCTACCACGAAACAGCGAGTGCGAAGGGTGAGCGAGTGAGGCAGATCGAGAGCAACGATGTCTTCCGACGAAGCGCCGGCGAGGAGCCGCTCGGCTACGCACCGGTGCTCACACCGGATGACTGCTCGCTTAAGGAACTGTCCGTTGGCCGTCTGCGATTGGACGCCCGCGAGGGTGGCTACGAGGGCGAGACGGGAGAGAGCGAGACGCTCTTGCACGTGCTCGTCGGAGCGTGCACCGTGGAGGCGGAGGGGTCGTGGGGGCACGCCGCTGTGCGTAACGCGGGTGAGCGTCGCGACGTCTTCTCGGGGCTTCCCACCACGATCGTGTTGCAGCCGGGCACGCGCTATTCGGTGGTGCCCACCGCGCGCACCGTCGACATCGCACTCGCTAGCGCACCCGTGGACTCGTCGCTGACGGCGCCCCCCGCCGTGGTGCGCCCACAAGACGTGCGCGTGCACGAGATCGGAGAGGACTACTACCTACGCACTGTGCGCGAGGTCATCGGCGGGGACGGTCCTGCCACGCGATTGCGCGCGGGGGAGACCATCAACCCGGTCGGGCGCTGGTCTTCCTGGCCCCACCACGACTTCGACGCCAACCCCGACAACGCACCACTGTTCGAGGAGGTGTTCCTCTACTTCACCAAGCCCAACCGCGGTTGGGGGGTGCAGCGGCGCACCGGCTTGTACTCGGACCTGAGCGAGGTGGATGACGTGATCGTCGTGAGCAACGGCGACGCCGCCGTGCTCCCGCTAGGCGATCACCCGGTGGTCGCAGGCGTTGACAGCGAGTTGCTCTACGTCTGGTTCTACTTCAGCCCGATCCCCAAGATGTACGCTCGCTGGGCGGAAGACGTCGGCGGCTATGCCTAGGGCGATCCTGATCGTCTGTGGGGGGCTGCTGCAACTGCCGGCGATCGATGCCGCGCACGATCTCGGTCTGCACGTCGCGATGACCGACGGGCGCATCGACGCCCCGGCGATGAAGTTTGCCGACGAGCCCATCCAGCTGGACATCTACGACGTCGATGGCCACGTGGCGCTCGCCCAAGAGCTCAAGCGACGCCACGAGTTGGTGGGGGTGTTCACCGAGGGTGCCGACGTGGAGGTCACCGTGGCAGCCGCCGCAGCCGCAACGCAGCTCCCCGGAATAACGGTGGAGGCGGCCAAGAACACGAAGAACAAGGCACGCACGCGCGCGCGTCTGGATGAGGCCGGCATTCCCAACGTCCTGTGGGCGGAGGTATCCACTCCCGAGCAGGCCGTTGCCGCGGCGCAGTGCATCGGCTATCCCCTGATCGTCAAGGCGGTGGACAACTGCGCGTCGCGCGGCACCACGCGGGTGACCGAGTCGGGGCTGCTCCAGCCCGCGGTCGAGCTGGCGATCGAAGGCTCCACCACATCGACCGCCCTGATCGAGGAGTGTCTAAGAGGGACCGAGCAAAGCGTCGAGCTGCTGTTCGACGCGAGCGGGAAGGTGCGCCGCCTGAACGTGGTGGACCGCCCGTTTGCGCCCGAGGGGAGCTATGCAATCGAGCTCGGGCACGTCAACCCCTCGACGCTCCCGCCTGAGCGGCTGGAGCAGACCTACGAGCTCGCCGAAGCATCTGCCGCCGCCTGCGGGGTTGCCTTCGGGGCGTTCAAGGCCGACACGATCCTTACCTCCGAGGGCCCGCGCATCCTGGAGGTCACGGCGCGCCTGTCGGGGGGCTTCGATTGCCAGAAGACAACCCCGCTGGCGAGCGGACGCAACTTCATCCGCGCCGCCATGCGACTCGCCTGCGGCATGCCACTCGATCCCGGCGACCTGGAGCCCACCCGCAACCTGCACGCGGCGGCGTGGACCGCGTTCCCGAGCCCCGGTCGCGTGGTGCGCGTAGGGGGCCTCGAGCAGGCGCTGGAGCAGCCCGGAGTCGACGAGGTGCTGCTGCGTGTGGAGGTGGGGGATGTGATTCCCGAATACCGTGATTGCGCCACCCGCCCCGCATTCGTGATCGCCTCCGGAAGCACGTCCGAGGAGGCGATCGCCAACGCCCAGCGCGGGGTGGATGCGCTGGAAATCCAGACGGAGCCAGTCCCAGCGTGAGCCGGCTGGAGGGGCGCGTCGTCCTCATCACGGGCGCCGGACGCGGAATCGGGCGCGCCGCGGCACAACGGTTCGCTCGAGAGGGCGCTGCGCTGGTGCTGGCGGCGCGCGGCACCGAGGAGACCGGGGCACTGACCGAGGAGCTACGCGCGCAGGGCGCCACCGCGCTGGCGGTCGCGGCAGACATGAACGACGAGGCTGCGGTTAGGGCGCTGATGGAGCAGGCCATCGCCGAGCTAGGGCGAATCGACGTACTGCTCACCTGCGCCGCCGCCGGGCCCGCCGCCGCACCCACCACAGACCTCACGCTCGAGCAGTGGCGCGCGGTGCTCGACGTAGACCTCACGGGAGTTTTCCTCGCTTGCCGCGAGGCCGGCAGGCACATGCTGAGAGCCGGCTATGGACGCATCGTCAATCTCACAAGCTTTCATGTCGTGGCCACCTACCCCGAGCGCAGTGCCTACGTCGCAGCCAAGGCGGGCGTGGCCGGGTTGAGCCGCGCGCTGGCGGTCGAGTGGGGGGGGCGCGGGGTCACCGTCAACACCATCGCCCCCGGCCCCATCAGGACCGACCGCACGGCCTGGTTCCTCGCCAACGACCCCTCTGCGCAGACGGGCATGATCGGACGCACCCCCACCGGGCGGATAGCCGAGGCGCAGGAGGTGGCGGCGCTTGCCGCCTATCTCTCGAGTGAGGAGGCCGGCCATGTCACCGGCCAGACGATCGTGATCGACGGCGGCTGGACGAGTAATGCCTGGTGGGGCGAGCACCCATGGCAGGCGCCGCTCGCGCCACGATGAACGTGCAGCCGCGGCTCGACGGCCGCACCGCGATCGTTACAGGAGGAGGAGGCGGAATCGGGCGTGCAGCTGCCCTCGCGCTGGCACAGGCGGGCGCCCGCGTGCTGGTTGTAGGCCGGCGCATCGAGCCGCTGCAGGAGACGCTAGCTGCTGTCAGGCAGGCGGGTAACGCCACCGCCGTCGCGTTGCAAGCGGACGTTCGCGACGCTGGCGAGATCGAGCGTATGCTCGACGCTGCAACGGGGTGCGATGTGCTTGTGACCTGCGCCGGGGTGCAGCTGCGCAAGCCGGCGCTCGAGATCACCGAGGGAGAGTGGGCGAGCGTGTTGGCAACGAACCTCACTGCTGTGTTCCTCTGCTGTCAGCGCGCTGCGCTGCGGATTCGCGAAAAAGGCGGCGGGGCCATCGTCAATGTCAGCTCGCTGACCGAGCAGATAGGCCTCCCCAATCTCGCAGCGTATGGCGCGAGCAAGGGTGGAGTCGCTCAGCTGACTCGGGCCCTCGCCGTAGAGCTGGCTCCGTACGCGATCCGGGTGAACGCGATCGCCCCGGGCCGAGTCGAGACGGAGATGACGGCAGACATCTTCGCGCGCGAGGATGTTCGTGCCAGCTTCCTCGCTCGGATTCCGCTCGGCCGTGCGGGACGACCTGAGGAGATCGGGGCTGCGATCGCCTTCCTGGCCTCGCCGGCCGCCTCCTATGTGACTGGGCAGACACTTGTGGTGGACGGTGGCTGGCTGGCGAGCGGAGGCAGCCCGCTCGGTTGACGGGGGTCTCGTCTGGTCGCATACAGGCGACCCGGCCAAGCGGCGGCTGGCTAGCATGGGGCGATGAGTCGCACAGCCGAGTCCGCCCCAGAGCCGCCGTCCGGGGTCGAGCTGGGCTCCCGCGCGTCGGGCAACCGCTCGCTGACGGAGTCCGAACGCCTCTGGCAGCGCGCACAGCGCGTGATCCCCGGCGGAACTCAGACCCTCAGCAAGGCTCCCTCGCAGTTCGTCGACGGGGTCTCGCCTAAGTTCCTGCAGCGCGGCAAGGGCTGTCGCGTATGGGACGTGGATGGCAACGAGTACATCGACTATCCGATGGCGCTCGGGCCGATCGTGCTCGGGTACGACTACCCGGCTGTGACTGAGGCCGTCGTCGCGCGGATCCGAGATGGCACGACGTTCACGCTCATGCACCCGCTGGAGGTGGAGCTCGCCGAGCTGCTCGTCGAGTTGATCCCTTGTGCAGAGCGGGTGCGCTTCGCCAAGAACGGCGCCGATGCGACGGGTGGCGCTATCCGCGCGGCGCGCGCGTTCACCGGCCGCGAGCACGTGATCGCAAGCGGCTACCACGGCTACCACGACTGGTACGTCGCCTCTACCGAGCGCAACGCCGGTGTGCCGGTCGCCAACCGCGAGCTGATTCACACCGTGCCGTTCAACGACCTGGAGGCGCTCGACGCCGCGCTACGCGAGCACGAAATCGCAGCCGTGATAATGGAGGTGCCCGCGCAGGAGCCCCGCCCCGGCTATCTGCAAGCAGCGGTCGACCTCGCGCACCGTCACGGCGCGCTGTTCATCCTCGACGAGATCGTCACCGGCTTTCGCTACGCGCTGGGCGGCGCGCAGGAACTGCACGGCTTCACCCCCGATCTCGCCTGCTTCGGCAAGGGGATGGCCAACGGCTATCCGCTGGCGGCGGTCGTCGGCCTGCGCGAGCCGATGCGGGCCTTTGAGCAGATCTTCTTCTCGATGACCTACTCCGGAGAGACGGTGTCGCTGGCCGCCGCGCTCGCGACGCTCGGGGTGCTGCGCAGCGAGCCGGTGCTCGACTGGATTTGGGCTCGCGGAGCCGAGTTGCGAGCCGGTATCCAGCGGCTCGCCGCCCAGGTGAGCTTCGGGGTGGAGCTCGTCGGCAACCCGCCGCGCTCGGCGGTGAGCTTCTACGAGGAGGCCGCGCCGTCCTCCGCCCACGACGCGTCGCGAGCGGGCGCCGACCAGGCCCGACAGCCGTCTGCCATCCTGCGCGGGCTGTTCCTGCAGGAGTGCCACAAGCGGGGCGTGCTTTTCGGGGTGCCCATCTTTCCCACCTATAGCCACAGCGAGGCCGACATCGCGCACACCGTCTCCGTGGTGGAGAGCGCCTTCGAGCGCATGGAGGAGGCCTATAGCGCCGGCGAGCTGCAGTCCCGCCTGGAGGGGCGTGCGCCGGGGGTGGTCTTCCGATCCCATGCCTGAGCTCGGCATCGGCACCGCCGCGCTGGCCCTCCCCTACGGCGCCCCCGGCTCCGAGCGCCCTGCGCCCGATCCCATTCTCGCGCGACGCACGCTGCTCGCGGCCGTTGAGCGCGGCGTGCGCCTGTTCGACACGGCTCCCGCCTACGGCGAGGCCGAGGCGCTCCTCGGAGGGGCGCTCGGCAGGCGCGAGGAGTGCCTCGTAGCGACCAAGCTCGCGATCCCCCTCGGCGGCTGGGAAGAGCTCTCGCCGCGTGAGATCCGGGTTCACGTGCGCGTCTCGGCCGAGGCGAGCCTGCGTGCGCTGCGTCGCGAGCGCATCGATCTGCTGCAGGTGCACAACGCCGACGAGGCGCTCGTGCGCCGGGGCGCCGTTGGTGACGCCCTGGCCGAGCTGCGTGCGACCGGGCTGCTCGTCGCGACCGGAGCCACGGTCTACAACGAACGCGACGCGCTGGCAGTGATCGCAAGCCCGGCATTCGACTCCGTGCAGATCCCCTACAGCGCGCTCGACCGCCGCCCGGAGCGGGCGGTGCTGTCGGCTGCAGCGGACGCCGGCACGAAGGTGATCGCACGCTCACTGCTGCTGCGCGGCGTGTTGAGCCCGGCGGGTCGATGCCTGAATGGCCCGTTCGAGGCGCTGGGAGCCGCCGCCGACACCGTGCGCGAAGCGCTCGGCGCAAGCTGGGAGGAGCTCCCCGGGGCGGCGGTCGCATTCGCGCTCTCACGACCCGGCATCGCGTATGCGCTGCTCGGCCCGCGCGACGAGCCGGAGCTGCTCGCGCTGCTGGAGGGGGCCGAACGCTTTGCGCAGGCGGCCGCGAGGCTGGAGCTGGCGCCGCCGGACCTGCCCGACCGGCTGCTGGACCCCAGTCGCTGGCCGCAGGAGGTCGCTGGTGTCGCCTGAGTCCGAGACGGCCGAGAGAGGGGCTGTCGAGGCCCGTGCGGCGACGCGCCAAGCGCCGGCGACGGTCAATCCCGCCATGCTCCTCTGCCTGTTTCACCTGAACCTTGCGTTCTCCTCGCTGGAGGAGGAGGCGCACGCCGACGTGGTGCGTCGCTGCTACCACCCGATGCTCGACCTGGTCGAGAGCACCGGCTTTCCGATCGCCGTCGAGGCTACGGGCTGGACCCTGCGTCGAATCGCCGAGGTCGATTTCGGCTGGATCGAGCGGGCGCGCGAGCTGTTGAGCGGCGGGCGGCTCGAGCTGGTGGGCAGCGCATACTCGCAGTGCGCGGCGCCACTGCTGCCGGCCGAGGTGAACGCTTGGAACCTGCGCCTGGGGCGCGAGGTCTACGGCGAGCTGCTTGGAGCCTCGCCGCGGTTTGCGCTGGTGTGCGAGCAGGTGTTCTCGCCGGGCCTCGTGCCGCTCTACCTGGACGCGGGCTACGAGGCGATCGTCGTCGACTGGGACAACGCATACCGCTCGCACGGAGACTGGCCAAGCGAGCACCGCCGCCACCCCCAGCGGGCGGTCGGAGGCGGCGCTTCGATCCCGGTCCTCTGGAGCGAGTCGATCGCCTTCCAGAAGTTCCAGCGTTTCGCCCACGGCGAGCTGGCGCTGCAGCGCTACGTCGACTTCGTGCGCGACGCCGCCGGCGGCGACGGGGGGTCGTTCATGCTGTACGCAAACGACGCAGAGGTGTTCGACCACCGTCCGGGCCGCTTCGCCGCCGAGCCGGAGCTCGAAGATGACGAGTGGGAGCGGATCGCCGAGGGGCTGCGCGCGCTGCGCGATCGGGAGGTCGGCGTGCCCTCGCTGCCGTCGGTTGCGCTGAGCCTGCTCGAGGAGCCACAGGCCGGCCACGAGCTGCGCATCGAGGCGGCCGACCAGCCGATCCCCGTAAAGAAGCAGGACAAGTACAACGTGACTCGCTGGGCGGTCACGGGACGTGACGACGTCGGGATCAACACGCGCTGCTGGCGGCTTTACGAGCGGCTGCGAAGCGAGAGCTGCCAAGACCCGCAGCCGTGGCGCGAGCTGTGCGAGCTGTGGGCGAGCGACTATCGCACCCACATAACCGAGTCGCGCTGGAACGCCTACCTGGAGCGCCTGGCGGCGATGGAGCGCCGCTGGTCGGTCGCTCCCCCCGCCGGTGGTGGAGCGCCGCTGCGCCGCGACGCCGAGCCGCAGCCGGGCGCCGTCTCCACGGAGGGGAGCATCCTGCAGCTGCGCGCGGGCGAGCTCGTGCTGCGCCTGAACGCCCGCCGCGGGCTGGCGATCGATGCGTTCAGCGATGCTCGCGTCTGCGATCGCCCACTGCTCGGCACGCTGGAGCACGGCTACTTCCCCACGATCGAGCTTGGCGCCGACTTCTACAGCGGCCATCTCGTTCAGGAGGCGCCGGCGCGCCAGAAGGTCACCGACCTGGAGCGGGTGCAGGCGACGATCGGGCTCGACGAGCGTGGACGGCTGTGCGCGCTGGCGCAGATCGACACGCCGCTCGGCCCGATCGAGAAGGCCGTGCGACTCGACGGGATCGACGGCTCGCTCGAGCTGGAATGGACGCTGGGCTTCCGTGAGCTTCCGCTCGGCTCGCTGAGGCTTGGGCATGTGACGCTCTGTCCGGAGGCGTTCGACTCGCAAACGCTCTGGTATGCGACCCACAACGGCGGCCGCGAGCTCGAGATCCACGAGGTGGGGAGCGCACAGTTCGACCACGGCGGCGCCGTCTCGGCGCTGGTCTCGAGCCGCCAGGGGCTCGGGTTGACCGAGGGCATCGTGCTGATCGGGGATGCCGAGCGAACCATCCGCGTCGAGATCGACCAGGCCTGCGCGCGACCGTTGGGTCTCGTGAGCTTCACGCCGGCCGGCGAGCGCTGGCTGCTGCGGCTGGCCTTCTCGCTCAGCGAGTCCGACGACACGCGCCGGGGGCCGATCCCCCGCGACTCGACTGCTCCTCAGCGTGCGCGCCTGCGCATCCGCGCCGAGCGCACGGCGGACGGCGCGGCGCGGTAGCGCAGTCCCGAGGCGGCGGTTCGCAGGCGCTCGTGCTCAGGCTGCGCTTCGGGCGTACGCCCCGCGTCGCAGCGCCAGCGAGTCGCGTAGCCCGATGCTCGTCTCGATCGACCCGATCGGAGGAAAGGGAAGTCGCGGCAGCCGTCCACCGGCGCGCCACCCCGCGAGGCGTCCCAGCAACGCGGCCGAGTCGCGGGAGATGACCAGGTCCCCGAGGACGACGATCGCCTCGGTCGCCAGCGCGCGCAGCACCGCTCGCCTGCGCAGGACCCCGTAACGGCGCAGCAGATAGCCCCGCGCAAAGCCGCCAAGGCGCCGCTGCCGGGCTGAGCGGTGCCCAAAGCTGGCCGAGCCCAGATGGATGCCCACCGCGTCGAGCGCGGCCACCGAAGCCCAGCCGGCGATCCGCAGTCGCAGAGCGAGGTCGAAGTCCTCCGCGTAGGCGAAGATCGTCTCGTCCAGGCCGCCGACCTCTTCCCATGCTTTGCGCCTGTACGCCCCCGCCGCGCCCGACGGGCCCGTCAGAGCGGGGACGGCGTCGCGGGCGCGCTCGAGCGGCCTGCCCTGGTGTCGTGGAAATCCGGCCAGCGTGACATCGGTCGTGAGGCCGACGCCGTCGATCCGCTCGCCTCCAAGTTGGAGCAGGAGCGCGGCCACCGACCCCACAGCCGGGTCCCGCAGCGGGCGCGTCAGGCGCTCGAGGAAGTCCGGAGGGCACTCGACGTCGTTGTTCAGCAGCACGACGATCTCGCCGCTGCCTTCGCGCACGCCGCGATTGCACGCCTTTGAGAATCCGTGGTTGCCGTCGAGGCTGACGAGAGACACCTCGGGCCAGTCAGCGAGCAGACGCTCCGGCGTCCCGTCGGTGCTGCCGTCGTCGACGACGATCACCCTGTGCGGCGCCGTCTGCTCGCGCAGCAGCGCCAGACAGCGTGCGGTGAGGTCGTAGCGGTTGAGCACCGGGATCACGACGTCGATCGAGGCCGTCACGGAGCCGCATCCTAGTGGTCGGCTTGCACTACCCTGCGCGACGTGCCGAGCGTCCTGCACGTGCTGCCACATCGCGGTGGTGGCGGCGAGTCCTATATCGAGCTGCTGCACCGCATGCCAACCTACGAGCACCGGCTGGCCACGCTCAGCCCCAGCCGATCGCCCTGGCGCGCGATGCCGTCGATCCTGCTTCGCCGGCGCCGGATCGCCAGTCAAGCAGCGACCGCGGACCTGGTCCAC
Organism: Solirubrobacteraceae bacterium; assembly: GCA_035938935.1. GTDB lineage: Bacteria > Actinomycetota > Thermoleophilia > Solirubrobacterales > Solirubrobacteraceae > Palsa-744. Next base: position 23,902 of record DASZGH010000031.1, read on the forward strand.
GTCCACGGAGACGTGGCTGCCGCGCTGAGCCGGCCGCTGCTCGAGCGGGGTCCGGGGGTGATCACGACGCACGGTCTGGCCCGTCTGCGCCGCATCGGACCGCCCCTCCGCAGGACATTCGCAGCAGCCCTGCGGGCCGCGGTGGCAGACGCTCAGGCGACGATCTGCACCTCGGAGCTCGAGCGCGAGGAACTGGTCGCGCTGCTGCCGTTGGCGCTGCACGAGCGCCTCGTGGTGATCTGCAACGGGGTGCCCCTGCCCCCTGCACCGGATCGCGCTCGTCGCGCGGCCACTCGCGCCGAGTTGAAGGTCGGAGACGATGAGGTCCTGTTCCTCTTCGTCGGAGCGCTCGAACCCGGCAAGGACCCGCTCGCGGCGATCGCCGCCGCGCAGGCGGTACGAGAGCGGGGCCTGCCGGCGGTGCTGGCGCTCGCCGGCGACGGTCCGCTCGCCGGATCCGTCGCCGCGGCCGAGGGCGCGGCCGTGCGGCCACTCGGCTTTCGCTCGGACGTGTGGCGGCTGCTGGAGGCTGCGGACGCGTTCGTCCTGCCCTCCGCGAGGGAGGGCCTCTCCTTTGCGCTCGTGGAGGCGATGGCCAGCGGCCTGCCCGCGATCGTGTGCGACGGAGCCGGCAGTCCGGAGGCCGTGGGGAACACGGGTCTGGTGGTTCCGTTCGGCGATCCGCGGGCCCTCGCCGGCGCCTTCTCTCGCCTGACCGTCGATCGAGACCTGCGCGCCCGGCTCGGCGCGGAAGCGCGTGACCGTGCGGCCGGCGAGTTCGGCATGGAGCGCTTCCTGGAGCGCACCCGTGCGGTCTACGAGCGTGTGCTGGAGCCGTAGCTCTCCAGCGGCTCGATGAGTGAGGCTAGCCTGTGCCCGACATGGCCGTCCCTCTGTTCGACACCACGACCCCGCTCGCGCCCCTGCGCGAGCAGATCTTGGCGCGGATCGCCGAGGTCCTGGACAGCTCGCGCTTCATCCTCGGGCCGAACGTCGACGGTTTCGAGCGCGAGTTCGCGTCGTATTGCGCCGCCGCGTACGCGGTCGGCGTCGCCAATGGCACCGAGGCGATCACGATCGCCCTGCGCGCGATGGGGGTCGGGCCCGGCGACGAGGTGGTCGTGCCCTCGTTCACGTTCTACGCCTCGGCCGAGGCGATCCCACCGACAGGTGCGGTCCCCGTCTTCTGCGACGTCGATCCCGACACGTTCTGCGTGACGCCCGAGACCGTGAAGGCCGCGCTCACGCCCCGCACGAAGGCCGTGATCGCGGTCCACCTGTTCGGCAACGCCGCACCGGTGGCCGAGATCGAGGCGCTGGGAGTGCCGGTGCTCGAGGACGCCGCTCAGGCGGCCGGCTCGCTCGCCGGTGACGGGCGCCGGCCGGGGGGACTGGGTACGGTCGCCACGTTCAGCTTCTTCCCATCCAAGAACCTAGGCTGTTTCGGCGACGGCGGCGCGATCGTGACGAGCGACGAGCGGATCGCCGAGCGGGCGCGGATGCTGCGCTTCCACGGCTCTCGCGACAAGGTCAGCTACGAGCACGTCGGCTACAACTCGCGCCTGGACGAGCTGCAGGCGGCGATCCTGCGCGTGCAGCTGCCACACCTGGACGCTTGGGCCGACGGTCGCCGTGCGGCGGGCGAGCACTACGAGCGGGCCGGGCTGGGCGAGCTGGTCGCGCTGCCGCAGCCCGCCGCGGGCGCGCGGCCCGCGTGGCATCTGTACGTGATCCGCAGCGAGCGGATCGAGGCGATCGAAGCGGCGCTCGTCGCCGCGGGCCACGGCCACAAGGCCTATTACCGCACGGCGATCCACCGTCAACCGGCGATGGCACACTATGCAGCAGGGCTCTCCCTACCCGCCACCGACGAGCTCGCGCGCACGCACCTGGCGATTCCAATGAGCCCGGTGCTCGGCGCCAACCAAGCTGCCGCCGTGACCGAGGCGATACGCGTCGGCTTTCCAAGCGCCGTCGCGTGAGCCTGCGCTCCAGCGGGCGGCGGATGGGGCTCAGCGACAGTCGGCGAGGGCGCGCAGCGCCCTGCAGATCTCTTCGTTGTGCTCTGCAAGCTCGCCCGCGCGCCGGGTCAGCGCCGAGCGGCTCACCCGCTGAAGATTGTCAAACGAAGCGACGCATTCGGACGGCAGGCCCTCTCCTTTGCCCATGCGGACCTCGGTCGGTATGTCGCGTATCGTGCGTGTCACCGGCGCCACCACCACGCTCGAGAGCACCTGCACGGCGTCTGAGCGCGTGACGACGAGCACGGGGCGACGCTTGTCCTCGGTTTCAGCCCACCAGATCTCGCCTTGGTTGGGAATGCTCACCAGGGCTCCTCTTCGATTAGCACCCGGGTGCCGGCGTCGATGCCGGCCAGCTCTTCCGCTGTCTGCGGATGGCGCCTGTATGCCTCCGCGATTTGCTCGCCCTCGACGCGTTTGCGATGCTCGTCTACGAGCGCCTCCAGGCCGACGCGCATCGCCTCGGAACGACTGGCCACCACACCCGCAGCGACCAGGTCGTCAATCGCTGCCACCAAGCTGTCATCTACTCTCGCTACCAGCTGTGTCATGCGTATAGCATAACGATTTGCCTTACTGGCGGGCGGCCGACGTTTGGTTGCTGTGGCGCGGCTCCGGCAGTGATTCCCGATAGGCTCTCGCCGCCATGAGCACCGCGCGCAAAGCGCTGATCACCGGCATCACCGGCCAGGACGGCTCCTACCTAGCCGAGCTGCTGCTCGAGCACGGCTACGACGTACACGGGATGGTGCGCCGCGCCTCGACCGAGAAGTTCGACCGCATCGAGCACATCCGCGACCGCATCGCCCTGCATCAGGGCGACCTGCTCGATCAGCGCTCGCTGGTCGACGCGATGCGGGCGTCCAAACCGGATGAGATCTACAACCTCGCCGCGATGTCGTTCGTCGCGGTGTCGTGGATTCAGCCGACGCTGACCGCCGAGTTCACCGGCACCGGTGTCACCCGGATGCTCGAGGCGATGCGCGAAGTGTGCCCGCAGGCTCGCTTCTACCAGGCCTCCTCCAGTGAGATGTTCGGCAAGGTGCTCGAGGTCCCCCAGACCGAGAAGACGCCGTTCTACCCACGCTCACCCTACGGCGTGGCCAAGGCCTACGGGCACTTCATCACCGTCAACTACCGCGAGAGCTACGACCTGCACGCGACCTCGGGGATTCTTTTCAACCACGAGAGTCCACGCCGCGGGCTGGAGTTCGTGACCCGCAAGATCACCTGGCACGCCGCCGCGATCAAGCTCGGGCTGGAGAAGGAACTGCGCCTGGGCAACCTCGACGCCGAACGCGACTGGGGGTACGCCAAGGACTACGTCGAGGCGATGTGGCTGATGCTCCAGCGCGACGAGCCCGAGGATTACGTGATCGCCACCGGCGAGGCGCACTCGGTGCGCGAATGCTGTCAGGTGGCCTTCGACGAGGCCGGGCTCGGCGACTTCGAGCAGTACGTGACCATCGATCCCGCGTTCGTCAGGCCGGCCGAGGTCGATCACCTGATTGGCTCGCCCGCCAAGGCTGAGCGCGACCTCGGCTGGAAGCCGGCGACCGCATTCGAGCAGCTGATCCGGCTGATGACGCGAACCGATCTCGAGCTACTGCGCGACGGCACGCGCGAGCTTCCCGGCGTCGCGGGTCCGCGTACGCTCTGATCATCGGCAAGGGCCGGCCTGGGGTCAACGGCGTTGCGCTATGCGCTCGCGGTCGCCGGTGAGGAGCGCCGCGAGGCGTCCAGCTCCCTCTGCAGTCCCTCGAGCACGCGCACCACGCGCAGTCCGCTCTCCCCGTCTGAGAGTGGCGCGCGCCCTTCGCGCACGCACTGCACGAAGTGCTCGCACTCAAGCCGCAGCGGCTCGGCGTTGGGTACGCGCGGCGAGCGGATCTCGCCCGCGCGGGTGATGTACTCGCCGTAGCTGTTGGCCTTCTCGTCGAAGCCCTTGTCGTAGATGGTGAGCTTGCGCTCGAGCTCCATGTCGTCGAAGGTCGCCATCCGCTTGGAGCCCACGACTGTGAAGCGGCGTTCCTTGTGGGGGTCCAGCCAGCTCAGGTGCAGGTGGGCGGCCAGGCCGGATGCGAAGCGCAGGAAGCAGAAGACGACGTCCTCGACGCCCTCGCGCATGTAGCACTCGCCGCGCGCCGAGAGCTCGCTTGGCTCCTCGCCGGCGAGCGCGAGCACAACCGAGACGTCGTGCGCGCCGAGGCTCCACAGCGCGGTCTCGTCGGCGCGCAGCTGGCCGAGGTTCAGGCGGTTGCCGTAGATGTACAACGGATCGCCGAGCTCGCCCGAGTCGAGAGTCTGCTTGAGCAGGCGCACGCCGGGGTGGTACTCGAGCAGGTGGCCGACCATCAGGATGCGGTCGGCCTCGCGCGCGGCGACCACCACGGCTTCGGCATCCTGCGTGGACTGCGCCAGCGGCTTCTCCACGAAGCAGTGCTTGCCGGCCGCAAGCACTCGCTGCGCCAGATCTGCGTGCGTGGGCACCGGGGTGGCGAGCGCGATCGCGTCGAGCTCGCGATCTTCGAGCAGGTCGTCCAGCTCGCCGGTGAAGCGGGTCGAGCGGTACGTCGCTGCCAGGCGCTCGCGGCGCTCCTCGTCGCCGTCGCAGCACCAGGTCAGCTCGACGCCGGGCAGCGCCGCCAGGTTGCGCGCCAGGTTCGGGCCCCAATAGCCCAGGCCAACGACGCCAGCGCGCACGATTGCTTTGCTCATCTCGCGGGGAGGCTAGCGGTCAGGGGCGTCATAGCTCACGAGGACCATCCGGAGCGATGACTCGAGCGCCAGGCGCTCGGCGTTTTCAGCGAACCAGCGCGCCGTGCTCTCGCGCATCGCCATCCCCGCCTCCCGCACACGTACGATCGCCTGCGCGATTGTCTCGGGTTCGGCGCTCGCGGCGATCACGCCGTTGACGCCCTCCTGCACAAGCTCTACCGCGGCGTTGTCGGGCGCCGCCACGACCACGGCCGGCGTGGAGTGTGCGCAGGCCTCGATCACGACCATGCCGTAACCCTCGCGCTCTGAGGGCAGCAGCACGCACAGCGCGCGGCGCATGTCGGCGTCGATCAGCTCGCCGTCGACGAAACCCGGCGCCGAGATGAAGTCGCCGGCCCGATGCTCGGCGATCGCCTCGCGCAGGCGCTCGCGCTCGGGGCCGTCGCCGTAGAAGATCCCCTGTAGGTCGGGGATCCGGCGGGCTGCGGTCGCGACGGCGGCGACGCCCGCCGTGATGCGCTTCTCGGGTATCAGGCGCCCGGCGAAGACCACCAGCGGGTCTGCGGCGCGCACCGGGGCCGGCGTGGTGGAGCCCGCGTACAGGCCGCGCAGGACCGTGATCTTGCCGCGCAGGCCCTCTTGGCGCAGACGCGCCGCGTGCAGCTCTGAGAAGCAGAAGGCGTGCTGGGGCACACGGGCGCACAGGCGCTGCACCAGCCCGCCCACGCGCCCGCCGGGCGGGCCCAAATACTCGCGCCAGTACTCGCGGCTCCACACCTCGAACCAGTCGACTACCAGGCGATAGCGGCCAAGCGGGCGTGCCACTGCGGCCGCCAGCAGCGAGAAGTACGGGAAGGCGCACGTGTGCACGGCGTCGTAGCGGCGGCCGTGGCGCAGCAGGTGCCAGAGCACGCCTGCGCCGAACACGAGCGGCGGCAGGATGCGCCGCCGGGCCGGTGGGGGTCCAGTCGTGTACAGGCTCATGCGCGGGCCGGCGCACACCACCCGCACGCGCGGATCCAGATCGAGCTTCTGCCCGCGCTCCCACTGACGCAGGGTCAGATAGGTGACCTCGTGGCCCTCGGCGACCAGCCGCTCGGCCAGGTTGCGATACCAGCGCTCGGCGCCGCCGACCGTGTAGGGATAGAGACAGTCGTAGATCAGGCAGATGCGCATCTAAGGGCAGACTGCCAGGCCTGCCGGACCGGCGCTACGCCGGAGCGGTACGGCTGTCCTCGTGCTCCAACCGACGACTTGGATGAAGCTCGCACACGAGCCGCCTCCCGATGCGTCCGGTAGGATTCGACTGAGTCGTTCGAGTCTTTCGGGTCTTGGCTGCGCCACTTTTGGCCGTTCGCGCTGTTAGACCAAGCGCTTGGACCCGACGCAGTTCTCAAAGCAGGCGCCGGACCGGATCAAGCCCATGAGCACCGTACAGACGACCAGGCCTATCGTTCCAGAGGCCGCCGAGCGGCCTTCGTCGACGCTCGTGTCCGTGGTGATCCCCTGTCTGAACGAGGCCGAGAACATCGAGCTGTGCGTCGCCACGGCGCTCAAAGTGCTCGACAGCAACGAGCTCGACGGCGAGGTGGTGGTCGTCGACAACGCCTCCGAGGACGACTCGGCCGCGCTCGCCGCCGCCGCGGGGGCGCGGGTCGTCTCAGAGCCCCGCAGGGGCTACGGCAGCGCCTACCTGGCTGGATTCGCCGCTGCGCGCGGCAAGTACATCGTGATGGCCGACGCCGACCTCACCTACGACTTCAACGAGATCCCCCGCTTCGTCAGCGAGCTGGATGCCGGTGCGGAGCTCGTGATGGGCGATCGCATGGACAACATCCAGCCCGGTGCGATGCCGTGGCTTCACCGCTACATCGGCAACCCCGTCCTCACCGGGCTGCTCAATCTGTTCTTCCGAACGGGCATCAAGGACGCGCACTGCGGGATGCGCGCGCTGCGCACGGATGTGCTGCCGCGCCTGGACCTGCGCACGACCGGGATGGAGTTCGCCTCCGAGATGGTGATCCGCGCCTCCAAGGAGAAACTGCGGATCGCCGAGTTCCCGATCGAATACCACCCGCGCGGGGGGGAGTCGAAGCTGTCGAGCTTTCGCGACGGCTGGCGCCATCTTCGTTTCCTACTCGTGCACTCGCCCACGCACCTGTTCATCGTGCCGGGCACGAGTCTCGCCGGGATCGGCACGCTGATCGTCGTGCTGGTGGGGGGCGGGCTCGACCTGTTCGGGCGCGCCTGGGGAATCCACGCGCTGATCGGCGGAGCGTTGCTGATGGTCGTCGGCACGCAGGTGCTCGCGCTCGGGCTGTGCGCGCACGCCTACGGCACCTACTTCATGGGGGAGCGCGACCCTTGGTTCGACCGCATGCGGGCGCGTTTTCGGCTCGAGCACGGCCTGTTGCTGGGCGGCGGGTTCGTGCTCCTCGGACTCGCGCTTGGGGCGGTGATCGTGGCGACCTGGATCTCGCACGGGTTCGGCTCGTTGGCCGACGAACACATGGCTGTCGTCGCCGCCACGCTGATGATCGTCGGCATCCAGATCTTCTTCTCCTCGTTCTTGCTGAGCATTCTCGGGCTGCGACGACGGCCCTGACGGCACTTTCAGCCGGCGATGTCCTAGATTCGCCCCGACCGTTCGTCCGTGCGCAGGGCGTGGTAGAGCGCCACCGTCATCCCGCAGGGCACGCCCAGGGCGACGAGCGCGCTCAGCAACCAGATCAGCCACACCGGTACGAGGCGGTCGGTGAGGTTGGAGGCGTGGCCGAAGACTTCGCCGAGGCCGTCGAGCAGCGAACGAGAACGGCTGTCGTAGAACGTGAGCGCGATATCGCCGACGGCGGTGTAGCCGTCGACGAGCACTCGCGAGCGCGAGACGGTGCGCGCTTCGGTGGTCCCGTCGAGCAAGACCGTGCTTCTGCCGCGATTGACAAAGCATGCGGTCCCGATCTCGGCTCGGGGGGGCGACGCGATCGACAGCGCGACGCTCCCGCCCGGGTACCCGCCCGGGACGTGCAACGTCGCACGGTAGCCGGGAGCGCTCAGCACCAGATCGACGGGCGGACCGCCGGCGGGGGTCGGTCTCGCCGGGCGCAGCATGAACGCCGCCACGCGGCTGTTCGGATTCACTGTCACCGAGTCCATGCACGCTCGTCCGCCGGCCGGGACGGAGAACTCGGAGACCGCGAACAGCGCCGACGGCGCCGGGACCTCGGAGATCGCATTCGACCGCGCGGTCAGGTAGGGGCGGTACCAGATCAGGGCTCCGGCGAGGATCAGCGCGGCCATCAGCGCCGCGGCGAGGATCGAGCGGGGACGGGCCAATATCCCGCTGCGGGTCCGGTGTGCGGCAGGCTCAGGCATAGAACCTCACCGCCGTGATCGCGATACCCCCCAGTGACAGCAGCACGCCCAGCGAGAGGATCGCCGCGCCGAGCAGCGGGCCGGCGCGGCGAGGCAGCGAGCCTGCGGTGAACGCGATCGCCAGACCGAACAGCGACACCATCGGCAGCAGATAGCGCCCGACGATCAGCGGGTCGCTGCCGCCGTTGCCGAGCAGCGCGCGGTAGGAGACGTAGTGCAGGAAGAACAGCGTGGTGAGCGCGAGCACGAGCATGAGGACCACGGTGGGCCATCCGTGCGCCAGGCGCCGCCAGCGCGTCACGCAAGCGGTGTAGAAGCCGACGATGCCAAGCGCCGAGAGCACTTGCAAAGCGTCGTACACGTGCTGCTTGAAGGTGACCTCGAGCGAGCCGAAGGTTGCGTAGAAGGTGTTGACGAACACCTGCCGGTAGCCGTATTCGGGTCCGATGCGCGGGTGCAACGAAGGAAGTCTGGGGAAGTAGAACTGGTAGATCGAGGAGAGGAACTGGCGCACGTTGAAGCCGCCGTTGTTCAGCTCGCTCACCTGTCCGCCGTACAGCGACCCGCCGCTCGAGCGACCCAGCAGCGTGTAGGCCGCGAACGCTCCGCCCACCATCGACGCCGCTGCGGCGCCGCGCGCCAGCGCGTCGCGCGGTGCGGGTCGAAAGCGCAGCCACGCGACCGCGTAGGCAGTGGCGAGCACCGGCAGTGTCACGAGACCGCGTCCGTGTGTCAGCACCGCCGCGCTGGCCAGGACGGCGCAGGTCAGCACGCGCGCCATCGTCGGTCCGCGCCTGACGAGCCTCAACGCCGCCAGCAGCAGGCCCGTCGTCAGCGCGATCAGGAGGTTGTCGGCGTTGACCACCGCGCTCATGAACGCCAGCTGCGGCTCGAGCGCCACCGCTCCGGCCGCCAGCGCCTGCTTCCAGCGGACGCGGCCGAACACCTCCGCGGCGATCAGCCAGGTCAGCGCGATCGTCGCCAGGTAGCAGAGCGCGTTGAACAGCCTCAGAACGAACAGCCTCTCGAGCAGCGGCAGCCAGACGAACAGCCGGTAGGGGATTGCCATGACCGCGTAGTAGAGCGGCGGGTTCTTGGCGATCGGGTTGGGCCCCGCGCCGTTGGCTCGGGAGCCGGCGCCGAGTGTGCCCTCCGCAGCCCGCCACAGCGACAGGTCGGCCGAGCTCCAGGCTGGGCGCGCCGACAGATTGCCCGTGGTCGGGTTGAGGTTGAGTGTGCTCAGTGCGCTCTGTACCTCAGAGGAGTCGGGAGTGCCGCCGGTGGTCGAGCTCGGGAGACGGCCGGTCTCGGCGAGATACTGGACGTAGGCGAAGTGGGAGGCTTCGTCTGGCCCTTGGAAGGCCGGAAGGGCCAGATCCCAGGCGAGCGCCTGGAGGGCGCCCACGAGCAGGATCAACGCCAGTGCAAGCGGCACCCTTCTCGCCGTCCGGCGGGCACGAGTCGCGATCGCTCGGCGCCGGGACTCGACGGCGACGGAGGGGGCGGTGGATGTGGTGGTGTTGGTCGCCATACCTCAGTCCCGCTTCCCGCGCCGGCGGCGGACGTGCACGGCGAGATGATATGAGTAGCTGCCGTTGCCTCGATCCGGCCTCGCGGACGCTCCCGTGCCCATCCTCGCCCTCCGCCGCACGTCGCGATCAGCCCACACTCGCCGTCGCTGCGAGTCGCAGTCCCCGCTCCACCTGCTCGGCCGCTGTCCTCCAGCTGCGACGCGCCATCAGCTCGACGCCGTCTCGCGAGGTTTGCTCGCGTGCCGCCGGATCGTCGAGCAGGCGCTCGATCGCCGCGCACAGCTGGAGCGGATCGGGCTGGGAGAGCACCAGCGGCCCGTCCCGCCCGAACGTAGCGAGCATCGAGTCGCTCGCCAGCTCGACACACGGTAGGCCGCACGCCATCATCTCGAGCCCCGTCAGCGAAGGGTTGGTGAGCGACAGCACCATCCCGACGGTCGCCTGCGCGTACAGTTCGGCCAGGCTGCTGTCGCTGAGGACCCCGAGCTGGCGGTGGGCGAACGGCGCGTGCAGCGCGCTGCTTTCGCCGTACAGCGCGATGTCCACGCCTGGCCGTCGCGCGGCGAGCTCGGCGAGCGCCGCCAGCCCGAGCGGAACCGCTCGCCGGGGGGTGACCGCGCGGGCGTAGAACACGACCAGGTCCTTACGACGCTCGCCCAGGCTAGGGCGATACAGATCGCGATCGGCGGCGAGGTCGAAGTGGCAGGCGTTTGCTCCATAGCGCTCTCGCAGCAGTCGCGCAAGCCACTCGCTGGCGGCGATGCAGGGCAGCCCGAGCCGGTAAGTCTGCGCCGCCCACAGCGCCTCCGCGGAGGTCGGGTAGAAGTCGGGCTCGTGATCCTGCACGAGGTAGGCGCGGGCTTGGGCGCCGGGCAGCAGCAGCGTCCGCGCCACCGTCTGCCAGCCGGTCGCGAGCACCACGTCGGCGCCCTGCCAGCGCTCGAAGCCCGTGTGCAGCGGCAGGTCCTCGGCGCCGAAGAAGCGCTCGAAGGAGCGCTCCGTCAGCGTCGGCGACTCGCCGGCGTGCCGGTCCTCGCAGTCCTCCAGCCACAGCGACACCTCGTGCCCGCGCGCGCGCAGGCCGCGCATCAGGCGGACGATCGTCGCGTGCCCGCCGCTGCCGAGCCTGAATGACGGGATCACGGTCGCTATCCGCAGCGCGCCGCTCGCCGGAGCGGCCGCATCGACCAGCGGCGCCGGGCCGTGGCGCGCCAGCTCGAGCAGTGTCGCCGCGGGCACCGGCGCCTGTGGCCCTGTCGTGCCGCGACGATCGCCAAGGACGCGTGCCGCGAGCGAGCGCAGTCGCCGGATCCCCGTCGACGTCATCGGGTCGGCGTCACCGCCCGCTCGCCGAGCATGCGCCGACGCTGAAGTACGCGAGCCTGACGCCGATCGACACGCCGTTGATCGCGACCGGCCGCGCCTTGGCGTAGACGGCAAGCTCGGCGCTCGGGCCGTGCGCGCTCGCACGCGCCAGGAGCGGTGCCGACACGGACGCCGTCTGCGACCCGCCGAGCGTCGCCTGGGCAAGCCTGCGTCCGGCGCTCGTCACCCGATAGGACCAGCGCCTGGTGGGATCCGGCGGTGGGATCAGTAAGAAGCGCGCGCAGCGGCGCGCCGGACCGGCAAGTGCGCCGCTGTAGACGATCGCCGTCGCGGGCCTCCCAGCCGGCATGAATCCTTCCGGCGAGGTCCCGCCGATGCTCCAGTCGATGCGGGGGGGCAGGGTGAGCCGCACCAGTTCGAGCGGCAGGGAGGGATCCTCCGCGACGAGCTGCGCGTCGAGGCCGATCGAGTTGGTTCCCTGGCGAGGGATCAGCATGTAGCGCGGGACGAGCTGTGGCGAGGCGCGTCGGTGTTCGCTCGCAGCGATCAGCAGGCCACTGTTCGCCTGCGCCGTCAGAGGACGGGGTTCGCTGCCGATCTGGAACGGGAGCAAGCCAGGAGGACCGAAGGAGCTGTCGTACTGCACCGAGGTGTTCCAGAACTCGGTCGCGCGCCAGATCGGCAGGTAGTCGGCGGTCATCCCCATCGATATCGCCAGCGCCCCCACCTGCACGCTGCTGGGCACGGAGCGATCGACCCAAGAGCGCTGCGCCGCATCTGGCCCACTCGCTGCGCCCGCCGTCTGCGAGAACTTCCTCAGTGCGTAGATCGTCTGGGTCGCGCACATCGCGAGCAGGCCGACTGCGACCAGTGCGGCGGCCGGTCGGGCAACGCGCTTGACGAGACCCAGAGCGGCGAAGGCGCACGCGACCGCCACGATGCCGACGTACGCCAGCAGTTGGGGGCTGGGGTGCAGCAGCGGCAGACGCAGCGTCGAGAGATGTTGCAGCACCGCGCGCTGGTAGAAAACTGCCGCCGGAAAGCTGAAAAAGTCGTACTGGTTGGTCATTTCCGGCCATGCCACGTCGTCGATCAGGACCACCAAGGCCACGGCGGCCGCGACCACCCCAACGGCCATACCCAGGCTGCGGCGGGGTGCATACGCCCACTCGCGCAGCGTGCCCGCGGCCGCGAGCGCAATCGGGGCGGCTCCGTAGAGCACGTAGCGCTCGTCCGGCGGCGCCTGCAGCAGCGAGAGCAGCATCATCGCCACGCCCAGGGTGCAGATCGCCGCCAGCGCGTGACGGCCGCCGTCGAGCGGACGCGCGAGGTTGGCGATGACCCACGGCAACGCGAGCGCGGCGGCGAGGAAACCCGTGCCCACCACCAGGCGCGACAGGTAGCTCTCGTAGCGACTGGCGACGCCGGAGAGCGAATCGGGGTGGGGGAGGCCGTACTCGCCGGCGAGAGCCGCCAATCCGCGGCCGGGGAGCAGGCCGAGACGATCGGCCACGAGAACGATCGCGGCGGCGCCCACGACCGTCGTCAGCAGCCGGTGGCGGGACCACAGCTGCGCAGGCAGCTGCCGCGCGCGCCGGCGCCACCGACGACCGCGAAGCTCCCAGCTCCACTCGTGCCAGAGCACCGCGAGCGGCAGCAGTGGCGCGAGCGCGAGCAGCGCCGTGCGCGACAGGGCGGCGATCGCGACGGCCAGCAGCGCCAGCGCGTCGTTGCGAGCGCGCGGGCGTCGTGCCGCCACCCAGGTCGCGTACAGCACCCAGCAGAACGCCGGGTAGGCGATGCACTCCGTCAGGAACGAGGTCGATACGACGGCCCAAGGAACCACGACCGACAGGGTGGCCGCGAACAGGCCGGCCGCGCGTCCGAGGCCGGCACGGCGGGCGAGCAGCAGCACCGGCAGCGCGGTGCTCGCGAACATCAGGCTCTGGATCGCGTGGGCCAGTTCGAACGCCCCCGGACCGCGCATCGACGCGAACGGCAGCGCGAGCACCAGCTGGTCCATGCGCTGAGAGCCGCGGGCGAACAGCCCGCTCTTCCAAAGCGCGCTCGGGAAGTGGGCTGCGATGTAGCGAGCGACCCGCAGGTACTGCTCCTCGTCGTTTTGGAAGTTGCCGATCCGCACCGCGTAGCGCGTATAGACGGCGGCGACGATCGCGATCAGCAGGGCCACCAGCAGCAGGTCGACCCAGTTCACGCGACCGGGGCTCCTCGGAGGCGTCGAGGGGGGCGCAGAGCGCCCCGTTCGGGCGCCGTCGCCGGCGCTTGCCGACCGGGCCTGCGACGCGTTCGGGTCGGCAGGCTGCGCGATGGGCGCCGGCGTCGACTCGAATGTGTCGCTTCCGCGCCGCGCTTCCACCGGTTGGAATCCTATCCGCGTAGCCGCTCCTGCCGCGAGGCGCTCACGACAGCACCCGGCGCACCCGGCCGGTCAGCGGGCGAAACGGCCGCGCGGCCGCGCGCACGGCGCGGTAGCGGCGCAGCGCAAGCAAGCGGCGTAGCAGCGGGTTGCGCCGGACGCGCGTGCGCAGGCGGTCGAAGCGGTCGGCGCGGCGCGCGAAGTCGAGGCGCTCGCGCAAGTGGCCGTGGTAGATCTCGAGGCCCCCGCGCAGATCGGCCAGCATCCGCGCGCTCGCCACTGCGCTTCCCGGCTGCGGGTCGTGGCGGATCGCCTGCAGGGCGGCGACCATGAGCTGGCTGGACCGCTCCCAGTCCGGCCAGCTGTGCGCGGTCTTCAGCGCGCCAGCGCGCAGGCGGTGCAGCAGCTCGCGGTCGCGCGCCAACAGGTCGAGCTGGCGGGCGGTGCCGAGCAGGTCCTCCCAGTCGCACAGCAAGGCGTTGTAGCCGTGCTCTACGTACTCCTCGTAGCCGGTCACAGGGGTCACGACGCAGGTGGCGCCACCGTGAAAGCCCTCCAAGGGCGGCCCGAACATGCCCTCGACGCTCGAGAGCTTCAGCAACACGTCGGTGCGGCCGTACAGCACCGCCATCTCGCGATGGCTGAGCGGGCCAACCACCTCGTCGGCCGCCACCTCTCCCAGTGCCTTGCGATCGCCGCACACGACCGTCACGTGCCTTGGCTCGCTCATCGCGGCCGCTGCGTCGATCGCGTCGTGCACGTGCTTGAACCACGAGCTCGGCGAACCCTCGATCAGTATCCGCAGCGGGCCGTCGGTGGCGGGCTCGACGCGCTCGACTGGGGCGAACACCTCCTTGTCGATCCCGTTGCGAACCAGGTGGCAGGGGGCGTCGGGTCGCAAGCCCGCTAGCGTCTGCGCGATCCAACCCGCCTCGGTGATGAACGCCACCGGCAGGTCGAAAGTCAGCCCCGCGCCGAGTCTCTCCGCTTCGTTGTGCTGATAGAAGCGGTCCTCCAGGCTCTGCACGAAATAGGCGTAGCGCTCGGCGTCCAGCTCGAACAGCGTGAACGTGGTCTCCCACCAGGTCGCGATCGCGATGTCGTAGCGCTCGGCCAGCGCCTGCTCGCGCGAGCGCACGTGCAGGTGCGGCAGGTGCTCATAGCCCTGCCAGCTCGCGCCCTCGTCCTCGCGCACGAGCACGAGCGTCACCTCCCAGCCCTCCAGCTCGCTCAAGCGCCGCGCGTGCGCGAGCACGACGCCGACGCCGCCGGAGAGCTGCAGGTCGTTGACCAGGAACGCGATCTTCATCGGAGGCGTCGCTATCGTACTGTTGCCGATGAGCACCACCGCCGCCCCCAGCGTCGCGCAGGCAGCGACGCGACCCGGCTCGCGGCAGCTGCGCGTCGCGTTCGTCGGCGAGCCGGTGTGGCTGGACGGCTGCGCACCCCCGCTCGCCGCGAGTGGCCTTGACCCCTGCCGGATCGAGCTTGGGAGGGGGATGGATTGGGCGTGCGTCACAGCGGCAGCGCGCTCGACGCGCGCGGACGCGACGGTCGTCTTCGATCCCGTGCGCGTGCCCGCCGAGATACTCGGCGAGCTGCCCGGCCGCACGCTTGGGCTGCACGTCGGCCCCGCGTTCGGCCCGGAGCTCGCGAGCGTCGCCGGCTCGTTGGACAGGGTCGCCTCCTTTCATCCCTCGCTCACGGGCGAGCGGGCCGGGGAGGCCACGCTCTGGCGCGCGATACCGCCGCCTGTGAGCGACGCCGTCTTCGCCGAGGTGCGCCGGCCGCACATCGCGATGCGGGCGATGACGATTGGGCGCTCGAGCGGGCACCGCGAGCGGTTGCTGCTGCCGGCCAAGCACCACCACGACCTGCTGCAGATAGTGCACGGTCTCAGCGGGCCGCCGCTGATCGAGCTGCTGCGCGAATACGACGTCGGCGTGTACGTCGCCGCCGAGCCGGGCGGCGCCTTCGGCCCTCAGGTAGGCATGCACCTCGCGGCCGGCCACCTGTTGCTTGCCGAGGCGCCAACGCCCGCGCACGGACTGGAGCGCAACATCGACTACCTGCACTTCGATTCGCCGGGTGCGCTGGTCTGGATCCTCGAGCGCCTACAGCGCTTCCCCGAGATGCACCACCGCATCCGCGTGCGCGGCCGCCTGAAGGCCGAGCAGTACCGCGCGTCCCGCCTGTTCGCCCGCATCGCCCACGACCTGCTCGCCGACGTGCACGCGTTCGGCAGCCCGCGCCAAACCGCTTCGAGCTAGACGACGTACAGAGCGATCGCGCCGCCGATCGCGGTGGCGATACGGCGTAGATCGTCGGGGTCGCTGGTGACAACCAGGTCGTCGCGTGCCAATGCGGTCGTGACGACGACGGCGTCGATTACGTCGCGTCCGCCGCTTGCTGCCAGGGCGGCGCCGGCCAAGCGGGACTGGGGCTCGCTCAGCGGCTCTATGCGACACCCGCGCAAGAGGCGCGAAAGCGACGCCTGGGGACCTCCTCGCCACGCCTGGCCGAGAACGACCGTCGAGACGGTAGGGCGAGCGCCGCGTTCCAGCAGTCGGCGATGAAACGCCCACAGCGACTGCGAGCCACGTTCGGCTGCGATCAGGGCTCCGGAGTCGTAGGTGACGCCGCTCACGCGGCGCGATCGACGCCGGCTTCGTCGAGCGCCGCGTCGGCTCTCGCGAGTGCCTCCGCGGATAGTGGTCCGTGCTCGGCTTCCCATTCAGCGACGGCGATCAGCCCGTCCTCGACATTCAAAGCGTTACGCGAGGCCTCGTTCAGCCAGGCCGACAGGCTGATGCCGCGGCGCTGAGCGGCGCGCTTGGCAGCGATGGCGACCGGCTCCTCCAGGGCAACTGAGAGCTTATGAGCGGACATCCAACCATGGTAGCACCCCGTTCCTACCCTGTGGGGGTTTGGCGGCGTTGCGAGCCGTTCGCGGCGACGTCCTCGATCGCCTCGCGCAGCAGCCGCGGGTACACCCGCGAGGCGCGGAAGGCCTCGGCCTGCTCGCGGCCCGAGCGCTGCACGTCCAGGTAGGCGCCGGGGTCGCGCTCCAGCTCGCCGACCAGCTCGGCCAGCTGCTCGGCGCCCTCGAACTCGAGGTAGTCGCGGCCGGGCTCCAGGTCGTGGCGCGGGCTCAGCTGCTCGGAGATGACCAGGTGCCCTGCCGCCAGCGCGATGCAGACGCGGTTCTCGAACGATGGGTAGGGATTGTTGTGGAGGTTCAGCTGCACGTCGGTGCGGTCCATGAAGCGCGCCAGTCGCTCGCCGAACAGGCCGTGGCCGATGTGGACGATCGGGTGGGCCTGCTTGACCGGGGCGAGCAGTTCCTCGCGATGCTCGGTCGAGCGCCCGACGAATAGCAGCCGTGGCGGGCAGGCACGCTCGCGCACATCCGCGAACAGACTGTCGGCGACGGGGATCGGCAGCGAGCGCCACACTGGCAGCACGCTCGCCGCCGTCTCGGCGATCAGAGGGTCGAAGGACACGATGCGGTCGAAGTTGCCCGCGTCGACTTTCGTCAGCCAGCGCAGGCGCGCCTGCAGATCGGGGTGGCCATCCTTGGCATCGCGCGGCAGCGGCTCGGTCAGGTAGCCGAGCGTGGTCGCCCTCAGCCTGTCGAACAAGCCATCGGGGACGATCTCAGGGCGAAACACCATCACCACGTCGGGATCGAGCGTCTCGAGCTTTGCGATCAGGGGCTCCGGCGGCGCGTCCGAGCGGAAGTCCAGGAACAGCGGCTCCAGGCCGTCCGCTGGGTGCTCCATCGAGCACTGGCGGAAGTAGACGCTCTGACCGACGAAGGCGATCCGCACGCTACAGCTGCTCTGCGACTCGGGGCGCCTGACGGTCGAACAGGAGGAATCCGGTCGCGAACACCGCGATCCCGATCCCGATCGGGATCAGGAGCATCGGCGTTCCCCCGATCGCGCTCGCCGCGGTCGGGTAGCTCGGGGCGATCAGGACGTGACGGGCCTGCACGAGGATCGCCACGAACGGGTTCGCCATCATCAGATGGGCGAAGTTGACGTCGAGGCCGAGCACGTTGAAGTTCTTCTCCACGCTGGTTATCGGGTAGAAGATCGGCGAGGCGTAGAAGGTCATCTGCAGGACCACGTCCCAGATCGGGCGCACGTCGCGGTAGTACACGTAGCCGATCGAGAGGATCATCCCCAGACCGGTCGCGAACGCGGCCAGCAACAGCACGAGCAGCGGCAGCTCGAGCCAGCTCGCTTGCACAGAGCCACCGGTGGCAAGCAGGAACACGATCACGGGCACGAGGTTGAGCGACACGTTCAGCAGCGCCGTCATGACCGTCGAGAGCGGTACCGCCAGCCGCGGGAAGTCGATCTTGCGCACGAGGTTCTCGCGCAGGATCAGGCACGTGACCGATCCGCCGGTCGACTCGCTGTAGAAGGTGAACAGGACGATCCCGAGCAGAACGGACACGGGGTAGAAGGGGAGGCCCTTGCCGAGGCCTTTGGCCACGAGGCTGATGACGCCGAAGATCACCCCGAACAGCAGCAGTGGGCGCATCAGCTGCCACAGGTATCCCAGCACCGAGCCGAAGAAGGCCAGCTTGAACTCGGTCTTGGCCAGTGCCCACGTCAGCTGCCACAGACGCCTCGGCTCCGACCCGAGCGCGGACGGTCCCTTGATCGGGCGTCCGAGCCCTCCGAGCGGCTCGGCGCCGGCTTGCGGGTCTGAGCGCTCTACGGGACTCGCGGTGGAAGCGCTCATCGCGTCAGCTCCCGCGCCGTGACGTGCGGCGCACGGCGCTCGATGACGAGCTCGTAGGGGAGCTCGAGCAGGGCGTCGGAACTGCGCGTGCCGGTGACGACGACGGAGAGCATCCGCTCGCGGCGGTCGATCCACGCGCCCCCGTGGCGCGCCACCGAAGGGGTGACGTGGTAGCGATCGGGCGCCAGCACGTTCTCGAAGCGAACCTCGAAGACGACCTCCTCCTCGGCTTGAAAGACGCCGCAGCGCGGCTCGCTGCGCACGTTCGACGCGGACAGCAGGTGATCGCGGCGGCTGTTCTGGACGTTGATCGCAAACAGCGGATCCTCCACCTCGGCGAGAAATCGAACGCGGGCGGCGAACGTGCAGGGTCGGCCCGTAGGCAGCGCCTCGCTGCGCTGCCCATGCTCGTCCTCGACCCAGGCGTCCATGATCTCGGCGCGGCCGTCGCCGTCGCGTCGAGGCGCGTGCTCGCCAGGCCCACTCTCAGTCTTGCCCTCGGCGGACTCGGAGATGACCGCCGACTCAGACGCGATATCGGCTTCTGGGAGGCCTGCCGGTGCGGGTGGCTGCCCAAGCTGCTCGGCAATCGCCTGCTCTGCCTGGCGTGCCTGCTCGGAGAAGTTGAGCTCCAGGTAGCGGTTGCCGACGTGCTCGGGGTCTCCCAGCTCGACCTGGCGGCCGTGCTCGAGCAGCATCGCCCGGTCGCAGAAGCGCTGCACGGCCGACATGTCGTGGGTCACGAACAGCACGGTGGCGCCGCTGCGCCGGATGCGCTCGAACTCGTCGTAGCACTTCTGCTGAAAGGCGGCGTCGCCGACCGCCAACACCTCGTCGATCAGCAGGATCTCGGCGTCGACGTGGATCATCACAGAGAACGCGAGCCGCACGAGCATCCCCGAGGAGTAGTTCTTGATCTTCAGGTCGACGAACTCGCCAAGCTCGGCGAAGTCGATCACGCTGTCGAAGCGGCGGCGAGCCTCGCGCGGGCTGAGCCCTAGCATCGTCGCGTTCAGCAGGGCGTTGTCGCGGGCAGGCAGGTCCGGGTTGAAGCCGACGCCAAGCTCGATGAAGGCCGACATGCGGCCGTTGACGTAGATGTTGCCCTCGTCGACGCCGTAGATGCCGGCCAGGCACTTCAGCAGCGTCGACTTGCCCGACCCGTTGCGCCCGACGATCCCGAAGAACTCGCCGGGCGCGACCGCGAAGGACACGCCTCGCAGGGCGTTCAAGGTGTCGGTGGGGCTGCGCCGGAACGGGTGCAGGGCCCGCTCCTTGAGCGTGCTCACCTGCTCTCGCGGGATCTCAAAGCGCTTGTGGACGCTGTCGACGACCACGGGGGGCGGGGCGTGCTGATTCATGTGGTCCCGGTAAGGGTATCCGCGCGCGTCCTCTGACCGTCCTGCCGTATTACTTGATGGCCGGGAAGAGCTTCTGGCGGTCGTACTCGGCCCCCTCGACGACCCGTGGCATGAACGAGAGCATGACCTCGCGGCGAGCCCTGACCCCGCGAGGGCCACGATCGATAAGTTCAAGTTTGTCCAGCACGTTCAGGTCGCGCGTGACGGTCTTGCTCTTCTTGGTCGCATATGCCTCAGCCAAGCCTGGACTGAGGGTCGTGAGCTTGGCCCTGGGAACCCAATCGTTTGGCGGAAGGGCGAGAACCAGTTCTCGTTGCCGCCGTGCGGTGGTCGTGGGATCGGGAAACTTGCTGTGTACGTAGTTGATCCAGGTGGCGTTGACGATCAGCTCGTGGACGCTGCCCAGCTGCTCTTGCAGCTCCCCGACGAATCCCTGGGCGGCGTAGCACAGGAACGGGATCAGGTCGCCCCCCGATTTGGACGCGCGATCGAGTTGCCGGTAGTAGTTAGTGCGGGTCGCGTTGTAGTGGTTCGACAATAGGTGGGCGGCTACCGATGGAATCCCGGCCTCGGTGAGGATGCCGAACTCAACCAGTCGCGCGGTACGACCATTCCCGTCTCCAAACGGGTGTATCCAGGCGATATAGACATGGGCGATCACCGCACGAAGGAACGCATGCAGGAAGTCCCTGGTGTGATCATCGCCGCCAGCGCTGAAGTCGGGCCCGTTGAGCCAGTCGCACATCGCGTCGATCAGATACTCGCAGTCCTCGGGCGGTGCGCCCTTATAGACGGTTCCGATGCCAATTGGCCCGGTGCGAAACTCGCCAGGCACAACATGATCCTCGATCTCGAGATCGGCCAGCACGCTACTGTTTAGCTCTCGCAACTTCTGCGCCGTGATCTCAAACCGTCCATCTAGATGGACTTCGGCTTCGATCTTCGCCAGAGCGCCGATGATGTTTTGCAGCTCCTGCTGCAAATACTCCTGACTCTCGGGCAACTCTAGGTTGCCTTCAACGGCCGCGACAGCCTGCTCCTCGTTGAGGCTGTTGCCCTCGATGGCGGCACTCGCGCGTGCGCCCTTGGCGAGGTAGACCCGTTCCATCTCGCGAGCCATCGCGGGCGCAAGCGGAGTTCTGGCAAGGTGCCTGCACTTAGAGTGGGCTTCGCCCACGTGATTCCAGAATGTCCAAGGAACCGCCCTGGTGTCGAGGTTGAGGCTGAACGTGATCCACGGATGGGTCGCCCGATACTCCCTCGAAATGTCCGCCGATATGTCCCTTGATACCATCCCTAAAAGCCTCTGTTCTCGGCCCTTATCGGATTATAGACGCTTTTTTGTCCGTGTCAATGTCCGTTGCGGCGTCCTTATCGGTTGGTCCTTGGCTGGTCCCTTCGTAAGGTTCCGTTTGTGGATGCGGTCGAAGACCACGGGGGCGGGGCTGTCTGATTCATGCGGTCTCCGATAAGGGTATCCGTGCGCGTCGTCTGACCGTCCGCTCGTCCGTGTCGGAGCGTCCGCGCACGTCCCCGACGCGTGTGGCGCTCGCTCTACTCGCGCCGACGGGACAGTTCGGATAGCCACTGGCTGCGCAGCGGTAACCTAGACGACGATGACCTTCGAGGATCTGGAGCGGGTCAATCTGACATTTTTGCGAAGACCCACATCGACCGACGGCCACGGCTCCGCCGAGGGATGTCGTGATGAGTCGAAAGCAACCACAGGAGAAGGGCTGTGCTCACGCAACTTCGGTCCAAAGCCGGTGTCTAACGGATGATGCGACGAATTGCCATGTACCTGATTGCCGTGCTAGCGCTCATCTTGGGCACTGCTTCGGGGAGCGACGCACGCAGTGGTCGGATTCTAAAGTGTCCGCGGAAGCACTCGCACGTGCTTGCGGCGGATGCGCAGGCCCAGGTCTACGAGGCCGCCGGTCACATATTCGGATGCGCCTACGGCCAGAAGCACGTGTACGCTCTCGGCCCCGGATTTAATCCCGATTCTGGCTCGGGAGAAGAAGCGAAAGTCAAGGCGCTCACCGGTCTGATCGTCGCGGTGGAACGCTTCAAGAACTCGGCCAGCAACCAGTTGATCGTTGTGAGCAACCTGCGCACTGGGCGAATCATCCGCAAAGCGCACACAGGCGGCCCACCGCACGGCGGGCCCTGCTTTATATGCTACGGAGACGCTGTCACGCTGGTGCTCAAGGAAGATGGTTCACTCGCATGGCTGACCGAGGATGGCCGCTACAACATTCGCACCGAACTCCACGCCGTAGACAAGATGGGGAGTCGTATCCTGGCGTCAGGCCAGACAGATGAAGGCACCGAAATCGACCTGCAATCTCTAGTTCTCACTGGAAGTACCCTACACTGGACGCAAGGTGGCAAGTCGTTCTCGGCCACTCTGAGCTGAGTTTCTCGTAGCGGTGTGTAGCCGACCGGGCGGTTGGTTCTATCCGGGCTCATATGGAGGGGCGTTTGTATCCGCGCGCGCCGTCTGACCATCCCGCTCGTCCATGTCGGAGGTCCATGTCGGAGCGTCCGCGCACGCCCCCGGCGTGTGTGGCGCTCGCTCTACTTGGCCAACGGGGCAGTCCCGTTGCGGCGTCCTTATTGGCCGGTCTTGGCTCCTTGCCTTCAGCATGATTCTGCCGATATAGATACTCTAGTGCCGGGTCGGGTAGAATAGTGCTGCGATGGACTTGAGCCAACCCTACGCCGCGATCTGCCCCAGCCTAGAGGGACCAGTCCTCGACGTACTGGCACACACTACCCTTCCCCTGACGGGCCGCGAGATTGCGCGCCTGGCCCGGCGGGGGTCGGAGCGCGGCGTGCGGCTGGTGCTCCACCGGCTGGTGGATCACGGGCTGGTGAGTGCCCACGAGGCAGGTGCGGCCACCCTCTACGCGCTGAACCGCGAGCACGTCGCCGCCAGTGTTATCGAAGGACTCCTGCGCTTGCGGGCGGATCTGATCGAGCGTATCCGCCGTGAGGTGCATGAGTGGGCCACCCGGCCGGTCCACGTCTCGATCTTCGGCTCGGCCGCACGCGGGGACGGCAGCATCGCCAGCGACGTCGACCTGCTGATCGTGCGCCCTGAGCAGGTGGCCGACGACGACGCGCAATGGCGCGAGCAGTTGCACCGGCTCGCCGAGCACATTCAGCTCTGGTCGGGCAACCATGCGTCCCTGCACGAGCTGGCGCCGCACGACCTCAGAGCCATGCTGCGCCGCAGGGGGCCCATCATTGCGTCGCTGCGCGAGCAGTCCGTCGCTGTCGCCGGGCCCGAGTTCGCAGACCTCGCTATCCCCGGACGGACGGTCGCATGACGTCCCGCCGCGCAGGGCGGACGCAGGTGTGCGGCCGCCCTCAAGCGACCGCGCGGCTCGCCCACGCTCGCAAGTTCCTCGACGCCGCGGAGCTGATCGCCACCGACATCGACGCGGACGAGGCGAACGCCAGCGTGGCGGCCTCGCTTGCCGTGCTGGCCGGGATTGCGGCGGCCGACGCGGCCTGTTGCACCAGGCTTGGACGCCGCTCGCGCTCACAGGATCACCACGACGCCGAGCGCCTTCTGACCGAGGTCGTCCCCGCAGGGCGCGACGCCGCCAAGGAACTGCGGCGGCTGCTCGACCTCAAGGACACCGCGCAGTACGGCGTCATGCACGTGAGCACAACCGAGTTGCGCGCCGCACTGCGCCGCGCCCGCTCCCTGGTGCGCTTCGCCGACAGCGCGACCGGCACCCAGTAGCCGCGACGATCTCCCAAGCGACGGATACATGGATGGGCGTGCGCAGACGATCCGCCGCAGACAGTAGATAACCAAGGAGTCTGGTCCCCGTCAATCTTGACGTCCTGCGCTTGGTCGGATTGACTGCTCCCCGATGCCAGGTCTTCGACATGGTTCCGGTATCCGGGGTGCGGGTCCATCCCGTGCAGCCTCTTGAGGTCGTCGAGCTTGGCGAACACGACCGGCACAACAGCGGACGCCTCCGCTGACGATCGCGCGTGGGAGCGGGCTCACGTCCTGGAGCAACAGCGGGCGCGCATGCTCGACGCGCTTGCGGAGATCGTGGCGGCAAGCGGGCTGCGTCGCACCACTATCACGGCCGTCGCGGCGCAAGCGTCCGTATCGCCGGCCACGTTCACCCAGGTATTCGTGAGCGTCGAGCAGGCCTTTACTTCGCTCGTGCGCCAGGTGAGCATCCAAGCCGTCCGCTGCGTTTGCGAGTCGTTCGACCGCGAGCCGTCATGGCCCCTTGGCGTCTTGGGCGGCGTGGAGTCCCTGTTGAGCTTTCTCGACGCCGAGCCCGCGCTTGCTCGCGTCTGGCTCGTGGAGGCGTTTGCCGGCCCTCCCGAGGCGCTCGAGCAGCGCGTTCAACTGCTCGCGCCGCTCATGGCGCGCATCGACGAGGTACGCAGCGCTATCCCGACAAGCCGGCAGCCCCTTCCGCTTGCGGCCGAAGCGGTCGTCGCTTCGATGCTTGGAGTCCTTCATATCCGTCTTGTCACCAACCGCGCTTCTCCCTTCATCGGCATGCTGGGCGAGCTGGCGACGTTGCTCGTCATGCCGTTCCTCGGCCAAGCGCAGGCCAGGGAGGCCGCCAGGCTCGGCGAGCGGCGCTCTCGAGTCATCGCCGAGGCGCGGGGCGCACGCCCGTCGAACGCGCCGGCGGCGGTACCCAAGCTGCTCCTTCACGCAAGCGCACGAAGGGTGCGGGCTTGCCTGCGCTATGTGGCTCGGCATCCCGGCGCCAGCAACCGGGATGTCGCACTTGGAGTGGGCGTCGCGCATCACGGCCAAATTTCTACGCTGCTGGCGCGGCTCGAGCGTTGCGGACTGCTCGTAAAGCGCGCCGGCGGCGCCGGTCGCCCGAACGCGTGGTCGCTGTCGACTCAGGGTCAAGAGTTCGTCGGATGGCTCGAGTTACGGTAAATAATTCATCGCAGCTATAGGATCGCAGTTCCTTGTCAGCCGCCACCTTCTCTCTCTGACGGAATCGAGGGCTTGCGGCGTTGCACATCGCGATGCTTGGCAGTACGCGACCCCTCGCTGCCGTCGAGTCCCTCGCTGGCGTCGAGTTGCTTGGCGAGCTCGATCGCGTCGAGGGGTTGTTCCCGATGTTGCCGACCTGCGGCGCTTACTCGGGCGTCGGTCTCGCGAGAGCGGTCTAGATGACGGATATGTCGTGGCGTTGCAGCCATTCGATGTAGCTCTTTGCGAAGCGGCCCAGCGTCTTGGTGAGGAGCAAGATGTCGTCGTAGACCTCGCTGGCTTGCACTCCCGGAGAGGCGTGCTGCAGATCGTTGCGCATGCCATAGAGGCGCTTGAGAACGTCGACTTGGTTGGAGGTGAGGCCGCCGTCGTCTCCGGCGGCCCAAAACAGCTCTGGTCCCGAAGGGCGATCATTGCGCATAACCACCTCAAGACCGCGCAGACGCGCAGCGACATGAAGCATCTCGACGAGATGGTTGACAAGCCCCTCGTAGAGGCCGGTGACCGCCTTGACGTCACGGATGTCGTCGGGCCTCTGGGAGTCGAAGGCTTCGGTCCAGCGGGCTCGGTCGAACTGGCCGTTGTCGTCGCAATAGGGCGCGGTGGCCAGCTTGAGCGCGGCCTGTTGGGGTGCCAGACGCTTGAAACGCTCGATTATCCGTGCTTCGTCGGGTGTGCGTCGAGGCTGCCGGCGTGGTGCGCCGGCGGGCGAAGGGCTGCCGGGAGCTCTGCTCATTTGCGGCTCCTCGAGCAGCGAGGTCAGGCTCTCAGCTGCCTGCTCGCGGCCGCGACCCATCTGTCGGCGGGCAGCCCGGGCGATCGTCTCGCGAGCGCGATGCAGCGTCTCCCAGCTGTCGCCGCGGTCTACGAGCACGCGACCCTCGTCGATGACCTGCAGCAGAAGCAGCGGCGACTTCGTGCGCACACGTGAGAGCGAAGCGACGTCCACGGCAACACCGACGCGCTCTTCGAGACGACGGGCAAGCGCAGCCGTGGAAGCCCCGGCGTCGTCGCGGAAATCAACGAGAATGTCTAGGTCGGAGCGGGCGTGCTCTGAGCCGAGAGCTGCCGAGCCATACAGAACAGCAAGGTCGACATTGGGCTCGGTGCGGAACGCTTGGGTCAGCGCGCTGAGTAGCTGCCAGTGGCTTCGTAGGTAGGCCAGCTCTCCGGGGGCGAGCTCCAGGCTTCGCGGCCCAGGGCGACGGCAATGCACGGCTCCGCGCTCGGCTGCCCGACGTAGCGTTCGCGCGTCGGCACCCAGCTGGGTGGCGATATCAGGCAGTGTGCTTCGCATAGCTCCACTCCACAATAGAACCGGTATCCCGGCTACGCCAGGACTTATATGACCGTTAGATCTTGTTTGTATGACCGCTACTCTAGCAGTATAGACCACGTACTCTCTTTGCTACGTTATGGAAAGAGCATTGCGGCGACCACAACTTAACCGGACATCTCTGGCCATCTTATCCGGACAAGCGACCTGACCGAGGGCCGGTCACTCCGGGACGGAGCGCTCGCTTCCATGCGTGCAACTCGTCGATCGTCTCTCGCCGCGCGTTGACCGGCCCCCACAAGTCAGCTGGCGCTCGACAAGCAGTCCGCTGCGGCTCGCCAGTGATGCGAAGAGACCGCGCGACATCGGGGAGCGCCAGCCGTGACGTGAGGGGATCAGACCGCGATTGCGTCCGTCTGAGTGATGGATGACCGCCACCCCGCCCGGCGTCAGTACGCGCGCGATCTCGCTCAGATAGCTGGCTTGGTCGAGCGGAGCGATATGCACGAACACGTCGAACGACCAGACGGCATCGATCGACCCGTCGGCGATCCCTGGTATGTCGGCTCCCGACGAGAGCACGAATTCGAGATTCTCGGCGTCTTGGAATCTACTTCTGCACAGCTCCAGCGGTCGCTCGCTGACATCCACCAAGATCAGGCTCGACGCGCGTTCCATCAGCGCTTGCGACCAGCGCCCGGCCCCAGGGCCAATCTCGAGGACGGCGCGGTCGTGTGGAATCCAGCGCGCAAGCACGTCGTCTATCAGCGCGTCTCTCCATTCGGGCGAGGCGCTCCATTCCTCACCCCCGTTGCTCCAGTCCCAGCCGTCCCAGCGCTGCCGGTTCTCCCGCGCCGAGTTCCCGCGCCAGTGCCGGTGGGCCGGTCCGAGCACGCTGCGTCGCTGCTCGGCCATTAGCCGACGGTCCTCGAGGGCCCAGCGTGCGCGCAGCAACGCGCGGCGGGCCGAGCCGCCGAGTCGGCGCGGATGTCGCCACAGGCCCGCGGATGGTTCGTCCTGTTCCCTCAAAACCACAAGCACGATAAGCATAGTCATCGCTGCGTCCCGACGGGGTCTCGTTACCAACCGTGCCCCTCCGTTCATCGGCATGATGGGTGAGCTGGCCACGTTGCTCGTCATGCCGCTCCTCGGCCAAGCGTAGGCCAGGGAGGCCGCCAGGCTCGGGGAGCAGCGTTGTCAGGTCCTCGTCGAGGAGCGGGCCGCACGTCCGTTCCCGAGGTAACGAGCTTGTCAGATGGCTTGACTTACGTTGGGCGGATCACACAAAAATCTTACCATTGCTCAATGTGTGATTCACACTCGCGTCGAGTAGCTGGTTTACCTGTGCCGTCTTGACGTCGATTCCGGTCACCCCATAAGGTGATCGCGCACTCGGACGATTACCCGTCGCTTGGACTCTCGGACCGGGCGATTCCACGAATTGGTTATCGCCGCGACGAGTTAGAGACGACGACGGACGACGACGGCTAAAAGGGGGTAAGTCATGGCAGGTATTGTGATCATCCGGCGGATGTTCCGTTTTGCAACTGTCTTGGCCCTGTCGTTTGCTGTCACTGTTGTCGTTGCGACTGCTGCCGATATCGCTCCGGCTGTGGCTGAACCAATGCCTGTCGGTGTTCCCGGGACCTGGGCGCTGAAGTTCGATGAAGAGTTCAACTCTGTTGGACTCAACACCTCGGTATGGACCAAGGGATGGCAACACGAAGGGATATCTGGACCGATGTCCGGGCAGTGCCTGTCGTCGGTTCTTGTGAATCAACCGAGCGACGGCTATCTACATTTTTATGTTGTCCCAGAACATCACGCCTGCGAATGGGAAGGTTTGCACGCCTCCCAAGAATTCACTGGAGCCCTCGTTGAGTCGAACCCAGGCGATGGCGTTCCAGGGCATAGTGGCTTCTCCTACCAATACGGTTACGTCGAATGGCGCACATATGTAAGTGGCACCGAAGGCGGCGAACTTCCCGACTGGCCAGGGCTCTGGACTGTGCCGGCGTACCAGGGCAGCAAACACGAAACTGAGATGGACACGATGGAGGGCCTTTACGGCAAGCCCTGCTTCCACGTTCTTAACTTTTTGGTCCGCGAAGAAGTGGGCGGCTGCTCGAATGGCGGATACGCAGGGCGCTGGCACACCTATGGCATGGATTGGGAGTCGGGCGCCGTGGCCTTCTATTACGATGGCAAATGGATAGGCGAAGAGTACAACAACACATTCAAGCCACAATATCTGATCATGGACCTGGTTCCTCCGGCACCGTACAGGAATGCGCCGGTCGGGGCCGAAATGTCGGTGGACTATGTACGGGTTTGGCAGCATCCGCCGCCACCGCAACCTCCGACGGCGGCTACGGGCGGTGCAACTGGTGTGGAAGCAAACCAAGCTACAGTCAGCGGCACGGTCAACCCAGACGGATCGGATACTCATTATTATTGGCAGTACGGTGCGTCTACTGGGTATGACTATCAGGCTCCGGCGTCACCAGCGGATGCGGGATCGGGTACTACTGCTGTTCCCGTGAGCGTGCAGTTGAGCGGTCTCGCTGCCGCGACGACGTATCACTACCGGCTTGTCGCCTCGAGCGTTGGCGGTATCAGCTACGGGTCGGACCAGACCTTTACGACGCTGGCGCTACCACGGCCAACGGCTGTCCTGCCGGGTGGTTCGACCCCGACCCAGGTCTACTATCCCGACGCGAGCAACAACCTGACGGAGACTGCTTATAGCTTGGGTAATAGTCTTTGGGAAACGTGGAACGTCACGGCTGGTGGTGGTGAGCAGATCGCTGGGCAGCCGGCGGTTGTCGAGGCGGGTGGTGAGCCCTGGGTCTATGCCCGTGATCCGAATAATCATCTGGTTGAGACGACATATAGCCCGACAGCCAAAAAATGGGAAGGTTGGAATATCACGTCCACTACCGGCATCTCGATCGCGAGCGATCCGACCGTGCTTGAGCCTGGTGGTTCGGTCCCGACGCAGATCTATTATCGCGATACGAGCAACAACCTGATCGAGACGGGCTGGGTAGAAGCAGCGAAAAAATGGGAAAGCTGGAACGAGACGGCTGTTACTGGCGTCCAGATTGCTGGGCAGCCAGCTGTTGTCGAATCCGGTGGTGAGCCGTGGGTCTATGCCCGTGATCCG